>HF986003.1:38180-55522 GCA_000431015.1 Alistipes sp. CAG:514 | reverse complement strand
ACTCTTTCCTGCCAGATCGATTATCGGAGAAACCAACCAAGACTCGGACTCGAGATTGGTCTTGTTCACGAAAGACGACGCTTTCATGTAACCGTATTTGGTGTCTTCTGACCAAACATAGGTACTTCCTGTCGGCACAAGAACATTCTCGATCGTGAATGAGCCCTTACCATTCTTGAAAGACTCCTCAAAAGGCAAGGTGAAGAGAAGAAGTCCGGAATCCTGATTGATGGTAAACGTACCGTCAGAAGAATCCTTACCCTTGTAGGAAGCGAGTTTGACCTCGCACTTGCGGGCGTCATCGCTGTTAGGAGCGACAGTGAACTTAACAACAGCCGTGTCCGCAGGAGAAGGCTCTATCTTAGTAGGAACGCCCTTCACGTAGCTCATGCCGACATACTTCACCCAATCGCAATCCTCAGGAACAGAAGGGAAGACACCGTTGCCCTTGTAGGCCACCTTGACAGACACCTCTCCTCCATCCTTGGAAACGGTAGCGGAAGGGTTGACAATCTTGATAAGGGACTTCTTGATGCTGATCACAGTCACTTTCACAAGCTGAGGGTTGCCCTTGTAGGAGCCGACTGGTCCCTCGACGGTGACAACGTCACCAAGCTCGATACCGAGGCTTGCGAAGTTCTTCTCAGCACCCTTCTTGTCAAGAGTACCGTAGATGTAGACCGAACCAGTCTTGTCGGTGAGATACCAGTTGCCGTAGAGTGTGTTCTCGATGGCTGTGCAGACACCGCTCACCCTTACGTTCTTTCCTTCAGGACTCTCGTTGGCTTCCTTGCAGGAAACAGTCACGGCAGTCATGGAACCCTGACGGACTCTGACGAACTGAGAGTTATTGCCGACCTTTATCTTAAGCTCAAGCTCACGACCGCCCTGAAAGGCTGCGGCTGAGAAGGTGACCTTAGACTCGCCAGCGGCGCCGGACATCTTGTCGGCGGAAAGCCAGGACGGAGTCTGCGATTTGATAGTGTTGTCCTTATTCCTCTTGATGACATCAGGCCAGTTGTCATCCGTGACGAATTCCCAGGTGTCTGTGGCATCAATGGTCAACACCGCTGTACCACCGGCGTTCGGGATCGAAAGGTAGGAATCCGCCAGGCTGATGTTGTCCAGCCTTCCAAGCTCCTCATCGTTGCAGCCAACAAAGAGGACGGAAGCGAAAATGGCTGAGAATAAATATTTGAGTTTCATAATTATCTCAATAAATAATATTAGTTAAACATGTACTTTATTCCCACCGAAGCGTACCAGCACTGGCCGATCGCCGTGTTAGGAACGAATGTCTTCACATCCGAAGTAACGGTCTTCGGAGTCGAGAACACCGGATAACCCTCTGAGTCAGTCGTATCGTACTTGAGGATACGGCCAGAATTGAGGTCTGGATTCATATACTTGCTGACACCCCAGCTGGAGTTGAAGAGGTTAAGGATGTTCTTCACATCAAGGCTGAGCTGAAGAGTGTTGACGCTCTTGCCGACATTGATCTTGAAATCGTGCTTGTAGCTGAAGTCAACCCTGTGGACCCAAGGAGAGTAGACGCTGTAGGCCTCGGCATACTCACCCTGATGCTTGCTCAGGTACTTGTCGCCGTGAACATAGTCCATGAAGCGGTCGCGGTCGCTATCGGAAGTGAAGCGGAACTGCTTGTCAGCAACCTGCTTGTCTGTAGGAATATAAAGGGCATCGTAGCTGTAGCCGTCGCCGTTCATGTCATTGGCGAGCATGTAAGAGTAGTTGTAACCTCCCCTCCAAGTCTCGTAGATCAAGCTGAAGTGGTTGCCGCTCTTGTCGTGATGCGTAGCGGATGCCACGAAACGATCCGGAGTGACGTACTGGGAGTTGTGGAGCTGGATGTTGTTTGGACCTGCGATCGTCGGAACGTAGGTGAACGCGGACTCGGCGTTTGAACCCGGCATACCGGTGATTTCCTTGGAACCCACGCGGGTATAAGCCGCCATGAAGCTGAGACCCTCGACAGGACGCATATTCACAGTCACGTTGGCCGAATAGCCATAGCCCTTGCTGGTGTTCTCAAGCACGAAAGCCTTGGTGGCGTTTCTGAAGTTGGAAGGGAAAACAGGACGGTTGTCCGCGCCATTCCATCTTGCGAAGCCTTCGGCAGGAAGCATGCTCCAGTCTGACATCATCACGCCATTGATGGTCTTGTTGAATATTCCTTCAACAGTGACGGTGAACGGGAATGAGACAGGAAGTTGGTAGTCAACAGCGAGTGATGTCTTCCAAACCTGAGGCATCTTGAACTTGGAGTCAACCGCAGAGATTGAGGAAGGAACAGCACCATCCTCAGGGGAGATAGTTGAAGGGTAACCAACTGAGATGAGGTAGTCGTAGAGAGCCTGAGACGTAGCCTTGCCATTCAAAGTCTTAAGACCACCGGCAAACTGACTCATGTCAATATAAGTTTTTCCATCTCTCACAACAGTTGGTCCTGTATAGCCTTTGACTTTTTCAGCAAGGGTATTCCCGTTGATCTGTGCCTGGTACTGAACCATACCGGAGTTGGTAGGCATGTTCGTGAAGAACACGAGAGGGAGACGGCCTACGAAGAGACCGGTACCTCCGCGGAGGGTGAGGCTCTTGTCATTGAGAACGTCCCACTTGAAGCCGACACGCGGGGAAACCGAGATTCCGGCAGAAGGCCACTTACCTGTGTCGATGTGACGAACATCGTTGTTGCTGTCATAGTAGTCGAGATCAAGGATGGCTTTGTTGGTCATCAGGTCGCTGTTGTTGAAGAACAGACCGTCGAAACGAACACCGTAGGTCAATTTGAAGTTCTCGGTAGGGTTCCAGTCATCCTGAGCGTAAAGACCCAGCTTGCTGAACTGCACGCGGGCGGCAGGATTCTTCTCACCGTCATAACCGTAAGTGAGGCAGACAACCTCAGGAGCGGCTCCATTGACGAAATCGTCAACGCTTGAATAACGATAGTAACCCGTACCGTTTCTCATGTAGGCGTTGTCCGCCATCTGATATTCATAGCTGAGACCAGCGGTGACCTTGTGGCTGCCTACATAATAAGTGATGTCATCCTTGATGTTGGCGATTGTATTGTGGACAGCGTTGTTCCAAGTGAAGAGTTCATAGCCAAGGGACATGTATTGGGTGTTGGTGCCGGTACCGTCCTGGATGTCAATGAACGGGAACTCGCTTGAGTTGGTTCCGCGCACGTCATCAAGCTTTGAGAATGTGGCGAGGAACTGGTTGGAAAGGTTGTTACTAAGGCGGCTGTTAAGGTCAACGGATACGGAATGAACGAGGTTATTCATAGAGTACATTGAGTTCGCAAAAGCCATTGAGTAAAGAGAGGTTCTCGCATAGGCGGAACGTGTACCTCCGTCCATCGAGGAGGCGTTAGGAGCAAACCAAGAAGTATTGTTGGTGTAGTTGTAGCGGACAGCGAGGTGGTTCGCGTCATTGATGTTCCAGTCGAGACGGGCAAGAATCTTGGCGTTGCTCTCGTCAGAAGGGAAATCAGTGAAAGAGCCGGTGTCGTAGCCATACTTGTCCTTCACATGGGAGGAAACTTTCTCCATGTCGGCAACTGACGCATAGGAAAGGTACTTGGTAGACTCTCCCACACCATTTTCGGAAGCCCTCCAACGGACAGCGACAGATGGTGTCTGTGAATATTCAGCATTGACGAAGAAGAAGAGCTTGTTCTTGATGATCGGGCCACCGAAAGTGAAGCCGTAAGTGGTGTTGCGGTCCTTGTCGCGGGCACCGGCGATCTCGGTTCCGTCAACAGTGTTGCCACGCATGTTCTCGTTGCGGTGATAAACATAGGCGGATCCCTTGAAGGTGTTGGTACCAGACTTGGTGATGGCGTTCACGCCACCTCCGATGAAATCGGTCTGACGGACATCGTAAGGAGAGATCACAACCTGAAGTTCCTCGATCGCGTCGATGGAGATTGGAGAACCTCCTCCAGGAAGTTTCTCGGAAAGGCCGAAGTTGTTGTTGAAGTTGGCACCGTCCACGGTGAAGTTGGCGGTACGGCCATCCGTTCCGGCGAAACTCATTCCGTTTCCGCCGTAAGGGGAAAGTCTGGTCACGTCAGTGATGCTTCTGCTGACAGTAGGCAGAGCGGTGATCTGGGCGTTGTTGATGTTGGTGGCGGCACCAGTCTTCTCTACGGCGAACTTGGAGTTGGCGGTGGAGACAACAACAGCCTCTGAAAGCATCTGGGTGTCATCGTTCAGCATGGCGTTGAGGTTGTAGGCCTCGGCGAGCTGGAGAGTAACATCCGTGTAGGTTACTGATTGGTAGCCAAGACAGCTTACCTCAACCTTGTAAGGACCACCGGAACGCATACCGTTGATTGCATAACGGCCTTCCGCGTTGGCGACGGCATAGTACTGTGTACCCGACGGGGTGTGAACCGCGACCACGGCGGCTCCAGGAACAGCGGCTCCATTGGCGTCAGTCACCTTACCGTTCAATGAGGACGTGGTAACCTGTGCAAATGCCGTGATTCCGACAAGGGCTGCGACTAATGCGGCAAAGCCCTTCTTGAGTAATTGAACCATAGATTTGTTAATAAATATAAAGTATTGAGTTAATCCTTTTCCGTGCATATCATTCAACTTGCGAATTTAACACATTTTCTTCGGTTCAGAAAATTTAATTCAGTTACAAATCGGTTACGATTGAAGATTATAACAAATTCACGGCGAAAACACAATTTGAGCGGTTTTTGGATATTCCCGAAAAAGCATTATCTTTGCAACCGGAAAATGTGGAGAGATTTGCCTGCTTGCAACCACACTAAAAAATGCTAAAAAATTTACGTTGTGTTTTTTATGTGTCTCCACGTATTCCCATACGTTGGAGTTTTTTTGTTTATATTCCACCCTCCAGTTTAGGGATGACAATGATGATTAAAAAACATAACACATTATGAATTACCTATTTACAAGCGAATCAGTCTCTGAGGGTCATCCAGACAAGGTGGCCGACCAGATTTCAGACGCAGTCCTTGACGAGTTCCTCCGTCAGGATCCCGAGGCCAAGGTGGCATGCGAGACATTCTGTTCGACAGGACTTGTGGTCATCGGCGGCGAGGTCCGTTCCGAGGACGCGTACGTTGACATCCAGAAGGTTGTGCGCGGAGTGATCAACCGCATCGGCTACAACAAGGCCGACTACATGTTCGACGGCAACTCCTGCGGAGTCCTCTCCGAGATCCACGAGCAGAGCCAGGACATCAACCGTGGCGTGGAGCGCGAAAACCCTGAGGATCAGGGAGCCGGCGACCAGGGCATGATGTTCGGCTACGCCTGCCGGGACACGGAGGACTACATGCCTCTGCCGCTCTACCTCTCGCAGATCGCCCTTCAGGAGCTCGCGGACATCCGCCACAACTCCCCGGAGCTGATGCCTTACCTAAGACCCGACTCGAAGTCCCAGTTCACCGTTGAATATGACGAGTCACACCGTCCGGTTCGTGTCCACACGATCGTCATATCAACCCAGCACGACGACTTCGTGGCAGACGGGCTTGGGAATATTCCTTACTCCGATGCCGTACAGCAGTTCGGCCAGGACAAGGTGGACCAGGCGATGCACGACAGGATAGAGGCCGACGTCAGGAATATTCTGCTGCCAAGACTCAAGGCGGCGTTGAATCCTCAGACCGCAGCCCTGTTCAAGGACGATTTCATCCTGCATGTCAATCCGACCGGCAAGTTCGTGATCGGCGGTCCCGCCGGCGACACCGGCCTGACTGGCAGAAAGATCATCGTGGACACCTACGGCGGCAAGGGCGCGCACGGCGGCGGAGCCTTCTCCGGCAAGGACCCGAGCAAGGTTGACCGTTCGGCGGCCTATGCGGCAAGACACATAGCCAAGAATATGGTAGCGGCCGGCGTCGCCCAGGAAATGCTTGTCCAGATCGCCTACGCCATCGGTGTGGCAAGGCCGGTGAGCGTCTTCGTGGACACCTACGGCACCGGCATCGTGCCTGACGCCGAGATCGCCCGCAGGATCGAAAACCTTTTCGACCTCCGTCCCGCCGCGATCATCCGCAAGTTCGAGCTGAAGAACCCGATCTACGAGCCGACAGCCGCCTACGGCCATTTCGGCCGCAAGCCATACACCAAGTCAGTGAAAGTCGGCAAGCCTGGCTGCCAGACCGACAAGCTCGTCCAGTTCTTCGCCTGGGAAAAGCTTGACGCGGTGGAGGAAATCAAAAAGGCGTTCGGAATATAGCGGCGCTTCGTATAGTGGCGCTTCGTATAGTGGCGCTTATTAGCAATCCTTAAAGAATACTTGGTAATCTTTGATTGTCTTTCGATTTAGCTGTCTTTTCAAATCAGTCATGTGTCACCGGCACACAACTTCTTCCAAAAGACAGCCATCCTCGAAAATACTGCCGAAATCTTTACCGACTTATTTTTCAACGCCTTTATCCCAAGACAAACAGAATTGCGCCCGGAACCCGCACAGGAAGGCTCCGGGCAGCATACATGCGCAATTCTGTTTCCGGCCATTCCAGCCGCCCCCTCCCGCAGCGCCGCCTGCGCCGTTCCCCGGCCTTAGCTCCAAGACAGATTTGCATCCGAAGCCCACGCAGGAACCCTAAGGGCGGGATTCAGCCCCAAAGTCGCCCGGGTGCATTGTTCCTGGACTCGACGGGGCGGGAAGAAATCTGATCGGAGTCTCGGTAGGGATTCTTCATTGATGCGCATTGTTTTCCGCATTGGTCTTCTTACAAGAGCTGTCCAGACGGATAACGCCACTATTTTTTACAAAACACGTTCATGGTAAAATGCCATAGAACGCCACCTATCAATGAATATGCTGAAAAACTCTCACTTTCTTCTTAGACTTTTTCAGCACAATCACAGTTCCACCATCACCACAAGCCTTTTAGGCTGAACGTGTTTCGTAAAATGCAGCTTCCTATCGCCCACACTGAAGATCGTAAAGCGGGAAGGGCAACAGGGTTAGGGGAAGGGGTGGTAAGGCGACACTACGGCAGATCCCGCGACCGAAAAGGGCGGCCCAGGGTTAGTAAGCGGCACTACGGCGGGTTCGGCAATCTGAAAGGGCAACTCGGGGTTAGGAGAAGGGGTGGCAAGGCGGCACTACGGCGAGTTCGGCGATCAGAAAGGGCAACTCGGGGTTAGGGGAAGGGGTGGTAAAGCGGCACTACGGCAGGTTCGGCGACCGTAAAGCAGCAGGCGGTGATGGCTAATGGCTACTCGCCGCGGTCGAGTTCGCGGCGGAGGTCCTTCTCCTTGATGGTGGCGCGCTTGTCGTAGATCTTCTTGCCTCGGGCCAGGGCTATGACCAGCTTGGCCAGGCCGTTCTCGTTGATGAACAGTTTGGTGGCGACGATCGTCAGGCCTTTCTCCTTTACGGCCTGGCGCAGATGACGGAGCTCCCTCTTGGTGAGAAGCAGCTTGCGGTCGCGTGTCGGCTCGTGCTGCCCCCAGGAGCCCCAGAAGTACTGGGCCACATTCATACCCTTGACGAACAGCTCGTTACCCACGAAATAACAGAACGAATCCACCAGAGAGGCCTTGCCCATACGGATTGACTTGATCTCCGTGCTGACCAAGGATATTCCCGCCACATAGGTTTCCAGGAACTCGTAATCGAACGAGGCCCTGCGATTACGAATCTCAACTTTATATTCCTTCTGCTTCGACATATTCATCAAATCATCTTTCGCAAGCAGGCGACCGCTTGCCGTAAAACACATGGACACAAAGATAATCACTTTTCTTGGTGTTGCGGCCAAAAATGCTTAAGTTTGTCAATCACAACCTTTCCGGATGGCAAACACAAATTCTATGAATATGATGAGACGACTCTTTCTGGCGGCAACGGCCGTCATCTCAATGCTTCTGGCGGATTCTTGCGCCGAGTACAAGTACGAGACTGTCAAGGGCGATCCGATGAACACCAAGATCTACACCCTCGACAATGGTCTGAAGGTCTACATGACCGTCAACAAGGAGACACCGCGCGTCCAGACCTACATCGCCGTCAAGGTCGGCAGCAAGAACGACCCGAAGGAGACCACGGGACTCGCCCACTACCTTGAGCACCTGATGTTCAAGGGCACTGAGAATTTCGGAACCTCAGACTACGCCGCCGAGAAACCTTTGCTCGACTCGATAAAGGCCCTGTTCGAGGTCTACAGGACCAAGACCGACCCGGAGGAGCGCAGGGCGATCTACCACCGGATCGACTCCATCAGCTACGAGGCATCGAAGATCGCGATCCCTAATGAATATGACAAATTGATGTCCGTCATCGGAGCCGAAGGCACCAACGCCTTCACCTCCAGCGACATGACAGTCTATCAGGAGGACATACCATCCAACGAGATCGACAACTGGGCGAGGATCGAGGCCGACAGGTTCATGAACCCGGTCATCAGAGGGTTCCACACCGAGTTGGAGGCCGTGTACGAGGAGAAGAACATGAGCCTCACGCAGGACAACCGCAAGGCCATGGAGGCCATCGACCTGGCTCTCTTCCCTCACCACCCTTACGGACTTCAGACCACCCTCGGCACCCAGGAACACCTGAAGAACCCGTCGATCATCAACATCGAGAACTACAGGGCAAACTTCTACGTGCCTAACAACGTGGCGATCTGCGTCTCCGGAGACTTTGACCCGGACACTTTCGTCGCCACCATCGAGAAGTATTTCGGAGACTGGCAGCCGAATCCGGACATCAAGTACCTTGAATACGAGCCGGAGCAGGCCATCACCGCGCCGATCCAGAAGGAAGTCTACGGACTCGACGCGGAGTTCGTGATGATGGGATGGAGGGTTCCGGGTAACAACGACTATCTCAGAAGCGAGGTCGGCGACATCGTGGGCAACATCCTCTACAACGGACAGGCCGGCCTTGCGGACCTCAATCTCATCCAGGCCCAGAAAGTCAACACTTTCTACGGCTTCAACTACGTCCGTCCGGACTACGGGGAGTTCCTCCTCGTGGGCTATCCTCGTGAGGGACAGAGCCTTGACGAGGTGCGTGACCTCATGCTGGAGCAGGTGGCGAAACTTCGCGGCGGAGACTTCGACGAAAGTCTCATCCAATCCACCATCAACAACTACAAGCTCTCCAACATGAGCCAGCTTGAGAACAACGAGGACAGGGCGATGAGTTTCGTGGAGTCATTCATCAACGGCCACGAGTGGAAGAATGACGCGCTTCAGATGCAGAGGCTTGAGAAAGTCACCAAGCAACAGATTGTGGACTGGGCCAACGAGCATCTCGGAGCCAACAGCTATGTGGCTGTCTACAAGCGCATCGGAGAAGACAAGGGCATCGAGAAGATCGCCGCCCCGGCCATCACCCCGATCGAGACCAACCGTGACAAGCAGAGCGAGTTCCTGACCGGGATCCAGAACAACCCGGTGGCTCCTATCGAGCCGGTGTTCGTGGACTTCTCCAAGGACATGTCCAAGGCATCCGTGGCCGAAGGTGTCGAGTTTCTCTACAAGAAGAACGAGATCAACGACATCACCACCCTTAACAGCGTGTTCAACAGAGGAGCCCAGGACGATCCTCGCCTCAGCCTCGCGTTCGACTATCTCAGCTACCTCGGCACCCCGACCAGAACCGCCGAGCAGATCAAGAAGGAGATGTACGGGCTGGCCTGCTCGGAAAGGCTTTCCTGCGGACTGACCCAGTCCTTCATCGGTGTGAGCGGACTGGACGAGAACATCGGGCAGGCGATGGACATCGTGGAGGACCTCATCTTCAACGCCCTTCCTGACACGGCCATACTTGCCGGGCTGAAATCCGATATCCTGAAGGATCGTTCCGACAGCAAGTTGAGCCAGAGCGCCTGCTTCAGAGCGCTCCAGAAGTACATCTTCAACGGCCCGGAGTTCATCCGGAAGACCACCCTCACCAACGAGCAGGTCCTGTCACTGACATCAGAGGAACTCCTCCAGGCCATCAGGGATCTGTACGGCAAACAGCACGACATCCTCTACTACGGCCCTGCCGACGAGCAGGCGGCCAAGAAGATGATCGCCGGACACCACAGGATCAGCGAGAACCCTGAACCTCTCGTAAGAACCTATCCTACAGCGAGACAGGTTGCCTCCAGCGAGGTCTTCCTGGCTCCTTACGACGCCAACCAGTTCTACTATCTGCAATATTCCGACAGAGGAGAGAGGTTCAACGTGACCAACGACCCTGCCATAAGGATGTACAACTCCTACTTCGGCGGCGGCATGGGATCCATCGTCTTCCAGGAGATGCGTGAGGCAAGAGGCCTTGCATATTCAGCGTCAGCCTACCTCGGAGATCTTGGCTACAAGGACTGCGACTACATTTTCCACGCCTTCATCGCCTCCCAGAACGACAAGGCCAAGGAGGCTGTGGAGGCCTTCGACGACATCATCAACAACATGCCGGAGTCGGAGAAGGCGTTCAATGTCGCCAAGACCGCCCTGCTGACCGGCATCCGCACAGGCAGGACAACAGGCTTCGGAGTTCTTACCCAATACCTTGACCTTCAGGATTATGGCCTCTCCGAAGACCGTGAGAAGGCCGTGTTCGAGCAGGTTCAGGGCATGACCCTCGCGGACGTGAAGACATTCCAGGAGAAATGGATAAAGGGGCGCAAGTACGTCTACGGATTCCTCGGCAGGAAGGAAGGCCTCGACATGGACTTCATCGGCTCGCTCGGCCCTGTCACCGAACTCTCCCTTGAGGACATCTTCGGCTACTAGCAGATGGGCAGAAAGCCACAGAACAAACTTCGGGAGGCGATCCCCATCCCTCCCCCGGCTCCCCTCCCGGAGCCTGAGACCATCGACTTCGGGGGCATATTCAATGAATATGCTTCCGGAGCGATCGATCTGATCGTCGTGCTAGGGCCGACTGCATCCGGAAAGACCCGCTATGCCGTGGATCTGGCCCGCAGGTGCGGTGGAGAGATCCTTTCAGCCGACTCCCGCCAGGTCTACCGGGGAATGGACATCGGCACCGGGAAGGATCTGAATGAATATGGAGACGTTCCCTACCACCTAATCGACATCGTTCCCGCCGGGACCAGATTCGACCTCTACCAATGGCAGCAGGCCTTTGAATATTCCTACAAAGACATCCGTGAAAGGGGTCGGGTACCGATTCTGTGCGGTGGCACCGGGCTCTACATCCAGGCTGCGACCTGCGGCTACACATTGCCGCAAGTGCCTCCGGACGAGGCCCTTAGGGAAGAGCTCGAACAGTACGACGCGGAGTCTCTGATCCAGAGGCTGTCCGAGTTCGGGCCGCTTCCGGACGAAGGAGTACTGCAATCCAAACGCAGGATAATCAGGGCGTTGGAAGTGGCCATCTACGAGAGGGAGCATCCCGTGAAAAGGACTGGCTTCCTGCCGAAGAATCCGTACTACATCGGGACTCTGGTCAGCCGTGAGGAAAGGGTCGCCAGGATCGACAAGCGGCTTGACGAGAGGCTTGCCGGCGGCATGGTCGAGGAGGTAAAGGGGCTTCTGAACAGCGGAATCAGACCGGAAGACCTTGTCTACTACGGGCTTGAGTACAAGTTCGTCACGCAGTACGTCCTCGGTGTCCTGACTTGGAATGAGATGCGCACCCTGCTGGCGAACGCCATCCACCAGTTCGCCAAACGCCAGATGACCTGGTTCAGAGGCATGGAGAAGGACGGAATCCGGATCCACTGGACAGAGGTGAAATAAACTCTATAAAACTCAATAAATATTTATGCTTAAAGTAGCTATTATCATGGGTTCCACCAGTGACTACGATGTCATGTCAGGAGCCGAGCAGATTTTGACGGACTTCGGGATAGAGTTCGAGAAAAGGGTGATCAGCGCCCACAGAACCCCGGAATTGATGTTTGAGTACACCAAAGGCCTGAAGGGGCGCGGATTCGGTGTAGTCATCGCGGGAGCCGGAGGCGCGGCCCATCTTGCCGGTGTCGCAGCCGGACTTACGACCTTACCGGTTATCGCGGTTCCGATGGCGACGAAAAACCTCGGCGGTCTGGACTCACTCCTGTCAATGGTACAGATGCCGACAGGCATTCCGGTGGCTACCGTGGCCATAGGGGGAGCCAAGAACGCAGCAATCCTTGCGGCAGAGATTCTCGCCCTCCAAGACACTGCGATCTCGGATAAGCTCGATGACTACCGCAAGGCTCAAGCTGAAAAA
Organism: Alistipes sp. CAG:514; assembly: GCA_000431015.1. Taxonomy (GTDB): domain Bacteria; phylum Bacteroidota; class Bacteroidia; order Bacteroidales; family UBA932; genus Cryptobacteroides. The sequence goes on along the minus strand of HF986003.1, from coordinate 43,324 downwards.
ATCTACAAGACTACGATCTAGAACGACGCTTCCGTCGATTCGCCGCCGAAACGTCCTCCCAGCACAAGCTTTACCTTGAGCAGGGAGGTCTTTTCTTCCTCGGAGACCTTGCCCTCTATCATATTCTGAAGAAGTGCGAAAGACCTCGACGCTATCTCGGAAAGCGGCTGGATGACATGAGGGACCACCGGCTTGTTCAGCTCATAGACATCGCTCTCGTCAAAGCAGACGAAAGAGAAATCCTTCGGCAAGTTCAACCCTAAGACATTCAGCGCGTTGAAACCGTACATCGCGATTCGTTTTGTCGGAAGGATGAAGGCTTCGACGCCACGTTTGGCAGCATCGCGGAAAATCTCGATGACATCCTTCTTGGCAGCCTCGGCTTCATACTCAATCTTATGAATCCTGACCTCGTCCTTCAGACCAGCCTCCTCCATAGCCATCTCATAACCGGTCTCCCTGTCAGTGAGGCTGTTTACGCCTGACTTGTAGGTGATCATCTCCACCTTCCCGAATCCTTGATGGATCAGGTACTTAGCGGCCACTTTTCCGGCATCGATGTTGTCGACAAGCACTCGTCCGAAGTCCTCCCCTGGCATATTCCTGTCAATCAAAACTGTAGGAATACCAATGTTGACCGCTCTTGCCAAAGCGGCCTCGGCACCTATGCAAGGAGCCACAATGAGTCCCTCGACGCTATAGCCTACCATGGTCTCGACAAGGTGAGCCAACTTCTGAGGATTCTCTTCAGAGCTCGCGAAGATCACCGTAAAACCATCCTTATAGGCTATGTTCTCGATATTCCTGCAAATCTCGGCAAAGAATGGATTTGCAATGTCAGACACGATCACGGCAATGGAATGAGTCCTTCCGCTTCGGAGGGATGCGGCGGCATTGTTACGCCTGTAGCCCAGCCTCTTGGCAACCTGAAGAACCCTCTGCGCCGTGTCAGGGTTAACCGGACAGTCCAACCTGCCGTCCGGGCCCATTTTCGCATTCATCACGAAAGAAACCAGAGTCACTGAAACTCCGGCTTCTCTCGCCACATCTCTAATGGTTACTTTCTTCATTCGTGAACTATTTTGATGAACGGTCAGGCGGGTCTGCTAGCCATGAATCATGACAATAAGCCCGGCCATCACGATCGACACCATGCTCATAAGCTTGATAAGAATGTTCAATGACGGTCCGGATGTGTCCTTGAACGGATCACCTACCGTGTCACCTACAACCGTCGCATGATGGTTGACAGAGTTCTTGCCTCCGAAGTGACCATCCTCGACATATTTCTTGGCATTGTCCCACGCTCCTCCTGAGTTGGCGAGGAAGATGGCTAGAATGAATCCGGCTCCAAGACCTCCGATAAGGAGACCCATGACACCAGCCTCTCCAAGAATGATACCGACAAGGACCGGAACTATGATCGCCGTGAGTGCAGGAGTGATCATCTCGTGCTGGGCGGCCTTCGTGGAGATCTCGACGCAACGCTTGTAGTCCGGACGCTGCTTGCCCTCCAGGATGCCCGCGATCTCACGGAACTGACGACGTACCTCGACAACCATCTTCTGGGCGGCGCGTCCCACAGCGTTCATTGTCATACCGCAGAACAGGAATGCCATCATCGCGCCGACAAAGACTCCGGCGAGGACACACGGATTCATGAGGTTGACCTCATAGTAGCTGATGATCTGAGGGATCGTGGCCTCGGCCACATTGACAACCTTGTCACCGATCTGAAGAACGGCGGTGCCCATGTGCTGAAGGCCGATCTTTATCTCCTCGATGTAAGAGGCAAGGAGAGCCAGGGCCGTAAGGGCGGCGGAACCGATGGCAAAGCCTTTGCCGGTAGCGGCGGTGGTGTTGCCAAGAGCGTCAAGGGTGTCTGTGCGGTGACGGACCTCAGGATCCAGCTCACTCATCTGGGCGTTGCCGCCGGCATTGTCGGCGATCGGGCCATAAGCGTCGGTCGCAAGCGTGATTCCAAGGGTGGAAAGCATTCCGACAGCCGCGATACTGATACCGTAGAGACCGTTGCTGATCAAAGCAGGGTCAAAGGAGAACCCTGTTGCGCAAAGGTAGGAGAGCAGGATCGCCACTACGATTGTCACGACAGGAATGCATGTGGAGATCATTCCGAGGCCTATACCATTGATGATAACAGTGGCCGGGCCGGTCTGCGAACTCTCCGCAAGTTGCTGCGTAGGCTTGTAGGAATGAGAGGTGTAGTACTCGGTTGCCTTGCCGATGATGACTCCGGCAAGCAGGCCGGAGATCACGGAAAGGCTCAACTGCCACCAATTCTCGAAACCAAGGAGGTAGAGAACCACAAAAGTAAGAACGGCGATCAAGGCCGCGCTGAGGTTCGTACCCACGCTCAGGGATTTAAGAAGCTGCTGAAGTCCGGCTCCTTCCTTTGTCCTTACGGCGTAGATGCCGATGATGGAAAGGACGACACCAATGGCGGCGATCATCATCGGAGCAAGGATGGCCCTAATCTGGCCGTCCACATCACCGAAGAACGCAGACGCGCCAAGCGCCATCGTGGCAAGGACTGATCCGCAGTAGGACTCATAGAGGTCAGCGCCCATACCAGCGACATCACCGACGTTGTCACCAACGTTGTCGGCGATTGTGGCAGGGTTTCTAGGGTCATCTTCAGGAATGTCCTGCTCAACCTTGCCTACAATGTCGGCTCCCACGTCGGCGGCCTTCGTGTAGATACCGCCGCCCACTCTGGCGAACAGAGCCTGAGTGGACGCTCCCATACCGAATGTAAGCATCGTGGTGGTGATCACAACCAAAGACTGCGACTGGCTGGCCTCATGCACAAAGGCATTCAGCACCACCCACCAGATCGAGATGTCAAGAAGACCAAGACCGACAACTGTAAGTCCCATTACGGCTCCGGAACGGAAAGCAAGCTTCAATCCGGAGTTTAGCGACTTGCTGACAGCGTTGGCGGTTCTTGCCGAAGCGTAGGTGGCGGTTCTCATGCCGACATAGCCGGCAAGAGCCGAGAAGAAACCGCCTGTAAGGAACGCGAACGGCACCCATTTGTTCTGCACGCCGAAACCGAAGGCCAGAATGCTGAACAGCACCGCAAGAACCACAAAGACGATTCCAACAACTTTATACTGTTGTTTAAGGTATGCCATGGCGCCCTCACGCACATACTGGGCGATTTCCTTCATGGTCGGAGTACCTTCATCTTCCTTCTTCATCTGATGATAGAAAAACCAGGCGAAGAAGAGGGCTACCAATGAAGCCACAGGTACAAAATAGAATAAAAAACTCATAAGTAAATAAATTATAACGATTTATAGTTTCCAGCTAAAAAAAGATGTCCTTTGGACAACAACTTGAACTACAAAAATAAGAAAAAACTGGGGTATATCGTAGCAGAATGGCATAAAAATATAAAAAAAGACGGTCTTGATGACCGTCTTCCATGATATTCGCTCTTGTTTTTTGCGATTATTCAGCCTTTGGAGCCTCTTCCTGAGCAGGAGCCTCGGCCTGAGCCTCCTCAACCTTCGGAGCCTCTACCTTCTTGGCGCGGCTGCGGCGAGTTGACTTCTTCTCCTCTTTCTTGGTGGTAAGAGCAGCCTCGTTGAAGTCGACCAACTCGATGAGTGCCATGTCGGCGCCGTCACCCTGACGGAAACCTAAATGGAGAACTCTGGTGTAGCCACCAGGACGGTCAGCCACCTTCGCGGCGATCACTCCGAAGAGTTCCTTGATAGCCTCCTTGTTCTTAAGGTAGCTGAACACGATTCTACGTGAATGAGTCGTGTCCTCCTTTGACTTGGTGATGAGAGGCTCGACGTAGGTCTTGAGGGCCTTGGCCTTAGCCACGGTCGTCGTGATCCTCTTGTGCATGATCAAAGAAGTCGCCATGTTGGCCATCATAGCCTTACGATGGCCTGACTTACGACCAAGGTGATTGATTGCTTTATTGTGCCTCATTTCTATGCGTTCTTTTTCTTGGGTTCAATATTATACTTTCTTACATCCATCCCGAACTGTAGCTTCATCTTCTCCACGAGCTGATCGATCTCATTGAGGGACTTCTTTCCAAAATTCCTGAACTTCATCAGTTCATTCCTTGAGTAGGAAACAAGATCCGCGAATGTGTCGATGTCAGCCGCCTTCAGACAATTATAGGCTCTGACTGAGAGACCCATGTCCGACAGCTTGGTGAGAAGGAGATGTCTCATCCTGAGGCTTTCCTCGTCAAGTTCCTTTGAATCGGACTCGACAGCGCTCTCAATCGAGATCTTCTTGTCATCGGTAAAAAGCTTGAAGTGATAGATCAGGATACTTGCCGCCTCCTGAAGCGCCATATTCGGAGAGATAGATCCGTCTGTGATTATCTCAAGATTCAGCTTCTCGTAGTCGGTCTTCTGCTCGACACGCCAGTTCTCAACAGTCCAATTCACCTTTCTGATAGGAGTGTAGACAGCGTCAACCGGAATGGTTCCGATCGGAGTGTTCTCCTCCCTCATCTCCTCGGCTGGCACAAAGCCACGTCCCTTGGTGATGGTCAGGGAGATCTCGAGTGTAACTGACGGTTCGAGCGAGCAGATGTGCTGCTCTGGGTTCAACACCTTGAAAGAAGACAATCCTTTAGAAATATCCTCTGCGGTAAACTCATTCTTACCGCTAATCACAATGTTCGCTACCTCGGAGTCAACGGTATCAACCATTCTCTTGAACCTCACTTGCTTGAGGTTGAGAATGATGTCCTGCATCCCCTCGATCACACCAGGAATCGTCGCGAACTCCTGGTCCACGCCCGAAATCCTGATCTGGCTGATAGCGAAACCTTCCAGAGAGGCGAGAAGAATGCGGCGGAGGGCGTTGCCGATGGTCTGTCCGTATCCAGGCTCAAGAGGTCTGAATTCGAAACGGCCCACGGTGTCGGTGCCTTCGAGCATTATCACCTTGTCCGGTTTCTGAAATGCCAAGATTGCCATATTAATTCTTTTTAGGTGTTATTTTTACTTAGAGTACAGGTCTACGATGAGCTGCTCGTTGATGTTTTCAGGGATGTCAGCCCTTGCCGGCAGATTCAGGAACTTGCCTGAAATGGCCTTAGGGTCAAACTCAATCCATGAATATTTGGTAGCGGAAGCGACGCTCTT
>HF986003.1:30969-38147 GCA_000431015.1 Alistipes sp. CAG:514 | reverse complement strand
TCTTCTGAACAACCTCAAGGCTCTTCGAGCGCTCCCTGACGGCAACGACGTCACCAGGCTTCACCTGGACTGACGGAATGTTGCACACCTGACCGTTCAGGGTAATGTGAGCGTGGCTGACAAGCTGTCTGGAAGCCGCCCTGGTTGGGGCGATACCCATTCTGTAGACAACGTTGTCAAGTCTTGACTCAAGGAGGAGGAGAAGGTTCTCACCTCTCTGACCAGCCATCTTGGATGCCTTTAGATAGGTGTTGTGGAACTGACGCTCAAGAAGACCATACATGTATCTAACCTTCTGTTTCTCCTTAAGCTGGATTCCGTACTCACGCTGTTTCTTGCGCTTTGCAGCCAGACCGTGCTGTCCCGGAGGATAATTCCTCTTCTCGAAATCCTTATCACTTCCGAATATCGGCTCGCCGAACTTACGGGCGATCTTAGTACTTGGACCTATGTATCTTGCCATAATAATTTTAGTTTTAAATCAATTATTTAGACTTTACGACGGCCTTTTGGTCTACATCCGTTGTGCGGCATCGGAGTCACATCGACAATCTCTGTGACAACGATTCCGGCATTGTTGATGGTTCTGATGGCGGACTCACGTCCGGCGCCAGGACCCTTGACGAAGACTTTCACCTTACGGAGACCAGCGTCGAAAGCGGTCTTCGCGGCATCCTCGGCCGCAACCTGCGCTGCGTACGGGGTGTTCTTCTTTGAACCTCTGAAGCCGCTCTTACCGGCTGAGGACCAGCTGATCACCTGACCCTGATTGTTCGTCAGAGTAATGATCACATTATTGAAGGTTGATGAAATATGGGCCTGGCCCGTAGCCTCAACCTTGACAACTCTCTTTGATGATGTTGTTTTCTTTGCCATAATTCATCTAGTTTTACTTGGTCGCCTTCTTCTTGTTGGCAACAGTCTTCTTCTTACCCTTTCTTGTACGGGCATTGTTCTTGGTACTCTGACCGCGTACTGGGAGGCCGAGACGATGACGGATACCCCTGTAGCAACCGATATCCATCAGTCGTTTGATGTTCATCTGGACGGAAGAACGAAGCTCGCCCTCAATCTTGTACTCGTCGTTGATGAGAGTACGGATAGCGGCAACCTGGTCATCGTTCCAATCACCGACCTTGATGTCGTAATCGATACCGCACTTCTGAAGAATCTCTCTCGCGGAGCTGCGGCCGATACCGTAGATGTAGGTGAGACCTATCTCACCTCTTTTGTTGTTCGGTAAATCAACACCGGCTATTCTTGCCATAATTTATCTTAGACTTAATTTGTTTTACAAACTACTGTTATCCCTGGCGCATCTTGAACTTAGGGTTCTTCTTGCAGATGACATAAAGACGACCTTTGCGTCTGACGATCTTGCAATCATCGCTGCGCTTCTTGATGGATGTTTTGACTTTCATATCGTGAATATTTTTATTTGTACCTGAAAGATATTCTTCCCTTAGTCAAATCATAAGGTGAAATTTCAACCCGCACCTTGTCTCCAAGGAGGATGTGGATGAAATTCATTCTCATCTTGCCGGAGATGTTGCAGAGAAGGACGTGGCCATTCTCAAGCTCCACCTTGAACATTGCGTTAGGAAGAGTCTCGATGACCTTGCCGTCTTGCTCTATCGCTACTTGTTTGGACATTGAAAAAACACTTTAAAATTTTCCAGTTCTTTCTATATAATCAAATGTTGACAGTTGCTCCGCCTTGCCTTTACGAACAACAACCGTAAGCTCAAAGTGAGCCGCATTCCTGTGGTCGGAAGTGTGTACAGCCCAGCCATTTCTGGCCACATACACTCCTCTGCCTCCGGCATTGATCATTGGCTCAATGCAAATGACCATTCCATCCACAAGCCTGCATCCGTGTCCCTGGCGTCCATAGTTGGGAACACCTGGAGCCTCATGCATCTTTCTTCCCAGTCCGTGTCCTTCAAGTTCACGGACTACAGAAAAGCCGAACGACTCAGCGTACGATTGCACCGCGTGTCCGATGTCACCAGTCCTGTTGCCTGCGACCGCCGCCTCAATGCCCTTGTAGAGCGAGGCTTTCGTCACATCCAGCAGTTTCCGGGTCTCGGCGTCCACTTCCCCGACAGGGAAAGTGTAGGCCGAATCTCCGTTATAGCCCTTGTACAGGGTGCCGATGTCCGCCGACACAATGTCACCTTCCTTCAGAACATAGTCGGACGGAAAGCCGTGAACGACAACATCGTTGACTGATGCACAAATAGCTGCGGGGAAACCCTCGAATCCAAGGAAACTCGGTATGGCGCCATTATCGCGGATAAAAGTCTCGGCCACCTCATTCAACCTCGCGGTTGTCACACCTGGGGCGACCACCTTTCCGACTTCCGCCAACGTCTTGGAGACGAGTATGGCATTCTCGCGTAAAAGCTCGATTTCCTCTTCTGTCTTAGGTCTAACCATCAATCTTGTGATCATTTAATTACATTCCCGAGCGTCCGCTGATACGTCCGGTCTTCATGAGACCGTCATAGTGACGCATCAAAAGATAGCTCTCAATCTGCTGAAGTGTGTCAAGGACAACGCCCACAAGAATCAACAGCGAGGTACCGCCGTAGAAACCTGCGAACTGATCCTGAACACCCAGAATCCTGGCGAAAGCAGGAAGAATGGCGATGATGGCAAGGAATATGGAGCCAGGCAGCGTCACCTTTGACATGATTGAGTCAAGGTAGTTGACCGTGGCCTTTCCAGGCTTCACGCCAGGGATGAATCCGCCGTTCTTCTTCATGTCCTCCGCCATCATGGTAGGGTTAACCGTCACCGCGGTGTAGAAGTAAGTGAAGATCACAACGAGGGATCCGAAAATCAGGTTATACCAGAATCCGGTGTAGTTGCCCAGAGTGGCCGCGAGACCTCTTGTCGCGTCGAAACGTGAGAACAAAAGAGGGAAGAGCATCAAAGCCTGGGCGAAGATGATAGGCATAACGCCGGCGGCATTGATCTTCAGAGGGATGTACTGACGTACTCCACCGTACTGCTTGTTTCCGATTACTCTCTTGGCGTACTGGACAGGGACTCTTCTGACACCCTGTACGAGGGCGATGGTCGCCACAACGACAAGGAACCAGATGATGAGCTCGACAATCAGGGCGATAGGACCGCCACCGGCTGTCGTGCTGACCTTGGTACCGATCTCACTGACGAGAGCGAAAGGCAGACGGGCCACAATACCGATCATGATGATCAATGAGATACCGTTGCCGATTCCTCTGTCCGTGATCCTCTCGCCAAGCCACATTACGAACATCGAGCCTGACATCAGAATGATGGTGGCGACAAGGTTGTACATGAATCTGCTCCAGCCGAGCTGGGTCTCCGCAAGGAATGCGGCTCCAGGTATCTGGCTGTGGATAGAAGCGATGTAGGCAGGTCCCTGGATGCAGAGAATGAGGATGGTGAGATACCTGGTGAGCTGATTCATCTTCCTACGGCCGCTTTCGCCCTCCATCTGGAGTTTCCTGAAGTAAGGGACGAACATGCCCAGAAGCTGAATCACGATGGAAGCGGAGATGTAAGGCATCACTCCCAACGCAAAGATGGAAGCGTTACCGAAGGCACCTCCGGAGAACATGTTCAAAAGACCGACGAGACCCTGCTGCGTACTGTCCTGAAGGGACGCGAGCAAGGTTGTGTCGATACCCGGCAACACGATGAAGCAACCCAATCTGTAGATCAGAACGAGAAGGAACGTGTAACCGAGTCTCGTACGGAGTTCCTCGATCTTGAAAATGTTCTTTATTGTCTCAATAAACTTCTTCATCGCTATTTGCCGATTACTATTGTCTTACCACCGGCGGTCTCGATCTTCGAGACGGCGGATGCTGAGAATGCGTCCGCGGTCACTGTCACAGCCGCTGTGATCTCACCGTTACCAAGAACCTTCACGAGCTCCTTGGTGTCAGCGAGTCCGGCTGCCTTGATGTCCTCAAGACCGATCTCCGCCTTTCCGAGTCTTTCAGAAAGAGCTTGAATGGCAGCTACATTGACTGCCTTGTACTCAACCCTTGTAGGGTTCTTGAATCCGAACTTCGGAACACGTCTCTGGATAGGCATCTGGCCTCCCTCGAAACCGATCTTATGTTCGTAGCCGGCGCGAGCCTGGGCACCCTTGGTACCACGGGTGGAAGTACCACCCTTACCGGAGCCTTGTCCGCGACCAAGACGCTTGCTGTTATGTGTCGCACCCTTTGCAGGTTTCAAATTTTCCAGTTTCATCTATTCGTCCTCCTGATTAGATTTCTTCAACTTCAACAAGGTGACGGATTTTGGCGATCTGGCCTTCTGTCACCGGAGTCTTCTCGACCTCAACGGTCTGGTGCATCTTACGAAGTCCAAGAGAGGTCAGATTGGCGATCTGCCTCTTGGTGGATCCGTTCTTGCTTCTAACCTGTGTTATCTTAAGCTTTGCCATAACTGTGTCTCCTCCTAACCGTTAAATACTTTACTCATAGGAATGCCACGGAGACCAGCGACGGTGTAAGCGTCCCTCATCTGTGTAAGAGCGGCAACAGTGGCCTTTACAAGGTTGTGAGGGTTGGATGAACCCTTTGACTTTGCAAGGACGTTCTGCACACCAGCGGACTCGAACACGGCACGCATGGCACCACCTGCCTTTACACCGGTACCAGGAGCGGCCGGTTTCATGAACACGACAGAGCCTCCGAACTTGGATTCCTGCTCATGTGGGATGGTAGTGTTGATGATAGGAATCTTGACGAGATTCTTCTTGGCATCCTCTACACCCTTAGCGATGGCGGCAGTTACCTCATTGGCTTTTCCAAGACCATAACCAACAACGCCGTTCTCGTCACCCACAACCACAATAGCGGCAAAGCGGAAGTGACGACCACCCTTAGTGACCTTAGTCACTCTCTGGATGGCGACCAATCTGTCCTTCAACTCGAGGTCAGATGTCTTTACTCTTTTAACATTTGTATTTGCCATAGTCTTCTTTCAATTAGAAAATAAGGCCACCTTCACGGGCAGCGTCGGCCAAACTTTTAACTCTTCCGTGATAGAGGTAACCTCCACGGTCGAAAGAGATTGTGGTGATACCCTTCTCCTTGGCGCGCTCAGCGATCGCCTTGCCGACGATAGCGGCGGCCTCGATTCCGTTCTTGCCCTTGCACTCAGAGGCAAGCACCTTGTCGTTGGAAGCGGCGGCTACAAGAGTAACGCCTCTCTCATCGTCCACAACCTGGACGTAGATCTGCTTGTTGCTTCTGAAGACAACCATTCTTGGCCTCTCGGCAGTACCATTGACATGCTTACGGATGCGGTAATGGACTCTTCTTCTTCTTTCAATTCTATTCAATGCCATATCTATGTCCTCCTATTATTTAGCTCCAGCGGTCTTGCCGGCCTTGCGGCGAAGCTGCTCGCCGGCGAACTTGATACCCTTGCCCTTATAAGGTTCAGGCTTGCGGAGTGTACGAATCTTGGCTGCGACCTGTCCGATGAGCTGCTTGTCGATGCTCTTGAGGATCAGAACAGGATTCTCACCTTTCTTCACATCAGGAACTTCAGCCTTGATCTCAGGAGCGAGCATCATCTGAACATCGTGGGAGAAACCGAGGGACAAGGTCAGAAGCTGACCCTGAGCGGCCACACGGTAACCCACACCGACGAATTCCTGCTTTGTCTGATAGCCAGTGGAGACACCCACAACCATGTTGTGTACGAGGGCGCGGTAAAGACCGTGCATCGAGCGATGTCTTGGCTGATCAGTAGGGCGGGTGAATTTGATTTCATTATCCTCAACGGTGACAGTGATGTCCGGATCAACTTTCTGGCTCAGCTCACCAAGAGGTCCTTTAACCTTCACAACGTTGCCAGGGAGAACCTCAACGCTCACCTTGTCCGGAAGGCTTACAGGCAATTTACCGATTCTTGACATTATACTTTACTTTAATCGTTAATAAACATAGCAAATAACCTCACCGCCGACATTCAGGTTCTTGGCCTCCTTGTCAGTGATGACACCCTTGGAAGTAGAGAGGACAGCGATGCCGAGTCCGTTCAGGACCCTTGGCAGGTTCTCCACGTCAGCATAGACTCTCATACCAGGAGTAGAGACGCGCTTAATCTTCTTGATGGCGGCCATCTTGGTCTGAGGATGGTACTTCAGAGCGATTTTGATGGTGTTGTACGGGGTACCCTCAACAATCTTGTAGCTGAGGATGTAGCCCTTCTCACAAAGAATCTCTGTGATCGCGGCCTTCATCTTGGAAGAAGGGATCTCAACGATCTTCTTTCCTGCCAGATAGGCGTTGCGGATTCTTGTAAGATAATCTGCAATTGGATCAGTCATTGTTTTTTGAATTTTAGATCGACGCCCCGAGGGACGCCCGATATCCGATTGTTAATAAATAATATGTTACTGTTACCAGCTAGCTTTCTTAACGCCAGGGATGAGACCATTGCTGGCCATCTCGCGGAACTGGATCCTGCTCAGACCGAAAGCCCTCATGTAGCCCTTTGGACGGCCGGTGAGAGAGCAACGGTTGTGCAGACGTACAGGAGAAGCGTTCTTTGGGAGCTTGTCAAGAGCGGCCCAATCGCCGGCTTCCTTAAGAGCCTGCCTTTTCGCGGCATACTTGGCAACCAGTTTCGCGCGCTTTACCTCGCGAGCTTTCATTGATTCTTTTGCCATATTCCTTAGTTGTTATGTTTCTTGAATGGCAGACCGAATGCGGCGAGGAGAGCGTGAGCCTCTTCGTCGGTCTTCGCTGTGGTTACAAATGTGATTTCCATTCCGTGGATCCTCGGGTTCTTGTCGATGTCCACCTCTGGGAAAATGAGCTGCTCCTTAAGACCGAGGGTGTAGTTTCCTCTGCCATCCATCTTCTCGGCGATACCGTTGAAGTCTCTGATTCGAGGAAGAGAGACGCGGATAAGCCTCTCAAGGAACTCGTACATCTTCACGTCGCGGAGGGTCACTTTGACGCCGATAGGCATACCCTTACGGAGACGGAAGTTGGAAATGTCCTTCCTTGAAGAAGTGAGGACAGCCTTCTGGCCTACGATCTTGCCAAGCTCCTCAGCTGCCTCCTCAACAAGTTTCTTGTCGTTTGTGGCCTCGCCGATACCCTCGTTGATGGTGATCTTGACAAGCCTTGGAACCTGCATGACAGTCGTGT
>HF986003.1:0-30939 GCA_000431015.1 Alistipes sp. CAG:514 | reverse complement strand
CGTGTAGGAGAACTGCTTCATCAGTTTCTCAACAATCTCCTCCCTGTAAACCTTCTTGAGAGAAGGCACATATCCTGTAGGAAGCGCCTGCGCCTCCGCCGGTTTGTTTGTAGCTTTCTTTGCCATAGTTACTTAATCTCCTCTCCTGATTTCTTAGCGTAGCGGATTTTCTTTCCGTCCACAAACTTGTAACCTACTCTTGTCGGCTTGTTCTGGGCAGGATCGATGAGCTGTACGTTGGAAACGTGGATACCAGCCTCCTGCTTGATGATGCCGCCCTGAGGCTGCTTAGCGTTTGGTTTAGTGTGCTTGCTGACAACGTTGACGCCTTCAACGATGACGCGATCCTTGGCAGGGATGACGGTCAGGACCTTACCGGTCTTGCCCTTGTCGTTACCGGCATTCACATACACGGTGTCACCCTTCTTAATACGTAACTTTTTCATGATTCTCAATGATTAAAGGACCTCCGGCGCCAGTGAAACTATCTTCATGTAATTCTCACGCAGCTCTCTGGCCACAGGGCCGAAGATACGTGTTCCGCGAAGCTCGCCTGAATTGTTCAAAAGAACGCAGGCATTATCGTCGAAGCGGATGTAGGATCCGTCCGGTCTGCGGATTTCTTTCTTAGTACGGACTACGACAGCCTTGGAGACCGAACCCTTCTTAGCGTCACCGCCAGGAAGAGCGCTCTTGATCGCTACAACGATCTGGTCGCCCACTGTCGCATATCTATGATGCGTACCGCCAAGCACACGGATGCAGAGGACCTCCTTTGCACCGCTGTTGTCGGCAACCTGTAAACGTGTTTCCTGCTGTATCATACTACTTAACTTTTTCTACGATTTCAACTAATCTCCACCTCTTGGTCTTGCTGAGAGGACGGGTTTCCATAATGCGCACGGTATCTCCCTCGCTGCACTCGTTCTTGTCATCCTGAGCGACGAACTTGGAGGTATGTTTGATGAACTTACCGTAGAGAGGATGCTCCTTCTTGGTCTCGACCGCAACAATGATGGTCTTGTCCATCTTATTGCTGACCACTACGCCGATTCTTTCCTTACGAAGATTTCTTTCCATAAGACTAATGATTATTTCTGTTCATTTTCTTTCTCAGCGAGGATAGTGAGCATGCGAGCGATATCCTTTCTGACTTTCTTGAATTCCGATGTGTTCTCCAATGGAGAGATGGCGTGGTTGAGCCTCATGGTGTCGAGTCTGTTCTTTTCAACCTGGATGCGGTCCTGCAGATCTGCAATGGACATCTCACGAACTTCAGATGTTTTCATTATTCCTTCTCCATTTATTATTCAACATAATCCCTGCGAACCACGAACTTGGTCGCGATAGGAAGCTTGTGCGCGGCAAGACGCATCGCCTCCTTGGCGATCGCCAGTGAAACGCCGTCAGCCTCGAAGATGATACGTCCCGGGGTCACAGGAGCGACAAATCCCTGAGGATCACCTTTACCTTTACCCATACGGGTGTCCAAAGGCTTCTTTGTGAAAGGCTTGACCGGGAAGATCCTGATCCAGATCTGTCCTTCACGGTTCATGCAACGTGAGATAGCCTGACGCGCGGACTCAATCTGCTGCGCTGTGATCCAGCAGTTCTCGAGGGTCTTGAGACCGAAGGAACCAAACGCGAGCTGGTTGCCCCTCTGGGCCATACCCTTCATCACGTTCTTTTGTTCTCTTCTGAACTTAGTTTTCTTTGGTTGTAACATTGCTGTATTACTTTAATAATTTCCAAATCCTCCAAAATCTATTGAGCATCAACACTTTAAGCCTCCGCACCCTAGAATTTGGGACTGCAAATTTAGTAAAAAAATATGAATTTCAAACATATTTCTAAAAATATTTCAACTTTTTCGACCACGATTCTTTTCAAAGAACATCATCATTCTCAATTCATTAGGAAAAAGGTAAAAATATTTTTAAGGCCAATTTCGACACGCCTCGGAATCGCCTATCGACAACTCCAAGGATGGCATGGTTTTTATAGAAATTCCTTACCTTTGGTGATCCTCTTTGGACATCAGAACGAGCGAAGCCGCCCATGAGCCGCCCCAAAGCAGGACAATATAGGACATAGAACAATGAACAGTCTTCGATCATACGCTCTCTGCGCCTTGGCAGGCCTTCTGACGGTGACAAGCCTCACCGCCGGAGAGTCGCGCGACATCCCGCCACAGCAGGAAGGCAAGGGCAGATCCGGCTACATGGGCTACAGGGTCGAGCATGGCGACACCGCCTACTTCGACAGCATCGATCCGGCCTGGATCTTTCCAAAGGGCTACAGGGGCAGCAAGAGGGATCTGAGGAAATACTATCGGTTGGTCTACAATTTCAACAAGGTCTACCCTTACGCCCTTCTGGCCAAGGACATGGAGAGCCAGGTGGAAAGGCACATCTCGGAGAACCAGCTCAGAAGACGCGAGAAGGAAGTCTACATCAACAGGCTGCAAAAAGAATTGCTGGATGCCTATAAGCAACCGCTCAAGAACATGACCATTTCCCAAGGGAAGCTGCTCATCAGACTGGTTGACAGAGAGATAGGCAAAGCTCCCTACTCCGTCATCAAAGAATATAAGAACGGATTGTCCGCCGGCTTCTGGCAGGGAGTGGCCAAAATCTTCGGGCAGGATCTGACGACCCACTACGACCCCAAGGGCGAGGACAAGATGACTGAATATCTTGTCGAGAAATGGCAGAGAGGCGAGTTTGACGCTCTCTATTATTCAATATTCTGGGAGATGCCCAAGCATCCCGACATCGTGTCGAAGGAGATAAAGTTCGACGAGTGAGGCCTCATCCAGTCCTTAAGGACAAGAAGCCTGGCTCCGGTAGGCAGCGTCAGATCCTCGCTCACGTGGAAGTGACCGAAGATGAAATAGTCCACATGCCTCTCCTTCGAAAAGTCCACGGCGAACTTGTAGAGCGGCTCCCCGGCTCCTTTGAAGACATATTCACGACTCTTCGCGACGCGGCTCTTCTTTGACCATCCCTTGCCGAAGCGGAAGGCCAGATAAGGATGAAGCAGACTGAACAGACTCTGGAAGAATCTGTTGCGGAATCCCCACCGCATGAGTTTGTACCATTTATGTCCTGGCCCCAGCCCGTCGCCGTGACCCAGGCAGAAGGTCTTTCCGCCGATCTCGGTCACATAAGGCTGCTGGAGCACCCTTATGCCCAGCTCCTCGAAATAGTGGAAGCACCATATGTCGTGGTTGCCCTGGAAAAAGCAGACCTCGACACCGGCGTCCATCAGGTCAAGCAAGGCCGAGAACACCCTCACATAGCCTTTCGGAACGACATCGTGGTACTCGTACCAGAAGTCCCAGATGTCCCCCAGGAGGTACAATGTCTTCGTCCTGTCCACAGGAATGGATCTCAGGAACCTCACAAAGCGGGCCTCCCTGTCGGCAGGGTCATTCACGTCCAGCCCGAGATGGACATCCGAAACAAAGTAAACAAGCGTCCTTTCCGCCATGATCCCACACGCTATGCGAAGACAAGAAGCAGGAGCGACACGACAAGGCAGTAGATGGCGAACCACGTCAGCCTTGCCTTTCGGACGATGGCTATCATCACCTTACACGCGAACAAGCCCGAGGCGAACGCGGCAAGAAAGCCGACGACAATACACAGAGGGCTAAGTCCCTCGCCGATCGGCGCGCCTCCCGTGAACGACTTGAGCAGGTCAAGGAACTGCTCGCCGATGATGGGAACGAGAACCATCAGGAAAGAGAACTGGGCCATCACGTCACGCTTGACCCCGCAGAGCAGACCGGTGGAGATCGTCGTGCCGGAACGGGAAAGACCCGGTGCCACAGCGACAGCCTGTCCAAGACCCACGACGAGCGCCTGCCAATAGGATATTCCATTACGGGACTCAGGCGCAGAGACCGTGTCGGCCATTTCGGCGCGGCGGCGCGGAACCCTCCGTCCGGAGACATCCGAAAGAAAGAGGAGTATGGCCGTGATGATAAGGCAGACAGCCACGGTGAAGAGGTTGTCCGAGAACAAAGCCTCCACCTTGTCCTTGAACATCAGCCCGACGACGGCTACCGGTACCATCGAGACAACTATCTTGAAGACATAGTCTGTCTCATCATTGTAGGTAAACTTGAACAGCCCGGCCAGAAGCCTGCATATAGGCTTCCAGAACACCACGATCGTACTCAGGACGGTCGCCAGATGGACCGTCACCGTGAAATCGAGAAAACCCTCGCTGTCAACCCCCAGCAACTCCTTGACAATCATCAGATGACCGCTGGAGCTGACGGGCAGGAACTCTGTGAGTCCCTGCACTATTCCTAGAAGAAGAGCCTGCAACCAATCCATAACCTATTCCTTGTCGTTATCTACCCGATCCTTCGGCCTGGCCATGATCGCCACGACCTCTATGACGATTCCGCAGATGATCACCAGAGGGGCGGCGACCAGTCTTCTGAAATCAAACATCGCCCAGTTGAACCTGTCGGGATCGACGGTTCCGCCACCGATCATCAGCACGAAGCCGGCGACCATTACAATAAGCCCCATCAGAAGCAGCCTCAACCCTTTCTCCGTCATCGGCATTTTTGTGTTTTCAGACATATTCATGAATATTTTGATTAGCAATACAATTCATCCTTCGAGAGGGACACCAGGTGTCCGACAACAAAAGTCGTGCTGACCACGCAGATGACAATCCCCGCCAGCACCACGACCCCCATCACCATCAGGAGCAGGTCCAGCCTGAACACCTCGAAAAGCTGCTCGAACTCATTCCTGACAAAGAACAGGATCCCGACCAGCATCACTATGGCGAGGAGAGCCGAGAACAGCCCCTGGAACACCGCCTGCACCAGGAAAGGGGCGCGGATGAAAGACTTTGTCGCCCCGACGAGCTTCATGGTGTGGATCGTGAATCTTTTTGAGAAGACGTTCAGTCTGACCGTATTGTTGATCAGGACAAAGGAAATGAACAGCAGAAGGGCGATGAACACCCCGAGAACCATCGAGATCTTACGCAGGTTCGTGTTCAGCTTGTCCACCAGGGACTGCTGATAGACGATCTCATCGACCAAAGGTGACGCGCCGATCACTTTCTTCACGACCTCCAGACTGTCCGAGGAGACATATTCAGCCTTGAGCGTGACATCCACGGAGACGGGTATTGGAGCAGCCTCGAACACACTGAGGAAATCCTCCCCGAGAAGCTCGGACATCTCCTTCGTTCCCTGTTCCCGGGACACGAAGCGGGTACTCTTGATGAAAGGCGCCGCATCCAGATCCGAGACATATTCCATCGCCTCGTCATCGCTGACCTCCTGCTTCATCAGCACGGAAATCTGCATGTTTTCCTTGAAATAGTCGGAGACGCTCCTGGCGTTGGCCACCAGAAGGCCGGCCACACCGACCAGCAGCAGCACCAGACTGATGCTGACTACCGTGGACAGCCACGCGCCGACAAGTCTCCTGCGTATTAGTTTATTCTCTCCTGCCGTCATTTTCGCACAATACTCCAAATTGGTTTCAAAGATAGTGAAATATCGAAATATGAAAAAAAATTCTTACCTTTGTAAGTCAAGAAAATTAACATGGGAAAACCTGTCAACAGAGTTTTATTCGTCAATTCGGAAATCATGCCTTTCCTCCCCGAGACTCCGCTTTCGAGGATAGGGCGCTGTCTGCCGCAGGGCATTCAGGAAAGAAAAAAGGAAATCAGGGCGTTCATGCCGCGCTATGGCTGCATCAACGAACGCAAGAACCAACTTCACGAAGTCATAAGGCTTTCCGGGATGAACATCATCATCGGAGACATGGACAGGCCGCTGGTCATCAAGGTGGCGTCGATCTCCTCAGCCAGGATCCAGGTCTACTTCATTGACAACGAGGACTACTTCAGACGCAAGCAGATCTCGTACGACACGGACGGGAAATTCTTCGAGGACAACGGCCAGAGAGCAATCTTCTTCGCCAGAGGCGTTCTTGAGACTGTGAAGAAACTGCGCTGGGCGCCGGATGTCATCCACTGCCAGGGCTGGATCTCACACCTTGTCCCGCTTTATCTGAAAAAGGCCTACAACGGCGACCCGATCTTCAGCGGAAGCAGGATCGTCACCTCGCTCTACAACGAGGCGGCGGAAGAAAAGCTGTCTCCATCACTGAAAGACAACGTGCTTTTCGGAGGAATCAAGCCTGCGGATGTCTCCCTCCTGGAGGAGCCGACTGGCATAAATCTTGCGAAAACAGCAGCCTTGTATTCGGACGGCATAATCTTAGGCGACAAGGATGTCGCCCCGGAACTTGTCAAGTTCTGCGAGGAGAGGAGCATGCCGATCCTTCCTTTCAGCGAGGACTCGATCAGCAGCGGTCGCTACATCGAGGAATACGATGGTTTTTATCAACAATTGTAGCAAATGAGAAAGCTCACGGCAGCAGCCATAATTCTGATAGCCGGCCTTGTGTCCTGCGTCGGAACAGACGAGAACCTTGGCGGTGATTTTATACCTACCGACCAGAGGTACGATTTCCACACGGCGGAATTCGACCTTGACGAGATCTGGATGAAGTCCATCGACAGCCTGACGGCTTATTCATCAAGAAGAATAACCATCGGCTCCATCCGGGACGAGACTTTCGGCCTGTTCAGCAGGGGCAGCGTCGTGACGCTCGTGCCGGTGCTGGACACTGTGGATTTCGGCAAGAACCCCGTGTTCAAGAAATTCAAGTTCAAGGCGGCGGTCGATTCCGTCTCCGTCGCTGACGAAAGCCAGAGCAACATCCTTCAGAACGTCAATGTCTACGCCCTTTCCGAGCCACTCGGCTCGAAGGACTACTTCTCAAGGGCCGAGATCAAACACGGTAACAAACGGATCACCAAAGGCGTGCCTGTGGCGAACGGACAGGACTCCCTGGCGTTCGAGTTCACCGAGGAATATGGAAAACAGTACCTTGGCATCACGCAGGAAGACCTTAAGGATCTGGACACCTACAGGAAGAAGTTCCCGGGCATCTACATCTGCACCGATGACCCGAGCGGCTACGGCGGCAGGTTCGACATGTACAAGTTCGACATTCTGGAGAGCGTCAAGAGCACAAGCGGAACGTATCTCGCCAGGACTGACAACTATGCCATCCTCTATTTCAACGGAGAGTTCAAAGGAGAGAGGAGGGATTCGAGCGTGATGTTCTACTTCAGCCCCGTCAAGATGCAGAATCTTGACTCGCTGATCAACGTCAGGACACTTCCTTCACAGTACGTGTTCAATGTGGACCGCCACGAGACCGACCACCTGATCGGCAAGGCCGGGGACAAGATCTACATCGAGGGAGGCAGCGGGATCAAGCCGGTCATCCCGGCCTCGGAGATCCAAAGCCTTGTCAACAGCGCGATAATCAAGCAGGGAGGCAATCCTGCGACAGCGCTCATCTCCAAGGCGACGATAGAGATGCCTTTTGACTTCCCGGATGACTACACGACCATGTTCCGCTACCCTAAGGTTCTCAGCCCGACAATCAAGATAAGCACTGACACGACCGTGACCTTCGCCGGGCTTACCGACGCAAGCGCGTCCGATGAGAACCAGGGCGACATCAACAGGTCATTGTGCAACTACTCGCCGGACATCACGCACCACGTGCAGCAGATCATCAGGAAAAAAGCCGATGACAGCAAGCTGTCCAGCTATGACATCTGGCTTCTCATAATGTGGTACGAGAAAACCACTACAACCGACGCGTCGGCTGAGCAGACAGCCCAGTTCTACCAGCAGCTGGCCTACTACTCGTACATGAACCAGCTTTACGGCGGCGGCTACGGAGGCTACGGAGGCTACGGAGGTTATGGCAGCTATGGATATGGTGGCTACGGAGGCTACGGGTACTACAACAACTACTACAACTATCAGACAATGGCCCAATACGCATATTCTTCGGCCACCAAAACGACTTCCAGCACAGAGTTGGACAAGGATCGCTACTACCGCGCCATCCTGCGCGGCCCGAAGGCCGAAGGCAAGAAGCCTAAGCTGAAAGTGACGTTCGCCATTCCTAAAGGATTTCCTGAGAAATAGATTGGGGCAGCGGACCGAAAAAAACGAAAATGGCAGATTTTGCACGTTACCAAAATTTGCCATTTTATTTTTTCGGTCAAGGCCGTGATTATCTAAAGAAAAAGCCTCGGACCAAGATCCGAGGCTTTATTCTTTCTGTCAAAGGATTATTATGCTTCCTCCTTGCCGGCGAGCTTCTCCTTGACCTTGTCGATCGCGTCCTTAACGGTTGCGATTGTGCTTGTCTCCTCATCAGGAATCTTGATTCCGAACACTCTCTCAAACTCCATAAGAAGCTCAACTGTGTCAAGAGAATCAGCTCCGAGATCATTTGTGAAGTTGGCGCTCTCAGTCACTTCGGACTCCTCAACGCCCAGCTTGTCAACGATAATCGCTTTGACCTGCTTTACAATTTCTTCTTCAGTCATAAATTAAATAATTAAAATAAGTATATCCCTACTAATTATGCTGTTACAAACTGTCCTCCTTGAATCCGAGAACAAACAGCGCCACAAAGTAAGTAAAAAATAGTTAAATCTCCAAATTTGGCGGAATGGACCACCTACAGGCTTCGGCGCTTCGACAGGCTCAACCATATTCTTAAGCCATTGATGGAGTTGAGCAGGTAGAAGACGTACTTGATAAGCATCACCGCGGCATTGCCGGAACCGGCGCCGTTTATGACCGCCACCGACCACAGGGAGATCGAGGAGATGTTCACCAGAAGCCAGATGTACCACTGCTCCATGAACGCCAGACTCATCAGCACCTGCCCTGCGATGTTCAGAATCATCACGACCGCGTCGAGAAGGATCTTGGACTTATCGACACTGTCGATTTTTCCCGCCGCCAGTTTCGCGCCATCCACGTATAATAATATAAGGTACAGGGCAGCTATGCCTATGAATATTCCAGCCGCAAGCCAAGCCCACTGCCTCCCTGTCAGCCTCCGTGCCTTCAGATGCGCCCCCTCTTCTCCGGAACGCACCTTCGCTCCTCTTTTGCTCCATTGCCAGAACCCGATGAACTGCATCGGCAGAAAATAAAACGCATGCAGGGCAAAGTTCCCCATGATGCCGTTGTCGAGATAGACGATCGTCCCGATCAGCACGTCGATGAACCCGAAGACGAAAGTGAGGATGTTGCCGTTGGCCGACATCACCGTGTTCACGACCCCCATCACCGACCCGAACGCCGCCAAAAGCAGCATGAATGTCCTGACCCCAGGCTGCTGGAGCTTGAATATGGTGGTGATGGTGACAGCGACCAGCATCCCCGTGACAAGGAATATGTTGAACGCCAGATTGAACCTGTTTCCCTTTGATGCGGCAGTCATATTCAAAAAAAATGAAAGAAGTCGTCCCCCTGACGGGAAGGAACGGGCCTCGTGGTTTCACGCTGCAAATATAGTCTATTTTGTTCTATGAATATTGCCGTTCCAGAGGAAAAGTATAGTTCCTGGCTAATTCACCGACTCCTATAGAGCCGACAGCTCCCTCGGGAAGCGGGTCGCGAGTTCAAGTCGGGGATTATACCAAAAAGGCCACCCGGATTCCGGATGGCCTTTGGAGCGGAAAACGAGACTTGAACTCGCGACCCCGACCTTGGCAAGGTCGTGCTCTACCAACTGAGCTATTTCCGCAAACTTGTTCCCCGCAGCAGTGCTTTGGGATTACAAAGGTAGTGCTTTTTTCTTATTCTGCAAACTTTTTCTGAAGAATTTTCAAAGTTTGCATCAAAAAGACTTATACCTCTATCGAAGTCTTGAACTCGGAAAGGAAGCGAAGGTCGTTCTCGAAGTAGTGACGTAGGTCGTTAACCTGCCACTTAAGCATCGCGATACGCTCCAGACCCATTCCGAAAGCGAAGCCGCTGTACTTCCTGCTGTCGATGCCGGAAGCCTCAAGGACATTCGGGTCAACCATTCCGCAGCCCATGATCTCCAGCCAGCCTGTTCCCTTGCAGATGTTGCAGCCCTTGCCGTGGCAGATGTTGCAGCTCACATCAATCTCGCTCGAAGGCTCGGTGAACGGGAAGTAGGACGGACGCATCCTGATCTGGGTGTCAGGACCGAACATCTCGCGGGCGAAAAGAAGGATGGCCTGCTTGAGGTCGGCGAACGTCACATTCTCGTCGATGTAGAGACCCTCTACCTGATGGAAGATGCAGTGGGCACGGGCGGAGATCGCCTCGTTCCTGAACACACGGCCAGGGCAGATGACACGGATAGGAAGCTTCATGGTCTCCATCGCGCGCACCTGGACGGAGGATGTGTGGGTCCTCAGCAGAAGCGGATCCGGATGACCGGCGGACACGAAGAAGGTGTCCTGCATGTCTCTGGCCGGATGGTTCAGCGGGAAGTTCAACGCCTCGAACACATGGTAGTCATCCTCGATCTCTGGTCCCTCGGCCACATCGTAGCCGAATTTTCTGAATATGTCAACGATCTCCTGACGGACAATCGACACCGGATGCCTCGACCCAAGCTCGAACGGAACTCCCGGCATCGAAAGATCCTCCTTAGGGCCGTCAGACGCTCCCACGGAAGCCGTCTTGTCCTTAAGCTCGTCAATCTTGGCCTGGGCGACCTGCTTGAGTTCATTTATCGTACGGCCAAACTCCCTCTTAAGTTCCGGGCCATAGGTCCTGAACTCCTCGAAAAGCTTGGTGATCTCTCCTTTCTTGCCAAGAAGCCTTACACGGGCCTCCTCAACATCTTTGGCGGTCTTGCAATTCAGCCCGCGCACATCCGCGAGCAGCTGTTCTATTCTCTCTTTCATGACAGTCACGAAAATATTCCTGCAAATTTAATCATTTTCCGGAAGTTTGGCGGAAGACTTTTCCATCTTTGCCTTTCTTTTTTCACGCGCCTTCCTGTCGCGGGCCGCACCGCTCTTGAGATATTTCGCCCACTGATCACTGTTCAGCACCTTCCGGAACGCCACATAGATGTTCTCGGCCCATTTGTCACTTGTCTTGGTGTAGATGTCAAAATTGGAGACTTTCGCGGAGGAAAGGCTGTTCATCTCCTCCTGCATGGCGCGGTAGTCGTGGTTCAGGATGGAATCCACATAGAAAACCTGCCAATCCTCCAGTTTCAAGGTCATCTCCCAACGGTCTACCTCCTTCTGAATGAACTCCGCCAGTTTCTTCTCCTGCTCCTCCGGACTCGGCGGATTCTGCTGGGCGAAAACAGTCAGTGACGAAAAGGCCAGACAAACGACCGCAAGCAAAAAAATTTTCATATCTTTACGTTTTGAAAAAAGATTTAACAAAATTAAACAATAATACGTTAATCGCAAAATGGCTAGACACTCAACCCTCCAAGCGCTTACGGCGCTCCTCGTTCTGCTGGCGGCGAACCACCAGTCGGACGCCTGCACCAACATCATCGTGACAAGGGGAGCAAGTACCGACAACTCGAACATAATCTCATACGCGGCGGACTCGCACGTGCTGTACGGAGAGCTGTACTTCCACCCTGCGGCAAACTGGAAACCCGGCGCGATGCTGGACATCATCAACTGGGACTCCTACAGACCGATGGGACAGATCTCTCAGGTAGCCCACACCTACAAGACGGTCGGCAACATGAACGAGCATCAGCTCATCATCGCCGAAACCACCTGGGGCGGAAGACCTGAGCTGGAGGACAGCACGGCGATAATGGACTATGGCTCACTGATCTACGTCGCCCTGCAAAGGGCCCGCACCGCAAGGGAGGCAATCCAGGTCATCGTGGATCTGGCCAATGAATATGGCTACGCTTCCGAAGGGGAGACATTCTCGATAGCCGATAAGGACGAGGCCTGGATCATGGATCTCATCGGAAAGGGATGCGAGATGAAGGACGGAAAGAACATCCGCAAAGGCTTCGTCTGGGTGGCCAGGAGGATTCCTGACGGCTACATCTGCTCGCACGCCAACCAGGCACGCATCCAGACCTTCCCGCTGAACGACCCTGAGAACTGCCTCTACGCCCCTGACGTGATCTCCTTCGCGAGAGAGAAAGGCTACTTCGACGGCAAGGATGAGGACTTCGATTTCAGCGCGGCCTACTGCCCGGCCGATTTCGGAACCGTAAGGGGCTGCGACGCAAGGGCATGGAGTGCCTTCAACATCCTCTGCGACGGACAATTCACCTACGAAAAGGACGGAAAGACCATCACCGAGCCGGCCTCGGCCTACCACGACTACATCACCGGCAAGGATCTCAGCCACAGGATGCCGCTGTTCGTGAAACCGGCCAGGAAGATCTCCGTGAAGAATGTGGCCGACGCGATGAGGGATCATTTCGAGGGAACCCCTCTGGACATGACCACCGACATCGGAGCCGGCGGCAACGCCCTCCCTTACAGATGGAGGCCGATGGGCTTCGAGTACAAGGGCTGGCGCTATGTCAACGAGAGGGCCATCGCCACCCAGCAGACAGGTTTCTGGTTCGTCGGCCAGTCAAGGCACGACCTCCCGGACGTTGTCGGCGGAGTCATCTGGTTCGGAACAGACGACGCGGCGACATCCTACCTCACCCCGATCTACACCTGCACCGACAAGGTGCCGGAATGCTTCAGGGTAGGCAACGGAAACATGCTCAAGTACTCCCCTACCGCATCCTTCTGGATCAACAACCGTGTCGCCAACGCCTGCTACAAGGCCTACAACATCATGGCTCCGACAGTCCGCAAGGCGATCGACAGCTTTGAGAACGGACAGATGGAATCAAAACTCGCCGAGATGGACCGCAAGGCTCTTGAGGCCTACAACGCCATCCTTCCGAAAGCCGAGAAGAAAGGTCTGGACAGCAAGGACTGGTTCGCCTCCGTCAGGAAGATGCTCACCGAGTATTCAGTAAGCACCGCACAGGCCCAGTTCGACAACTGGGTGGCCCTTGAGGAGTTGCTTCTGGTGAAGTTCATCGACGGCAACGTCAAGGCCCAGAACGCCGACGGCTCGTTCAAGCATTCAAAATGGCACGAAGGCACCCCTGCCGGACTCACCCAGCCTGGCTACACGGAGAAGTGGAAAGAAGCAGTGGTGAAGGATCACGGCGATGTCATCAGGGAAAGATAATTGAACATCAATCAATAGACCATGCGGAGACTTTTTTTGATACTGATTCTGCTCCTGCCTTGCGCCGTATCTCTTGCCCAGACCTACACCATCTCTGGAACGGTGGTGAACAAGAGAACCAAGACGCCTGTGGAATTCGCGACTGTGGTGGCCGTGGAGTGTGAGCAATGGGCGGTAGCCGACGATAAAGGACGGTTCACAATCAAAAAAGTTCCGGCCGGTAAAAACACGATCAGCGTCTCCTGCCTCGGATTCGTCACCGACACCAAGACCATCATCATCAGCAAGGATCTGACAGGGTACAAGGCTCTCCTGAGCGAGGACAACCTCAGCCTGGAAGGAGTTGTCGTAACCGCCAAGGAGAACGAGAACAGCGCGACTACGAGCCGGACCATGGACAGGACAGCGCTTGATCATGTCCAGATGGTTAGCCTTTCGGACATAGGAGGCCTACTACCAGGAGGAGTCACCGCGAATCCAAGCCTTCTCTCCACCAATAGATTCAATCTCCGGGCCGGAGAGGCGACCGAGGCTGGCAACTCCTCCTTCGGCACCGCTGTCGAAGTAGATGGTGTAAGAATTTCGAACAACGCCTCCTTCTCAGAGATCAAGGGTGCGTCAATCAACAACATAGCATCAAGCAATGTGGAGTCCGTGGAAGTGATTTCCGGAGTTCCATCCGTTGAATATGGTGACATCGGCGCCGGAATCGTCAAGGTCAACACCAAGAAAGGACTAGCCCCATACTTGGTGACAATGACGACAAACCCAAAGACAAAACAGTTCTCCGTCAGCAAAGGCTTCGGTCTCGGACAGAGCCGGAACGGGGTCTCAGGCGGTGTTCTGAACGCCAATGTCGAATACACGCGATCCGTGAAAGACAGCCGCTCGCCGTACGAGTCCTACAACCGCAAGCAGATCTCTTTGAACTATTCCAACCTATTCAACAACGGAATGTTCAGCGAAACCCCGATAAGGTTTTCCTTCGGAATCACAGGCAACCTCGGAGGAAGCGACACGAAAGCCGACCCGGACCTGCTTATCGGCACTTACGAGAAACAAAAGGACAACACGCTAAGGGCAAATGTCGAAATGAACTGGCTTCTGAGCAAACCATGGATCACCAACCTCGAATTCAAAGGCTCGGTAGTCAGATCCAACAAACTCAGCGAGACCAGGAACAGGTATTCCAGCGCCGCCGGGACAGTGGCCCTGCATGGAAAGGAAGAAGGCTATTTTGTGGCCGAGGACTACTCTGCTAATCCGGACGCGGCGGCCATCATGATTCCTCGCGGCTATTGGTACAACACAATGTTCCTGGACGACAAGCCTTTCTCCTACAAACTCACCCTCAAGGGCAACTGGGCAAAGAAGTTCGGGAAGGTCAACAACAAGATCAAGCTCGGCGCAGACTGGAATGCGGACGCCAACCTAGGTAAGGGAGAACACTCGGAAGACCTTAGCAACGCGCCTACGTACAGGACCTACGACTATAGCGAGATCCCGTTCATGAACAACCTCGCCCTGTTCGCGGAAGAGAATGTCTCCATACCGATCGGCAAAGAGTCACATCTCAACCTGATTGCCGGACTCAGAGCGGAGAACACATTCATAAAGGGTTCCGAGTATGGCACCACGACCAGTCTGTCGCCAAGATTCAACGCGAAATACTCAGTGTTTTCAGCCAAAGGCCGCAGAGGGAAGTTCGTGCAGAGTCTCGCCTTCAGGGCAAGTTGGGGCGTGGCCGTCAAGCAGCCTTCATTCTCAATCCTATACCCTCAGCCGAACTACAGGGACATACAGATCTTCAATCCACCGACAGCTGACGACGGCAACGCCTACTATGCCTACTACATAATGCCGGCGACCATCGAGTACAACCCTGACCTTGTCTGGCAGCGCAACCACCAAGGGGAGCTCGGAATGGAGATAAACCTTGCGGGTACAAGAATATCCCTGGCCGGGTACTGGAACAAAACCGCCAAGGCGTTCTCGATGAACAAGGCCTACGAAGCGTTCACGTACAACTACACCGATCAGAAAGCGCTTCAGTCATGCACGATTCCGGTAAATGACAGAGTTTACAGCATCGACCGGAAAACCGGTGTCGTGACTGTTTCCGACAAGACCGGGGCACTCGGGCCACAGACCATAACAGGTGTCACAAGGGAGTCTCTCACACATCACACATACGCGGCGAACAGCGGGACTCCTATCAATCGTTACGGACTGGAGTGGGTGATCGACTTCAAAAGGATCAATCCGATAAACACCGACATCCGCCTTGACGGCAACTACTACGCCTATAGGACGGTCAATCAGGACCTCCTGGCTTATTCTCCAACCACCATCAGAATGACCGACAACACTCCTTACAAATACATAGGTTGGTATGTCGGGGGCAACAAGACAAACAACGGAAGCGAGTCCAGGACGCTGAGGATGAACGTGACTGTCACCACCCATATTCCTCGGGTCAGGATGATCATCTCAGCCAAATTGGAAGGCTCTCTATTGAAGTACTCCAGAGCCCTCAGCGAGACCGACGGAGGTGTCAGGACCTATGCTGTCGATGATGATTCCTCCTACCTTCCAAGTGAAGACCCGTCATTCATGGACAGGCGGGTCAAGACAGTCACCTATCCTGAGTATTACTCAAGCTACTGGGATCCGACTCCAAAGCCTTTCCTAAAGGATTTCATCTGGGCCAGGGACAACGACAGGGAACTCTACGACAACCTCTGCAAGCTGGTGGAAAGGACATCCTTCAACTACGCCTTCCAGAAGGATTACCTCTCACCGTTCTTCTCGGCGAACTTCAGCGTGACGAAGGAAGTCGGCGACATCGCCTCAATCTCCTTCTACGCCAACAACTTCTTCAGGAACATGGGACAAGTGTACTCCACGAAGTCGCAGCAGTATATCTCTGTGACAGGCGGGACGCTGATTCCGGCTTTCTATTATGGTCTGACATTAAGGCTGAAATTCTAAGGCGAACTATAACAAACCAACAATTAAAACAAAATTCAAATGAACAGAATCATCTACATTATTCTTGCCGCGACCGCCGCATTCACGGCCTGCAAGAAAGACGAAAGCGCCAAGATCAACGATGTGACAATCCAGGTCGTTATCGGCAACGAGCCTGTCACGGATGCCGTTGAGGTGACCGTAACCGACAAGTCATCCTCTACAGCCTACAAGGCAACAACAGTCAACGGCACAGCGACATTCCAGCTTGTGGCCGGAATCTACGAAGCATCGGCGACAGTTTACAAAGAATCCAGCATATTCAACGGAACGAACCCTGCTGTCACGGTAGTCGACAACGGGACCAACAGCTTCAGGCTTGAACTGTCCGAGTCCACAACAAGCCAGGTCATCATCAAGGAGTTGTACTTTGCAGGCTGTATGGACAACGAGGACGCGAAGGACTACGCCTTGGACAAATATGTCATCCTGTACAACAATTCTCCTGTTGAGGCCGACGCAAGTAAGTTCGCGTTCGCGATCGGAAATCCGGCCAATTCCAATGCCACCAACAACTACCTCAAAGACGGCAAGCTCACCTATTCCGACTACATTCCGGCTTGGACCGCATGCTGGTGGTTCGATACGAACGTGAGAATCGCTCCTTACTCACAGATTGTCATCTCCATCACCGGAGCCATCAACCATACGGAGACCTACCGCAACTCGGTAGACCTGAGCAAGGCCGACTACGTCTTCTACGACCCTGAGGTCTTCAGCAATGTCAGCTACTATCCGGCTCCTTCAGCGTCCATCCCTGCAAGCAACTATCTCAAGACTTACTGCTACGGAATGGGCAGCGCATGGGGCATCTCCAAGACATCTCCGGCCTTCTTCATCTTCTCTCCGGAAGGAACCAGCGCCAAGGATTTCGTCACGAATCCTGAAAACATAGAGTCCCCTACCGGAAAGCCTGCTTTCAACTGCGCCAAGATCCCTGTGAAGTGGATAAAGGACGGTGTCGAGGTCTTTGACAACGCCAATCTCCAGAAGTCCAACAAGAGGCTTCTTGACAGCGTTGACGCCGGCTACATAGTTTTCACAGGCAAAAAAGGCTTCACCGTCTACAGAAATGTTGACAAGGAAGCCACCGAGGCTCTCGCCGAGAACGAGGGGAAACTGGTCTACAACTATGCCGGCGGCACCGAGGCTGAAGAGGGCGGTTCCACTGACCCTTCAGGAATCGACGCCGAGGCATCGATCGCCAAGGGTGCGCACATCATCTACAAGGACACAAACAATTCAAAGAACGATTTCCACCAGAGAAAGGTCTCTTCCATCAAAAAGTAAATCATGGGTTCAAGAATCCTATCGTTTTTAGGAATGTTCATCCTTTCCGCTCTTCCGGCCTGGTCACAGACCGGAGAAGAGTGGAAGGATGAATATTCCCGTTTCTCAGACTCGTCCCCGTGGATACGGTCTTCCAATCCTGCCGGAATCTCATCGCCCCTAACAGGCCGGCTCTCCACCGTCACGGCTTGGCTTGAAAAGAAGAACGGAGGATTGATTGATCTACACGAGAGTCCGGACTGCCTAAAGCCAGGCCTGGAGGCTGCCTCCTACATGAAAGTCTCCGACAGGATCACTTTCTACGGCCGGGTGGACTACAGTTATTTCAAAGGGAAGGATATGGGAGGGCCTATCCTTCTGGACCCTTACTACAATCCGATCAACTTTGTCGAGAACTCCGACACGACGACCGGGTCGAAGACTCTGGAGAAATACACCCTTGAGGGTGCGATGGCATATTCATTGACCAACAGGCTCACGCTTGCCGGGAAGGTCTCTTACCAGAGCGCCGACTACGCCAAGCGTAAGGATCCGCGGGCGTATAACCAATGGATGGATCTGGATGCGTCGTTAGGCGCAAAGTATTCACTGCCAAGGGGCAAGGCCGCTTTCGGTGTCAGCTTGAGGTACACCAAGACCATCGAGACCGTACTTGAGAAGCTTTTCGGAACGATTGACAGGCAGTACTACTACCTGATCGACTACGGAGCCAGCTTCGGCAAGGTAGAGGTCGTTGAGGGAGACAACGGGTTCGTGTCTGTCAGCTATGAGCGTCCAATGTTCAACCAGTTCTTCGGCGGAAGCGCACAGGCCGAATTCAGCGTCGGCGGGGTAAACACCTTCATAGATCTGGGAGCGGCCTACAGAAGTGGTTACTTCGGGAAGAAAGGCAGCGGCACCGTGAAGTTCTGTGACTACGACGGAATGAGGTACGATCTCGGAGTCAGGGTCACCTTCAAGACCGGCAAATTCTACAACAGGATTGACGGAAACTGGAACATAATGACCTCGCTCAACAAAGAGAACTCCTACAGGGTCTCAACCAAACCTGGACAGAGTTCCGAAATCCAGTACTTCGGAAGTCAGGAAGTCGGAGACAAGACCGTGGGCAGAATCAAGGCACGCTACTCGATCGAGAGACAGGCCGACGGTCACAAGGGCATCTTCAGCCCTGTTCCTTGGGCCTTGTCTGTCGGCTACGAGAGGTTCGGTGTGAACCAGACCGCAACATCATATCCTTTCTACAGGAAACAGAGAATCGCCCGCAACACGGTCAACCTGACCGGGGTCAAGAACTTTCCGATGGGGAACAACTTCTTGTCCATCACCTTGGGAGGGGATTATTCGTTCGCCGGGGACGATCTGAAGAACGAGGACGGACAGTACTCCTCCGCGACCGGGAACCCGCGTACCAACGACACCTACCTGAACAGGAACTTTGAATATTTCCACGCCTCCTCGGCGGGGGGGACCGCCTCCGTCCGCTTCACCCTGGTCAAGGAAACGGGCAGGCGCCACTATTCCGTATTCATGGATCTGGCAGACTCTTACCACCGTCTGCTCTCTGAAAGGGAGTACCTTACAGGGAACTACAGGAACACAATCATATTCACAATAGGATGCAATTTTTAAAAACTCTTTTCATCACGTCGGCCACATTGGCGTTGGGTGCGCTCAGTCTGACCGCACAGCCTCTGCCAGTGGACAGACAGATCAAGACAGGAACACTCGACAACGGATTGACATACTACATCAGGCATAACGCCAACCCCGCCGGAGTGGCTGACTTCTACATTGTCCATAATGTTGGAGCACTTCAGGAAGAAGACAATCAGAACGGACTGGCTCATTTTCTTGAGCACATGGCTTTCAACGGGATAAAGCATTTTCCGGATAAGCAGATGCTTGAGTTCCTTGGCAGAAACGGCGTACGTTTTGGGGCGAATGTGAACGCCTTCACCTCCAAAAGCGAGACCTGCTATCACATCGACAAAGCTCCTGTCGCAAGGGAGTCCTTTGTGGATTCGCTGCTTCTGATCCTACACGACTGGTCAGGAGACATTCTCTGCGAGCAGGACGAACTTGACAACGAGAGAGGTGTGATACGGGAGGAATGGAGAAGAGGATTCGATTCCAGAAGGACTCTTTTCACGTCACAGACCAACCTCGTCTACCAGGGATCCAAGCAGACAAAAAGAACTGTACTGGGATCTCTTGACGTGATAAACAATTTCAAGAGGGAGGACATTCTGGACTTCTATCACAAGTGGTACCGTCCTGACCTCCAGGCAATCATCGTGGTCGGAGACATCGATGCCGACAAGATGGAGCAGAAAATCATCAGCAAGTTCTCTGACATACCAAAGGCCGTCAACCCAACACCCAAGGAAGTCTATCGCGCGCCGGAGGCCAACGGGCCGATCTTCGAGAACCTGATAGATTCCACACTCAGTTTCTCGGCCCTGAAGATCTTCTACAGGATGCCTTATCCTGACAGGGAGGTACGCTCCACCGAGGAGTTCTACAAAGATCTTTACATTCGCGACATTCTGGCCAATGTGATGACCGAAAGGATGAAGGAGCAGATCCGCAGCGGAAAGGAAGCCCCGAAATCGGCGGTAATGGTAAACTATTCCGAAGCAAAGGACTATTACGTCGATCTCTACACGATTCTTGGCAGGAAGGATGCCCGGATGATCGACCTCATTGACTTCTACGCCCAAAACGAGAAATCCATGATTGAATATGGAATCTCCAACGACGAGCTGGAGACCTCCAAGGCCCTCGTCAAAAGGCGCTACCATCTGGAAAGGCCTAAAAGCGAGGCTTCACTGACCAACGAAGACTTCGTGGGAGTGTGCCACAACAACTTCGTGAGCGGAGATGCCTTGTGCAATCCTGCGGTCATGCACGAGATCCAGAACAGGATCATCAAAGAGATCTCGCTGGAGGATGTCAAGCCTTACATTAGGAAAGTCTTTGTTGAAAGTGACAAGATCTACTCCTGGTTCGCCAATCCGAAGGATAAGGGGAAAGTGCCTTCCATGGAAGATACAAAGGCTCGGCTTCAAGAGGCCCGCGCAAAGGATGTCAAGCCCAACTATTTAACCCTCAACAAGATCGATCTTACCGTCAACGCTTCCGAAGGAAGCATCGTGAAGGAAAGAGCCGTAAAGGGGCTGGAAGGGACCAGGGAGTGGATCCTCAGCAATGGAGCCAAGGTCTATTGGACGGCTGTCAAGGAGGATGTAAAGGCGGCACCAGACCTTTCCATGATCATCTATTTCGACACTGGCTGCAATGCCCTGCCGCAGGACAAATTAGGCTCAGCCCTTTTTGCCGGAGAGTTCATCAAGGCAGATGCAGGATTCAGCGGAGCCACAAACGGCGAGATCGGAAAGGATCCGGATTGCAGTGAGATCACAAGATCCCTCAGGATCGGCGGCAATTTCGCAAGTCTGCTCACGAACGCACCCGAAAAGAAGGCCGAGAACGCCTTCCGCATGGCCGCCCTGACCGTAACTAATCCATATTTTCCTCAAGGCAAGGCTCTTGAGCAGATGAAGGACAAGAAACTGGAATCCCTCAGTGAGCCTAAGAAAGATGCCGCTCGTTTCAATCAAGCCTGCGACTCACTCATCTACGGAAAGCATCCTTGGTCGATTGACATAGACTCGACCGATGTGGAGGGAGTCAGCATGGATCTAGTGAAGGAAGTCTACTCCAAGGCATTTAATCCGAGCGCCGGAATGACAATCTACATCGCCAGCAACATCGGCGAGGAAAGGATCAAGGAATATGTCCGCAAGTACATCGCCTCGATCCCTGCCGGAGTGAAAGTCGGAAAGAAGGCGAAAGTGAAGGGCCGTGTTCCAGTCTTCAAGGGCAGACAGGAGTTCTCGATGACAGGCAAAAAGGAAATCAATCCTTTTACGGTCGTGGCAAGATTGTTCTCTTCCAAAGTTAAGCCTACGGCAGAGAACCTCGCCGCAGTGGATTTCACCGACTATATTCTTTCCCAACGCCTGCTCTATCAGATCAGGGAACAGCGGGGCGGTACCTACTCTATCCGGTTCAACTCCTCGGTAAGCATCAAGGACAAGGGCAGAAGCGAATCCGAGATCACATTCAAGACTAGGCCGGATCTTTACAGGATTCTCGTCGGGGATCTTGACGATGTCGTGTCCGGGTTCTGTGCCGAAGGGCCTACGACAAAAGAACTTGAGGAAGCCCGAAAATGGCTGGTAAAGAATGAAAGAGAGTCCCAGGCCAGAAAATCGAAGGTGATGACTCATCTCAATTCCAAGGTGGTCAACTATGTCAGGAACGGAGTGGATCCGAACATGGATCTGGTCTCCGCCTACGAAAGCATCACTGCCGAGGATGTACGCAAGGTGGCGGAAAAGCTTACCAGCGGGAATATCTTGACAACCATTTACACTGAAGAATAGACTATTGATGAGAACAGCAAGATTATTTCTGATGGCTGTGGCGCTGATGATCGGCGCCACAGCCTTCGCTGATGAGGGGATGTGGATGATCCAGGACATCAACGAGGCTTTGGAGAAGAACATGAGGGCGCGGGGACTGAAACTCGCGGCGAACGAGATCTACAATGACGAGGCGCCGGGAACCGCGGTGTCGGACGCGGTGGTGTCGATCGGATTCTACTGCACAGGAAGCGTGATTTCCGACCAGGGGCTGATCATCACCAACCATCACTGCGCCTACTCGAACATCGCTAAGCTCAGCACTCCGGAGCATAACTATCTGGAGGACGGCTTCTGGGCCATGACAAGCGAGGAGGAGATTCCGATCGAAGGAGAGACCGTCTTTTTCCTGAAAAAGGTTTTCGATGTCACTGAGGAGGTCAAGGGAATCATGAAGGAATTCCGCGCCAACGGCAAGCCGTTCGGGATACGCAAGATCAGCGCGATCATGGAGAAGCGGTACAAAGAAGCCACAGGAATGGAATGCATCCTCAGCAGCATGTGGGCCGGAGAGAAATACTATATGTCTGTCTATAAGACCTACACCGACCTACGGCTGGTGGCCGCTCCGCCACAGAGCATCGGCTACTTCGGAGGCAACCAGGACAACTGGACTTGGCCGCGGCACAACTGTGACTTCACAATCTACAGGATTTACGAGGACGGGAAGCCTGTGACGAGGGAAAAAAGTCTGAAAATCTCCTTGGCCGGCTACCATCCGGGATCCTTCGCGATGGTCATTGGCTACCCGGGCAGAACCAACAGGTACACCTCCTCCGCGGAGATCAACTATCAGGAAAAAATCAATCTGCCCATCTCTAACGCCATCAGAGGCGGCCAGATGAGCATCATCCGCAAATGGATGGACGCGGATCCGATTGTAAGGATGAAATATTCGGAATGGTTCTTCTCCCTGAGCAACATTCAGGAGAACAACGACGGCATGGCCAAGTGCTTCAGGAGGTTCTGGGTCAAGGACGAGAAAATCGAGCAGGAGAAGGAGATGCAGAAATGGATCGACGCCGCCCCTAACCGCAAGGCGATGTGGGAGACTCTGATCCCGGATCTCAAGGCGATCTATTCAGAGACAGAAAGCGTCGAGAGGGACAAGGTGTTCTTCCGCGAGACCATGTTCCGGGGAACCTTCATCAGCCGCTATATGCTTCGCGCCGGGAATGTGTCCAGCGTGGAAAGAGCCAAGGAGACGCTCCGGGAAGGCTTTGCCGCCACCGACGCTAGAGTGGAGAAAGAGCTTCTTGAATATGCCTGCAAGGAATATTTCGAGAATCTCGAGTTCTCCTATTTCGGCAAGTTCCAGGTGAAGATGCTGGATCGTTTCGGCGATGACTACAAAGCGATGGCGGAGTACATCTGGAACAAGAGCGTGATTTCATCCCTCAGCAGGATCGACGGCATACAGTCAGTCGACGAGGTGAAGAACGACCCTCTCCGCAGGATGCTGACCGACACGCCTGTAACGACATTCAACAACAGAAAGGACCAGTTGGAGAAAAGACAACGGGTCAACAAGCTTGGGAAAGAGTACAAGAAAGCCCTCTACTGGATGAGGCTTCACAAGGATGTCGAGCAGTACCCGGACGCCAACTCAACGATGAGGATCACCTACGGAACGGTCGGAGGCTTGCAGCCTAACGATGCGGTTTGGTACAATTGGTACACCACACCTGAAGGAATACTTCAGAAATATAACCCAGATGACCACGACTACATCCTCAAAGACCGGCACAAATACCTTCTTGAGAAGGGACGCTGGGGAAGATGGGGAACCCGGGTGGACGGCCGCCGCACGATGATCGTTGACTTCATGACCGACAACGACATCACCGGAGGCAATTCGGGAAGTCCGGTGCTGAACGCGAAAGGCGAGCTCATCGGATTGGCCTTCGACGGCAATCTCGAATCACTCGCCAGCGACGCGTCCTACACTGAGGGCTACAACAAATGCATCAACACGGACATCCGCTATGTGATGTGGGTCCTTGACAAGTACGCCGGCATGAAGCGTATTGTCAAAGAGGTGACATTCAGCAGATAACAGGCAAAGCAAAAGGCCGGCGGGAGCTTTTCCCGCCGGCCTTTGCGTATTCATTATTTCTTGTTGTTCAGGACAATCTGCCCTCCGACCGCATCGACCTCGATGACGGAGTCCTTGTGGACGGTACCGGACAGAATCGCCTTCGCAAGCTGGTTGACCAGTTCCCGCTGCATCAATCTCTTGATCGGACGGGCGCCATAGGCTGGATCGTAGCCGGTCGTGACCATGTGATCCTCGAATGCCTTGGTGAACTCGATCGTTACACCCTCGTCGGCGAGCCTGTTCTGGAGCTGCCTCATCTGGATGTGGAGGATCTCACGGATGTCGTTCTGGGTCAGCGGATCAAACATGATGATCTCATCGATTCGGTTCAGGAACTCCGGTCTTACCGTGGTCTTGAGCACGTCCATGACCTTGTTCTTGCACTCGTCAAGAAGCTCACGCCTTGTGGCGATCGCCCTCATCTCCTCGGCCGGATCAACGCCTGGCTTTCCGACGGCCGGAAGCCTGTCCATATAGCCCTGGATGATGTCCGAGCCCACATTGGAGGTCATTATAAGGATTGTGTTCTTGAAGTCCACAGTACGGCCCTTGTTGTCGGTCAGACGGCCGTCGTCCAGAACCTGCAGAAGGACGTTGAACACATCCGGATGCGCCTTCTCGATCTCATCCAACAGGATGACTGAATAAGGTTTGCGTCTTACGGTCTCGGTGAGCTGTCCACCCTCGTCGTAGCCGACGTATCCCGGAGGCGCGCCGACCAGACGGCTGACTGTGTGACGTTCCTGATATTCACTCATGTCAATCCTCGTGATCATGTTCTCGTCATTGAACAGAAACTCCGCGAGAGCTTTTGCCAGTTCAGTCTTACCGACACCGGTCGTACCCATAAAGAGGAACGAGCCGATCGGCCTCTTCTCGTTGGACAGTCCGGCCCTGCTGCGGCGGACAGCGTCAGCGACAGCCTGTATGGCCTGATCCTGACCTACCACCCTCTTGTGCAGTTCGCTCTCGATGCGCAGAAGCTTCTCCTTCTCGCTCTCAAGCATCTTCTGCACAGGGATGCCTGTCCATTTAGCCACCACCTCGGCGATGTCCTGAGGAGTGACGGCCTCCGTGACAATCGGATCCTTGATCTCAGCCTGCCTCCTTGTCAACTCGTCTATCTTCTTCTGGACCTCGGCGATCTTGCCGTAGCGAAGCTCAGCCACCCTACCGTAATCTCCAGCCCTTTCCGCGGCCTGAGACTCGATCTTGTAGTCCTCGATCTTCTGACGTGCCTCCTGAAGACCGGAAAGAATGCTTTTCTCATCATTCCACCGCTTCATAAGGCTCTCTTTCTCAGCCATTTTGTCAGCGAGTTCCTTCTCGATCTTCTCTGACTTCAGAGAGGTGCCCTCACGCTTGATGGCCTCTTTCTCGATCTCCAGCTGACGGATGTCGCTGTTGAGTTCGGCAATAGGCTCCGGAACGGAGTTCATCTCAAGACGCAGCTTGGACGCGGCCTCATCCACAAGGTCAATGGCCTTGTCCGGAAGGAATCGGTTGGTGATGTACCTGTGCGAGAGATTGACGGCGGCGATCAAAGCGTCATCCTCGATCTTTACACGATGATGGTTCTCGTATTTCTCCTTTAGGCCTCTAAGGATGGCGATCGACTCGGCAGGAGACGGCTCGTCAACCATAACCATCTGAAAACGCCTCTCAAGCGCCTTGTCGGTCTCAAAGTACTTCTGGTACTCGTCAAGTGTGGTCGAACCGATTGTCCTCAGCTCACCTCTGGCCAAGGCCGGCTTCAGGATGTTGGAGGCGTCCATCGCTCCTGACGAACGGCCGGCTCCCACAAGGGTGTGGATCTCATCGATGAACAGGATGATCTCGCCCGCGCTGTCAACGACTTCCTTGACAACGCCCTTCAGACGCTCCTCGAACTCGCCCTGGTACTTCGCACCGGCGATCAAGGCACCCATGTCCAATGAATATACTTTCTTGCTCTTAAGGTTCTCCGGCACGTCGCCATCCACGATCTTCTGGGCGATGCCCTCGGAGATGGCTGTCTTACCGACACCCGGCTCACCTACAAGAATAGGATTGTTCTTGGTTCTCCTGCTCAGAATCTGCAGGACCCTACGGATCTCCTCATCCCTGCCGATGACAGGGTCGAGTTTTCCGTTAGCGGCCTGTTCGTTAAGATTGACGGCGAACTTAGGCAAGAACTGCATTGATGTGTTGTTGTTTTCCATAATCATACTTCCTTTTCGTCCTTCGGGCACACCTGCTCCCGATGACTTGACACCGGTTCACAAGGAACGGTATGCAAAAACCGTCCGGCCCGAAGACCAGACGGTTAGAAGTCAAATTATGTTCCAACGCCCTAAGGCTGACAAAATGTCAGTTACTCGGCTGAAGAATCCGTTGCGGGTGCCTCCTGCGCAGGATTGGCCTGCTGAACCGGAGCTGACGGGAATTCAGGCTGCGCGGCGGTGTTCTCGATCTTATCGGTCAGATCAACGCCTGAAACGGTAGTCCTTGTCGTGAAGGATGAAACGATCGAAAGCACGAGAATAAACGTGACAAGACCCCAAGAGAACTTCTCGAGGAAATCAGCTGTCTGCCTCACGCCAAGAGTCTGGTTGGCGGAGGTGAAGTTGCTGGCCATTCCCTGTCCCTTGCCGTTCTGAAGGAGAACGACGATGATCAGAAGGATAGCCGCAATGACAATGCAAACTGTAATAGCTGTGAATAACATATTCTTAAATTTTAATTTTCCTGTTGCAATTTTTCAATAAGGGATGCAAAGTAAGCACTTTTTTCCGGATATCGCAAGATAAGTCGCGAATAAATCTTCTTTGCCTCAGCAAAATAGCCTTGATCGGCGTAAATCGCGGCCAAAGTCTCGGTGCAGAATCCCAACTCCGGATCCTCCCATCGGCGGCCATCCGGCTCGTCATAGCGCTCGGTCCTGAAATTGGAGAAGACATTATCCTCATCCCTTCTGACCGCGGCATACTGCTCGGGAGAGAAGAAATCGCCACCGGCCACACGCACCGGGCGGCAATGGTCGGCTGGTTGCGGGGATGAATATTCCCGCGTTCCCACCGCAGACTCGGCAGACCCGGCAGCCACGGACGATTGTCCTGAATCAGAATATTCCTGTCCCTGAGCCGGTTGAGATGACACCGCCGGGTTGATATATTCCTTGATCAGCCTCTCCACATCCTTGTCGGAATAGTCCTCCATGCGCGTGGAGCGGACAATGTCGGAGATCAAGGTTCTGGACGCCACGTACAACGCCGCGTCCGAGTACTGAGCCTTTCCCCACTCGCTTCCGCCCACCTTGGCCATCCGGGCACACAGTTCCTTCCTGGCCGCGCCGAACCAAGGGTAGAGATTTATCACACCCGTCAGCTGGTCCATCGTCAGAGACCTGAGACTCATCTTGCTTCCGTCCATTTCTACCACTGGGCCACACTGGCGTTAAACATGTCCTCGACCAACTTTTCGATTATCTCCTGACAAAGAGTGGACTCCACGGCATCCAGAGAATTGGTCGAATCATAGTCTGAATAGGCCGAGAAACTCTTCTCGAAGTCATCCTCCGGGTACTTTCTGTTCGTGAACTTCAGCTTCACCGTCACGGTCAGGCGGTTCTGCGCGGCCACCTCGTTCGCGGTCACGGCGGCGGCCCTGACTTCGTAGCCGGTGATCTCACCCTGCAGCTCAAGGTCCCCGTCCATCTCCACCTGCTCCAGCTTTGTGAGCTTGCGGAACTTGTCCCTCATGGCCTCGGTGAGGTCGTTGCTCAGGTTAGGATTTACCTTCAAAGCCTTATATTCAAAATAATTGACGGTCACAGTCTTGACGTCCGACTGGATGGATGTGCCGGAAAAAGAGTAATGGACAAAGGAGCAGCCCCCCGCCACGAGGAAAGCCAGCAAAGACAGCGCTATAAGAAACTTCTTCATATTCATTACTATTCAGACTTGGTGTCGAGGTTGTACTTTTCTATCCAACGGTAGAGGGTCCGCTCGGAGATTCCTACCTCCTGCGCCGCGAGCTTCCGGTTGCCGCCATGCTTCTCCAGCGCCTTGACAATGATCTCGCGGTTCGACCTCTTCAATGAGAGGTCCTGAGGCCTCGCCTCCTCGGCGCTTATGTCCACGACCTTACCGATGTCCTTATGGGTAACAGGCGCGCCAAGCCCCTGCCATTCAGCCTCTTCCGGCTCTTGGACAGGCCCGATGGCGGTGTGCGGCGCCGGAGCTTGATCCGAAGAGGACGAGTCCAGCCTGGCCTTCAGCCTGTCAACCTCCTGCTTGAGATCGAATATGGCCTTGATGATCATCTGCTTGTCCGAGTCCGGCATCTGATTTCCAATGGTTTCCGAGGCGGTAACCGGAAGAAGGCTGGTCTCCTCCTTCGGCATGTAGCGGGCCAATGTCGCGGAATCGACGACACATCTCTCGGAACTTCTGGAAAGCCTCTCCGACTCCAGCGCCGTCACGGTCTCGGCGACATTCTTCAGCTGACGGATGTTCCCGGGCCAACGGTAGTTTATCAGCAGATCTATCGCGTCGTTGGTCAAAGTGACCTTACCCATGCCGTACCTTTCCGAGAAGTCCGAGGTGAACTTCCTGAACAGCAGGTAGATGTCCCCCTTCCTGTCACGAAGCGAAGGCATCAGGATCTGGATGGCGTTGAGCCTGTAGTACAGATCCTCCCTGAACTTGCCCTTGCCCACGGCATAGAGAAGGTTGACATTCGTGGCCGCTACGACGCGGACATCGGTCTTCTGTACCTTCGACGAGCCGACCTTGATGAACTCGCCGCTCTGAAGGACTCTCAAAAGCTTCGCCTGGGAGGCCAAAGGCAGCTCGCCGATCTCGTCCAGGAACAGGGTCCCGCCGTCCGCTTCCTCAAAATAGCCCTTTCTCGTCTCGATGGCTCCGGTAAAAGAACCCTTCTCGTGACCAAAAAGTTCAGAATCTATCGTCCCTTCCGGTATCGCTCCGCAGTTTACGGCAAAGTATTTGTTAGTCTTTCGGAGGCTGTTTTGATGGATGATCTTTGGAATATTCTCCTTGCCGACACCGCTCTCGCCCGTTACAAGCACGGTGAGGTCAGTCGGGGCGACGGCCACGGCCGTCTCAAGGGCTCTGTTAAGAGCGGCATCATTACCAATGATGTCGTATTTGTTTTTAAGTCTTTGCAGTTCTTGTGAATCCATAGTATTTACACAGAGTTTGACAAAGTTAACAAAATAATAATTATCTTTGCACATTTATTAGTGGCATGAAATGCAATCTTTAATCATTAATAACATGAAAAAGACACTCAAATTTTTCGCCGCAGCCATCATCGGAATGGCAGCGGTAGCCTGCTCTTCAGCCGAGAAGATGGCTGAACTGGCTGACAACGTGATCGTAAAATGCGATCCTGCGGTTCTGGAGTGTGTCGCTGGCAACATCGACGCAACAGTTACTGTTACCTACCCGGCCAAGTACTTCCACCCTAAGGCTATCCTTGAGGTGACCCCGGTACTTGTCTATGATGGAGGAGAGGCCAAGATGACTCCTTTCATGTACCAGGGCGAGAAGGTAAAGGACAACTACAAGGTTGTGGCCAAGGCCGGCGGTACCGTTACCGAAAAAGTGCATTTCGACTATGTTGAAGGTATGGAGCAGGCTCATCTTGAGCTTCGCGGTATCGTGAAGCACAAGGCGAAGTCCTACAAGCTTCCTGTAAAGAAGGTCGCTGACGGTGTCAACACTACCTATATGCTTGTAAAGGCTGCCGGTCAGGTTCCGCTCAAGGCTGACGGTTACCAGGCCATCCTCCAGCAGACAGCCGAAGGACAGATCCTCTACAGAATCAACTCTGCCGATGTTCAGTCAAAGCAGCTCAAAGGCCAGTCAATCAAGGATTTCCAGAGCGCCCTTGAAGAGATCAAGGCCAACGAGAGAAAGACCCTCGTAGGTACCGAGGTCGTTGCCTATGCCTCACCTGACGGTGGCGAGAAACTCAACGACAAGCTTTCAGAGAGACGTTCAAAGTCAGCTGACAAGGCTTGGAACAAGGTAATGAAGGGCAAGGATGTCGCCGATCCTGAGGTAAAGAGCATCGGACAGGACTGGGAAGGCTTCCAGGAGCTCGTCCAGAACTCCGACATCGAGGACAAGGATCTTATCCTCCGAGTCCTTTCAATGTACAGCGATCCTGCCGTTCGTGAAAGCGAGATCAAGAACATGTCCTCCATCTACACCGAGCTTAAGAGCGATGTCCTCCCTGAGCTTCGCCGCGCAAGGTTCATCGCCAACGTCGAGTTCAAGAACTACACCGCCGAGGAACTCATGGACATGGTTGAGAGCAACAGCGACATTCTTGACGAGCCTGCTCTCCTCCACGCCGCCACCCTCACCAAGGATCTGAACAGCCAGGTAAAGCTTTACAACAAGGCCATCACCAAGTACGACAGCGACAAGGCTAGGTTCAACCTCGCCGCCACCTACCTCAACGCCGGCGACGTGAAGAATGCCGAAAAGACATTCGCCACCGTTCTGACAAAGGACGCTGACCTCACCAACGCTCTTGGCGTAGTGGCTCTCCGCAAGGGTGATTACTCAACCGCTGCCAAGAACTTCAAGAAGGCCGGCACAGACGCCGCAAAGGCCAACCTGGGAGTTGTTGACATCCTCACCGGCGACTACGAGAAGGCCGTTCAGGATCTTCAGGACGTGAAGGGCTGCTGCCACAACACTGTTCTTGCCTACATCCTCACCAACCAGCTCGACAAGGCTTCAAAGGCCGCTCACTGCAAGGATGCGAAGGTTGACTACCTCAGAGCCGTCATCGCTGCCCGTCAGGGTAACTTCGATCAGGTCAAGACCTGGCTCGACTCCGTTGCCAAGAAGGACAAGGCTCTCGCGGAGCGCGCCACCAAGGACATCGAATTCGCCGAG
>HF986002.1:9063-31248 GCA_000431015.1 Alistipes sp. CAG:514 | reverse complement strand
GTTCAGCAGAAAAGCCTTGTTGTCGCTGTCGCCAGTAGCCTTGATGGCCTGGGCGAAGCCTTCGCGGACCTTGTCAACGCACCTAGGGTTGGCCGAAGCGTAGCTTGCGAGACCCGTGAGGGCATATTCGTAAAGATTGTTCCTCACGCCTTCGCCGGCGGGCTTCATCATCCTGGCCGTCTCCACCACGGATGCGGGAGCGGCTGCCGCGAAATCCGCCATCTGGGTGTCGAAGTCCGTGGAGTTGTTTGCCGGCATGGCCGCGAGCACATCAGCCACAACTGTTTCGACGGTTCTCTGTCTTGCGTCCTGGGCGCTCAAAGTCAGAGCGGCCGCAAGGAATAGTATGGATGTTATAAACTTCTTCATATTCAGAAACAAATTAAAGGATCATTGAACCCCAAGGGGCGCGCATCGGCTGGTTGATAAGTTGGTTGGCGGCATCGTCATCAATAAACAGCTGCTTGTCCGGATCGAAGTTAAGGGTTCTGCCGAGACGCAGGGCACAGGCTCCCATGTTGACGATCGTGCAGCTGTGGTGGCCGTTGTCCTCGGCGAGGGCGAATTTCTGACGTGTCTTCACGCAGTCAAGGAAGTCCGTGTTGCGAGGCTCCGGATCAGGAAGCGAGTTGATGACATCCATCACGTTAGGAATCGTGCACTCGAATCCTTTGTAGACCTTTCCGTTAGGGCCTTCGATGTAAGGCACCTTG
This sequence comes from Alistipes sp. CAG:514, assembly GCA_000431015.1. Classification (GTDB taxonomy): domain Bacteria; phylum Bacteroidota; class Bacteroidia; order Bacteroidales; family UBA932; genus Cryptobacteroides. The sequence goes on along the minus strand of HF986002.1, from coordinate 30,535 downwards.
CCTTTGCTCTCGAATCCCTCCCCTTCAAGGATGATCTTGCAGCCGTCGGCGTAGGTGTAGGTGACGCTCCGCCATATTCCCACCGCGTCCGGATGCTGCTGCGGCGCATCCACCTCTACCTTCACCGGGAAGGTGTCGTCCTTGCCAAGAATGTACTGCACAGGGTCGATGTAGTGCTGTCCCATGTCTCCCAGACCGCCGGACTCGTAGTCCCAGTAGCCGCGGAAAGTCTGGTGGACACGATGCGGATTGTAAGGCTTGTAAGGAGCCGGCCCGAGCCACATGTCGTAGTCAAGTTCAGCCGGAACAGGCTGAGGCACAAGATTTTCCTTTCCTGTCCAGAAGAATTTCCAGGTAAAGCCCGTGGCTCCGGAGATCCTCACGGTCAATGGCCAGCCCAGAAGCCCGCTCTGCACGAGTTTCTTAAGCGGCTCCACCGTTGTTCCAAGGCCGTAGAACGTGTCCTTGAAACGGAACCAGGTGTCCAGACGGAAGATACGGCCGTACTTGTTGACCGCCTCCACAACTTTCTGCCCCTCGCCGATTGTCCTTGTCATCGGCTTCTCGCAGAATATGTCCTTACCGGCGCGGCAGGCCTCGACGGCCATGATTCCGTGCCAGTGTGAAGGGGTCGCGATGTGTACGATGTCCACGTTGGCATCATGAACGAGATCCCTCCAGTCCGTGTAGGCCTGAAGTTTTGTGCCGAACTTCTCCACACCCTTCTTAAGGGCGTTGTCAAGGTGGTTCCTGTCCACATCACAGACCGAGACCAGCCGGCAGCGCTCGTCACTTACGAAGTGAAGGCCACTCATTCCGATTCCGCCCACTCCGATTATTCCGCGCGTGAGCTGATCGCTCGGAGCGACGTACTTCTTGTCGCCGCCCATGGCGCCGAACACATTACGTGGCAGGATCGTGAACAACGCCAGTCCCGCCGCCGATTTCTTCAAAAAGCTTCTTCTGGATTCACCCATAGTGCTATTGTGATTAAATTGTTTCCGTTAACGCAAATATACATTTTTTCCAGCCGTATAATATTAAAGGCCACTCATTTTTTGCAAAAATACCATCAATGATTTCATTTTTGCAAAATAGAGTAGCCTGTATCTTCTCCCAGTGAGACTGACACTTACAGTCGGACATCCACGAACACAGGAAGATGGTCCGAAGCCTGCGTCACATCCCCCTTGTGGAACTCAGTCATAGTATGGGCAGAGACTTTCTTTACAGGAGCGGACATCTTGTAGTGGAAAATATAGTCTATGCACACGCGAGGATCTCTTGAGGAGAACGTGTTTTCTGTCTCGGAAAGCAGATCCCATGATTTCCTCAGAGTCTCGATAACCTCGGACTCCGGCGAAGCATTCATGTCTCCACAGTAAAAGACCGGCTTTTTACATTTAAAGTAATTTTCTTGTGCCCAAGCATTTACAACCTTCGCCTGAGCCAACCGGGCAACAGGAGACACATGATCCAGATGAGATGCGCCAATAACATATTTATCCGTCTCAATGACTGCAATGGCCCTTGGCTCGGCTCCCTCATCCTGAGGAAGAGCGACAGTGTATCTCTTAAGAATCTTCACCTTGCCTGGCACGATACAACCCTCGCCGTAAGCGCCACCCTGATAAGGCATCGCACGCCCAAAGTGCCATTGCCATCCTCCCAATGCCTTGGTAAGGAGAGAGAGCTCATCGTAGGGAAGCCTTTGTGTAAGGCTGTCAATCTCATTAAGCGCGACAACATCAGCCTCGGATTCCTTTATCATTGAGGCTATCATGTCGATGTTATCATTAAAAGGAAGGTATTTCGAGAAATTACCCACATTGTAGGACATTATCCTGAAAGAGCCCGCGGCCTTAGGATAATAAGCCTTCTCCTCTGAACCTTGGGTTCCGGCACCGGATTGTCGGGATGATGTACCGCATCCACATGATGACAAGGCCAAAGAGAAAGGAACGACCGCAATGGCCAAAAGAAAACCGCTGATGTGTTTAAGCATATTATTGTGTAGCATTGGTGTCATTAGTAAGCGTTAAAAAATAAGTTGAACTAAATTTTGTGTCAGATTTATGAGGATAGATTTCTTTGGGAAAAAGGAGTGTGCCTGTGGCACATGACTGATGAGAAAAGAACTATAGACCATAAAGATATACAAATTGTTCAAGTTATTTTTTAATGATTACTTAATTAATAAAGGTGACGCGAAATTTCTTTCCCGTCACCTCCTTGTCTATTTTATTATCGGAATATTCCTACTCGGCCTGACGGTCGTTGCCACGGCGGCCACGGCCACCACGGCCTCCGCGACGGTCGCCACGGTCTCCGCCTCTACGCTCGCCACGGTCTCCGCGTGAAGGACGTGATCCGCCCTGTGCGTTGGCTGCGGAAGCGGTGTTAGGTGTGAGATCCTGCTTGCCGTAACGCTCGCCGTTGCAGATCCACACCTTGATTCCGAGGGCACCGACCTTTGTGCTTGCCACGGCAAGAGCGTAGTCGATGTCCGCACGGAAAGTGTGCAGAGGTGTACGGCCTTCCTTGAACATTTCGCTTCTGGCCATTTCAGCTCCGCCTACACGTCCGCTGATCTGAACCTTGATGCCTTCGGCGCCAACCCTCATGGTTGATGCGATAGCCATCTTGATGGCCCTTCTGTAGGAAACACGTCCCTCGATCTGACGAGCGATGCTGTCAGCGACGATGTGCGCGTCAACCTCAGGCCTCTTTACCTCGAAGATGTTGATCTGAACGTCCTTCTTGGTGACCTTCTTAAGCTCTTCCTTAAGCTTGTCAACCTCAGCCCCGCCCTTACCGATGATGAATCCAGGCCTTGCGGCGTGAATGGTCACGGTGATGAACTTAAGGGTTCTTTCGATGACAATCTTGGAGATGCTGGCCTTGGCAAGACGGTTGGTCAGATACTTGCGGATCTCATAATCCTCAGCGATCTTCTCAGCATAGTTACCACCACACCAGTTAGAGTCCCAACCACGGGTGATACCGATTCTGTTAGAAATAGGATTTGTCTTCTGTCCCATATTACTTGTTCTCCTCTACTGTTGTTGGTTTCTTGACATCGAGAATGATGGTGACGTGGTTGGAACGCTTGCGGATTCTTCCGGCGCGGCCCTGAGGGCAAGGACGGATTCTCTTCAGCGTGCGGCCTTCGCCGACCATGATCGTCTTGACATAAACGTTGCCGTTGTCCAGCTCTTTGGTCTGATCCGGATTCTTGGCTTCCCAGTTGGCGATGGCGCTGCGGAGAAGCTTCTCAAGGCGGACAGACGGCTGCCTCTTCGAAAAATGAAGAAGGTCAATCGCACGGTTCACCTCCACACCTCTCACAGTGTCAGCGACAAGACGCATCTTGCGAGGGGATGTAGGGACATCATTCAACTTTGCTATTGCAGTATTCTTTTTGGCTTCTTTGAACTTCTCAGCCATTAATCTTTTACGAGCTCCCATAATGAATTCTCCTTTGATGATTACTACTTATTGTTGCCCGAATGGCCTTTGAAAGTTCTTGTCGGCGCAAATTCGCCGAGCTTATGGCCTACCATGTTCTCAGTGATGTAAACAGGAATGAACTTGTTTCCATTATGAACTGCGACAGTGTGGCCTACGAAGTCAGGGGAGATCATGCTGGCGCGGGACCAGGTCTTTACGACCTCCTTCTTCTTGCTACCATCATTCATAGCAAGAATTCTCTTTTCCAGGGCCTCCTGGATGTATGGACCTTTTCTTAATGAACGACTCATAATCTTAAAGTTTAATTCCGTTTAATTACTTCTTCTTTCTTCTTTCGATGATGAACTTGTTGGAAGTAGCCTTAGGATTACGTGTCTTGTAACCCTTTGCAGGAAGTCCCTTGCGAGAACGCGGGTGACCTCCGGAAGCACGACCTTCACCACCACCCATAGGGTGATCAACAGGGTTCATGACAACTCCACGGTTGTGAGGCCTGCGTCCGAACCAGCGGTTGCGTCCGGCCTTTCCGAAAGACTCAAGATTATGATCTGCGTTAGAAACGGTTCCAACGGTCGCGCGGCAGGTCACGAGCACCATTCTGGTCTCGCCCGAAGGCAGACGAAGGATGGCGAAGTTGCCCTCACGGGCGGCCAGCTGTGCGAATGTACCGGCGGAACGTGCCATCGCGGCGCCCTGACCAGGACGAAGCTCGATGTTGTGGACGAGCGTACCTACAGGGATCTCCGCGAGAGGGAGACAGTTGCCGAGCTCAGGAGCGACTCCTGATCCGGACTCTATGATCTGTCCTACCTTGATTCCGGCAGGAGCGATGATGTACTTCTTAACGCCATCCTCGTACTCTACGAGAGCGATGCGGGCGCTGCGGTTTGGATCGTACTCAACGGTCTTGACTGTGGCCTTGATGTTGTCCTTGGTGCGGAGGAAGTCGATGATACGATACATCCTCTTGTGTCCGCCACCACGGTAACGTACGGTCATCTGACCGGTGTTGTTTCTACCACCTGTGCTCTTAAGAGGTTCCAACAGAGGCTTGTACGGCCTCTTGGCAGTGATTTCGTCGAATGCACTGATTGCCTTGTTCCTGGTTCCAGGAGTCGTCGGCTTGAATTTTCTGATTGCCATTGCCTTGTCCCTCCTTAAATGTTACTGTAGAAATCGATCTTGTCATCACCTGCAAGGGTAACATACGCCTTCTTGAAGTGATTCATGCGGCCGCGAAGCATACCTGACTTGCTGTAGCGGGACTTTCTCTTTCCGTGATAGTTCACGGTGTTGACATCAGCTACAGTCACGTTGTAGAACTGCTCGACAGCGGCCTTTATCTGAAGTTTGTTGGCTTTCCTGTCAACAATGAAGCCGTAGCGGTTCAACTTCTCAGTCAGACCGGTAAGCTTCTCAGTTACTATTGGCTTGATTAAAATTCCCATCTCTTTGCGCTTTTAACGGTTAACCCTGGCTGAGAGGATATCCTGCACACCGTCAATGAGAACCATAGAATTGGCGTTCGCGATGGTGTAGGTGTTGATTTCGTCAACAGTGATAACCTTTACCTCAGGGAGGTTACGTGATGAAAGGAAAATGTTGTCTGATTTCTCCGGAAGTACGACGAGAACCTTTCTCTGTCCAGCCTTGAGAGCCTCAAGGATGTGCATGAGTTCCTTTGTCTTCGGAGCTTCCATTGCAAATGGCTCAACGAAAATGATAGCGTTCTCCTGCGCCTTGTAGGTGAGAGCCGAGCAGCGCGCGAGAGACTTGAGCTTCTTGTTAAGCTTGAATCTGTAAAGACGAGGCTTCGGTCCGAAAACACGGCCACCACCAACGAAGATGTTGGACTTCAAGCTACCGTGGCGCGCGCCACCGCCGCCCTTCTGGCGACCGAGCTTCTTGGTGGAATGAGCGTTCTCGCTACGATCCTTCGTCTTGGCAGTACCCTGACGCTGGTTGGCGAGGTACTGGACTACATCAAGATAGATTGCATGATCGTTCGGTTCAACACCGAATACCTTCTCGTCAAGAACAACCTTCTTTCCGGATTCTGATCCGTCAATTTTCAATACTGGTAATTCCATAACTAAAACTCTAATGCAAGATAAGAACCCTTGGCTCCCGGAACGGAACCCTTAATGACGAGAAGATTGTTCTCAGGAATAACCTTAACAATCTCAAGGTTGAACACCTTGACTCTTTCGTTGCCCATGTGTCCACCCATGCGCATTCCCGGGAACACGCGTGAAGGCCATGATGATGCACCGAGAGAACCCGGCTTACGCAGTCTGTTGTGCTGACCGTGGGTCGCACCGCCGACACCGGCGAAGTGATAACGGTGAACAACACCCTGGAAGCCACGACCTTTAGAAGTACCGACAACATCAACGTACTTCACATCATCTTTAACGATGTCAGCGACGGTGACGGTGTCTCCAAGCTTGAGATCACCCTCGAAATCAGCCTCAAACTCAATGAGCTTGCGCTTAGGGGTGGTCCCTGCCTTCTTGAAATGGCCCATAAGAGGCGCGCTGGCGTGTATCTCCTTGATTTCGTCATAGGCAAGCTGTACAGCGGCATAGCCGTCTTTTTCAACTGTACGCAGTTGCGTGACAACACACGGACCAGCCTCGATGACGGTGCATGGAATATTTTTTCCATCAGCACCGAAAACGGAAGTCATTCCGATTTTCTTTCCAATTAATCCAGGCATTGGTTTAATTAATTAATTGTAAATAAATATTTTACGTTAATCCGCACTATTTTGCGGACTGCAAAGGTAGGTATTTTTTTCCAATTAACAAAGTTTTCAACACTCCTACTCTCTAATAATCAGAGAAATCGTTATCTTTGCACTACGAAAAAGAACTAAGATGCTTCTAAACATATTCGGATTCCTCAACCTTTCGTTTGCGGACATTCTGGACATACTGATGGTAGCCATATTCATCTATCTGGTTTTCAGATGGATAAGAGGGTCTGCCGCTATGAATATCTTTGTTGCCGTCATCCTGCTGTTCGTCTTGAGAGTGGTCGTGGCGGCATTCAACATGAAGTTGATGAGCGCCCTGCTCGGGACGTTCATCGACGTGGGAGTGATCGCGCTCATCGTGATCTTCCAGCCGGAGGTCCGGCATTTCCTGATGAAGCTTGGCTCCCGCTACGGGATGGCCGGCAAGAGCCGTGACATATTCAACAGGCTGATGGGCATCAAGGAGAAGAAGATGGGCGGAGGCACCGTCAACGAGATCGCGGAGGCCTGCAGGGCGATGTCAGCCGACAAGACCGGAGCCTTGATCGTTTTCCCCAGGAAGGATTCGCTGGAGTTCATTGTCGAGACCGGTGACATCGTGGACGCGAAAGTCACCAGGAGGCTGATAATGAACATATTCTTTAAGAACTCCCCTCTTCACGACGGGGCGATGATCATCAGTGACGACCGTATCGTGGCCGCGCGGTGCACCCTTCCGATCACCGGACGCACCGACATCCCGGCACACTACGGAATGAGGCACAAGGCGGCGATAGGAATCACGGAAGAGACCGACGCCGACGTGATCGTGGTCTCCGAGGAAACGGGAGGGATCTCCTTCGTGCGTGGCGGCAACATCAACAAAATCAACAACATCAACGAACTCAAACTCCTTCTCAGCGCCGGCGAGGACACTTCTGAGGGAAAACCGGCGGCACAGGAAGAAAAACAGTAATTAATATGCAGGGACACGGAACAGAGATTGACACCAGGCTGGAGGGCAAGTTGGGATTTGACAGGGTCAGAACCTTTGTGGCCGACAGATGTTCCACTGAATATGCTGTCTCCAGGGTGGCCGGGGAGACATTCAGCAACGACGCGAAGGTCATCGGCAAGAGGCTTGCCCTGACCGACGAGATGAGATTGATCGTCATGTTCGAGGAAGGCTTCCCGACCAACGGCTACATCGACTGCCTCGACTTCCTCAGGCCTCTTGAGAACTCCGGCTACACGATAGATGTCCTTTCGCTGGGCAAGCTGCGCACAATGGTGGAGACCGTGCGCAAGCTGACAAATTTCTTCATGTCCATCAAAGACGGAGTCTATCCGTACCTTAAGAGGATGAGCGCCCCGGTCATGAGTTTCCCGGAGGTCCAGAGACGGATCGACACCATCCTCGACAAATTCGGGGACGTGAAGGACACCGCTTCCGACAAACTGCTGGAGATCAGGAAAAGCATCAAGTCCAAGGAGGGTGCGATCTCCAAAAGGGCGAACGCCATCCTCAAGCAGGCCCAGGCCGACGGGATCGCGGACGCGGACGCCGGACTTTCGGTCAGGGACGGCAAACTGCTGATTCCCGTCAACAGTTCCAGCAAGAAAAAAATCCAGGGATTCGTCTACGACACATCGGCCACCGGAAAGACATCGTTCATCGAACCTGCCGAGATCATTGAGATTGAGAACGAGATCGTGACCCTGCACTCCGAGGAGGCTCAGGAGATACAACGCATCCTCGCGGCTTTCAGCGACTTCGTCAGGCCGTACGTTCCGGATCTGGTCAATTCTGCCAAGTACATCGGTGAGATCGACTTCCTGGTGGCCAAGGCGCAGGTCGCCCTTGACTTCAAGGCCGGGATGCCAATTATCTCCGACAACGGCGAGATGAATCTGCGCAAGGCCCGCCACCCGCTTCTGGAGAGGGCCCTGTGCAAGGAGAAGAAGACCATAGTGCCGGTCTCCATACGCCTGACCCCGGCCAAGCATATTCTTTTGATCTCCGGGCCTAACGCCGGCGGCAAGTCGGTGTGTCTGAAGACCACGGGGCTACTCCAGTACATGTTCCAGTGGGGTATGCTGATTCCGACATCCGAGACATCCGAGATGCCTGTCTTTGACCGCATCATGGTCAGCATCGGGGACGACCAGAACATCGAGAACGACCTGAGTACCTACAGTTCCTTCCTGGACGACATGAAAACCATGCTCGCGAAGGCCGACGACAAGACCTTGATATTAATTGACGAGTTCGGCTCCGGCACGGAGCCCGCCGCCGGAGGAGCCATAGCCGAGGCGATACTAAGCGAGATGGATCACAGAGGGGTCTACGGAGTCATCACGACGCACTACACGAACCTCAAGCTCTACGCTTCGGGAGCCGAGACGGGAGTCATCAACGGCGCGATGCAGTTCGACGCGGCCAAGATCCAACCGCTGTTCAAGCTGGACATCGGAATGCCGGGCAACTCGTTCGCATTCGAGCTGGCCCGCAAGATGGGACTTCCCGAGAACATCGTGAAGGATGCCGAGAACCGGGCCGGAGAGGAGTTCGTGGGAATGGAGAGGAACCTGCGCAGGATCGTGCGCAACCGCCGGGCCCTGGACGAGAAGCTGCAAAGGATAAAGAACACGGACAAGACTCTGGAGAACATCACAGAGCGCTACCAGAAGGAGCTTGAAGGCATCAGGCAGACCAAGAAGGAGATTCTTGAACAGGCCAAGAAAGAGGCACAGGAGATTGTCAAGGGTGCCAACCGGACTGTCGAGAACACCATCCGAACGATCAAGGAGTCCCAGGCCGACAAGGAGAGGACCTCTGACGCGAGAAAGGAGCTGCAGAACTTTGTCACAGGTCTCCAGATGAGGAAAGAGAACGAACAGAAGAACCACGACGACTACATCGAGAAGAAGCTGAAGCAGCTGGAGGACAGGAAGATGCGCAGGGGTGCCAAAAAAGGAGGCGCCCAGGAGGCCACCCAGGCGGAGACGGCGGACAGGTTCCGTGGCGGAGCGCTGAAAGTCGGCGAGAAAGTCCGGGTCAAGGACAACGGGATGGTCGGGGAGATCATAAGGGTGTCCAACAAGGCCGTGACCGTGGCCATCGGCAACATCACCAGCAAAATGCCGCTCGACAAGGTGGAGAGAATCTCTTCCAATGAATATAAAGCCTCGGTGCGGGAGAGCATCAAGCCTCGCGCGGCGCAGGACGATTCCGGACTGAGGGAGCGCAGACTGGCATTCTCGCCGGAACTGGATGTCCGCGGGGAAAGGGTCTCCGACGCTTTGGACATCGTGACACACTACATCGACGACGCTATCATGCTGAGCATCGGCTCTGTGCGGATCATACACGGCAAAGGCACCGGAGCCTTGCGCGACGAGTTGCAGAAATACCTCCGGACAATCCCCGGTGTCTCTTCCGTACACGACGAGCAGGTACAGTTCGGAGGATCCGGAGTGACAATCGTGACATTAGGATAAACTCTTGATTTCAAACTATGAAAGACTCTGAAAAACGGATGACCCCACGGATGAGCCTGGGACGGAGGGGCGAGGATGTCGCCTGTGGTTTCCTGTCCGGTAAAGGGCATACGATAGTCGAAAGAAACTACCGTTCGGGACATCTTGAGATCGACATCATCACTTTGGACAAGGATGGTGTGCATTTTGTGGAGGTAAAGAGCCGTGTGGCGCCGGTCGCTGTCTCCCCAGAGGAGAACGTGACGGCAGCCAAGCAGAAAAAGGTGGCGGATGCGGCGCTGAGGTACCTGCACACGTCGAAGGACAAGAGGCTTTCAGCAGACCTTGAGGTCAGTTTCGATGTGGTGGCGGTGACTTTCGACGGAGGCGGGGAGATTGTGGAATGGTTCCCGAACGCCTATTATCCGATGTACCTTTGACCGTATGATTGAAGAACATATTGCTAAGCACCAAGATATGAGTTACAATAACCGATACTGCATCATCATGGCCGGCGGCACTGCCAACCATTTCTGGCCGGTGAGCAGAGAGTCCAGACCTAAACAGTTTCTGGACATAGCCGGAACAGGAGATTCCTTTATCAGAAGCACCTATGAACGTTTCTCAAGGATCGTACCCTCAAAGAACATCCTCGTGGTCACCCTGACCAGATTCTCCTACCTGGTCCGGGCCCAGATCCCCGAGCTTCCCGAAGAGAACCTGCTTCTGGAACCCTATGCCCGCAACACGGCTCCATGCATCGCCTACGCCACCTACTGCATCCTGAAACGAGACCCGAACGCGACGGTGATCGCCACCCCGGCAGATCATATAATAAAGGATGAGGCGCGTTTCAAGAGCGCGATGCTCAAGATGATGGACTATGCCGAGAACAACTCCGCCCTCATGACCCTCGGAATCCACCCGACGGAGCCCGACACGAGCTACGGCTACATTCAGGCCACGGGAGGCAGGGAGTCCGCCGGCGACGACACCCCGCTCAAGGTCAAGACCTTCACCGAGAAACCCGACAAGGCTCTCGCCGAAGTGTTCTGCAAGACGGGAGAGTTCTACTGGAACTCGGGAATATTCGCATGGAAAGCTTCCGTGATCAGGGAAGAGATGGAAAAGTACATGCCCGATGTCACCACCCTGTTCACAGGCTGGGAAGATGCGCTGGGAAGCGACAAGGAGCAGACTTTCCTTGAGAAGGTCTATACAGACTGCCCGAAGGTCTCGATTGACTACGGTGTGATGGAGAAGACCGACCGCGCCTGGCTCTACTGCGGAGACTTCGGATGGTCAGACATCGACAGCTGGGAATCCCTCTACAGCAACATGGACAACAAGACCGCGGACGGCAACATCGTGTTCACGGACAAGTACCTGGCCGACGGCAACGATGGCAGCATGCTGGTCTGCGGCGACAAAAAGAAACTCTACGCCATCAAAGGCCTGAAGGACTACCTCGTGGTTGACACAGGCGACGTCCTCCTGATCTGCCCGAAAGACGACAAGAATTTCAAAGACTTCATCTCCGGCCTTGGAATGCCCGACTACGAAGTCTTCAGATAATGCCCGTCACGCCGGAAGGTCAGATTATGACCCCGCCGTCAACCGGAAGGACGGCGCCGGTGATGTACGAGGCCATGTCGCTGGCCAGGAAGAGGAACGCGTCGGCGACCTCATCAGGCTCACCTACCCTGCCGATAGGAATGCGCGCCACCAGAGGCTTTATCATGGCCTCCGGAAGGTTTGCGACCATGTCGGTGCGGGTCACGCCCGGAGCCACGGCGTTGACCCTTATACCACGGGGAGCCAACTCCCGTGAAAGGGATTTCGTCAGGCCGTTGACCGCGAACTTGGTGGTCGGGTACAGACAGCCGGACGGCTGGCCGTAAAGACTCACCACAGAGCTGGTGTTGAGGATGACACCGCCGCCGCTCGCCTCCATCAACCTCGCGGCGGCCCTGCAGCAGACAAACACCGCCTTGAGGTTTATGTCCAGAATCCTGTCCATTTCCTCATCGGTGTAGTCATTGAGAGGAAGCGCCTGCGAGATACCGGCGTTGTTGACAAGGATGTCAAACCTTCCGAACCTTGCTAAAACCTCATTGAACGCATTCTCTACAGAGGAAGAATCTGTGAGATCCGGGGCGATCGCCAAAATCTTGGCCTCAGGCAACTCGAAAAGGAGTTTTCCAAGCGCCGCGTTGGCGGTCGCGGGCTTCGAGCCGCACAGGGCTACGGAAGCACCCGCCTCAAGGTATTTCCTGACGACCGCATAACCGATGCCGCGCGTGCCACCAGTGACCACCGCGACCTTGCCTTTTAATGAAAGTTCCATAACTCTATGATTTTACAAAAACAGCTTCTAAAAAGGGTGGCCGGAAGATTGACGACCGGTCACCCTGTGATTCTTGAAAAATTCTACTTGGCGAATGCGTAGGAGAAGCCTTGGATCTTGTCCCAGGCTCCGCGGGTGAAGTCCGGAACCTCGACCGGAGCGTTGCCGTTCTCGATGGAGATTCTACCCAGTTCCGTGAGACAGCACCATTCGGCCATGTCATAGACATCCATGTCAAGCGGAAGGCCGTTCCTCAGACAGTAGACCAGACGGTAGTCCATGATGAAGTCCATCCCTCCGTGGCCTCCGACCTGCTTTGCAAGAGCCTCAAGCTCCGGAGTAAGGATCGGATTGCGGTTGTCCTCAAGAATTGCCTTGAGCCTGTCTCCCGAATAGGTGACCTCGCGGCCAAGGTTCTGGTAGTCAGTGGAAGCCTCGGTCAAGGCGTTGTCCCTCAGACAGAGCTGCTGGATCGGATACTTGCCGGCATAGCCATCGCTGCCTACAATCTGGTACATGCGGTTGTAAGGGCGCGGCGTCATCACGTCGTGTTCCACGAGGATGGTCTTGCCTTTCTCCGTCGTGATCATCGTCATCGTGAGATCGGCGTTCTGAAAGTCCTCACATTTCTCTCCGGTTCTGGCTTCCACATGCTTAGGGCCGTTCACAGCCTTGGTCTCCATCGCGACAAGAGTCTTGAAACGGTCGCCGCGATGGATGTCCATCACCTGGCAGACCGGACCAAGGCCATGGGTAGGATAGACATCACCCTTGACCTCCTTGTTGAAATCAAGCCTCCAGTTGTTCCAATAGGAATCCCAGAACGGATCCAGATTGTGATGATAGGAACCCTCTCCATGGAGAATCTCTCCGAGCAAGCCCTTCTGAGCCATCGTAAGGACGGCCATCTCATAGAAATCATAGCAGCAGTTCTCAAGCATCATGCAATGCTTACGGGTCTTCTCGGACATGTTGATCAAAGCCCAGATGTCCTCCAGAGAAGCCGCGGCCGGAACCTCCACCGCGACATTCTTGCCATGCTCCATCGCATAGAGAGAGATCGGAACGTGATGCTTCCAGTCAGTGCAGATGTAGACAAGGTCGATGTCGTCACGCTCGCAGAGTTCCTTGTAGGCCTCAGTGGATCCGGAATAACCGGCAGCCTTAGGCAAGCCCCTGTCCTCCAATGTCTTCTGTGCAGCCTCAACCCTGTCGGCCTCGACATCACAAAGGGCGTTGATCTTCACGCCCGGAATGTAGGTGTAACGCTCCACGGCGCTTGAGCCGCGCATTCCGACACCGACGAAACCGACACGGACGGTGTCCATCGCCGGCACGGTCAGCATCAACGCGTTCTCCTGACCCGCAGGACGGGCAGGTGTCTCTACCTTGATCGGCCCCTCCTCCTTGGAAGTGGCGCATGATACCGCCAGGACAAGTGACATGGCGGCCAATAAACTTCTGAATCTCATCGCTTATTACTGTTTACAAATCATTCTCTTACAAAGTTATCACAAATCCCGAAAAAACTGACGCTCATTCACGGAATAAATCGCCAAAGTAAACATTAAAAAACAAGTTGGCATTCTTTAAGGATTACTAATCTCGGGAATATTCCTAAAAATCAAATCCCAACGACTTCCGCACGCCCATCGCCCTGGCGGGGACTATCGCGAAGCGGAATGAATAGTCACGGTCGCTCCAGAGGCATCTGTCGCCGTCCGGCCTTGCCGCCCAACTGTCGTAGCCGCCGACTCCGCTTTGGGCATAGTCCACGCAAACCTCCACGAAGTCTCTCTCTACATAGTCATTGATGTGGGTCTGGCGGCGGAGACGATTCTTCGCCTTGGCCGGATCGTTCTCGGTCAAAGGCCCTTTGTTCTCCCACTGATAGTCACGCTGGACAGCCTCTTCGGAATCGAGATCCTCGACCGCGCACCTGAGAGCGTTGAACTCAAAGCGGTCGGAGCGGATGGCCAGACCTCCGATGGAAAGATATTCACAATCAATGTGATGCCCACATTCCTGCGGACGCACATAGCGGACATATTCCTTGGAGGCGGATGATGAATATTCCCCGATCAGCGTCCCTCCGAAGCGGTCGGCATAGTTTTCCTCAGGCCCCCTGCCAAGATAGGTGAACGAATCGGCGGAGGCAGGAAGCCTCATCCGGAACCCTATGCGCGGCACATCGACCGGCTTTGAGGACTTGACACCCTTGAAATCCGACTCGACGGAAAGGATGCCCCCCTCAAGCAGGGTGTAGCGGACTGTGAATATGTTTCCGCTTGCCAATGAATATTCAGCCACTACCGTATCCCCTTCAAGACCCGCCTTCACATCGAACTCCCGGCTGGAGACCTTGAACGCCTGACAGCGGGACGGCATCCCGTTGCCGTAGTCATTATCGGTCGGCGCCCTCCAGAACAGCGGTCTGAGGCCGAAATCCTCATTGAACATATTCTTTCCTTTGAATGAATATTCCTTCAGACATCCCAGTGCCTTGTCAAAGACAAGCGATGCGTCACGGCATTCGAGGGCGATCGCCGTCTCTGTCTCGATGGCCTTTACTCCCCTCGCCCGCCGAGGTGTCGCAAGTCTCTTGGCATCAGATAGTTTGATTTGATCGTAGGCGATGACGCTACCCTCCGGCAGAAGCCCGGCAGCCTTACTGGTGATAGTCTCGAAGGTTATGAGACATTTCTTGTCTGACGGAAGCTTCGGCAGTCTCACGCGGACTTCCTCCTCGGACTGTGGAGCGGCGGAGAGAGCCACGTTGCCGGAAGCGATCCGGGTGCCGTCGGCAGTCACGGCCCATCTGAGGGCATATTCATTCAAACTCTTGAAATAGAATCTGTTCTGAACCTTGAAAAGCCCTTGGGAGGCATCCTCCGGCAAGACTTTCACGTCCTGATAGACGTGCTTTATCTCGGCCATCGCAGGGTGAGGGGTCCGGTCGGGCGCGATGACTCCGTTGCAGTTGAAATTGCCGTCGCTCGGAGAGTGCTCACCGTAGTCACCGCCGTACGTCCAGTACATTCTGCCGTCGCTGTCGGTCTCGTAGAGTCCCTGATCGATCCAGTCCCAGATGAAACCGCCCTGGAGGTTCGGATATTCATAGATGTACTTCCACTGGCGGTCGAGCGAGCCGTTGGAATTGCCCATCGCGTGGGAATATTCCGAAGGCACAACCGGCTTCGGATAGCCGCTCTTTCCCATCTTGTGAAACCACTCGGCGTCAGGGTATTGCGGCACAAACATGTCCGTGTTCCATTCTAAGACCGCCCTCTCGTAGCAGACCGGTCTGTTCTGGCCGCCCCTTTCCAGAGCCTTCAGTTCCCGGTAGGTGTCGTAGAAGTTGCAGCCGTTGCCGGCCTCGTTGCCCAGAGAGAGGATCGTCACGCACGGGTAGTTGCGGGTCCGGTAGTACATGTTGAGGACTCTGTCCCTGTGCTGAGGCAGCCAGTCAGGATTGTTGCCGAGGGTTTTTTCGAGATTATAACCCATCCCGTGGGACTCGATATTGGCCTCGTCATAGACATAGAAGCCGTACTTGTCGCACAGTTCGTAGAACCGCCGCGGCAGAGGGTAATGACTGGTCCTGATGGCGTTGATGTTGTGTTCCTTCATCAGTCGCAGGTCGGCGAGGATGTCCTCCTCGGTGATGTAATGACCGGTGAACTGGTTGTGTTCGTGGATATTGACTCCCTTGAACTTGACCGGCAGGCCATTGACGAGGAACCTGTCGCCGACGATCTCCAGGCGACGGAAGCCTACATCGGCCTTGGCGAACTTTCCGTCAACGCCAAGAATCAGCGTGTAAAGCTCCGGAGACTCCGCCGACCATTTGGCGACAGCCCTGATCGCTGACTTCCATTCCTTTACGCCCACGACGGATTCGGTCGCCGCAGCGGCCACCTCCTTCCCGCCCGAATCCAGCAGCCTCCATCCGACATTGACCGGATCTGAGGAGTTGACGGTAAGCCGGAAGTCTCCCGTGCCGAGGTCATCGGCCAGCGTGGCAACCACATTCCAGTCAAAATCATCCGGAACCGTGGCCGGCTCCCGCGACAGATAGACATCCCGCTCGATTCCGCTGATGCGCCAGAAATCCTGGCACTCAAGGTAGCTTCCCGTACACCATCGAGTGACCACAAGCCGGAGAACTGCCTCCTTTCCGCTCCGCACAAAAGGCGTGATGTCATAGCGCACCAAATCCTTGGAGTCCTCGCTGTAACCGACAAACTGCTCATCCACAAAGACATAAGCTCCGCCTTTGACTCCGCAGAGGTTCAGGTAGCATTTCTCCCCTTCCACGAACTCCGGCGTGATTGTCCTTGAATATACCCCCGTAGGAATCACGTCCGGCAGCCGCGGCGGCTGAGGGTTCCGAGGGCAGAACTCGTAAGGATGGTTGACATAGATAGCCGTCCCGAAGCCCTGTACCTCCCAGTTTCCAGGAACGTTGATGGTCGAAGGGGCGTTTTGCGCGGCCGTGGATTGTGATGGCTCCTGAGCCGCCTTTGAGGCCGCCCGTGAGGCCGCCAGCATCTCCTGCACGGATCCGTAGTAGCGGAAGTCCCACACTCCATTGAGTGAGACATAGTTAGGACTCTGTTCAAACTCCTTGGTCAGAGCATCCTTCTCCGAATCGAAGAAGACCGTCTCATGCCTACGCGTCACCGCTCCACCCTTAGAGACCACCTTCAGGTCAAGGTGTTCGGTGAAGTCCGTGGTCAGCCGCCCTGAGGCAGCCTTCCCAGTCACTGTTGTCAGGGTTTCCGAAGGCAAAGCATCCTCCACCCGACCCCCAAAGGCCGTAACCCCGACCATAAGAACCGCCAGCGCGGTCAATGTTAGAGATCTCATACGCATCATAATCATAGTAGTAAAGTAAGTGAGTGAGTAAATAACATAGTTGTTTTTGTGGCACTTAAAGCATTGAAAATGAACGAGGACAACTCGGTCGTGGTTCCAAATTCGGCATCACGACATAGCTAATAACTTTGATAAACGCCAAGTTACCAGCCACAAACTCTTGAACATTTGACCTCCTCCCAGAGCGGTTAAAGCCAAAGCCGCGCCACCGCCCCACTAAAAGAGTCGCAACGCTGTCCAATCTGTCCATCCTTTTCATATATACCAGTTATGGAACATTCAGAAGACCCACCTCCCTCATATTCATATTTCCAAGCGATGAATATAAGTATTATTCTTGAATATTTCAAAATTCCCGTCAAATTAGACTGCTAATCAAAGCTAACACGCACCGTAACTGATAAAACAAGTGAGTCGAAACCACCGTTATTTGCAAACCATGAATCCAGCGTGAAGTTAGAATGCCGTGAAAGACACCTGAGCCATACTCGTCAAGTGTTGTAGTGATCTGGCTTTCGTCTCGCATAAGTTACAAACTAAAAGCCAGTTCTGGTTGGCATAGGATGGATCGGCTGCGCAACTTGTTCATTTTATGTTTTGCGGATGTGGTAAAAAAATGTAACTTTACGCCCGGTTACAGTTTCGGTTTATGGAAAAATGCGTAATAGCGGCGGTAGCGGACAACGGGGCGATAGGAAAGGACAGCGATCTGCTCTGGCATATTCCTTGGCGGACAAGCTTTACTTAACGCACGTTCACTCCGTGCTTGAGGAGGCGGACACGCTTCCCCGGTGATTGATCATAAAATGCTGTTCCGGCATTCCCCCACAGGCCGGGAGCAAATAACAGACTTAACGAATATGTCAAACAGAGAGAGTTTCGGCAGCCGCGCTGCTGTGATAATGGCCCTCGCCGGCTCCGCCATCGGACTCGGCAACATCTGGAGATTCCCCTATATGGTAGGAGAATATGGCGGTGCAGCCTTTATACTCATCTACATAGTGTGCTCGTTCGTCCTTTCCTTGCCGATCCTGTTCTCGGAATCGGTGATTGGCCGAAAGACCCATCTCAGCACATTCGGGGCGATGAACGCCCTCGCTCCGCATTCCAAATGGAAGTGGCTGGGGCTTCTGACGGTCATCACGCCTCTGATCATCCTTTCCTACTACAGTGTGGTGGGAGGATGGGCCATTGAATATCTCGTCAAATCCTCCACTTTCAGTTTCACGCCGGACAAGGCCGAGGCCGTCACCGGGATGTTCGGCGAGTTCGCCTCTTCGGTCTGGGGACCGATAATCTGTTTGTTCATATTCCTGTCACTGACGGCTTTGATCGTTTTTCTGGGAGTCAAAAAGGGCATCGAGAAGTTCAGCAATGTTTCGATTCCCATCCTGTTCGTGCTGATTGTGGCCATCGCCATCTACTCGGTCACGCTTCCGGGATCCGGTGAAGGGGTAAGGTACCTCGTGAAGCCGGACTTTTCCAAATTGACTCCAGGGGCATTCTCCGCGGCCTTGGGTCAGAGCTTCTTCTCGCTGTCTCTGGGCGTGGGAACTATGCTGACATATTCATCCTACGTCAGTGAGAAAGAGAATCTTATCGCCTCCGGAGCGGGTACCGCTGTCTCTGACCTGCTGTTCGCGATGCTTGCGGGGGTTGCCATCATGCCGGCAGTGTTCGCAGCCGGAATCGCCCCGTCCGCCGGACCGGGACTCGTGTTCGAGACCCTTCCTTACATATTCGCAAAGATGGGTGCGGGCGGGCAGATTGTGAGTTGCCTGGCGGCAATTCTGTTTTTCCTGACCATTCTTGTCGCCGCGCTTACATCGTCCATCTCCATTCTTGAAGTCGGGGTTGCCTATCTCGTTGAGGAGAAGGGTGTTTCGAGGCACAAGGCTACTGTTGCGCTGTTCTTCGCCACTTTTGTGGTCGGGATACTCTGCTCGCTGTCGTTCGGCCCCCTCTCCGATGTAAGGATTCTGGGAGAAAGCATTTTCAATTTCTGTGACAAGATGTGCTCCGATTACTTGATGACGCTTGGAGCCTTCCTGTTCTCTGTCTTTGTCGGATGGAAGATGGACAAGAAAGCCGTCCGTGACGAACTCACGAACGGTGGTTCCATCAAATTGAACAACAAGATTTTCCCGGTTGTCTATTTCCTTATCAAGTATGTCGCTCCGATCACAATCGCGGTAATCTTCATCACCGGGCTTGTCGGTTAGTGTTCTATTTGATCCTGAACCTGTAAATCTGTCCGTTTCGAGGCTGTTTACTGATGTGCAATGCCATATAGAGCCATTTGCCTTTAATGGCCACTCCTTCCGGCTCATGATGCAAATCGTTCAGATTGACTGTTTTAACCAAAGTCTTTGTGTTCATGTCCACAACGTGCAGTAATCTGTCGTGTGGAGGATAACCATCCCCGAGGTAGGCGTAATGCCCATTGATGACACTGCCCTGGTATATTTTAATGCCAGGCACATAGAACTCATCCAGCACATCGTCCTGCGCAAGATGGACCTCTCCGTTCTCATCGGAGTCCTTCAAAGCAGGAAGCCTGAATTTCTTTATCAGTTTCCGCATCTCGCCGCTGGACCCATAGGTGTAGATGATCTTGTTCTTCCTGTCGATGAACCAGTCGAACGACCCTGTGTAGCCCTCTCCTGTGTGAAAGAGTTTCTGAACGACCCGGCTCCCATCCAAAGTGATGTCCGTGACGTAGCAGCAGTGATCTCCCTTGCATCCGGAGATGTAAAGCAGCGGAAATTCCGATCCTTTTTCCACTCCAAAGGATGCGTTGTTGCAGTGCGACTTGTTTCCGTCCAACTTGAAAGAGGAAACGAACTTGTTCTTTTTCATGTCAATAATGACACATTGTCCCTTGTCGTGGAGCACGAATCCATACTTTCCCCAGATCGCGAATCCCTGCGTGGAACCTTTAACCTTGACATTCTCCGGTGTAATCTGTCCGAGATCGCACACAAATTCCGGAGTCAGCTCCGGCCCTTTGTATTCCTGTGCCGAAGCCACAAAACCAGAAACCAGCGCCACAGCCAGCGCAGAGAGGATTCTTTTGATCATTGCCTTCATTTATTTTGAATATGGTAAAGTTACGTCATTAATTTCAGACCGCAAAGTGTCTCGCAGATTGTCGGACCGTCTTCTTTCCAGGCCTCCCGGCAATATAGCTCAGAATTGCAGTGGTAACGGCTTTCGCCGCGGTCAGAAAAGGGATCCCGTGCAAAGCTGTTACTTTTGGGCGGAAAAATAACGCTATAGACGCTTATAAACTAAAGAAAAACCGTAACCAGGGAGCCCACCGCACTCAAAAGAGCCTACAGCGAGTGCAGGTAGCCGAGGGCGTGGCTCCAGTTCTGGAAATCCAGGTCGGGCCTGCTCATCAGGATGTTGAACATGCCGCTGTCGTAGAAGCGCATCTGGAGGTCATCGTCCTCATCCAGCTGAAGGAGGTTGACGGCATCCGGGAACTCATCACGGATCTCCTCGAAGAACGGGCGGCCCAGAAGCTTGAAGCCGTCGGCATCGTCATCGCACTCTGCGAAATCAATGGCCATCGCCGGTTCGGCCAGCTCCTGCTCCTCATCGTCCACCAGGATGCACGAATTGAAGGTCTCCATGTTGATCTGTTTGGCGTACTTGACCTTGACGGCCTTTTTCGGCCAGCGTCCGAGCGGGAAATGCTCCGGGGACTCGTAGCCGATGAAGTCATCGATCGCCGCGAAGAAATAGAGCATTCCCTCATGGGGAAGAAGCCCCTCCTTGTCGAAAGGCGCTATGTCCTCGCAATCAATCTGGCAGATGAACGTTAGGGGATATTCACTCTCCGTTCCGTCCTCCTCCGTGATCTTCATCATCGGGTACTCCGCCTGGGGCGGAAGATCCGGGTTGCCCCACCATTTGCTACAGCAGAAAAGGTTGGACTCTGTCATTCTTGGTTTTAAACTGATTGCCATATTCTTGTTTATGTTTTAGAAGCAGTTCTGATTCAAAAACAGCTTTTTTATCGTTCCTACAACACGTCCGCCACGATGACCGTGACATTGTCGGCTCCGCCGTTCCTCTTGGCCGCGTCCACCAGCTCGGCGCAGCTCTCCTCCGGCGAACCGGATTGCAGAAGTCTCTCGACAGCCTCGTCCTCAAGCATGTCCGTTAGGCCGTCAGAGCAGATCAGGATCCGGTCCGACTCCATCACACGTCCGGTGATGTCCTGAACTAGAGGCTCAGTGTCACAGCCCGCACCGATGCAGTTGTAGAGGGCTTTCCCGGCAGGAAGAGGCACCATATCCCTTTCCAGAAGCGTCTGGTCCAGAGTTAGTTGCCGAAGCATTCCGTCTCTCAGACGGTACGTCCGGCTGTCACCCACGTTCACAAGCAGTGTCATCCCCTGCATCCACACAAGTCCGGTCAGCGTACATCCCATCGCCTTGCTCTGCCACTCTTCCCGCGCTTTACGGTCGAGGCAGAGGCTGACAAACCCGATCCTCGCTTTCAGATCATGAGCAGGATCGCCATGCTCCTGAGACTTGTCAAGCAGGAAA
>HF986002.1:0-9041 GCA_000431015.1 Alistipes sp. CAG:514 | reverse complement strand
CAAGCAGGAATGCGCGCAGGGTCTCCAGCGTGAACTGGCTGGCATACTCACCGTTCTCATGGCCGCCCATCCCGTCCGAGACGAGCAGGCAGAAACTCTCATTACCAATGACTTCCTTTTCAATGTTCAAGGAACCATCCCTTATGAGGTACATCCCGGCGCAAGCCATGTCCTCATTGTTGTCACGGACTCGTCCGACATCCGAAACGCAGCTGATCTTCAGTCTCATAGGCTATTCAACCGTAAATTTCAATGTGGCTATCTTAAGCTGCTGGCCCTTACGCAGGGTGTACCATTTGTCTTTCTCCAATCTCACCCCGTCTATGGCCGTGCCGTTGGTCGAACCCAGATCACAGATCTTCCACTCGCCGTCCTCTAAAGCCAGCTTCCCGTGACGACCGGAGACATATTTACAACTCCCTAGCTCCGGGAATATTCCCCCGCTCCTGCCGAACTCCCCTTCCTTGAGGTAAAGTGTCATCCCTTCCCCTCTTAAGGTCAGCAACGCATCAAAAATCTGGTTCAAATCAATCTTCTCCAGAGGCTTAGGAGTGTTTGACCGTACATCCGGATCCTTCGGCTTCGGAGAGTCGGATGACCCAGGATGTACGGCTGATTCCGCAGCGAAAAACTCCTCGGCGCTGACCAGATCCTCGCCACAACGGGGACACGACACGCCCTTTCGGGGCTGCCTACACTCAGGGCAGAACATCAGATGCTTCCCGCACAAATCGCAATAGCGGCTGTCTTCGTCTATAACACCTTGACAGAACGGACATTTCATAGCAGATCCTCCTTTGTTATCGTCTTTGGCATGGAACCCTCGTAGGCGGCCTGACGGTCAGCGCCCTCAGCGATGAGCTCCTTCATTCTTGAATATGCCCGGCCGGCCACCGCTGACTTGACCTTGCCGAACAGGTTTCTCACGTCGCGACCGTTGCCGAAATCGAACGCCCTGTTGCCGTACATTTCACGAAAGTCTTCCTCAAGGATCCCTTCGGCCTCAGTGTCAATGGAATATCCTTCCTTGCGGCAATAAAGACGGAATATGTCCATCAGTTCCTCGGGATTGTAGTCCTCGAATGTGATGGTCTTGGTGAAGCGGGACTTGAGGCCGGAATTGGAATCCAGGAACCGGCCCATCTCCCTCGTGTAGCCGGCGGCGATGCACACGAACCTGCCCTTGCGGTCCTCCAGCAGTTTCAGCAGCTCGGTCACGCTCTCGTTGCCGAACTCGTCGTTGTCGCCTTGGATCAATGAATATGCCTCGTCGATGAACAGGATCCCTCCCATCGCCCTGTCGATCGTCTCCCGTGTCTTCGGAGCGGTCTGGCCTTGGTACGGAGCCACCATGTCCGCCCTCGACACCTCGATCACATCCGGTCTCGCGATCACTCCGAGAGAGTACAGGATCCTTCCCATCAGCCTTGCGACAGTGGTCTTGCCGGTTCCCGGATTGCCGAGGAACAGATAGTGGTCAGGAACGATAGCGGTGAAGTCCCTGCCAGAAAGCTCGCTGTCCATCTTCTTCTGCCTCATCTCGTTGAGCATTGAACGGATCTCGTTCTTGACGCTTTCCAATCCGATCAGTGAATCCAGTTCCGCGAGGCACTCCTCCTCGGAAGCCACTTTCGGCTCTTCGAACGGAATGTCCTCCGGAAGGATGGTGAAGAAGGTTTCCTTGCCGACCTGGCTGTCAGGAAGCGCGTTGACCCTTGTGCCGATGTTACCCAGCACGCTGTCGAGCATATTCCTTGCCTCACGGGCATTGCCGAAATCCTTCCCCGACTTTTCCGCCGAGAGCTTCCGGAACGCCTTGAGGGCTTTGTCCAGAGTGCCACCTGCAAAGGAGTAGCCCTGCCCTTCGGCCATCCGGCGGAAGATCTCCGTCAGTTCCTCCGGCGTGTAGTCGTCGATGTTTATCCTGTGCGTGAACCGGCTGGCGAACCCTTCGTTGGCCTTCATCAGGTTCCGCATCTTGTCCTTGTAGCCGGCGCAGACCACCACGAACTTGCCCCGGTCGTTCTCCATCCGGACCATAAGCCGTTCCAGAGCCTTGATCCCCTCGGAATCAGAGCAGTGGCCCGTGTCGTCGAACGGTGCGAGAGCGTAGGCCTCGTCGATGAACAGAACCCCGCCCATAGCCTCGTTCACAGCCTTGTCCATATTCTTGTCCGACTCGTTGGCGTAGGTGCTTACGATGTCCTTGCGGCTCTTCTCGATGACACGGTCTGTGGAGCATATTCCCATAGCCTTGAACAGCTTGCCGAGCACTCTGGCCACGGAGGTCTTGCCCGTGCCTGGGTTTCCGGTCAGGATGATGTTCACGGGACGGATCGAGGCCTTGCCTCCGAACTCCATCCGGCGCTGCTGGAAATGCATCTCCTCCGCAAGATCCCTCAGGGCTTTCTTGACGGACTCCATTCCGACGAAAGAGTCCAGCTCCTTCATCACGCTTTCCACCGAGATCTCCTTCGTGCCGTCCGGCCCGGCGATGTCCTCCCAGGTCAGGACTTTGCCCGAGCTGGCATATTCATCATCACTCAGACCCGCCGTTCTGGTACAGAGCCGCTCGAAGCAGCGGTCGAAGGTGTTGCGCACCTCGCGGGCATTGCCGAAGGTGTCGGTGCGGCTCAGGTACATCCGCTCGAAATATTTTCCGACCTTGCCTGAGGCCTCGTCCGTAAGGGACAACCCCTTCTTTTTCACCATATTCAGGAATATCTCGGTGAGTTCCATGCCGTTGTAGTCCTTGAACTCGATCTTCTTCTTGAATCTGGAGTCGAGTCCGGAGTTGGAGCGCAGGAACATCGTCATCTCCTTGGTGTAGCCGGCGATGATGCAGACGAAATCGCCGGCCCTGTTCTCAAGGTACGGCAGCAGGGTGTCGATGGCTTCCTGGCCAACCTTGTCGTTGTCTCCTTGCTTGAGGGTGTAGGCCTCATCGATGAACAGGATTCCGCCCATTGCCTTGTTGATGACCTGTTCGGTCTTGAGGGCAGTGTCTCCGACATACTGCGAGACAAGATCCTTGCGTGTCACCTCGACCAGATGGCCGCTCGGGAGCACCTGAAGACTGCCCAGGATGTCGGCGAACAGCCTTGCTATCGTGGTCTTTCCCGTGCCTGGGTTGCCGGTGAAGACGAAATGGCTTTTCAGCTGCACAGGCTTGCCGGGGTTGTCCCTTTTCTGCCTCTTGATGTTGTCGATGATGGAGCGGATCTCCTGCTTGACCTCCGTCAGACCTGTGAAGGCGTTGATCTTGTCCATAATCTGCTCCTCGGTGAGCTCCTCGAACGGCTCTCCCGGAATGTCGGCCTCCTCGATTTGGGAGCCACCCCGGCTGAACATGTTGAAGGCGCTCTCCTCGGCGACCTTGCCCGCAAGGATTCCGTTCTCCTTGGTCCTGCCGTCACGGAACATCTTCTTGAAGACCAGCCCCAGCCTCTTCTCTGCCTCAGGACTGGCCGCCGTTCTGAACCTATCCCGGATCAACGACACGCACAGAGCCTTGAGATCGCTGTCCTTGAATGACGAGATCTGGAAGCGGAACTCAAAGAGAGACAATGCGTTGCTTTCCGCGCTGATGTAGGTGCCGAAGCCGTCCTCAAGTCCGCACAGAATCACCACCGGCATGTTCACATTGACCTTCATCCTTGCGAAAAGCTTGTCCAGCTCCGAAGGGCCGCCTTGTGTGTCCACAAGATTTTGGCAGTTCGTCACCACCAGCACACCGGTCTTGACAGCGGCCAGGTTCTCGTCCAGACTGGAGTTGAACTCGTCCCAGTCCGCCGCGTCCACGGTCTTTGGCTTACGGCTTTCCGAAATGCGGTTGTCGTAAAGTATCTGAGTCAGTCGGCCAGCCAGATAGGTCTTCCCCGTCCCGGTCTCCCCTGTGATGATGCAGTCGAGTCCCGGGCGGGCGTCGCTTCCTGTCCGTTTGCGGAACTCGGCTGTCTGCTCGCAGCGCTTCGTGAAATTCTCCAGCGGCTCCCTCACGCACTCCTTCGCGATCATCCCGTGCGGCATGCCAACGGCCATGGAACCCGCCTTTCCAGCCTCCGGATCCGCGGTCCCGCGTGACCCACCTGCCACCGGCTTACCGACCGCCGAGGCATCGGCGGCAGCAGTCAGCCTCTCCCCGCACCATTTACAGTACGAAGCCTCATTTCTGTTCGTCTTTCCGCACTTCTGACACGTTTTCATGGGCTTTCTCGGTTATCTTGTTGATTGTGTTATGGATCTTAGGATGGTTCTCTTTCAGGGAATCCATGTCCGTGATCTTCGGTATCGTGGCCACAGGAAACAAAAGAAGGAATGAGGTGACGACTGCCATCACCAGATCCTTGAATTTCTCCCAGAGGTCACTCAGGTACTTTGACCTGTAGAACTTCTCGTTGCCGAACAGGGATGAGACGAAATCGTCACTTCTCTCCTTGTAGGCGAAATGCAGGGGCTCCAGAATCTTCTGGTCCTCGTTCGGACTGTGCATCCTCCTGAGCTCACGCGCCCCGTTCATCCTCTTGAAGATCAGTCTGGCGTACCAGAACACAGCGGCGGCGACCACCAAGATCGTGACGTAGACCATGAACTTGCCGAGGAACCATTTGGAGAGGAAATAAAGGAAGACAGTGCCGACTATCCACCTGAACAGAGACCTTAACAGGCTCCTGTCCAAGTCATCCAGGTAGACGTGAAGATTCAGGACCAGAGGAAGCAGCAGGCTCCCTCCCCAGAACCAAAGCTCCGACTTTCCGGCCTCGATTGTCGGGTAGTCGATCGCTCCCAGAATCAGGTAGAACAGCAGCAGGAGGCACGGAGCGAGACCAAAGACGACATAGACGACCTTCTCCAGGAGTCCCAGCAGGAGGATCGGAGTCTTGGTCTTGTGCCTTGCCACGGCGCCGGAAGCCTTTTGGAAGCGTTTGTAGTAATAGTCATCCTTGTAGTACTTCCCGATGACGTTCAGGTACTGGGATGTCAGCTTCTCGTAGGCCAGACGCTTGCTCAGATCCACCTCCGGATTCTCCTGAAGTTTGGAAGCCACCCAAGCTTCAAGTCCGTAATATTCAAAAGCTTCCTCTACCTCCTCCTTTTTGATTTTCGTAAGGTCATCAAGATGGTAGACGTAGCTTCCGGAAGCCGGGAAATAGAAGTCGGCGCACTTGGTCAGCCCCTCGACGGCCTTCATTATCGCGATCTTGTCGTAGTAAGGGCCGTACTTGTTGGTGTTGTCGGCGCTGCCGTAGTTCGTGCAGTAGCTGATCCATTTGTCCTGCGAGGCGAATCTGTCGCCTTTCGTTAGGAAGAATCTATGCAGGTAGGAATTGTTGTAATTACTGGTGAATGACGAGATTATCAGATCGATGAGAGAGGCCTGGCAAATTTCCGAATAAGGATTGATGTCAGAGTACCAGTTGTCGTACATCTTCTGCCTGTCACCGTCAAAGACACAATAGAAGGCATTGAAGGCGACGTTTATCAGCACGCCGATAGTGTCCCCGTCCATCGCGTAGTTCGGGTCCTTCGGATCAGTGATCAGACTGATGTCCGCCGCCGGATTGATGGTCTGGATGGTCAGTCTGAACAGCATCTGGTAGTCGGTGATGCCTTTGCGCACCTGGATAAGCCTGTCCGCGTCCTTCTCGGAGAAGACCCTGACCATCTCCGCGAACCCGAGCGAGCAGAGGAACTTCTTATCCTCCTCGGCCACAACCCTGTAGTCGGAGCAGAATTTCACCACATCCGTGATGTTGTAGCAGTCCACATCGGTGAACTTGTCCTCCTTGCCTGTCTTCTTGCCTTGCAGGGTCCGGAAATATTTCCGGTCATACACTCCCCAGACAATCACGCTCCTGGCGTAGCCGAAACTGTCTTTCAAGGCATTGCAGGTTCGTGAATATAAACCGTCAGCCTCCTTTTTCCCTTGCCGCGCCTCGCAATAAAGGTAGATCGGGTTGCTTCTGTCTCCCAGGGTCGAAGCGAAGCCGCTGTCCCCGTTGAGAAGTTTGTTGACGTTCACGCAGACCTTCCCGTCACGGGAATAGAACGGCAGTTGCGGGTCCAGAGCGAGCGCGGCGGCGTAGAGTCCGGCCACCTGGTTCTTCGGATAGACCCTTTCCACGATGTTGTTCAACTTCACCTCCATCTCAGGCATGACCCTGCTGATCCAGGAACTGATCTTTCCTTTGTAGAGGTAGGCGGTACCAAGGGTCTGGTCCTCCATCATGAACTGAGCCAGCTCCTTGGTCGTGTGAGCGATCTTGTTCTTTCCCGAATCGAAGACAACCCTCAGGATCTCAGCGTCTTCCACCACAGGTATCTTCTCTTCCTCAAGAGTTCTTCTGATCTCGTCGTAGCTCCATCTGTTCTCCGGCTTACCGACCAGAAGCCCTCTGGTGATGGTCCTCAGGGGCTCCGGCATGTTGTCCGGCACTGGCAGCTTGCCCTGGATCTTCAGCTTCACCAGCTCTGGTTCCTTCTTGCGGAACTCACTGTCCCCTATCCACAGGGAAAGGACGGACATGCCGAGCGCATAGTAGTCCGATGCCGCCGTCATGATCGCATAGGTGACATCCCCGATGCGGGTGGTGTTGGCGTAAAGCTCCGGAGCGGCGTAGATCACGGTTCTGGACTGCGGAGTGTTGACGCTGCCGTCATCCCCGAGAACGTCCGCGATCCCGAAGTCCGAGATTACGGCAAGACCTGAATCCTTGTCGGTGTAGAGAATATTCTCGGGCTTTATGTCCTTGTGCAGCAGCCCTACCTTGTGCAGCTCGCCAATGTTCCTGGCGGTCATCGCGGTGATGCGCAGAATCTCCTCGGCATTGTTTCGGAGGTCGTAGGAAGCCACGGAACCATCCTTGCAGAAAGGCATCAGGGCGTACCCCCTGTCAACGTCGCCGATCCTGACAACTCCCGTCTCAAGAATATCCACGATCGCGGCCTTCCCCTTCAATTTCTCCAGTCTTTTAAGAATATCCTTGCGAACCCCATTGCCCCGACGGTACAGTTTCAGAGCGAAGCTTCCTTTCTTCGAACTCACCACGTACACCTCGGCCTCGCCTCCGTTTCCGATCAGCCTGTCGATGGCGTAACGTTTGCCTCCTAGTGTAATCTCCTCTTTAGCTGAAACTTCCGCTCCGCCGTCTCCAAGATCGTCCGCATCAGTAGCCGTACAGGTGAATGTGGCCTTGACGGTCACCGTTCCCGTCCCTTCGGAATCGGATTCTGTCCTGCATGTTCCTGTCTTGCTGATGTCTGCTACGGCTGTGCCGCTTTCTGCCATAGTATCTGCCATATTCTCGATTTTTGTAATGATTCGTGTCGCGCTGGCTAAACGAAGCCCAGTATCTTTTCTTCCTTATACTCACAGACCCATTTCCCGCCGTGCCACGGCTCACAGCACTCGCTCGGACGGTTGTGCCAGCATCCGCAGAAGTTGCAGACCCAGGCGTTTCTTACCTTGGTGTGGATAATTTTCTCAACAGGCAACTTCCTTGCGGAGAAGTAGTTCCTCTGCTCCTGCGGAGTGGAGCCTGCCGGCGGCAGCATCTCGGAGAGAGCCTTGTTCAACTCTTCCTGGATCTTTGAATATTCCGCCCTCAACTCCGCCTTGCTCTTCATCTTACCGGCCGCCGGACCCGCCGGAGCGCCAGACCTCTGCTCCTGCCGTACCTTTTCCGGTTCCTGAGCCTGCCGAAAGGTGGTCTTTCCCAGTAACTCCCTGAGCCTCATCACATCCTCAGGTAGCTTCGCCTCTATATTCTCTTTGGCGACCTCCTCTTCCGCCGCCTCGATCATCGTCTGGATCTCCGCCGCCTTGACAGCCAGTTCCGCCGCCTTAAGGAACGCCGGATCCTTCCGCGCCCTCTCCAGTTCCTTTTTCGCAGCCATCGTAAGCGGCTCGTTGCACTTGCTGCAGAACCCTCTGACATTCAGTGTCCCGCACTTAGGGCAGACAATCCCGCTCCTGCTCATCCCACATTCCGGACACTCATCCTCGCCGCGAGGGATGTCGGCTCCGCAGAATGTGCACCAGCCGACAAGTGAATGTCCGCATCCAGGGCAGAACTCCCAGCTTTTCCTGATGTCCTTTCCGCAATAAGGACACGTCGCGCCATCCGAAGACGCGCGCAGAGCCTCTCTCTGTTTCAGGATGCCTTCCTTGTGCAGTTCCTTTCTTTTCTGTTGGAATTCAGCCATTTTCTAATTCTTTGGAAGCGTGATGACAAACTCTGAGCAAATCGGATAATGATCGGAAATGTAGTTGATTCCGAATTTAGGCTCGTCTACCACCCGAAAGCCCGTGGCCTCCGCATTGCGGTAAAGAACGTGGTCAATGGTCTCCAGTTTGCTCCCCGGGCGACCGAAATTGTTGAAAGACGGAGTCTTGTCGGCTTTCTTCACGGTCTCGGAAGCTTCGTTGAGGTACGTGGTGAGAGGCTTGAGAGCCTTGTCGTCACACGTTGTGTTGAGGTCGCCGGTCACGAACACCACAGCCTTGTCACCGGCGATCTCCTTGATCTTCTCCACCATCAGCAAGGCACTTTCGGCGCGGGCCATTTCCCCGACATTGTCAAAGTGTGTGTTGAAGAGGAATATTATCTGTCCGGATTTCCTGAAACGAAGCTTCACCCAGTTGGCCGTCCTGACATATTCAGCGTCCCAGCCTTTTGCCTCCGGCTCCTGATCCTCGTTGAGCCAGAATGTTCCGTAGCCCAGAAGATCGAACCTGTCCGCCCTGAAGAGAATCGGGTTGAATCCGGAATCCTTGTTCAGCGTGCCGGGCTTGCAGTCGCCGTCAATCATGATATATTTTTGCAACTCTTTGGACAAGAAGGACTTCTGCCCGAAGGTCGCTTCCTGGAGTCCGATGATGTCAGGATGATATTTCCGGATCGCCTTCACGCACCCTTCCTTGCGGCTCTCCCAGTTGTATTTTCCTGTGTCGGCGGGGAACTGGATGCGGATGTTAAAAGACATCACGCTGGCGTTCTCGCTCCTAGCGGCGGCTCCTGGGCCGCACACGACCAGAGCCG
>HF986001.1 GCA_000431015.1 Alistipes sp. CAG:514 | reverse complement strand
GCCTAAACACATACTTTTACCCATGAACCAATCTTATTTGCGTAAGGTTCAGACGGGGGGATAAGAAAAAAAGGCCGGCATTATCCGCCGACCTCTTCCGAGGGGTGCGATGTGGGGCTCGAACCCACGACACCCAGAACCACAATCTGGTGCTCTACCAACTGAACTAATCGCACCGTGTTAGAGATTGCAAAGATACGAATAAAATCATTAGATGCAAGCGTTCGCACACAATATTTTCCAAAATGCGGGCTACCATGCCGGAAATTCAGCATGTATTGTTATCTTTGCGTATGCGGAAAAATCTGACAATCGGTCTGTTCCTTATTCTCTCCTGGTCAGCGGCGGCACAACTCCACCGTGACATTTTCCGTTTCCCCCATCCGCTTTACCAGGTTCCTGACACTGTCAGCATCGTCTTCCTTGGGGACATGATGATGCACAGCGGGCAGATCGCCAACGCCAGGACAGCGGAGGACACCTACGACTTCTCCGCCTGCTTCTCCAGAGTCGAACGGCTCATAAAGCAAGCGGACATCGCCGTGGCGAACATGGAGTTCACCCTTGCGGGCAGGCCGTACACAGGCTACCCGTGTTTCTCGGCGCCGGACTCCTACGTCGAAGCCATCGCGGAAAGCGGCGTGGACATATTCCTGACCGCGAACAATCATATTCTTGACAAAGGAAAGGGAGGGATCGAAAGGACTCTGGGAATATATTCAAAGATGGAGGAGGAAGGACGCGCGCGGCACACCGGGGCATCGCTTTCCGCACCGGACGACTCGCTGCGGTTTCCGCTCAAGGTGGCCTGCAGGGGCATCAGGTTCGCTTTCATCAATTTCACCTACGGCACCAACAGCAGGCTGAAGGAGGAGTTTCCCAAGGTGCACCGGACCGACACGGCGGAGATAGCCCTCGCCATCCGGGCGGCGAAAGAGTCGGGAGCCGACTTCATCATCGCGCTTCCGCATTGGGGCAATGAATATGTCCTCAGGCATTCCGCCTCGCAGGGACGGTTGGCGCGATGGCTGGCGGAAAAGGGCTGCGACGCTGTTGTGGGGGCGCATCCGCATGTGCTTCAGGACATTGAGACTCTGACGGTCGCCAGAGACAACGGAATAGGCACACGGCAGGTGCCGGTGGTATATTCATTGGGCAATTTCATCTCGAACATGAGCGCTCCCCACACGCAGGTCGGGATGATGGTGACGCTCCGCTTCACGAAGGACCGGCTCGGCGACAGAAGCATGCTCGATCCGGCTCTGACGCTGACATGGTGCTCGCGCCCGGGACATCTGACCAAAGGCTACACCACCATCCCCGTAAAGGAATATGTCGGCAGACGCGACCAGTGGCTTAATCCGTGGGACTACGACAAGATGACAGCCTCCTACAACAGAGTAAAGAAAGAAACCGGTATTATTGATTGACAATGAAGAAAACCATCACGCTTGAAGCAATGGACCCCATCGAGATCTTCGGGGTCGGAAACAAGATACTTGAAGAGTTCTGCTCTTATTTTCACGGACTTAAGGTTGTCGCCAGAGGCAACGAGATCCACCTGGAAGGCAAGGAGAACGACATTCAGGAATTCAACCAGAAATTCGCCGAGCTGGTTGACCGGAGAATGCACAAGATGAATCTCACGGCCTTCGACGTGGAGGACATCTTCGACGGGGAGAACTCGCCCAACAACTTCAGGCTGAACGGCGAGGCCATCATCGTCCACAGCACGGACGGCAAGCCGGTCAAGGCCCGCAACAAGACACAGCAGGAGATGGTCAAGGCCTATTTCGAGAACGACCTCATCTTCGCCGTCGGCCCCGCCGGCACCGGCAAGACCTACATCGCCATCGCCTTGGCTGTCAGGGCTTTGAAAAACCGTGAGATCAAAAGGATCATTCTGACGCGCCCCGCCGTCGAGGCCGGGGAACGGCTGGGGTTCCTGCCGGGAGACCTGAAAGACAAGCTGGATCCGTACCTCCAGCCACTGTACGACGCATTGGGCGACATGATTCCTCCCAAGAGGCTTCAGGAGTTCATCGAGGAGGGCACGATCCAGATCGCCCCGCTGGCCTACATGAGAGGCCGGACGCTGGACCGGGCATGTGTCATCCTGGACGAGGCCCAGAACACCAACCTCGCACAGCTGAAGATGTTCCTGACCCGTATGGGCGTGAACGCCAAGTTCATCGTGACCGGTGACGCGACACAGGTCGATCTCCCCCGCCGCGAGGACTCAGGCCTGCTCAGAGGCATCAGCCTCCTGAAAGGCATCAAGGGTGTCAGCACGATCTTCTTCACCAACGAAGACATCGTACGCCACCCTCTGGTGACCAAAATCGTCAAGGCCTTCGACCACAAGGAGGCCGGGGAGGCAACCGGGGCTTCCGGAACAGGCTCTGAAGGGGCTTAAAGCACGCATGCCACTATCTCCATCTCCCCGTGGCAGGCAACTAACTGAGCAACAACGAATAAAGCAATCACCTCCTGCCGGACTTAGCAGGAGGTGATTGCTTTATTTATTGTCTATCAGACGCTTAAGCACCACGGGCATTTGCCACGATGGCAGTGAGCCGATAGATTAGTTGTTCAGAAGGGTGTTGTACTTCTCGTAGCCGGCCTGGTACTTGGCGTCCTGGTCGCGGAAACGATAGTAGATCTGCTTGAGGTACTCGGCGATGGTGGACTTGATGGAAGCGTCCTCGCAAACCAGATAAGCCTGCTCGAACGGATCGATACACTTCTTGAGGGTGACCTCGAATTCCTGCACTAGAGCCATGTACTTGTTGTCATCAAGCTCGTTCTGGGCCTTCTCCTGAAGCTCAAGAGCCTTGTCGTAGTACATCTGGCCCTTTCCGATGTAGGCGAAGACGTACTTAGGATCCTTGGCGGCTGACTCGTCGTAAGCCTTGGCGGCCTTGTCAAGGTCACCGATCTGCTTGTAGGCCTGTCCCTCGACATAGTAGAGAGAGGCATTGTCCGGTGATGTCGCCTTTGCCTGCTGGAGAAGTTCGAACAGTCTGTCGGTACCCTCGCCGCTGGTCATGTAGTAGTTGATCAGACCGAACACGATGCTCTCGCTGGTCGGGAACTGTGCGAATCCCTTCTCAAGATACTCCTTGGCGGCAGTCTTGCCGGCGGCGGTGGTGTCGATGTGGGCGGCGCAATCGGAAAGCTTGGCGTAAACCTCACCCTTGTCAGCATAGTAGCCATAGCTTATGCACTTGTCAAACAGTGTCTTGGCCTTGCTGAAGTCCTGTACGCTCCAAGCCGTGAAAGCGGCGTTGTAAAGGGAGTTGGTGTCAACCTTCTCGTACGGCTTCTGGGCGGCGGCATCAAAGGCGGCCTCAAAGAAAGACTCAGCCTTCTTCACGTCACCGAGAGAGTAGGCGTAATAGGCCTCCTGACTCAGTTTCTCATTGATGGACTTGATACCTTCGCTGATTTCCTTGTCCTTGGCGTGCTTCTCATCGACCTCGTAAGCCTTCTTGTAGGCCTCAAGAGCCTTTCCAAGAGCGTTCTCCACAACAGGCTTGGTCACCTCGATGATCGCGAGCTGGCCGGCGCCGTTGATGTAGAGATTCTTGTTCTCAAAGACCTGCTTTGTGTACTGACCGTCACCGAGGGTCACAGCCTCAACAGAGACAGGTTTCTCATTGCCCATAGAGAGCTGGAGGGAAGCCTGGTCAGCACCCAACCACACGTTTCCGGCAGGTGCGCCATAGGCGTCAAGATAAGTCTGGGCAAGCTTCAGCCAGGTTGCCACCTTGGTAGCCTTCTTCTCATTCTGGGAAGCAGCAAGGGCACTCTCGACCGCCTTGGCGGCAGAGTTCACGTTAGACTGGGCATTCGCGACCTGGAAGGAAGCGAGCAATGCCAAAACAATCAAAGTCTTCTTCATGATTATTGGTGTTTATTGTTTGTATCTAGTTATTCCTGAGGGACTTCTGAAGTCTCGTCAGAAACCTTGTCCTGTTCATCCTCATTACTCTTCTCAACAGTGGAGACAGCCGCGATGGAGTCGCCGTCCTTGATGTTGATCAGTTTCACACCCTGGGTTGCCCTGCCCGCGACCCTGATGTCCGAGACCGCCATCCTGATTGTGAGACCGGACTTCTCAATGATCATCAGGTCATCGTTCTCGGTCACGTTCTTGATGGCTATCAACTTGCCGGTCTTCTCGGTGATGTTGATGGTCTTGACACCCTTGCCGCCACGGTTGGTGATCCTGTACTCATCGAAGTCGGTCCTCTTTCCAAAGCCGTTCTCACTCACCACAAGCACGGTGTGCGCCGCGGCGTCCTCGGCACCCGGATCATAGTTGATCGCTCCGATGACCTCATCTGTGTCTTCAATATTGATGCCACGCACTCCGGTGGAGTTCCTGCCCATAGGACGGGCGTCAGTCTCCTCGAAGCGGCAGCAGCGTCCGTCACGGGCGGCTATGAGCACCTGCTCGCTGCCGTTGGTCAGCAAGGCCTCGACCAGCTCGTCCCCCTCACGGAGATTCACAGCGTTCACACCGGCTGTCCTTGGATGTGAATATGCCTCCAGGGATGTCTTCTTGATGACTCCCCTCTTGGTGACCAGCACGATGTTGTTGGCGGCGACATATTCCTGATCCTTAAGGGTCTTGACATTGATGTACGCCAGGATCTTGTCGTTAGGGATGTTGAGGACATTCTGGATGGCGCGGCCCTTGGATACCCTTGAGCCTTCCGGTATCTCATAGACCTTGAGCCAGTAGCAGCGTCCGGACTGCGTGAAGAGCAGCATCGTCGAATGCATGTTGGCGATGTAGATGTGGTCGATGAAGTCCTCATCCCTTGTCGCGCTTCCCTTCATACCGACTCCGCCGCGCGCCTGGGTACGGTACTCGGTCAGAGGAGTCCTCTTGATGTAGCCCAGATGCGAGATCGTGATGACCACATCCTCGTCGGCATAGAAATCCTCCGGATTGAACTCCTCGGCGGAAGGACGGATCTCCGTCCTTCTCGGGTCGGCGTACTTGTTCTTGAGCTCGATCGTCTCGGCCTTGATGACCTTCATCTGTTCCTCGACGCTGCCGAGAATCTCGTTGCAGCGGGCGATGAACCTCTCCAGCTCATCGTATTCAGCCTGAAGCTTCTCCCTTTCGAGTCCGGTCAGCTGACGGAGCCTCATCTCCACAATGGCGGTCGCCTGGGTCTCGGTGAACTCAAACCTTGAGATCAGTTCGGCCTTAGCCTCGTCCACATTAGCGGAGTGCCTGATGATGTGGATGATCTCGTCGATCACGTCGATGGCCTTCAGCAAGCCTTCAAGGATGTGCGCCCTCTTCTGCGCCTTGTCCAGCTCGAACTTGGTCCTCCTGATGATAACATCGTGGCGGAAATCCACGAAATCGGCGATCATGTCCTTGAGGGACAGCGTTCTCGGGCGGCCCTTGACAAGAGCCACATTGTTGAACGCGAAGCTGGACTGAAGCTGGGTGTACTTGAACAGGGTGTTAAGGACGACGTTGGAGTTGCAGCCCTGCTTCACCCTGATGACAACGCGGACACCCTCGCGGGATGTCTCGTCGTTGATGTAGGTGATGCCCTCTATCTTCTTGTCCTCGACCATCTGGCCGATCTTCTCGATCATCTCCTTCTTGTTGACCATGTACGGTATCTCGGACACGACGATGGTCTCGCGGCCATTGTCAGCCACCTCGATGTCTGTCTTGGCGCGCACCACGACCTTACCGCGGCCGGTCTCGTAGGCCTCCTTTATTCCGCTGACACCCATGATGATGCCTCCGGTCGGGAAGTCCGGACCCTTGATGTGCTGCATCAGACCGTCCGTGTCGATGTCCGGATTGTCGATGTAGGCGCAGATAGCGTCACAGCATTCGCCGAGATTGTGCGGAGCCATGTTGGTGGCCATTCCGACGGCGATACCCGACGATCCGTTCAGCAGCAGCAGCGGCGCCTTTGTAGGCAGAACCGTAGGCTCCTCCTCGGTGTCGTCGAAGTTGAGCGTCATGTCAACGGTGTTCTTGTCGATGTCAGCGAGGACATCGTCCGTCATCTTCTGGAGTTTGGCCTCGGTGTACCTCATGGCGGCGACAGGATCACCGTCCATGGAGCCGAAGTTACCCTGGCCGAAAATCATAGGATAGCGCTGGTTCCACGGCTGCGCAAGCCTGGCGAGGGCGTCATACACGCTGGAGTCGCCGTGAGGATGGTACTTACCAAGCACCTCACCCACAATCTTGGCGCACTTACGTGTCGGGCCTGAATATGACAGACCGAGTCCGTCCATTCCGAAAAGCACTCTTCTCTGCACAGGCTTCAGTCCATCCCTGACATCAGGCAACGCACGGGAGACGATTACGGACATCGAATAGTCGATGTACGCGGTACGCATCTCGTGATCAATCTCTACCGGTTCTATGATGCCAGTCAGCCCTTCCTCTTTCTTTTCCTCAATATCCATATTTGCGATGTTGAATACATTATAGTTAAACACGCAAAATTAGTAAAAAAAACCGAGAGCGGCAATAGCTGCGGCTCTTACGGCAGGG
>HF986000.1 GCA_000431015.1 Alistipes sp. CAG:514 | reverse complement strand
ACTGCTTAGGGGCGCTAGAATTTGATGCGGTTGCCCTGGTCCCATCGCAGGATGGTGCAGGATATTCAGAAATTTCACTATATTTGCCAAATCGAGGTCTGAAAAAGATGCCGTGTTCAATAAATTGGAAAGAGCGATGCGCGTCAGCGGCCTTGACGACAAGGAGATTGACAACTATTTCAGTGATATGATGACAGAAAAAGAAATGCGCCCGTACATCAAGGGTGCCGAGCAGCAAGGTTACCGCAAAGGCTTTAAGGAAGGTTCCGAACAAGGCAAGGCCGAGGGAAAGGCGGAGGTCGCAAAGTCATTGTTGTCTTTGGGCTTACCCACTGATCAGATCAAGATTGCCACGGGGCTGTCTTCTGAACAGATTGAGGCCTTGAGGTAAAATTAGGATTTGAATATTTTATTAACGACAAAGAGGGCGACTGATTAAGTCGTCCTCTTTGTCGTTAATCCGGACGGAATGTCCGGGAATATATTCATTACTCGGCTTCGGTGGTCTCGCCTGGCATCATCACAACCTCGACGAAGTTGCCGGAGTTGTAGAGTCTGGCGGCGGCGTCACGGATGGACTCCTTGGTCAGGCCACTTATGGCGGCC
>HF985999.1:43072-70782 GCA_000431015.1 Alistipes sp. CAG:514 | reverse complement strand
AAGAACGAATATACAAAATCTGAAAGCAATTCACAACGAACAGGTACGCCAATATGATTGCGGCCAGGCGGCGGGTGCATGTGTAGTGGCTGCGGAGCCTCCCTCTTCTGGAATGGGTTGACTATCTCGTTAAGGTCTTACCACGAGACTACGAGGCTGTCATAGGCCTAATCTGCGTCTATCATCAGGAACGCCTTGTCAGCATCACTTTCAGTCCCGACTACCGCCGGATCAGACGCGATCCGGACACTCCGGAGGAATTGGCTAGGATTTTCAGGAAAGATTGAAAAAGAGTTAATTATTTGAAATTAACTGTTGAAAAATTTGAATATTGTTAGAATTAATACTATCTTTGCCCCAGTTAAAGAAATGAGGCATGAAGTACAACGAATTAATGAGACAACTGAAAAAGGCTGGGTGTTACGACACGGGACGACAGCAGAGCGGACACCCTCTCTGGTTCAGTCCAAGAACAAACAAGGTGTTCAAGGTCAGCAATCACGGGACTGACGAAGTGGCAACTGGGACATTGGCACAAATCAAAAAGGCAGCGGGAATTTAATTCCCACTGTCTTACAATAAAAATAGAGACAGTTATGAGAAAGGTTAACGCAATTATTGAAAAGGCATCAGACGGTAATTACAGCATCTATATGGATGACAATGATATGCCTTATCTTGTCACCGGAACAGGGAAGACTGTGGAAGAGGCACGCAAGGTGTTCGAGGATGGTTACGAGGACATCAAGAAATACTATGCTGAAACTGGAGAACCATTCGAAGAGGTTGAGTTCTGCTACCAGTACGACATTCCTTCCTTCCTTCAGGAGTATGCATATCTCATCACGCTTTCGGGACTTGAAAAAATCACCGGTGTCAACCAGAAACAACTCGGACACTACATCAGCGGCTACAGGCATCCGTCCGCCAAGACAGCCAAGAAAATCGAGGACGGAATCAGAAGATTAGGACAAACTTTTTCGTCTGTCAAATTCGCTTGATTGCAATCGGCCTTCGGGCCAAGCGAGTACTTCATTTCATTTTCTTTGACAGTCAGGCGGCCAGGCATCACCCAAATGCCTTGCTGCACTCGTAAAAGTAGACACGGAGGGGTAGAAAAAGATTGAATGAGTTATCTTTGTAGTTGAGTTCAGGTCGTTGGGTCTGGAGGGAGGGGCGGAGCCCCGACCGGAAGGCCCAACGACCGGCGCGGCCCGGAGATCCCCCATTCAACCCGCTTCTACCAGGAAGAAGAAACTTTTTATGGCAAAACACTTGAATCCTCTTGAAAAAGAGTTCCTGATCCGCCAGTACAGGAGTAATCAGCGGATCTCAATCAAAGACTTCTGCGCGATTAACGTCATTACCGGCAACTCGCTGAAGAAGTGGATGAAACAGTACGACGAAGGCGGCCTGGAAGGCCTGGCCCGCGCCGATGCTGAAATCCAAAACGTGCTTCCGGAAGGCGTAGACCGCACGGAAGAGTCCTACAAGCGCGAAATCCTGAGGCTCCGCATAGAGAATGAACGGCTAAAAAAAGCTATGCCGTTCAGACGAACGCGGATGGGGAACGGGAGTATGTTCGCTTAAAGCCGAAGAGTTCGAAATAGTGGACCTGCTGTCCCGCGACAACCCCATCAGGGACATATGTGCTCTGATGGGCGTGAGCCGGGCCGGGTACTACAAGTGGAAGAACCGATTATTAAAATCTCAGAAAGTTATTCAGACTTTTTAGTCACCCTCATCACAACGATAAAAGAATTGAGTTATGGTTATAGAAGCGGTTATCGAAAGAGCTACGGACGGAACTTTCAACGTCTATTGCAGCAAGGAAATATTCTCTGGAGCCGGCGACACCATCGAGGAGGCCAAGGCCGATATGATGCAGCAGATCAAGTTCTACAAGGAGACGGCGATAGCAGAGGGATTCAAGTACCCCGCCTTTCTTGACGGGGAATATTCCTTCTCCTACAAGATTGACGCGGTCTCGTTGATGCAGTACTATGTCAATTCGGGTATCCTCTCATTGGCCGGCCTCGAAAAACTAACAGGCATCAACCAAAAGCAGCTTTGGGGATACATCAACGGAACCAAGCCACGGAAAGCTCAGGAGGAAAGAATCGAATCCGGATTCCGGGCGTTGGACAAAGACCTGAACGCCATATTCGCGTAATTGTTTGGTAGCATTACTTAGTATGGTGCGGCCCTGGGAGCTTCTTCCAAGGCTTTTCTTTTGGGTAAGGGCCAATGAAGAGGGTTAATCTTCGTCCGCCCTTACGATTTTTATTGGAGGGAAGTGGGTATAACGGGGATTTTAAGGGACAATGGCGGAAGATCCGTCCTGATGAGGATGCCTCTCGGAGCGCCGTGGTCAAGAGGGGTGAGGTCGATGGCCTTTGAATATGAACGAGTCACAGACGCGGACTTAGGATAGGTCTTGCCGGCGGCCTGAAGGGCGGCGCGGAGCATCGTCTCGTTCTCGTCTCCCAACTGGTAGCCGTCCAACGGATTGTCCTTCGCCTCCAAATCCACCGGAATGCCGTCCGGGATGGAGACATTGTTGCCGTTGCAGTCAGCGAACTTGCTGATCATCACGTACATTCCCCAGTCCCTGATCAGGGTGTAATCGTAACGGCTGGTGTAGAAGTCCTTGGGAGCCAGCAGAATACCGGCGCAGTACTTCCCGTGGGTCCGAGTACCAACCAGCGTAACGTCCATGTAAGGCATCAGGCCGACAATCAAGCCCTCCGAGGCCGAGGCTGTGCCTCCGGACACGATGGCGTAGACTTTGGAAAGTCCCGGATTGGCGTCGGAAACATCCACCTCGATGTCCTGGCTGCTCAGCTTGTGCCTTGTCGAGAAACGCGATTTCGTGTCCTCACCCTGCTGCTTCCAGACATCCGCCAGAATGGAATTGTATACCTCCGTCTGGAACACGTCCCCGGCCAGGACATTGGCCTGAGGCGCGATCATCGACGCAAGGATGTTCTCCGTGAAGGCGTAGCCGCCGCCATTGTACCGAAGGTCGATGATGAGCTCGTCGATATTCTTGGACTTAAACTCCCTGAACACTTCCGGGAGAGCCTCGGAGGACTTCAGGTCGAAACCATTATAGACAAGGTAGCCGACTTTTCTGCCGCCGAACTCGAAGGTCTCCGTCACCAGGATCGGATCCTCGTACATGTCCACCGCCTTGAGCCTGACAGTCCTGACCTTGCCCGAGATGTGGTCGCCCTCCACATTCGTCACGCCCAGGGCGACCGAGTAAGTGTTGAAGGCGTTGTAGACATTGTCCTTCGTGATAGGTTTGCCGTCAAGGGTTATGATGACATCGCCGCGCTTCAGTCCGGCGTTCATGGCAGGCCCGTCCTTGCAGACATAGCTCACCACGAGAAAGTACTCTCCGGCCCTGTCACTGAACTTTCCAAGCTGTAGATCATAGCCATAGGTAAGGCCTTGACCCTGGATGGATCTCTTGAACGACAGCAGGTCATCGGTAAGCATCGTCCACTTGTCAACCTCCTTGCCGCCCTCGTGGTAGCGGATGCTCTTAACGACCTCCATCGGCATCCGGCAAGTGTCCGGAGAAAGTCTGACAAGATCCTTCTTAATCTCATCATTCCAGAGATAGTACGTCCCAAGCACATCGATCGCATACTGATCCGCCTTGGCGATCACAGGAGAAGGAGCGCCTGTTTTGTTATTGTCAGTCTTGGTCTTCTCGCACCCGAGAAGTCCCAGCGCCAGCGCAGCCACCAGAACCGCGCGCCCTATCATATTCATTGGACTCATATTCGTCATTTTTCAGGAATACCGCACCCGCATCCCGGGCACAACCTCACAAAGATATTCATTTTTCATTTCTTTGTTGTATCTTTGATTTAAATTTATGTAGAGGACGATGATCGGCATTTTCGATTCAGGATCCGGCGGGCTGTCCGTGTTCCGGGAGATCATAAAGCTTCTTCCGGAGGAAAGTTATGTCTACTACGCTGACAACGCCAACTGTCCGTACGGGGAAAAGTCGCTGCCGTTCATCCAGGATCGCAGCAGGGCGATCACGGAATTCCTTCTCTCGCGGGGCGCGCGGATCATCGTGGTGGCATGCAACACGGCCACGGCGGCGGCGATCACGACCCTGAGGAATGAATACCCCGTCCGCTTCATCGGGATGGAGCCTGCTGTCAAACCTGCGGCGCTGAGCTCGCAGACCGGCGTGATCGGCGTGCTGGCCACGGCAGGCACGCTCAAGGGATCCAAATACCTCACTACCAAAGGGATCTACGAAGACGATGTCAGGATCGTGGAACATGTCGGGCAAGGATTCGTGGAACTTGCCGAGGCAGGGATTCTGGA
The DNA here is from genome assembly GCA_000431015.1 of Alistipes sp. CAG:514. Taxonomy (GTDB): domain Bacteria; phylum Bacteroidota; class Bacteroidia; order Bacteroidales; family UBA932; genus Cryptobacteroides. The sequence goes on along the minus strand of HF985999.1, from coordinate 66,426 downwards.
CGGACCGGTGGCTGAGGAGACTGTCAGGAGAAGCCTCAGGCCGCTTCTGGACGCAGGGGCGGACAGAATCGTGCTGGGATGCACGCACTACCCTTTCCTCCGGAACGTTATCCAGAGGGTAGCGGGGCCGGACGTGCGCATCATCGATCCGGCGCCGGCGGTGGCAAGGCACCTCGTCGATGTGATGAGAGAGGAAGGGCTGCCGCTTTCAGAGGCGGCCACACCGGCTGGCCCGGCGACCGGAAAGGGCAGCGCTCCAAGCGAACCTCGCATCGAGCTTGTCACCTCAGGCGACAACACCTCCGCCAAACGGATCCTCGACATCGTTCTTGAGGAGGACGGCATCCGCCACGGCAGGCAATAACCACCACAACAGACAACAAAAGGCCACGGCCAAAACACATAGGAAATGGAATCAAACAACGGAATCGACATCAAAGACTTCGCCTACTGCTCAGACAAGTACCAGTACACGATGGGCAAATCCTTCTACGAAACCGGCAGGAAGGACACCATCGCGGTCTTCAACATGTTCTACAGAAAAGCACCGGAGAACAACAACTGGGCTGTGGTGAGCGGCACACAGGAAGCCATCGAATGCATCATGAACCTCGGCAAGGCGGAACCGGAATTCTACGAAAGGTTCCTCCCTGGAGAGGAATATGCCGGATTCCGCCAGTACCTCTCCACCTTGAAGTTCACCGGCAACGTCTACGCGATGCGCGAGGGCGAGATCGCCTTCCCCAACCAGCCGATCATCACGGTGGAGGCTCCGCTGATCGAAGCACAGATTCTGGAGACTCCGCTCCTCTGCATCATGAACCATCAGATGGCTGTGGCGACCAAGGCCTCAAGGGTCTGCCGCGCCACCAACCGCCCGGTCAGCGAATTCGGATCCCGAAGGGCGCACGGCCCGTGGGCTGCCACCTACGGAGCCAAGGCGGCCATCATCGCCGGCTGCGCCAGCACCTCCAACATCCTCACCGGAGTCCTTAACGGAGTCCCTTCCACAGGCACGATGGCCCACAGCTTCGTCACCGCCTACGGCAGCACGGTCGAAGGCGAGCACAAGGCCTTCAAAGACTACATCAACACCCATCATGGCGAGAACCTGATCCTCCTGATCGACACCTACGACACCCTCAAATGCGGAATCCTCAACGCCATCCGCTCCTTCAAGGAATGCGGCATCGACAATGAATATCCCTACGGCTACGGCGTGCGACTCGACAGCGGCGACCTCGCCTACCTCTCCGTCAAAGTCCGCAGGATCCTTGACAACCACGGACTTACGGGCTGCAAGATCTTCGCCACCAACTCTCTTGACGAGTATCTCATCTCGGATCTTGAGCGCCAGGGAGCGCGCATTGACTGCTACGGTGTCGGTGACGCGATCGCCACAAGCAAGGCCGCCCCTTGCTTCGGCAACGTCTACAAACTGGTCCAGATCGACGGCCAGCCGGTTCTGAAGCGCTCCGAGGACAGGATCAAACTGATCAACCCAGGCTTCCAGATCACCTACAGAATCACGAAGAAAGACCCGGATCTCGGAGAGATCTACAAAGCCGACGTCACCTGCCTTCGCGGGGACACCCTCTCCCGAAGGATCGAATCCGGCGAGACCTTCACGATCTACGACGAGCAGGACCGCTACAAGTACAAGATCTTCCAGGCCGGTGAATATTCCTGGAGAACCCTTCAGCATCAGGTCATAAGAAACGGCGGGATCTGCGCCGGAAGCCACACGCTGACGGAGAAGAAAGCCTTCTACAACAACGTCCTCTCGCACTTCAGCCCATCCGAACGACGCCTGATCAACCCTCACTACTACAAGGTTGACATCTCCGACGACCTCCTGAACACCAAGATGGAGATCCTGGACACCCTCAACAAAGAGATCGAAGCGTTCCGCATCGACTGATCCGCGGCTTGAGACACTGCACTTTTTGTCACGAGTATTGAATATTTTTGCGTACCTTTGTGGTTTAGTGGCGTGAAATGTGCAGTTAGGCACGCCTGAGATTTTGAAAACAATAAAAACGTACGTAATAATTATGTTGTTCCAAGTTTTGCAGGCCGTTGGCCTGGATTCAGCGGCAGCCGGGATGGCTGATGAAATGGCACAGGCAGCCGCACCTGTTGCCGATCTTGCTCCACAGCAGGTCGAGCAGTCGTTTTCCCTTATCGAGATGGCCACAAAGGGTGGCTGGCTGATGATCGTACTGGCGATACTGTCAGTGATCGCCATCTACATATTCGGAAAGAAATGGTGGATGATCCACAAGTCCGGGCAGGTCGACAAAAACTTCATGAGGGACATCCGCGACTATATTCATGAAGGAAAGGTGAAGTCGGCTGTCTCGCTCTGCCAGAAGTACGACTCCCCGGTGGCCCGCCTCGTGGAGAAGGGAATCGAGCGCATCGGCAGGCCTCTCGCTGACATCCAGACTTCCGTCGAGAACATGGGCAACGTAGAGATCGCAAGGCTTGAGAAGGGTCTTCCGATGCTCGCCACCATCGCCGGAGGCGCCCCGATGATCGGATTCCTCGGAACCGTGCTCGGCATGGTGCAGGCCTTCTTCAACATGGCCAACGCCGGCAACAACATCGACATCACGCTGCTGTCAAGCGGCATCTACACCGCGATGATCACCACTGTCGGCGGTCTTATCGTCGGTATTCTCGCCTACTTCGGCTACAACTATCTGGTCGCCCAGATCTCCAACCTTATGTTCATGATGGAGAATGCGACCATCGACTTCATGGATCTTCTGCACGAGCCTGCAGACAACGGGGAGGAGAGATAGTCCATGGCATTCAAGAGAACCACAAAGGTCTTGTCGGACACAGCGATGTCTTCGATGACTGACTTGGTGTTCCTGCTGCTGATCTTCTTTCTGATCACCTCGACACTGGTCAATCCGAACGCGCTGAAGCTCCTGCTCCCAAAGAGCACGGGGCAGGTCTCAGCCAAGCCTACCGTCACCGTCTCGATCAAGGATTGGGGCGACGACACCTACACCTACCACCTGAACGGAAGCGAGACCCCGGTGCAGTACTCCGAGCTGGAGGACGACCTGGTCGATCTGCTTCAGACAGAAGAGGATCCGACATTCTCCATCTACTCTGACGAGAGCGTGCCGATCAAGGAGGTGGTTTCGCTGATGAACATCGCGAAGCGTAACCACTACAAGGTAATCCTAGCCACGCAGCCGGAATGATGAAACCGTACCTTCGTGACAGACAGAAAGAGGCCAAGGTCTCCACGGTGACCGGGATCGTTCTCACGGTCACGGTTCATGTGCTTGCCTGCCTGCTATGCGTGTTCACGGGGATGAAGTACATCTACCCTCCGCCACAGGAGCAGACATTTCTCGTGGATTTCAGCGAGGACGAGCCGCAGCCTGTCAGGAGACAGAACAGAGGACGGCAGCCACAGGCCGAGGAGATCGACAAGACCAAGCCGGTGGAGCTGATACAAAGAAGCGAGTCGCCTCACCGGTCCGAGAAGGCGAACAAGACCGCCGAGGCTAAGCCGGACGATTTCGGCGATGTGGAGACACCTGTACAGAAAGAGGAAATCAACAAGAACGCCCTCTTCCCGGGGATGAGCAAGAAGGACTCCTCGAACGCGCCTCACGGTGCTTCCGACCCGAAGAACGAGTTCAAGGCCGGACATTCAAAGGGGAACACCTCCAGCGGGAAGGCCGAAGGGACACCTAACGCAAGGCTGAAAGGAAGGAACACGCTCGGAGCGATTCCAAGGCCGGCATATTCAGAGCAGGACTACGGCACCGTCGTGGTGGACATCTGGGTTGACAACTACGGCAATGTGACAAAGGCCGTCCCTGGAGGACAGGGAACGACAGTGAACAACTCCAAACTCTGGGCGGCTGCAAGGGCCGCGGCCTTGCAGACACACTTCAACCAGAGCGCTGACGCACCGGCGCTCCAGCAAGGAACGATAACATACGTTTTCAAATTACAATAGAAAAACTTTTTACTTATTTATTTTTAATTAATGGCGTGAGCCACAAACATTATGGAAGAAAATTTCAATGGTGGTCAAGAAAACCACGAGGAGCGTAGGGATTACGCTTCTGAAGGATCAAAGACAGGTTATTCATCAGAAGGCAGGAAACTAAGGCCGAGAAGGAAGGTAGCGCCTGCCGCTTCATCCTCCGCTGACGGAGAGTACAAGTCTTTCGACAGTCACAGGAGTTACTCCAGCGACAATCACAGCGGCGGCTACGGCCAGCGCGGTGGCTATCAGAGTCGCGGCGGTAGCGGAAGAGGAGGATATTCATCAGACCGCAGAAGCTATGGAGACCGCAGCGGTGGCAATGGCCAGCGCAGAAGCTACGGAGAGAATGCCGATGGCAGTGAGAGAAGAACTTCATCCTACGGACAGAGCCGTCCGTCCTACGGCGACAGACCGTCCTACGGACAGCGCAGAAGCTACGGCAACAACAGCTACGACGGAGGCGAGAGAAGGTCATCCTATGGCCGTCCTTCCTTTGGTGAGGGTCGCCCGTCATACGGGGACAGGCCGTCTTACGGACAGCGCAGAAGCTATGGCAACAACGCCGAAGGTGGAGAGGAGAGAAGATCATCCTATGGACAGAGCCGTTCTTCATTCGGCGAGGGTCGTCCATCCTACGGACAGAGAAGAAGTTACGGCAGCAGTCAGGAAGGCGGCGAGAGAAGGCCGTCATATTCAAGGAAACCGGCCGGCGGCCACGGATTCGGCCCTAAGCAGGGAGGTTTCTCAGCCGGCAGAGGCGCCGGCCACCAGGGTCCGAAGAAGTTCGGACGCAAGGACGAGCCGCATTTCACCGAGGCTGACGAGGCCGGAATCAACCAGATGCTTTCAAGGAAGCCACAGGTTGACGCGGCTTTTTCCGACAACGACAACGTTCCTACACCTATCAAGGAAGAGATACGTCTGAACAAGTACATCGCCAATTCCGGAGTGTGCTCACGCCGCGAGGCTGACAACTTCATCCAGGCCGGTGTCGTGACCGTCAACGGAGAGGTTGTGACCGAGCTTGGAACGAAGGTCAACGTCCTCAACGATGATGTCCGCTTCAATGGCGAGAGGCTCAAGGGCGAGGAGAAGGTCTACATCGTGATGAACAAGCCGAAAGGCTTCGTCACCAGTGCGAGCGACCCTCACGCCGAGAAGACCGTCATGGATCTTCTCAAGGGATGCAAGTTGAGGGTGTTCCCTGTCGGAAGGCTTGACAAGAACACCACCGGTGTGCTGATGTTCACCAACGACGGCGAGATCGCCGAGCAGCTCACCCACCCTTCCTACAACAAGAAGAAAATCTACCAGGTCATCCTCGACAAACCGCTTGAGGAGGCCGACAAGGAGAAGATCCTCACGGTGGGACTTGACCTCAACGACGGCAACATCAAGGCCGATGAGCTTGAATATATCGACGCCGAGGACCACAGACGTCTCGGCATCGAGATCCACTCCGGCAAGAACAGGATCGTAAGAAGGATCTTCGAATCCCTCGGCTACGACGTGAAGGCTCTCGACAGGGTCTACTTCGCCGGCCTCACGAAGAAGGGCCTCAAGAAGGGCGAGTGGAGATACCTCAGCGAGGGCGAGGTCAATGTCCTCAAGATGGGGGCCTATGTCTAGTCCGGACAAACACACTGAACACAGAGCTGGATTTGTCAACATCATCGGTAATCCGAATGTTGGCAAATCCACGCTTATGAATGCCCTGGTAGGAGAGAAACTGTCCATCGTCACGGCGAAGGCGCAGACCACCAGGCACAGGATCATGGGCATCGTCAACACCGACGACTGCCAGATCGTCTACTCGGACACTCCCGGCATGCTCAAGCCGAACTACCGTCTGCAGGAGGACATGATGAGGTTCGTGGACGCCGCCATCGGCGACGCCGACATCATCCTCTACGTGACGGACGTGGTTGAAAAGAGCGACAAGAACAGTGAATATATTCAGAAACTCCAGAAACTGGACTGCCCTGTGGTGGTCGTGATCAACAAGATCGACATCAGCGAGCAGAAGAAGGTGACCGACCTGATCGCCTACTGGCAGGAGCAGATTCCGGGCGCGCTGGTCATTCCGGTGTCGGCCAAGGAGAGGTTCAACCTTGAGAGTGTGCTGAACGCCGTGATGAGCAGGCTTCCTGTCGCCCCGCCGTGGTTCGACAAGGATCAGTTCACCGACAGGAACCTTCGTTTCTTCGCCTCCGAGATCATCAGGGAGAAGATCCTGGAGAACTACAGCCAGGAGGTTCCGTACAGCTGCGAGGTGGTTGTGGAGGCCTTCAAGGAAGGTAGGGACAGGTACGAGATCAGCGCCGTCATCAACGTGATGCGTGACTCCCAGAAGGGCATCATCATCGGCAAGGGCGGGGCGGCTCTCAAGAAGACCGGCATGGAGGCCAGACTGGAGATGGAGGACTTCTTCCAGAAAAAAGTCTTCCTTCAGCTGTTCGTGAAAGTCAATCCGGACTGGAGGGAGAACCGCAAGGAACTCCGCAGGTACGGCTACGAGGAATAATAATTAAAGGAATATTATAGCATGGCACACGACGAGTGGGATGACATAGAGACTCCGGAGGGAGGCAGCGGGGACGAGGAACTGAACGAGGCGCCGATCGACGAGACAACGGCTAAATCTTCAGGAAAATACGACAAGTTGCTGAGTTCCGACAGCAAGAAGTACAAGCTTTCTGGAATGTTCAAGGACTGGTTCCTGGACTATTCCTCCTACGTCATTCTACAAAGGGCTGTGCCTCACATCGTTGACGGACTGAAGCCGGTACAGAGGCGTGTGCTGCACGCGATGTTCAGGATGGATGACGGGAGCTACACCAAGGTTGCAAACATCGTCGGCCAGGCGATGCAGTACCACCCTCACGGCGACCAGTCCATTCTCGGAGCCCTTGTGCAGCTTGGCCAGAAAGGACTTCTGATCGACTGCCAGGGTAACTGGGGTAACATTCTGACCGGCGACAGCAACGCGGCTCCCCGTTACATCGAGGCCCGTCTGAGCAAGTTCGCCAAGGAGGTCGTCTTCGATCCGAAGATCACCAATTGGATGACATCCTACGACGGGCGCAACCAGGAGCCGACCGAACTGCCGGTACGCTTCCCGCTGCTTCTCGCACAGGGTACCGAGGGAATCGCCGTCGGCATGGCTTCCAAGATTCTGCCGCACAACTTCAACGAGCTGATCGACGCATCGATCAAGATTCTCCAGGGCGAGGACTTCACGATCTACCCGGACTTCCCTACCGGCGGCTCGGCGGACTGCAGCAACTACAAGGACGGAGCGAGGGGCGGAAGCGTGAAGGTGCGCGCCAGGATCGAGAAAATCGACAAGAACACCGTCGCGGTGACCGAGATCCCCTACGGAAAGACATCCCACGTCCTCATCGACTCCATCCTGAAGGCCAAGGACAAGGGCAAGATCAAGATCAAGAAGATTGAGGACATGACCACGGAGAAGGTCGAGATCCTCATCCATCTTCCGAACGACGTGTCCCCGGACAAGACCATCGACGCCCTCTACGCGTTCACGGACTGCGAGTGCAACATCGCCCCGAACGCCTGCGTCATCGTGGACAACAAGCCTCAGTTCCTCTCGGTCAAGGACATCCTGATCTACGACACGAACCACACGAGAGATCTTCTCAAGTGGCAGCTGGAGATCAGGCTCGCGGAGCTTGAGGACCAGTGGCACTACACCTCCCTCGAAAGGATATTCTTCGAGAACAAGGTCTACAAGATACTGGAGCAGAACCAGAGCAGCTGGGAACGACAGCTGGAGGATGTGTTCGCCGAGATGAAGACCTATCAGGACATTCTCCGCCGCGAGATCCTGATGGAGGACATCGAGAAACTTGTCGAGAAGCCTGTCCGCAAGATTTCCAAGTTCGACACCAAGGCCATCGACGAGAAGATCGCCGCCATCGAGGCGGAGATGCAGACCGTCAAGGACAACATCGAGAACATCACCCGGTACACTATCGACTGGTTCCGGATGCTGGGGGCCAAATACGGCAAGCCTTTCGTCCGCCAGACCGAGATCACCGCCTTCGAGAGCATCGCCGTCACCAAGGTGGTCAGCAACAACGCCAAACTCTACGCCAACTACGAGGAGGGTTTCGTGGGCATCAACATGAAGAAGGACGACAACGGTGTCTATGTCTGCGACTGCTCCGACCTCTCGGAGGTCATCGTGATCGGCAAGGACGGCAAGTACCGCATCACCAAGGTCACAGACAAGGCCTTCTTCTGGAAGGACTTGCTCTACGTCGGAGTGTTCAACAGAGGCGATGGCAGAACCATCTACAACGTCATCTACCGCGAAGGCAAGAGCAGCGTCTCCTACGCCAAGAGGTTCGCGATTACCAGCGTCACGAGGGACAAGGACTACGACATCACAACCGGCGAGGAAGGATCCAAGATCCTCTGGTTCAGCGTCAACCACAACGGCGAGGCTGAATCTGTACGAATATACCTGCGTCCGCGTCCGAAGCTGAAAAAGACGCAGATGGAATATGATTTCTCCACCCTTGCGATCAAGGGCAAGGCCTCCAGGGGCAACCTGGTGTCCAAGAACCCTATCGCACGGATCCAGCTTAAGTCCAAGGGTGTCTCCACGATCGGCGGAAAGGACATCTGGTACGACGCTGACATCCAGAAGCTTAACGACGAGCAGCGAGGACAGTACCTCGGTGAGTTCGGCCCGGAGGACAAGGTTCTGGCCATCTTCAAGGACGGCACATTCTACACGACCTCGTTCGATGTATCGAACCGCTATCAGGGCGATGTCATCAGCATAGAGAAGTTCGACCCGAACAAGACCTACACCGCCCTCTACTACGACGGAGCCGCCAAAGCCTTCTACGTCAAGAGGTTCAGTTTCATCCTCAGCGACAACACTCCGCTGTCGTTCATCGCTCCGGGTTCAAAGTCCTACCTCGTGGCCCTGTCCGAGGACAAGCATCCTCAGTTCCAGGTGATTTTCGGAGGAAAGTACGAGCATCGTGACCCTGAGAACGTTGACGCTGAGGAGTACATCGCAAAGAAGGGTTATTCAGCCAAGGGTAAAAAGTGCCACCAATACGATCTCAAGGAGGTAAGGTTCATCGAGCCTCTCCACAAGCCGGAGGACGACATCGATGACGAGCCGCTGGACATCATCGAGCCAATGGATCAAGACTCCGACACCCCTGAGGTTCAGGACATTCCTGATGTGAAAGAGACCACCGGCGGCGATGACTCCCAGACCAGCGCCGCCACACTGCTCGGTTCAGGCGACATCCCGGACATCACCGACATCGACGAGCCGACGCTGTTCTAGGCGCTGACATATTCATAAAACAAGAGTTTTTCACCGGGTCAGAAACCCATCAGGAAACAGCTGTCAATCAAGACAATATGAAAGACATCTCCCTTATAGGATTCATGGGTTGCGGCAAGAGCAGCGTCGGAAAGATCCTCGCGACGCTGCTACCGGAATACCGTCTGATAGACCTGGACTCCTACATTGAGGAAAAGCGGGGCTTGACTATTCCCGAAATATTCAATGAATATGGTGAAGCGGCCTTCCGCCGGATGGAGCGTGAGGCCCTTGAGGAGATATTCCGTGACCCCGACCGCCCCCGCGCCATCCTTTCCCTCGGCGGCGGCACCGTGACGACCGAAGAATGCCGCCGTCTGATCCGTCAGCATACCGACTGTTTCTATCTCCGCGCCACCACAGGCACCCTCCTTGCCAACCTTGAAGGCCACTCCGAAGGCCGCCCGATGCTGAATCCCACACAACCAGTCGAAGCGCCCTCAACTGAAGTATCAAGCGAACGAGAAGCCCTCCGCCGCCGCATAGAATCCCTGATGCAGACCCGCTCACCGCAGTACATCGCCACCGCCCACCACACAATCGACATCGACGGCCACACCGCCGCACAGATCGCCGCGCAGATCGCCGCGCAGATCGCCGCACAGATCGCCGCACAGATCTAAGCTCTGTTCCAAGCATTGTTCTAAGTACTAATCTAAGTACTAATCTAAGTACTGATTCAAGTACTGATCTTGATCTTAAGTAGGTCTAAGCCCATGTTCCGTATCATAGGTTTTCCGTAGCATAGCAGCCAACCAATAACCGGAGAATTGCACCCAGGCCGCCCTTAAAAGCACCCGGAAGCGGTGGGACGATGCAATTCTGTCAGCGAAACCACGGGAAAGCAACGTTTTCCTGAACAGAAATCAGAAGCGGGAAGCCGAGGGGGAATATTCCTAAATGAACTCGTCGCGCTCCTTGATGTCTTTCAGGCGGAGCTGGAGGGTGGTGTTGCCGCGATAGTAGTTCTCTACTATGGAGTAGCAGATGTCGAAAGGGTTGCCGGCCTTGATGTAGTCGTAGAACTCGGCCATATTGAAGGCTATGGCGGGGATCTGGTGGAACGGCTGCTTCTCGTCGATCAGGTCCAGTTTCATGTGGACACCACCGGCACCGACCTTACGACCGTTGCCACCGTCGGAGACGTTTTCAGTCAGGAAGACAGGATTGGTGTTGCCGGGACCGAAAGGCTGGAACTGCTTCAGGAGACGGAAGAATTTCGGAGTGATCTGGCTGAACTCCAGCTTGGCGTCAATATCGGTCACCGGAGTCAGCATCTCATCGGTGATCTTCCCGGAGATGAACTTGTCTATTCTGCTGACGAACTCCTCCAAGTTGTTCTCCTTCAACGTCAGACCCGCCGCGTAGACGTGGCCGCCGAAATTCTCAAGCAAGTCGGCGCAGCTCTCGATGGCCTCGTAGAGGTCGAAGCCGGCCACACTTCTGGCGGAACCGGTGATGAACCCGTTGGACTTGGTCAGCACTATTGTAGGCTTGTAGAAGGCCTCCACGAGACGCGAGGCCACAATCCCGACAACGCCCTTGTTCCAGATCGGATTGTAGACGATTGTCGCAGCCCCCGTTGAAAGGGCCGAACCATTCTGCACCATTTCAAGAGCCTCCTGGGTGATCTCCCGGTCGATGCTCTTGCGGTCATTGTTGTTGTCGTTGATCTGCTCGCCGATGATCGTGGCGGCATGGTCGTCGGAAGCGGTCAGAAGCTCCACAGCCAGACGGCCTGTCTCCATCCTGCCGGCGGCGTTGATCCTCGGACCGATCTTGAACACGATGTCATCGATCGTAAGGTGCCCGAGCTCAAGTTTCGAAAGCACGGCCATTGCGTGGAGCCCCTTGCGGGGATTCTCGTTAAGCTGCTTGAGACCGAAATGAGCCAGCACCCTGTTCTCACCCACCATCGTCACAAGATCCGCCGCGATGCTGACCACCAGAAGGTCCAGCAGCGAAATCAAAGTCTCGAACGGAATGCCGAATTTCTGTGAATATGCCTGCACGAGCTTGAAGCCGACACCGCAGCCGCTCAGGTCGTCAAAAGGATAGGTGTCATCCTCGCGTTTGGGGTCAAGCACAGCCACAGCCGCCGGAAGCGTGTTCTCCGGAAGATGATGATCGCAGATGATCACATCTATGCCCTTCGCGGCGGCATATTCAACCTTCTCATTGGCCTTGATGCCGCAATCCAGGGTGATGATAAGGCCGAAACCGTTGTCCCCGGCCCAGTCGATGCCCTTGTAGGACACCCCGTAGCCCTCATCGTAGCGGTCCGGAATGTAGAAATCAACCTTCGAGGAGTACCTTCTGAGGAATGAATATACCAACGACACGGCGGTCGTGCCGTCCACATCGTAGTCACCGTAGACCAGTATCTTCTCCTCCGTGGTGATCGCCTTCCGAAGCCTGTCCACGGCCACATCCATGTCCTTCATCAGGAACGGGTCATGAAGGTTGTCAAGGCTCGGACGGAAGAATGAGCGCGCCTGCTCGAAGGTCTCGACCCCTCTTTTGACAAGAAGGTCGGCAAGAACCCGGTCTATGCCCAGTTCGGCGGAAAGCCTTCCCACCTTCTCCGGATCAGCCGGCTCCTTCAAAATCCATTTGCGCTCTTTTCCCATAATAGACAAAGGTAAGGATTTAATTTCAGAATGTGAATTAAAAGTAGTATTTTTGTACCTTCAGAGCGTATCATATTAACCTTTACGGAGAAAGGATACGACAATGCGGACCTTCGGAAGAATCAGGTTTCTCCTTGAGCGGAGAGCGGGGATATTCCGAAAGCGGCGACAGGATTTGAATATAAAAACATAACAAATATGGCAAACATCGAACTCAGCGAACAGGAGAGAATCAGACGCGAGTCTCTCGCAAAGTTAAGGGAATTGGGCATCAATCCTTATCCGGCTCCACTCTATCCGGTCAACGCGACCGCCAAGGAGATCGAGACGGGATTCGATCCGGAGAAAGGCAACTTCCAGGAGGTCTGCATAGCGGGCCGCCTGATGTCCCGCAGAATCATGGGCGCGGCCTCCTTCGGCGAGATACAGGACGCGACAGGGAGAATCCAGATCTACGTCAAGAGGGACGAGATCTGCCCTGGCGAGGACAAGACAATGTACAACACTGTCTGGAAGAAACTCCTTGACATCGGTGACATCATCGGCATCAAGGGATTCGCCTTCATCACCCAGACCGGCCAGCTCAGCGTCCATGCCAAGGAACTCACCGTCCTGAGCAAGTCCCTGAAGGTTCTCCCTATCGTGAAGGAGGTGGACGGCGTTGTCTATGACGCCTTCACCGATCCGGAGCTCCGCTACCGCCAGAGGTACGTTGACCTCATCGTCAACCCTCAGGTAAGGGACGTGTTCGTCAAGAGGGCGCAGATCATCGCCACGATGAGGGAATATTTCAACGCGGCCGGCTGCCTTGAGGTCGAGACCCCGATCCTTCAGGCCATTCCGGGAGGTGCCACGGCCCGTCCGTTCATAACCCACCACAACGCCCTGGACATCGACCTCTACATGAGAATAGCCAACGAGCTTTACCTCAAGAGGCTCATCGTAGGCGGCTACAACGGTGTCTACGAGTTTGCCAAGGACTTCCGCAACGAGGGTATGGACAAGACCCACAACCCGGAGTTCACCTGTATGGAGATCTACGTGGCCTACAAGGACTACATCTGGATGATGGACTTCGTGGAGAAGATGCTCGAAAAGATCGCCCTCAAGCTGCACGGCACCACCGTCGTGAAGATCGGCGACAGGGAGATCGACTTCAAGGCCGGCTACCGCAGGCTGCCTATTCTTGAAGCCATTAAGGAATATGCCGGTGTGGATGTCAAGGGCATGGGAGTCGATGAGCTGCGCGAGACATGCAAGAAACTGAACGTCGAGACCGAGCCTTCGATGGGTGTCGGCAAGCTGATCGACGCCATATTCGGAGAATATTGCGAGGAGCATCTCATCGAGCCTACGTTCATCATCGACTACCCTGTTGAAATGTCTCCGCTGACAAAGAGGCATCGTGAGGATCCTACCCTCACCGAAAGGTTCGAGCTGTTCGTCTGCGGCAAGGAGCTGGCGAACGCATATTCGGAGCTCAACGACCCGATCGACCAGCTGGAGAGATTCGAGGAGCAGGCTGCACTCAAGAGCCACGGCGACGACGAGGCGATGTTCATCGACTACGACTTCGTGCGCGCCCTTGAATATGGCATGCCGCCTACCTCCGGCCTCGGAATGGGCATCGACCGTCTGACAATGTTCATGACCGGCCAGACCACCATCCAGGATGTCCTCTTCTTCCCTCAGATGCGTCCCGAGAAGATCGCCAAGAACGCAGAAGCGACAGAGGAATAATCAATTTTGAATATTCAGGAAGGGTGGCCGTGACCATGAAGTCCGGGTCACCCTTTCTTAATTATCATGAATACCTGCCGGCCAACTTCACGGGCTTTCCAACAGCCATAAGTCACAAAGACCTGCAACCACTTATACTCCAGTCTGTACATAAATCTGTTCGTCTAATTTTTCAAAGCTACTTCGCAAATATCCGGTTACTAATATTATGAGAATCGAGAACATCACATCGGCGCAGAATCCGAAGATCAAGGAACTGCTGGCTCTTCAGGAGAAATCCAAGCTGAGACGCTCGGAAAGGCTTTTCGTGGTCGAGGGCCGCAGGGAACTAGGGCACTGCCTTGACGCGGGATTCGTACCAAGAACGCTGTTCATCTGTGGGGAGATTCTGACCGAGGAGGAACTGAACGACCTTCTTGGCAAGGCCGAAAGCAGGAATCCGAAAGTCGGTGTCGTGCAGGTTCCGTACGAGCTCTACGGCAAGATCGCCTACAGAGGCGGCACTGAGGGTGTCATCGCCGAGGTGGAGTTCAGTGACAGGACTCTGGAAAGTCTGACACTCAGCAAGAATCCGCTGGTGATTGTCCTTGAGAGTGTCGAAAAACCCGGCAACCTCGGAGCCGTTCTGAGAAGCGCCGACGCCGCCGGAGCAGACGCAGTGATCATCTGCGACCCGTTGACCGACCTCTACAACCCGAACCTGATCCGCGCAAGCATCGGAGCCGTGTTCTCCAGACAGGTTGCCGTGGCCTCCTCCGAGCAGACCATAACCTGGCTCAAGTCCAAGCATATTCAGATACTCACCGCGCAGCTTCAGGACTCCTCCCTGTACTACGACACTGACATGAAAAAACCAACCGCCATCGTGATGGGTACCGAGTCCACCGGTCTGACCGACCTCTGGCGGGAAGTCGCCGACGCCCACATCCGCATCCCGATGCTCGGTGACCTCGACTCCCTCAACGTCTCCGTCTCCGCCGCCATCCTTCTCTTCGAAGCCCTCCGACAGAGGCAGTAAGCCTTTCAGCTCCATTTAAAGCGCCACATAATACGAAGCAAACAAATACACCGTGCCATAATCGCATATAGTTATTTTCGGGATTTACTGTAAATTTGCAGTAAATCCCGACACGGCAACCTCTACAGGAATCGTTGCATCAATAGAGCTATGGGCACGGTCATTGCAATCGAAGGAGCGGTCGGCTGACGCGGGGTCATTTCCGGCCGGACAACCTTAAAATGATTGCGTTATGGAAGAATTCTCTTTGGTCACTCCTACGTTGCTGTTCTCGGCTGTGTCTTTGATTATGCTGGCGTACACTAACCGGTTTCTGTCTTATGCGCAATTGGTGCGGAATCTCAAGGATAAATATGTCAAGGACAGGTCGGAGGTGACCGCGGCGCAGATCGCCAACCTTCGAAAAAGGCTGAACCTGACACGGAGCATGCAGATTCTGGGAATATCCAGCCTGTTCTGCTGCGTCGTGTCGATGTTCTTCTGCTTCATCAGCCTGAGGATCACGGCCATCATCATTTTCGGGATCGCCCTGCTTCTGCTGATCTCCTCTCTCGGCCTCTCAATCCGTGAGGTGGTCATATCCACCCGCGCGCTGGAGATTCACCTCAACGATCTGGAGCACAAATAATATGTGACGTCAGGGGAAAAAAGGCAAAAGGCAGATTTTGCACGTTACCAAAATCTGCCTTTTGCCTTTTTTTCCCTGACGTTCGTTAACACATCTGGGCTTAATCCATAGGCTTGTCAGTCCTGTTGCAGTGGGTCAGAAAAATAAAATTCAAAATTTTGGTAACGTGCAAAATTTTGAATTTTCTTTTTTTCTGACCTTTCTACTCGGTGCGCTTCGGCAAGCTCAGCCCCCGCCCCCTTCTCCCCTTCCCCGTGTGCAGGAACACCAAAGCTGCACACGGAAGCCACCGTTTCATCCCTCCCGTGCGCAAGAGCCACCGACCCGAGGACGAAAGCCGGAACGATGACAGAACTGATAGCCAAACCGACGACATAGCTGATGACCAGCCAAATGGCCATCCAGTTAACCAGCCAGACGACCGGGCTTGCGCTCCCGCAATCTCGGCGAACGCACCGGGGCCGCTTGAGACTGTCCTTGGAAAAATCCGCGGGAATGTGTTACAATTTCCCGGGGTTTTCGTTTATATTAGTGAAAAGTTCAAACGATGACGAGTGACTTTCTCACAGAAGCGTTCCTGGCCCTTCGGGGCCGGTGGAAATCGGAAGACACCTTACAGGATGCCTTCTGTCGGCTGTGGGGTGGAAAGTACAAGGTCGGAAGCGTCAGGGAGGCGGTCGGGCTGCTCTCGCGGACGGGCAGGAACCTGGAGATCGACGAGTTCCGCAAGGCGGAGAGGCACCCCCGGCAGGTCAGCATCGACGGACGGCAGATCGAGGACGAAGGAAGTGACGCGGCGGAACGGGAGGCTCTGTTCCGGAAAGTCGAGGCCTCGGTTGACAGCGAGCTGACTGAACTCCAGAAGCTTATCGTCAGAAAGCACGAATACGAAGGGCAATCCTTCGAGCGCATCGCCAAAGACCTTGGGATGCGGCAGGAGGCGGTCCGGATGCACATCTCAAGAGCAAGAAAGATTTTAAGGGACAAATTCAGAAATGAGACAGATGAATGAATATATCAAACGGTACTTCGACGGGACCCTTTCCGAAGCGGAGGAACTGAGACTCAAGGACTTTCTCTCCTCGCCGGAGGGACAGGCTCCTGAATATTCCGAAGCGCGCGCGGTGATGGGCTACTTCGCCGTCGGCAAGTCCCTCTCACGGAAGAAGACGAATGAATATTCACGGAAGAGGAGTCGCCGCGCCGTCTGGCTTCGGGTCGCCGCGGCAGTCTGCGCCGGCATATTCATAACTCTTGGAGTGAGTGTCTACAATAAGGAAAATGTTTGCGTCGCGTATGTCGGAGGGCAGAAAGTGACTGACAGGGAGGTTGTGATGAACGATGTCGATTGCATCCTTGCCGACCTTTTCTCCGGCGGAACTGACGTGGATGAACAGTTAAACGAAATATTCGGAAAATGATGAGACAAAGAGTTCTTTTGACAGCGTTTCTATGCCTTCTGACCCTGGTTGCGGCTCACGCCCAGAAGGGACTTCAGATTGACAGCCTGTTCAGCGGCTCCATCCTGGATGTCTCGGACATGTCCAGGATCTCCATGTCGGAGGTGAGCGGCTCGGATCTCAAACCCTACAACCTGAAGTATTTCCGCAGCATCAGCTTCAAGGCGGGATCCCAGGCGATTGACAGGGTTGCGTCTTTGGTGGAGGCTGATTCCCGTAATGCGCTTGACCGGAAGATCGACTACTTCGGAGGGCAGATGTACTATGCCCTTTTGAGGCTGCGGGCGGACGGAAGCGGGGAGAATGAATATATTGGCTTCCAGATCAAGGGAATAGGAAAGGAAAAGGTCACGCAGGATTCCGCCGGCAACACCGTGGTGGGCTATGAGCTGGACGAGAATGCCCGAGGACCGTTTAAGCAGGCCTACGTGACTGTGGTCTATCTCAGGGGCAAGGCCACCATGAACGACCTTAAGAAAATGTTCAAGCAAAGATAATAATGAAGAATATGAAGAGGTTATTTACAGTTTTACTTGTGTCGCTGCTGTGCGTCCACATCGCGTCAGCTCAGACACGTGCCACACGTCGTTCTGAATTCAAAATCATCGATCCGGCTGATACGGTGAAAGTTCAGAAAAAGAAGCCGGGTGTCAAGGTCCGTTACAACTCCGATGGAAAAAAGTTGAACTATATGTCTGATTCCTTGCTGATTGTCTATAGCCCTGATTCCGTCAAACAGCATTATGATCCTAAAAAAGAGGTCTACTACAAGATGGAGATTTTCGGATCCGAGTGTGACACATCCTTCACGTACACCTATACGAATTCCAAGATCGACATCAAGGACACAACGCGGTTCAGCTTGTCCTTCGGCAAGGACAGGACTGAGGATGGAGCCTTTTCCAGATTGGATTTCAACGTGCCTTTCTACAGCAAGGTGGTGACCAAATCATACGGGCATCGCTATAAGGTTGAGCCGGGCAATTTCGGCATGGCATTGCTGAATGTCAACTCGGGCAATCCGGATTTCAAAACCCAACGCTCGTACGAGGTGTTCCTGAATCTGTGCACCGATGACTTCAAACTATCGCGCTCCGTGACATTCAACTACGGTCTCGGGTTTTCCTGGAAGAATTTCGCCATGACCAAGAGCGGAATGATGACAAAAGATGACGATGGGAACATCCGGATCGGAGGATGGCCTGAGAAAGCCGAGCCTAAAGTGTCCAAGCTGAGAGTGTTCAGCGTCACCTTCCCGCTTATCCTTAGTGTCAACGCTTACCGTGGTGTCGGCTTCTCCGTCGGTCCTGTGGTCAATCTCAACGCCAGCAGCTCAATTGTGAACAAGTACCGGCTGAACGATGAGAAGCAGAAGAACAAGTACAAGAGGGCGCACTGCAATCTCGCCACCGTCGATGTGATGTTCCAGCTCAATTTCCGGGATGTGGGAGTATATGCGAAATATTCCCCGATGAACATCATGGACACCGACTACTGGCCCGGCTTCAAGCACTGGGCCATCGGCCTGACATTGAGTCTCTGATGCCGCAGCCTCACACACCTGCCCCGGCAGCTTCCCGTGAGCAAGAAGGCCGGTTCTGCGCACGAGAGACCTAGGCAGCATCCCGTGAGCGAGAAGGCAGGTTCTGCGCACGAGAGACCTAGGCAGCATCCCGTGAGCGAGAAGGCCGGTTCTGCGCACGAGAGACCTAGGCAGCATCCCGTGAGCGAGAAGGCAGGTTCTGCGCACGAGAGACCTAGGCAGCAGCCTCCCGTGAGCGAGAAGGCCGATTTTGCGTACGAGAGACCTAGGCAGCAGCCCACTGGGCGTACACTACATACCCCCGGAAGTTAAAGTTGACTTTCGGGGGTGCTGCGATGTAGAGTCTTGATCTTAGCGCTCGATGGTGGCCTCGCGGTCCGGGCCGAGGGAGATTATGCTGATCGGGACACCGAGGTAGCCCTCCATGAAGCGAATGTAGTCCTTGAATTCCTGCGGGAGCTCGCTTTCCTTGCGGATTTCCGTCAGGTCTTTCTTCCAGCCTGGGAACTCGGTGTAGACCGGCTCGATCTCGGCGGCGATATCAAACGGAACCTGGTCGGTCTCAACGCCGTCCACCTTGTAGGAGGTGCAAACCTTGATCGTCTCGAAATCATCCAGACAGTCAGACTTCATCATGATGAGGTCGGTCACGCCGTCGATCATCACGGTGTATTTCAAAGCCACGAGATCCAGCCATCCGCAGCGGCGAGGACGACCTGTGACAGCACCGAACTCGTGTCCTACCTGACGCAGTCTCTCACCTGTCTCGTCGAAAAGCTCCGTCGGGAACGGACCGCTGCCCACACGGGTGCAGTAGGCCTTGAATATTCCGAAGACCCTTCCGACCTTTGACGGGGCGACTCCCAATCCGGTGCAGACTCCGCCGACGGTCGTGGACGAGGATGTCACGAACGGATAGGAGCCGTAGTCGACATCGAGCATCGAGCCCTGGGCACCTTCGGCGAGCATCGGCTTATCCTCCAGCCATTTGTTGACAAAATACTCACAGTCAATCAGATTGAATCCCTTAAGGAACTCGATGGCGCTCATCCACTCGGCCTCGTCCTTTTCAGGGTCACATTCGAAATGAAGGTCTGAGAGCAACTGTAGATGTCTGGCCTTGAGCTTCCCGAACCTCTCCTTGAAGTCTGGAGCAAGGATGTCGCCGACCCTGAGACCGTGCCTGCTGATCTTGTCGGTGTAGGTCGGTCCGATGCCTTTCAGCGTGGAGCCGATCTTGCCCTTCCCAGCCGCAGCCTCGTAGGCCGCGTCCAGAAGCCTGTGGGTCGGAAGAATCAGGTGCGCCTTCTTGGAGATGAACAACTTCTTCTTAGGGTCGATGTTCATCTTCTCCACGTTCGCGCATTCCTCCCTCAGCGTGATCGGATCCAGAACGACACCGCTTCCGATGATGTTGGTGGAGCCTTCACGGAATATTCCTGAAGGAATGCTGCGGACCACGAAGTTCTTGCCGTCGAAATGCAGGGAATGCCCGGCGTTCGGGCCGCCCTGGAATCTCGCCACCGCCGGATAGCGGCCTGCAAGCACATCCACAATCTTACCTTTTCCTTCGTCTCCCCACTGGAGGCCAAGGACTACGTCAAGTTTTGAACTCATGTTTGAAAATATTCGTTTTGTATATTCCTGAATAACTGTTCCGGTCGCCTGTCGCCGCACCTGTGAGAAGGCTCCGCACCCAGGCCGCCGCCTCGATCAGAACGGGAGGTCATCCTGCGGCATGTCCGCCGCCGCCACCTCGATCGGATTTACAGGAGCCTGCTGCACAGGCTGTTGCATCGGTTGTTGCACCGGTTGCTGCATCGGCCCCTGGGTCCGCCGGACCGCCGGCTGCCCGTACCCTTGCTGTCCCTGGGACTGATAACCGCCCTGGGCATAACCCTGCCCGCCATCATGCGCCCCAGGATTGTCCGACTTCTTGCCCAAAAGCTGCAGATTGTCCACAGTTACCTCGGTAGTGTACCTCTTGTTGCCAGTCTGGTCTGTCCATGACCGCGTCCTGAGCCTTCCTTCGATGTACAGCTGGGTACCCTTGCGGATGTACTTCTCCGCCACATCAGCCGAATTCCTCCAGGCAACGATGTTGTGCCATTCCGTGTTCTCTCGAAGTTCTCCATTGCGGTCACGATAGCGTTCAGTAGTCGCAAGGGTGAACGTCGCCACCTTAGTGCTTCCCGAACCAGGGTTGTTGTTTCCATCAAGGTAACGTACTTCCGGGTCTTTTCCAACGTTACCGATCAGCATTACTTTGTTCAGTGACATAATCTTAAAGTGTTTAGTTATGTTAAGTCAGCGGCAGATTTCCCCCGCCGCCTACCATGTAAAATGTCCAGGCCGTCGCACGGCCCCAAAACATTGCAATTTAGTCAAAATATTCCGTTTTCCCCAACTTCCGCCAAGTATTCCACACATTTTTTTCCACAGAAGCCAACCTCTTGATAATTAGTGAAATAATTCACCCCGCTCCGACCAGGACAGCCGGATGCGGGGTAACATATCTCTCAATAAGATAATTACTTAACCTCCATTCTCAGCAAGGAGCCGAGAGGAGAAGCCAGACGCAAGAGCTGGGCATACAAGTTGGCCAGAACCAGACACACCGATGTGCGAGCCAGTAGCCGGCCCGAAGGTCAAATCATTTAGAAGTTCAGCGCGAGGCCGATTCCCGAACGGGTAGGGCCGACGGTGAGTGAAGAACCGTAGCCGAGGTTCCGGCGGCCATAGTTGCGGTTGTAGTCGTCCGCGATCCCGTTCAACTGTCTGTCTCCCTTGATCCAGAGAGGAATGCCGACTCCGAGGCAGGCGGCTCCGGTCGCATAGCCAAGGACATAGCCTAGCGTATTGGAATTATCCTTGAAAAAATCGTCTTGGAAAGCAGGATCACTATTCATCCTGCTTTCAAAAACAAGCCCGGTCGTCGAGGCTATCAGAGCAAGAACCCCGTATCCGGTGAGTGCCATGCCCCAGAAATAATTATTTGACGCCTTTCTGTATTTCCCTCCGTAAAGCGAATAGCCGATGTAGTCGGTAAGTTCCTGCCGACGGATTCTGCGGTCATGCAAATAGTAATGTCCCCAACGGTAGTCAAGGCATCCGTCATCATAGCCGTCCATGTAGCCGTCGGCGTACGGTCCCGTGGCGAATCCCCTCCTGCCTGCGAACAGCTGCCTTGTACCGTTCTCGAAATCAATGCTTTCTATTCTGGATGTGGAAAGCCTGTAGTCCGGTCCCTCAAGGTTGTTGTAAAGCCTGTAGATGATGTCAACCTCCCCTATCTCGATGACCTTGGCCTCGATGACACGCCGTGAGTCCAGCAGATGAATCCTGTCCTGAGCCTGAACGCAAACGCCGCAGCAGACAATAGCCAGCATCGCGGCAAAGATATTCCTAAGTCTCATAGTGAAAAGAATTTCATCCTCCTGCCAGCAAGATATGTGCCTGTAACACATTCCACAGACAGATTCCCGGCTTCTCAACCATTTACGCCACCTCACCTCGGTAGAAATCTAAAAAAGGCGAACATCCTGAAAAGGGGTCGGATGTCCGCCTTGTTTGTCCTACAATAATACTATCAAATGACAGTTGCAAATATACTAAATAATTCCTGCCATCCAAACTTTTCTTTTCTGTGAATATGAATATGATTTGCAGAAAGCCGTGCTGTTTGCTAACTTCGCATCAATCTTTTTGTTTGAAATGTCCTTTGAGGAGAGAAGACATTCAAACAGATCAAAATAGCTTCTTAAAAAGGAATTAGGAATATGGCGAAATATGGTCTCATAGGTGATCCGATCAAGGGATCCGGCAGCCCGGCACTGTTCGAGGCGGCGTACAAGGGTGTCAAGGGCGGTGAATATTCATACGATCTGATTGAGGGAGGCGACTTTGAAAAGTCCTTTCAGCGGTTCATTGATGAATATGCCGCCGTCAACGTCACCGCTCCATTCAAGGAACTGGCATATTCAAAGGTCCTGGAGATGGCCCGCTGGGGCGAGGGAAGCATCTCGGGGCCGGTCGTGCGGATCGGGGCGACGAACCTTCTGGTGAAAGGTGACGATGGTGTCGAGGCTTACAATTCTGACTTCACCGGTATCGTCACGTCCGTCGTGGAAGCCTATTTCCCGGGCATCGTGGAGGAGTTCATCGGCAATTTCGGGGACAAGTTCTTCGTGAAGATGCACCAGTTCTTCCTGATGACACTCAGCCGTACGTTCAGCCGTGAGCCACAAGCACTTGTGGTCGGTTGCGGAGGTGCGGGGAGGGCTGCTGCCGTGGCCGCAGCCGAGCTTGGGTTCGCCACCATTCTGATGAACCGCACGCCGGAGAAGGCACAGGCCATCGCCGACGACATGCCTGAATATGGCTTCCTTCCGGATCCAATCTCCGATTTCAAGGAGGCTGTGAAGGAATGTGACCTGGTTATCTACACCCTGCCTATGGCTCTGCCGGAAATCGCCGAGTTTACCGCCGATGACTTCGCCGGTGAGGATGCCGGACAGCATAAGGTCATACTGGAGGCCAACTACAAGACTCCTTCCTTCGACGACGAGGCCCGTATGAAACTCGCCGCCGCAGACTGCACTTACATCTCCGGTCACCGCTGGCTCCTGTACCAGGCCCTCACAGGCTACCCTCTGATGACCGGCCTCCAGCCCGACCTGAAGGCCATGAGTGATTTCCTGAAGTAAAGCCACGAGCCGGCCTAACCCGGTTGGCGAGCCTGCCGAACCACAAGGGCGGAAACCCCGACAAATTCCGCGACCAGAGAGGCTCACGGACTCTCGTGAGCAGATAGGGCAGTTTTGTGTACGGGAAGGTGCCAACGCAGGGTCCCGTGAGCAGATAGGGCGGTTTTGCGTACGGGAGGGTGCCAACGCAGGGTCTCGTGAGCAGATAGGGCGGTTTTGCGTACGGGAGGG
>HF985999.1:28024-42951 GCA_000431015.1 Alistipes sp. CAG:514 | reverse complement strand
CAACGCAGGGCCTCGTGAGCAGATAGGGCGGTTTTGCGTACGGGACAAGGACACAGAGAAGAAGAGATGACAAAGGGACTGACCAGAGATTATGGCCAGTCCCTTTGAGGATTCGCTATTTTAAGACCAGGTTCCTAAACTAGAACGAGTAGCAGATTCCAAGTCCGAAGTTGAAGATGCCCTTGCTTCTGACACCGCCGTCGCCGAACATAAGACGAGGACGCACGTCGATGAAAAGCTGGAGCGGGATGTTGAAGGTGTACTCCAGGCCAAGGTTGCCGACGATGCCGGCATAGACAACATTGTCCTTGTCATCATTGTCCCAAACGGCAAGGGATACGCCAGGACCACCATAGAAGCCCCATTTGCCTCTTGTCCAGTCCGGCTGGGCAATCATGAAATTGTAGACACCGTCAACATGGAAATTGCTTGAGTTGTAGCCGTCATCAAGGCCAAGGTCGAACTCAAGGAAGTCCGCGCTGTTCAAGTAATTCTGATAAGTGATGTCAACACCCCAACCGATGCGCACACCAAGAGCCTTTGGCTGGGCGCTTGCCGCAACCGCGAAACCAAGGACAGCGGCAAGGATCAAAATTGTTCTTTTCATAATAACAAATCTTAAAAGTATCTACAGATTAAGTAATCCAAAAAATCTATTAATCTGCAAAAACTATACTAAACCAGAGAATCCCATGAACGCCATGGCGAGGATACCGGCAGTGACAAGGGCTATCGGAATGCCTTTGAACGGCTTAGGGACTTCATTCAAATCGAGGTGCTCACGAAGACCGGCGAACAGGATGAGGGCCATGCCGTAGCCGACCGCATTGGCGAAGGCATAGACCACCGACTCGCCGAGGTTCAGCATGTGGGCGGGGCCGCCGAACGCGAACTCCTTGGAAACCACGTTGAGAGCCACACCGAGAACGGCGCAGTTCGTGGTGATCAGAGGGAGGAATATTCCGAGAGCCTGATAGAGGGACGGGCTGATCTTCTTCAGCACGATCTCCACCATCTGCACAAGGGCGGCGATCACAAGGATGAAGGCTATGGTCTGCAGGAACTGGAGACCGAACGCCACCAGAAGGTACTGGTTGATGAGGTAGGTCACCAAAGTCGCGAGGGTGATCACGAAGCACACGGCTCCGGCCATGCCGGTGGCAGTGGAGATCTTGTTGGAGACACCCAGGAACGGACATGTGCCCAGGAACTGGGCAAGCATGATGTTATTGACGAAGATCGCCGAGATTATTATGAGGAAATATTCCATGATTTAGTTCTTTTTAGCGATTTTGTTGAACAGAACCATAAGGTAGCCCAAAGCGAGGAACGCTCCCGGAGCCATCACGAACACGAGGATGCCGTCACCGGTGATGAACCTGTAGCCGAAGACCGAGCCGCTGCCCAGGATCTCGCGGACGATTCCCAGAATCGTCAGGGAGAGGGTGAAGCCCAAGCCTATTCCAAATCCGTCAAGGGCGGAGTCCAGGATGCCGTTCTTGCTTGCGAAAGCCTCGGCGCGTCCGAGGACGATGCAGTTCACGACGATGAGCGGGATGAACAGGCCCAGAGTGGTGTACATCGCCGGTGTGTAGGCCTGCATGGCGAACTGGAGGATCGTCACAAAAGTGGCGATGACCACGATATAGACAGGAATATGCACCTTGTCCGGAACCACCGGGGCGATCGCCGAGATGGCGATGTTCGAAAGCACGAGGACAAAGAGGGTGGCGAGACCCATACTCAGACCGTTGATGGCCGAGGTAGTGGTCGCCAGCGTAGGACACATACCAAGAAGCAGGACAAATGTAGGGTTCTCCTTGAAGAAGCCCTTGGTGAAAATGTTCAGTTTATTGCTGCTCATAGTCTATTCTCCTTTGATTGAATTAAATGCCTTGACCGCGTTGTCCACAGCCTGTGAGTAGGCTCTGGAAGTGATGGTGGAAGCCGTGATGGCATCCACATCGCCCCCGTCCTTCTTGACTGTCAACGACTTGGACGAAGGATCGAAGCCCTTGAACTGGTTCATGAACTTCTCGTCAGTGTTGCACTTGGCACCAAGGCCCGGGGTCTCGTTGTGAGACAGGACCGAAGTGTTGTAGACCACACCGTCGGCGGTGATGCCGACCATCAGGACGAGCGGGCCGCCGAAACCTACGGTCGTGGATTTCACGGCGTAGGCCACAGGAGCGCCGTCTACGGTGCTGACGTAATATTCAGAAGCCTGGCCGCCGACTTCTACCGGCTTTGCGTCGGAGAGTTCGCCTCCTTCCGGAAGCACGGCTCCGATGGAGGCCTTGAGGATGTCCGCGTTGGCCTTCTCGATCGGTTCGGCTGTCAGAGCGTACATTCCGCCAAGAGGCGCCGAGCAGACCAGACACACGACTGTCAGGCAGACAGCCATTGTGGTGAGATTGGATTTTACTGCCATAGCCTATGCCCTCCCGTATTTTTTCTGATGGAACCACTTGTTAAGAAGCGGAACCACAGAGTTCATGATAAGAATAGCGAAGCTCACTCCTTCCGGATAGGATCCGAAGTACCTGATCATCAAAGTGATGAAACCGATGCCCACACCGAAGATGATTCCGCCCTTGGTACTCATCGGAGAGGTCACATAGTCGGTTGCCATGAAACAGGAACCGAGAAGGAGACCACCGGTGAGAAGGTTGAAAAGCGGCCCTGTGAAGTGGGTGGGGTCGGCCATCCAGAAGACGGTGGAGACCAGAGCCACGGTTCCAAGGATCGAAAGTGTGATCCACGGCTTGATGACCTTGCGGACAAGCAGATAGACGAAACCGATGAGGATCGCGATGGCGCTCGCCTCGCCTGCCGAACCGCCGATGTTGGCGAAGAGCATCCGAGAGGCCGAGAAGCCGTTCTGCGCGATCAGATCGGCGGCGGACGCTCCCTTCATGAGGCCTTCATTGATGACTCCCAGAGGAGTGGCTCCGGAAACCGCGTCAGCGCCGAAAAGTCCTCCCGGGATCGTCCAGTCGGTCATGTAGGTAGGAAATGAGATGAGCAGGAACACACGGCCGACAAGAGCCGGGTTGAACACATTCTGTCCAAGGCCTCCGAATGTCATCTTCGCTACTCCGATGGCGACCACCGCGCCGATGAACACTACCCACCAAGGAGTCGAGGCGGGAAGGTTGAGCGCCAGCAGGATGCCCGTAACGGCGGCTGACCAGTCGCCCACGGTGGACGGAGCCTTGAGCAAATATTTAGTTATCAAATACTCCAGCGCCACGCAGGAGATGACACTGACAGCCAGCACCAGCAGTTCGGCAAGGCCGTAGAACACGACCGAGACCGCGACAGCAGGGATCAAGGCGATCACGACATCCCTCATCAAGACCGGAGTTGTGGTCTTGGAATGAAGGTGCGGAGACGGTGAAACCAACAATCTATCCATATTCTTAAACAGTTTTTGCTTTTGCGGCTTCGGCGGCGGCCTTGGCGGCAGCGGCGCGAGCCTTCATTATTCCCATTACCTGGCCTCTTGCCAGACTGATGACATCCAGAAGCGGGATGTAGGAAGGGCAGGTGTAGAGGCAACATCCACACTGGATGCAGTCCTGAACGGCGTTCGCCTCAAGCTCGTCGGTGTTGCCGGCCTTGGCGAGACGATAGAGCAGGAACGGCTCCAGTCCCATAGGGCAGGCGTCGGCGCATTTACCGCAGCGGATGCAGTTGCCTTCCGGATGCCTCTTGGTCTGTTCGGCGGTGAGGAAGAGCAAGGCTCCCGTTCCCTTCAGGGTGGCCGCGTCGAGATTGGCGACAGCCTTACCCATCATAGGGCCGCCACTGATGATCTTGGCGGCGCTTTCCGGAACCCCTCCGAGGTAATCGACGATGTAGCGCAGCGGAGTGCCGACCCTGACAAGCAGATTGGCCTGCTTAGGGAAGCATTCGCCGGTGACGGTCACGGAGTTGTCAATCAAAGGCTTGTTCTTCTGAACGGCATCATAGACCGCCAGAGCCGTGGCCACATTCTGGACGACGGCGCCCACGTCGATAGGCAGGCCGCCGGACTTCACCTGACGGTGCATCACAGCGTCAATCAGCTGTTTCTCACCACCCTCGGGGTATTTCTTCATCAGAGAAAGCACCTCGATCCCGTCGTACTTGGAAGACTTTCCCTTCAATTCCGAAAGTACTTTCTGAATATGCTCTATCGCCTCCGGCTTGTTGTCCTCGATGGCTATCGTGGCGTTCGCCACGCCGAGAGCCTGCTTGATGAGGGCTGTGCCGACAACGACCTGCTCACCCTTCTCCAGAAGCGTGCGGAAATCGGACGTGAGGTAAGGCTCGCACTCGCAGCCGTTGATTATCAGCATCTCGCACTTCTTTCCAGGAGGCGGGGTAAGTTTCACGTGGGTAGGGAAGGTCGCTCCGCCGAGTCCGACGACTCCGCCGAGACGGATCTTCTCGATGATGGCCTTGCCGTCCTCAGGAATGTCTGTCACAAGGGTCTCTGAGCGGTCGATGCTCTCAAGCCACTCGTCCCCCTCCACAGCGATCTCCACATAGGTCTGTGTGTTGCCGGCGAGATCCTTGCGCGGGCCGATCGACTTCACGGTTCCGGAAACGGAAGAGTGGATGAATGCCGAAACGAATCCGCCCGGCTCGGCGATCGGCTGGCCGACCTTAACCTTGTCGCCCACTGCCACTACCGGCTTGGCCGGAGCCCCGATGTGCTGGGCAAGGGAAATGTACACGGTCTGGGGCAGCGGAAGCGCCTCGATGGCGCAGCCGCGGGAGATCTTGGCGTCATTAGGATGCACGCCACCGATTGAGAATGTTCTTCTAGCCATTGTTCTGTTCCTCCTTCTTTACTGTGGCGGCAGCCGCGGCGGCCTCCCTCGCTTTCTTCTGACGTTCCTGGACACGGGCCTTGACGGCATCCTTGTCCAGTGGCTTAGGGAAGTTCACCCCGATGATCGCTCCGGTAGGACACATCGCCTCGCACTCGCGGCAGAGCTTGCACTTCGCGAAGTCGATGTAGGCCACATTGTTCTCTACGGTGATGGCGTCATGCGTGCAG
Source organism: Alistipes sp. CAG:514 (assembly GCA_000431015.1). GTDB lineage: Bacteria > Bacteroidota > Bacteroidia > Bacteroidales > UBA932 > Cryptobacteroides. The sequence goes on along the minus strand of HF985999.1, from coordinate 37,901 downwards.
GTCTTCGCGCATATTCCGCACCCAATGCAACCGACCGAGCAGGCCTTCTTGACCGCCGGCCCCTTGTCCTTGTTGACACACGAGACAAAGATCCTCATTCCACGCGGACCCTTCGCCCTCAACTCTATGATGGACTTAGGGCAAGCCTTGACACAGGCTCCGCAGGCTGTGCACTTCTCCTGATCCACGACCGGAAGACCTGTCTGGGGATCCATCGACAGCGCGCCGAACTGGCAGGCGGCCACACAGTCTCCGCAGCCAAGGCAGCCGAAAGAGCAGCCGGTGTCGCCGGCGTAGAGAGCGGCCTTCACCTTGCAGGAAGCCGAGCCGTCATATTCATTGGTCCTCGGCCTGGCGGCGCAGGTTCCGGCGCAGCGCACAACCGCCACCATAGGAGCCTTTTCCTTGACCTCGTAGCCAAGGATGGCGGCCACCTTCTTCATTGTCTCGTTGCCTCCGACAGGGCAATAGTTGTTGTCCAGATTCGGAGCCTTCACCGCAGCCTCCGCGAAAGCGTGGCAGCCGGCGAAACCACAACCACCGCAGTTAGCGCCTGGCATGACCTTCTCCACCTCCTCGATGCGCGGATCCTCCTCAACCTTGAACCGCTGCGCGACAATGTAGAGGGCCAGCGCCAGCAGGAGGCCAAGCCCCGTGATGACTGCGACGGTCCAGATGATTATTGTTGTCATAAAGCCAAATAAAAAAATTACTTTCTAACATAAAACACATACCCCTCCGCCAGGCTGTCCCTGCGGAAATAGAGTATGAGGTAATATAGCGCGACTCCCCCGATCGAGGCAAGTCCACAGACAAGCTCGCCGAGTCCAATCGACGACAAAGTTAACACTAAAATCAGTAATATCACCAAAGGAATCACATAAGAAAGCAAGACTGCCTTGAGTCCCATCTTCCTCGCAAGGCAAACCTCGACTTCCTGGCCTACTGAATATGTCTGTCCTCCATAGACGGGGACATCCACAATCTTGTTCTTTGACTCAGAGGCTCCGCAAAGCCCTGCGGCGTGGCAGGCCGAGCAAGCCGACTCGGACACTATCCGGACAGAGATCCTGTCTTGCCCTACAGAAATGACCGTTCCTTTGTGTGAGACCTCCCCCGTAGCCATATTCCTTAAAATCAACTCATTCAACGATTGAGGAGAAAGGATTCCTGAGTTCTGAATAGGAGCGCAGGCGACCTTGCACCTTGCCTATCTTAAGAGGAGCCGTGAACCAGACCGGAATCCTGTTCTCGTCGTCCGAGAACCAGCCGTAGAGATCCGACTCTCCCGAAAAGACCTCACCTGACACCACCTCGAAGCTCAACTTCAGGCAGCGGATCGACCCGATCCCGTCGATGTACTTGTTCTCCTTGCCCAAATACCTGAAATGGAGGGTGTACACATCATCATCGACGGCAAACGTCATCGGATAGTCCTTTCCTTCCTCAAGTTTCTCCGTGTCGATGTTCCGCAGCACATAGTACATCAGCGGAATGTCGTAGGTGCATTTGTCCAGCGGCAGGGTCGCCGAGAAATCCCCCTTTCTGGAATTGTTCAACGATGCGGAGATCTTCTCGTCCCCGGGCGTGTGGTCGTACATGTAGAGGTTCGTGCAGGTGTATTTCCCCTCCTTGGCGAACCTCGTGAACTTCATCGGCTTAAGGCCGTCCCTCGTGAACCAGGAGTCCAGATCCTCCTTGACACGGAAGAACTTCTCGTAGAATTTCTGAGTCTTGCCGGTCAGGGACGCATGGAAGACTTTCCTGCCGTTAAGGATGGTGGTGTCCACCTTTAGGGTCGCCTGCGCCACGTCGGCGTTGATCAGCCCCCATTTAAAATGGACAGTGAACACCAGTTTCTCCCCTCCCTTGAAAGCCAGATTCTCCTCCTTAAGATTCTTCACAGGAATACATTTTCCCTCGTCGCCGGCAAATACCGGAACGGAAGAGATGATGAATATGGCGGCAAGGATGCCGAAGAGTCTTGTCGTGTCCATCAGAAATCAGTGTTATTGGCAAAATCATTGTTCATGGCGGACTCCATGCCGCCCATCTCCTCCGCCCTCGCGGTCAGGGAATCCCCCGGCTCCACGAAACGCACCTGCTCCGCCTTGAAGAGCATGTCGATGTCACACACCTCGCCGTTACGATGCTTGGCGATGATGATCTGTGTGGTTTCCTTCCCGTCAGGAGTTTCTCCAAGTCCCACGTAGTCAGGACGATGAATGAATATCACCATGTCGGCATCCTGCTCGATTGATCCGGACTCACGGAGGTCGCTCAACTGAGGCTTTCCGCTGCCTCCGGTTCGTTTCACAGCGTCACGGGACAGCTGCGAGAGCGCGATGATCGGGACATTGAGTTCCTTGGCTGTGGCCTTGAGCGTCCTGGAGATCGCAGCGACCTCCTGCTCACGGATTCCGCGAAGCTCGACCGGTCCCTGCATCAGCTGGAGGTAATCAACGATCACAAGTCTGACATCCTTGGATTTCACAAGCCTCTTGACCTTCGTGCGGAACTCCATCAAAGGAATGCTCGGAGTGTCATCGATGTACAAAGGAGCCTTTGACAACGAGGCCAGCCGGGTCTCCAGCTGCTGCCAGTCCCACGCCTCCAGTTTCGTACCGCCCTTCAGCTTGTCAGCCGACAGACCGGACTCGGTCGTCATGAGCCTCATTACCAGCTGAAGCGCCGACATCTCCAAAGAGAACACAGCCACCGGCATGTGATAGTCCACAGCCGCGTTCCTGGCCAAATTGAGCGCGAAGGCCGTCTTACCGACGGAAGGTCTCGCCGCCAGAATAATGAGGTCGGATTTCTGCCAGCCCCTCGTGACACGGTCAAGCGAAAGGAAACCGGACGGAACACCGCTCAGGCCGTCGGCATTCTGATTCTTCTCGATCTCCTTCATGGCGTCGTTGATCACGGCTCCCACGTCCTTGACATCGTTCTTCACGCTGTTCTGGATGGCTCCATAGATCTTTGACTGCGCCTCGTCGATCAGAAGATCAACATTGATGGCGTCATCGTAGGAATCCTTGAGTATCTCGTACGACGCTGTGATCAGCTCCCTCTGGATACTCTTCTGCTTCAGTATCCTGACGTAGTACTCGATGTGGGCCGCGGCTCCGACTTTCTCGGACAGGCCGGCAAGCGCCACAGGACCTCCCACAGCCTCAAGATTGCCTTTGGCCCGAAGCTTGGTGCTTACCGTGACTATGTCCACCGACACATGCTCGTTGACAAGCTCGTTCATGGCCTCGAAAATCATTCTGTGACGAGGGTCATAGAAACAAGAGACAGTAAGCTCCTCAAGCGCCGTGTCAACGGATGAGGGCTCAATCAGCATGGCGCCGAGGACAGCCTCTTCGACTTCAAGAGCTTGAGGCGGTTTGTTTCCCATCTCAAGCCCAAGAGTGTCCAAATCAACTGGCCTCGCCTTCTTTCTGGATGTTTTTCCGGGCTGGTCAGGCATATTCCTAAATGTTGGGTAGCGGTCTATTCAAAGTCAGGATTGACGATGATCCTGCCGCAATGCTCACAAATGATGAGTTTCTTGTTGGAAGCGATGTCCACGAGACGCTGAGGAGTGATCGTGTTGAAGCAGCCTCCGCAGGAGTCCCCGTTGTAGACCGAAACCACCGCGAGATGATTGTGCACGCTGGCTCTGATACGATCATAGGCGCTCATTGTCCTCGGGTCGATCTTCTTGGCGCAATCCTCTCTGACTGAGCGGAGTTTCTTCTCCTCCTTGGATGTGGACTCCACGATTGTGGCAAGTTCCTCCCTTTTGGCCTTGAGGTCATCGTTCCTGACGGCGATGTAGTCCTTGAGAGATTCGATGTCGTCCCTCTTCTCGGCGATGGCCGCCTTGGTGTCGTTTATGTTCTTCTGAGCGATCTGACGGAGAAGTCCCTGATTCTCTATCTCCTTGTTGATGGAATCATACTCGCGGCTGTTGGAGATGTCATTCAGCTGCTGCTGATACTTCTCGATCTGGACATCGCAATCGACAATGCTCTGCCTGTTCTCGGCTATTGTCTGATTGTAAGCCTCGATGACAGCCGTGTCCTGAGCCTGACGGGCCTTAAGATCCGTTATCTCGTTCTCAAGAGCCTCAACCTCCGACGGGAGTTCTCCGCGCATCTGCATGATCTTGTCAATCGCGGAATCCGCCTCCTGAAGAGCGTAGAGTGTCTTAAGCTTTTCCTCGACGCTGATTTCAGAGTCAGCGAAATTCTTCTGGAGGGAAACGAATGTCTCCCTCTGGTCTATCGGTGTCTCGACTTTCTTGATTTTTTTAGTTGCCATATAGCTATCTGACTAATAATAATATACCGGATTACTTGTCTCCAGCCTTGAGCTGGTAGAGATTGCAAAGTTAGGAAATTTTTTCCTTAACAGAGAAAATAATATATCCACAATCTCCACTTCCCCCTCGAAATGGCCTATATCCATGACCATAAAATTCTTAGTGGTGAAGAAGTGGTGGTAGGATATGTCTCCGCAGAGATAGGCCTGGGCGCCCGCCTCACGGGCTTTTTCGATCAGGGAGCCGCCGGAGCCGCCGCACATGGCGACCCTGGACACCGGCTCCTGAGGAAGATGCGAGCAACGGATCATCCTGAGGCCGAACCTTGACTTGACATATTCAATGAAACTTCCGCCGTCCATCGGCTGCGGAAGGTCGCCGACCGCACCGAGGCCAAAGCCGCCCGGCTCCTCGTCCAAGACCCGTACATCCTTGAGCCCCAGCCTTTTCGCCATTGCGCCGCTGACTCCCCCAAGCACCTTGTCGGCGCTCGTGTGGGCCGCATAGACAGCAATGCCCGCCGAGACGGCCTTCATCACCGCCAGCCCGACAGGATCGTCAGGGGAAATCTTTTTCAGTCCCGAGAAAATCAGCGGGTGATGGGTGATGATCATGTCCGCGCCAAGGCTGACCGCCTCGTCCACCAGATCCGCCGTGCAGTCAAACCCAAGGAGAACTCCGTGGACCTCCTGTGCCTCGGATCCGATGACTAGACCGCTGTTGTCCCAGCTCTCCTGTATGGAAAGCGGGGCAAACGACTCTATAACGGAAGCTATGTCCTTGATTGTCATACCTATAAAGATTTTTTAACCTCAACCAGCTGGCGGCGTATCTCCTTCAGGCTGTCCAAAGCCTTCACGCGCCCTTCGACAGCCTTCCTGTCAGCGGCGATCTTCTTCGCGGCCCCTTCCAAAGTCAGTCCCTGCTCCTTCACGAGCAGATGGATCTGCTTGAGGCACTCAAGATCCTCCTCCGTGAAAAGGCGGTTCCCCTTCGCGTTCCTCTTAGGCTTGATGTACTTCGGGAAAGAGTTGGACCAGAAGCGCACCAAAGACGTGCTCTCCCCCAGAATGTCGGCGGCCTCGCCGATTGTATAGTATAACTTTTCCATATTCCTGAATAGTTTTATTAATCCATTGACTGACCAGTGTTCACGGACATGAAAAGCATTCTCATGTACTCGTCCGGACTCACGGATGCAAAAAGATAGTTCAGAGGATCCATCAGCAGCGTGTCCTTCTGGATCTCGTAGTGAAGATGCGGGGCGAACGAGTTGCCTGACATCCCGACCTGGCCGATCCTCTGTCCTCTTGTCACCTTCTGTCCTTTCAGGACGCGGGTGTTCTCCAAGTGGGCATAGCGGGTGAGATAGCCATTGCCGTGGTCGATCTCGACCACGTTCCCAAGACCCTTGGACGAATGGGTAACCCTGTTCACAACGCCATCTGCCGCGGCGGCGACCGGTTCTCCCTGCTGCGAGATCAGATCCAGGCCGCCGTGGAAAGCCGTGACCTTGTAGAAAGGATTGATCTTGTCCCCGACGGAAGCCCCTGTCCTTGCATAGGAGAAGTTCTCCAGAGGATTCGTCATCGGAGGAAGAACCACCGACTTGTCCGAAATCCTTTCCATTATCCTTTGGAAATTGGCCTCGACCCGTTCGGAGATCCGGGACAGCGTGTCAAGCCTCTCTTTTGAATATCTCACAATCAGATCGTCCGGTATCGAATCCACCCGGGACAGCAGTCCGTCGGAATAGATGTTGCCCAGATCCGGAGCGTCAGAGTTGAAAAGGTTGCGGTAGATCTCGTTGTCCTTCACCATAAGGCCTTCCAGCACATCATCGACCAATGCCTCCCTCGCCTCCAGATCCTTGTACATCTGACGGTACATCTGATTCTCCCTCTTGAGCTTACGTTCCGAGTCCGTGCTTATCACAAACGAGAAGACCACATAGTAGACGACAGCCAGGGACGCTGTCACCAGAAAGTACACGGCAGCCTTGCCCAGAATCGACCACACCGAATGCGTGACCTTTCGGAACTCCATCCGAACCTTGTCAAACTCGTACCTCTCCTTCATCGGCAACCTCCTCATCATCTGTGTCTGACACTGAAACTATGCCTCATCGACGACGGCATCCCGCTCTCGCTCTCCCTCATCCTCAACATGTCAGAATATTCCTGGACAGACATCGACATGTCAAGATAGTTGGCGGGATTCACCTTGCGGCCCTTGTAGACCACCTCGTAATGCAGGTGAGGGCCGCTTGAGCGTCCGGACTTGCCGCTTTCACCGATGCAGTCCCCTCTCTTGACCTTCATTCCCTCGATCACCTTGACGGAGTTAAGATGGGCGTAGATGGTCTCGTAGCCGAAGCCGTGCTTGATGGTGATCGAGTTGCCGTAGCCGAAGAACTCGAACTTCACGGCTTCCACAACCCCGTCACCCGTAGCATAGACCGGATTGCCGATCTTCATCGCGAAATCAAGTCCTGTGTGCATCCTGACGCCCCCTGTGAACGGGTCCGACCTGTAACCGAACTGGCTGGAAAGCCTGTACTTGGACGGATCAGGCACGATGGGCGGGATCGCCGGGATGCAGGAGGCCATGTCACCGGCTGTCTTGGAGACAGCGGCCACCTCGTCGAAAGACTTGCTCTGGACATAGACCTTCCTGGTCAGCCTGTCGATCCTCAAGGCGGTGTTCTTAAGCCTGTCGTCCGACTCAAGGCCGTCGAGGAAAGAGTACCTGTCCACCCCGCCGATGCCGGCGTTCCTCACGCCCGCGGGAATCTCGTTCATTCCGAATATGGATCTGTAGATGTCGTCATCCCTCACCCTCAACGCCTCGATGCTTTCCTCGCAGCGGTCAAGCTTGGTGTTCATCAGATCCATCCTGGCGTCCCAGCGGGCCCTCTCAGCCTTGAGAAAGGCCGTCTTCGGCAGGTCATAGCCAAGAACGGAAGTAAAGAGCCAGATGTAGAGGACCGCCATCGCCACACTACCGGCGAACAGCAGCAACCCCTTGAAGACTTTCGACTTCAAGGACACCTCCTTCATCTCATATAATAAGGTCTCCGGATTAAGAATATACTTCCCCATAGTCTACAAATATACCCTTTTTTGCGATATATCCCGAAAAATGTTATAATTTTGCCAATTCCGTGCCTTTCTGAAAAAGTTTTTCTTGCCGGCACGGGAGAATATTCATGAATTAATTGATTTTTAGATATGTACACCGCTAAAGAGATTCGACAGCAATTTTTGGACTTCTTCGCATCGAAGGGACACACGATCGTGCCTTCCGCCCCGATGGTGATAAAGAATGACCCGACGCTGATGTTCACCAACGCCGGCATGAACCAGTTCAAGGACATATTCCTCGGCAACACAAATCCCAAGATGAAAAGAGCCACGGACTCACAGAAATGCCTCAGAGTCAGCGGAAAACACAACGACCTTGAAGCAGTGGGACACGATGGCAGGCATCACACGATGTTCGAGATGCTCGGCAACTGGAGCTTCGGAGACTACTTCAAGGCCGAGGCCATCAGCTGGGCATGGGAACTGCTGACGGAAGTCTACAAGATCGACAAGTCAAAACTCTACGCCACCGTGTTCGAAGGCTCGTCCGAGGACGGTACAGCCCTCGACGACGAGGCCAGGCAGGCCTGGCTGAAGCTCATGCCTGAGGATCACATCATCCTCGGCAACAAGCACGACAACTTCTGGGAGATGGGCGACACAGGCCCTTGCGGCCCTTGCAGCGAGATCCACATCGACCTGCGCACGGACGAGGAGATCGCCAGGATCCCCGGAAAGGATCTCGTCAACACCGACAACGACCAGGTGATCGAGATCTGGAACCTCGTGTTCATGCAGTACAACCGCAAGGCCGACGGATCCCTTGAACCGCTCCCGGCCAAGAACATCGACACAGGAATGGGCTTCGAGAGGCTCTGTATGGTGCTGCAGGGCAAGACCAGCAACTACGACACGGACGTGTTCTCCGGAATGATCGGCAAGATCGAGGAGCTCTCCTGCCACAAATACCATGAGAACGGAAAGACAGAGGTCGCCATGCGTGTCATCGCCGACCACATCAGGGCGATAGCCTTCTCCATCGCCGACGGACAGCTGCCGTCCAACGTGAAGGCCGGCTACGTGATCAGAAGGATCCTGCGCCGCGCCGTCCGCTACGGCTACACGTTCCTCGGATTCGACGAGCCGTTCCTCTGCGCGCTGATCCCTCAGCTTGTCTCCGACATGGGAGAGGCCTATCCGGAGCTGGGCAGGCAGCAGAAACTCATCGAAAGCGTCATCCGCGAGGAGGAGATGTCATTCCTCAAGACTCTTGACAGAGGAATAAGGCTGATGGACGACTACGTCGCCAAGAACGCCTCGACCAAGACCATCCCGGGAGAGGACGCATTCGTACTCTACGACACCTACGGATTCCCGATCGACCTGACCGAGCTGATCGCCTCGGAGAAGGGTTACACCGTGGACATGGAAGGCTTCGCCAAGGAACTCCAGAAGCAGAAGGACAGGGCGCGCAACGCAACCGCCAACGAGTTCGGCGACTGGGTCGTGTTCCACGAGGGCGAGGAAGAGGCCTTTCTGGGCTACGACAATCTGGAGCTTGAAGGTGTGAAGCTCCTCAAGCAGCGCACAGTCAAGCAGAAGAACAAGACCATGTTCCAGCTCGTCTTCGACCGCACGCCGTTCTACGCCGAGATGGGAGGTCAGGTCGGCGACACCGGAGTCATCGTCTCGGAGAGCGGCGAGCAGATCAGGATACTCAACACCGTCAAGGAGAACAACCTGACAATACACATCGCCGAAAGGATCCCTGCCGACAGCACGCAGACATTCACACTTAAGGTTGACGCAAGCCGCAGGCTCAGGATCACGGCCAACCACACGGCCACCCACCTTCTGGACTACGCCCTCAGGGAGACGCTCGGAACCCACATCGAGCAGAAAGGCTCGTTCGTCGGCCCGGACTATTTCCGTTTCGACTTCTCACACTTCGCCAAGGTTACCGACGAGGAACTCAGGAAGGTCGAGCACAGGGTCAACGAGCTGATCCGCGCGGACTACCCTCTCCAGGAGAAGAGAGACGCGACGATGGAAGAGGCGAACGCCATGGGAGCCATCGCCCTGTTCGGCGAGAAGTACGGCGACAGGGTGCGCGTGGTCAGGTTCGGCGACTCCGTGGAACTCTGTGGCGGCACGCATGCCGCGTCGACCGGACGCATCGGATTCTTCAAGATCGTCTCCGAATCGGCGATCGCCGCCGGAGTCAGGAGGATCGAGGCGGTGACAGGAGAGGCGGCGGAGGACATCCTCGACACCCTCAGCGACACCCTCAAGGGCATCAGGACCATGTTCAACAACGCCCCTGACGTGGCTGCCGCCGTGGCCAAACTCATCAACGAGAACTCCGACGCTAAGAAGAAGATCGAGGAATATGCCAAAGAGAAGGCCGCCGCGTTCGCCAAGGTGATCTCGGAGAACGCACAGGAGATTAATGGAATAAAAGTTGTAAAGTTCAGCAGGGACG
>HF985999.1:0-28019 GCA_000431015.1 Alistipes sp. CAG:514 | reverse complement strand
TAAATGGAAAAAAAGTTGTAAAGTGCAGCAGGGACGCTGATCCGGCCATGCTGCGCGAGGCCGCGGCCATCCTCCAGAAGGAAGTGGAGAACTTCGTGTTCGCCGCCGCCTTCTGCCACGAAGGAAAGCCTCAGCTCGTCCTGATGTACTCCAACGACCTCGTGGCAGCCGGTCACAGCGCCGCCAACGACATCAGGGAGGCAGCCAGATTCATCCAGGGCGGAGGCGGCGGACAGCCGATCCTCGCCACCGCCGGCGGAAGGAACGCCGACGGCCTGCAGGCCGCGCTGGACAAGATGGTGGAGACCATCACGGCATAGACGGAAGAATATTCAAGGGCATTCGGTAATATTCATAAAATATTCAAGTCCCCATAAAACAATGACTTCGGAGGATGAAGAAAATTGACAGATTCATACTGACCTCATTCATAGGACCATTCTTCATGATCCTTCTTGTGGTCATCTTCATCCTCGTGATGCAGTTCCTCTGGGTCTACATCGACGAGCTTGTCGGGAAAGGCCTGAGTCTGGGCATTGTGGCGGAGTTCCTGTTCTGGGGATCCTGCACCGTGCTGCCTCTGGCCCTGCCTCTGGCGACCCTGCTGGCCTCGATGATGACCGTAGGCAACATGGGTGAGAACAACGAGTTGATCGCTCTGAAGGCCGCCGGCGTGTCCGTCCTCAGGGTGATGCGCCCTATCCTCATCGCCTCCTTCTTCATCAGCATCGGCACATTCTTCGTCATCAACAACCTCGTCCCGGTCTCCTACAACGAGATATTCACCCTCAGGGACGACATCGGAAAGACGAAGGAAGAGATCAAGATCCCGTCCGGAACCTTCTATGACGGAGTCGATGGCTACGTCCTCAGGGTAGGAAGCCGTAACAACAAGACGGGCATGATGAAGGACGTGATGCTCTACGACCATCACGGCAGAGGTAACACGCGCCTCACTTTGGCCGACTCCGCCATCATGAAGATGTCCAAGGACAAGTCCTACCTGACATTCAAGATGTTCAACGGGGTCAACTATCAGGAGACCAACGAGAAGACCTACCGCGACACATCCCTCCAGCTGCAGAGGATCGACTTCTCCAAGCAGGAGATGGTCATCGCCCTCCAGAACTACGCATTCCAGAAATCCGACAGCGCCAGATACGGCGACCAGGTCAAGGCCCTCCCTCTTGAGAAACTCAGGGAGCAGAGGGACACCCTTCTGGCCACAAGGGACAGCACGAAGTCCAAACAGATCTATTCCATGGCCGCATCCTATGTGTTCTCGCAGAACATGCAGCTGGACACGACAGCCTGCGGCATCACAAGGAACTTCAGCGACCCGGACTACCTCAACTTCAAGGATGACAGGGCGACAGCGGCAGCATTGGAAAGAGCGGCCAACAGCGCCAGGCAACTCCAGACAAACCTTGAAAGCTACGAGTTCGGAGCATTCGACTACACTGTCCGCCTCAGATGGACAGCCCTGGAGTTCCTCAGACGCTATGGACAGGCCCTGGCCTGCTTCATCATGTTCTTCATCGGCGCGCCTCTGGGAGCGCTGATCAGGAAAGGCGGCATCGGTGTCTCCGCCATCATCTCGCTGCTGTTCTTCGTGCTTTACTGGGTGATCGACATCACGGGAGTGAAGCTGGCAAGAGACGGCAGCATCAGCACCGTGGCGGGCGCGTTCATGTCGGCTGGCGTACTCCTGCCGATCGGCCTGTTCCTGACCTGGAAGGCGATCCACGACACGGACATCTCAAATCTGGACAGCATAAAGAATTGGTGGAGAAAGGCAAAGAGTAATATGGCAGGAATATTCAAAAAGACAAGGATCGTGTACATGGGAACGCCGGAATTCGCGGTGGCCCCTCTGAAGGCTCTCCTGGAGCAGAAGTACAACATCGTGGGAGTGGTGACCGTGGCCGACAAGCCGAGCGGACGCGGCCAGAAGGTGAACGAGAGCGCGGTGAAGAAGTTCGCGGTGGAGCAGGGCATCCCTGTGCTCCAGCCTGTCAAGCTCAAGGATCCGGAGTTCCTCAACCAGCTCAAGGCCTTGAAGGCCGACCTGTTCATCGTGGTGGCGTTCAGGATGTTGCCGGAAGAGGTCTGGGGCATGCCGAAGCTCGGCACGTTCAATCTGCATGCGGCGCTGCTGCCGCAGTACCGAGGAGCCGCCCCGATCAACTGGGCGGTGATCAACGGCGAGACCAGGACGGGAGCCACGACGTTCATGATCGACAAGGACATCGACACAGGCGGCATCATCCTCCGGCAAGGCATCAACATCGCCGACACGGACACCGCCGGCGACGTCCATGACAAATTGATGGCGATCGGCGCTGATCTGGTCGTGCAGACAACCCAGGGAATCATCGAGCGCAATGTGGACACGCGTGTCCAGAGAAGTTTCATACAAGGTTCCGAGGTATTGAAGCCGGCACCGAAGCTTTCGCGCGAGTTGTGTCACATTGACTGGAACGATTCCACCAAACAGATCTACAATCTCATACGTGGTTTGAGTCCTTATCCGGCAGCGTTCACCGAACTCGTCAAGGAAGGTAGCGCTCCGGCCCAGTTGAAGATCTTCACGGCCGAAAAGGTCGATGAGCCTGTCGAAGGAACCATTCCGGGCCGAATCCTCACCGACGGCAAGACCTACCTCCACATCACCACCGCCGACGGAGCCATCTCCCTGAAGGACGTGCAGATAGCCGGCAAGAAGCGGATGGACATCAAAGCCTTCCTCGCCGGATTCCGCGAGCCGGAACTCTACACCACTACCGCCGGCACCTCCAAGGCCGAAATCGCCAAAACAAAGGCATAATGGAAGCGGTCATCCTCGAATGCGGCGACTTTCCTAAAAAGGAATATCCCCGCGAGCTTCTCCGCCGGGCGGATGTGATAATCTGCTGCGACAGGGCGTTGGACACGTTTCTCCGGCACCGGGACAAGATATTCAAAGACCTCAGGGATCCGGATGCCATCATCGGGGATATGGATTCCATCTCGCCGAAGCATCTCAAGGAATATTCCCGCATCGCCATAAGAGAAGAAGAGCAGGAGACAAACGACCAGACCAAGGCGTTCCGCTACCTGCTGGAGCATTGGCCGGAAGTCAAGACCGTGCACATTCTCGGTGCTACAGGCAAGCGTGAGGCCCACACCCTCGGCAACCTTGGACAGATTATGGAATATGCCCGGCTTTACGGAGCCAGCGGTAATCCTGATGAAGACAGAATATATGTCGATGCGGTGTCCGACTATTCAACGGCTTTCGCATTGACGGACTCCTGCGAGCTTTTCGTCGGCGAAGGCAGGGCCGTGTCCATATTCAGCCCTGATAATTCTTTGAATATCAAGTCCGAGGGATTGGTCTGGCAGACCAGTGGAGTGGTTTTCGACAACTGGTGGCAGGCAACCCTCAACCGGGCTTCGGCCGATGTTGTCAAGCTGACGTTCTCGCACAAGTCAATGGCGTTGGTGATTCTGGATTAATATCATTTCAGGATTTTTCTTTATCTTTACGGAACATTTCGGCTTACAAACACTATGCTCCGAAAAATTAGAATCTCTCTGGCAGCGATCTGCTTCGTTGCAGTCACGCTGCTGTTTCTGGACTTCACCGGAACACTTCATCTTTGGTTCGGATGGCTCGCCAAAATCCAGTTCCTGCCGGCTGTTCTGGCCCTCAACTTCGTTGTCATCGCCATTCTGCTGGTACTGACACTGCTTTTCGGCAGAATCTACTGCTCGGTGATATGCCCGTTGGGTATATTCCAGGACTGCGTGTCCAACCTCAGTTCCAGGAGAAAAGGCAAGAAGGCAAGGTTCTCATATTCAAAGGAAATCAAATGGTTGCGCTACGGGGTGTTGGTGCTGTTCGTGATCGCGCTGGTCGCCGGGCTCAATGCTCTTGTAGCGCTTCTGGCTCCATACAGCGCTTACGGTAGAATGGTGCAGAGTCTGCTCGCGCCGGTTTGGCAGTGGGGCAACAACCTGCTCGCCTGGATCGCCGAGAGGCAGGATAGTTATGCGTTTGTGACAAAGGATGTTTGGCTGAAGAGTCTGCCGACTTTGATCGTGGCGGCGGTGACATTTGTTGTCGTGGTGGTCCTCGCCTGGAGGAACGGCAGAACCTATTGCAACACAATCTGTCCGGTGGGAACCACGCTGAGTTTCTTCTCGCGGTTCGCTATGTTCCGTCCGGTGATCGACAAGTCAAAGTGCAAGAGCTGCCACGCCTGCGAAAGGAAGTGCAAGGCGGCCTGCATTGATGTTGACAACCATAAGATTGACTATAGCAGATGTGTCGATTGCTTTGACTGCATTGATTCTTGCCGGCTCGGAGCGCTCAAGTACCGGTTCGCCTGGGGAAGAGGGGTTGGTTCGGGCTCCACGGGAGCAAAAACGCCACAAAACGCGCCTGTCGGGAGTAAAATGACCTCCGACGAGAGCAAAAACGGCCAAAATCGCTCCTCAGCAGCTCCGACTCCGGTCGCTGAGCCTGTGGTTCGACAGGGCTCACCAACCGCCGAAGTAACCGACAACGGCAAAGGTGTCTCAACAATTGATGCGACATCTCCGGTCGCCGAGCCTGTCGAAGCGACCGACAAAGGAAGAAGAGCCTTCTTGGTAGGCGGTGCCGCTGTCATCGGAGGATCACTCTTGTCTTCCATTCCGATGAGGGCCGAAGAAGAGGAGATCAAGGACAAGAAGCGAGATGGAGGATTCGCCGAGGTGCTTCCAAAGAAAGCCCCGAACAGAAAAACGCCTATTACTCCATTCGGTTCCGAGAGCGTGGAGAAGTTCTATAAGCACTGTACGGCCTGCCAGCTCTGCGTGACCGTCTGCCCGAACAATGTTCTCAGACCATCCTCCAGACTTGAGCACCTGATGCAGCCAGAGATGTCTTTTGAGAAAGGCTACTGCCGTCCGGAATGCGTGAAATGCTCCGAGGTCTGCCCTGCTGGAGCCATCCTGAAGATCACTCCTGAGGAGAAAACCGAATGGAAGGTCGGCACTGCTGGCGTGGACTATGACCTCTGTGTCGTGAACCGTGACGGGGTCAGCTGCGGAAACTGTGCCCACCACTGCCCTGTCGGAGCGATCAGGATGGTCAGGAAGAATCCTGATGACGAGAAGAGCCCAAGGATCCCTTCGGTCAACGAGGAGAAGTGCATCGGCTGCGGAGCGTGCGAGAATCTCTGCCCGTCCCGCCCGATAAGCGCCATCACCGTCAATGGGTACAGTGTTCATCATAATGTGTAACCGGTCTTTGAGACAAGCCTTCTGAAGGGACATATTCAGAAAAAGCGGTCTCGACAAATTCCATGAATATGAAAGAGAATATTAACAGAAGAGAATTTCTCAAACAAGCCGGTGCCGGGACAGCGGCCGTGGGAGCCGTGGCTCTTGCCGGAGCGTGCGCCCCTAAGAAGACAGCCGAGGCCATCCTTGACGATGGTTCCAGTGAAGATGTGCTGGAGAACGGTAAGATGGAGATGCGTGAGAATCCGGGCAACGGGGACATGGTTTCCCTGCTGGGTTACGGATGTATGCGCTTCACGATGAAGAAGGACGAGAGTGGGAAGGATATCGTGGATCAGGAGAACGCCAACAAACTGATTGACTACGCCTTGGCTCACGGAGTCAACTACTACGACACATCTCCGGTCTATCTCCAGGGACTTTCCGAGGAGGCTGTAGGCAATGCACTCAGCAGACATCCAAGGAACTCCTACTACATCGCCACGAAGCTGTCCAACTTCAGTGATCATTCCAAAGCGGCATCCCTGAAACTGTACAACGACTCGTTCAGGTACCTCCAGACAGACTATCTGGACTACTACCTGCTTCACTCTCTCGGCCGTGGAGGCCTGGAGGCTTTCGATGACAGGTTCGTGAACAACGGAATGATGGATCTGCTTCAGGCAGACCGAGAGAAAGGCAAGATACGTCAACTCGGACTTTCATTCCACGGAAACCAACAGCAGTTCGACGAGCTACTGAAACTGCACGACAAGTACCACTGGGATTTCGTGCAGATCCAGATGAACTATTTCGACTGGAAACACGCTGACGGCCAGCGCAATGTCAACGCCGAGTACCTGTACGACGAGCTGGACAAGAGGGAGATTCCGATCGTGATTATGGAGCCTCTCCAAGGTGGCCGTCTGGCCAATCCGGCGGAAAGTGTCGTGAACAGGCTAAAGGAGCGTGATCCGAAAGCCTCACTCGCTTCGTGGGCGTTCAGATTCGTGGGATCGTACCCGAGAATCCTGACGGTGCTGAGCGGAATGGTCTATCAGGAACATCTTGAGGATAACCTGCGCACATTCAAGGACTTCAAGTACTTGACCGACGAGGAGAAAGAGTTCCTCGGCACCGAGATCGCCGGCATAATGGCCAGCTTCCCGACCATCAACTGCAACGACTGCAAGTACTGTATGCCTTGCCCTTACGGAGTCGATATTCCGGGAATATTCAAACACTACAACGAATGCGTCAACGAGGGCGAGATCGCCCAGAGCACCGAGCAGGAGAATTACCGCAAGCTGCGCCGGGCCTATCTCGTGAGCTACGACCGGGCCATCCCGTCCGTCCGCCAGGCCAACCACTGCATCGGTTGCAAACAATGCATCGAGCATTGCCCTCAAAGCATCTCCATTCCTCTTGAGCTCCGCCGCATCGAGGCCTACGTCGAGAAGTTGAAAAGGAACACATTGTAATGAATATAATCTATGCGATGCTTCGACAATAGATACGCCAAAGCGACAGAAGCACCAACACAGAAGAAAAATATTCGTCACAGACGCTGAATATTCAAAGGTTTTGATTATCTTTGCAGTCCGCAACTAAAAATGCGGACCATTGGAGAGATGCTCGAGTGGCTGAAGAGGCACGCCTGGAAAGCGTGTGGCCTCCTAAAGGGGCTCGCGAGTTCGAATCTCGCTCTCTCCGCGAATTTAACGGCTTTGCAGATTGTTCCGCAAAGCCGTTTTTGTATTATGTTTATGTCCAGTCACTTCGACAGGCTCAGTGACTGACTTACATTAATCGGTTCGATTATCCCAATACGCCTAACAAAAAAAGGGAACCCGCATACTGCGGATCCCCATACCAATTATAAATGAAATCGATTCTTTGATTGATTGTTACTCGACTTTGATTGCAACCTCTCCGGTCTTGCCGTCCTTGTCGGTCACGGTAAGTGTGGTGGTTCCGGCCTTGACACCCTTCACGGTGATGGCAGCCTCTTTCACGATGGCGGTAGCGACAGCCGGATCCGTAACCTTCACTGTGTATGGAGCGGTACCTGACTTGACTGTGACAACCTCTTCCTTCTCAACTCCGACAGTAACCTCGGCCTTGTCAAACTCCAGCTTCTCTGCCGCAGCCTTTACCGTTACGGTAAACGAACCCGTCGTCTGATTTTTGTCTACTACAGAGATCGTGGCTGTTCCCCCTGCCACTCCTGTAACAGTGATCTTTTCTTTCTCCACCTTCACTGTGGCTATCTTCTCATCGCTTGACTTTACCGTGAAAGGCTGTGTGCCGTTCTTCACGGTAACCTTAACGGTCTTACCAACCTCAACCTCAGCCTTCGTCACACTGAATGTAAGAGGATCCGGAGTTTTGTTTTCGTTCTTGTTGCAAGAGACGAATGCGAATGAGCAGAGGCAGAGGGCTGCCGTCACAACTGAACTGAAAAAACTTTTCATTAGTTTAAATCTTTAATTGTTAATAATAGTTTAAGTACCGTAAGACCGTTCCCGGTCCGACGCATTACTAAATCATCTCCGCCGGAAACCTTGCATAAAGTTTTCAAAAAATTCACCAGAAGCCGAGACCCTTAAACACGCCGTGGCGGATAAATCATTATAAATGAATATATTGAATAGGTCACCCAGTCCTTGTTTTAGCAGGAGAACAATATAGCAACAGACGAATAATCAGGATATTAGCCGCCACGCAAATATTAACATATACCCGAGAACAGAACATAGACACTAGCGAGTGGGTTGGCTTTCGATCTGGATGTCCGTGCCGAGGGCAGAATTGATGAGGTTCAGGATTTCCTGGAGGGAGGACGTGGAGAACTCTCCGCTCAGGCGGCGGGATTCACCGGACGAATGGCCGGCATCAAAAGCAACGAGCGTGACATCGTAATATTCAGAGAGCTCGGAGAGAACTTCTGGCAGCGGGGTGTTGTCGTAGATAAACTCGCCGGTGGCCCATGCGGCAGTGTTAGGGTGTTTCGGAGTGATTTCAACTGGCTTTGACGCAGCCGGATCCAAAACCGCGGACTGTCCCTTGGTCAGGATCAGGGCTTCTTCGCCAGACCTTATGGCAGAGAAGAGGACCTTGCCCGAGACAACGCTCACGCTGATGGGATCCCGAGAGTCAACCTGAAAGCGGGTGCCGAGGACTTTGACGAAACCGGATCCGGCATCAACACGGAAAGGGGCGCGGTCATCGTGACGGACGTTAAAATAGACCTTGCCGGTCATCTGGACCAGACGCTTGTCCTTGTGCTTCTGGAGACGAAGGGTGGATCCAGGGGCAAGGGTAACGGACGAGGAATCCGGAAGAGTGAAGGTCTGGGCAATGTCGTAGGCGGCATAGCCGGTCCATTGGGTTAGCCATGAAAGATAAAGGAATATGCCGACAGCGGCCGCTGCCGCGACTCCGGCGATGCGTTTCAACATCACAGTGCGCTTCGACAGGCTCAGCGACCGACGCAAGGAGCCGTTCTGCGACCGTGCCAAGGCTTTCTTCGGGTCAAAGCGGTTCTCTTCGTAGGACTTGGCCACGAAGTCTATCATTCTGTCTTCGTTGGTTTTCATGCAATTACTTTTTTATATTCTGATTCCAGATACTTCGACAAGCTCAGCGACCGGACTTTTACCTTTACCGGAGACGCATTTGAAGAAATATGTCACCGTGCCTCTTTGGACGGATTCTGACGAATAATCATAGAATACGGTCTCCGCTTTTATGGACAAGACATCGAAATCCTTAAACTCACAGACAATGTCCTTGAACACATAAAGCTGTTTCTTATATCCCATATCGTCTTCAAATTCCCGTCCTGGAAAGGTCAACGATTGCTGGAATGTTCCATCTGTTCCTATTTCAAAATCCTCGTACAAACTATACGGATTCCACCATACTTCTGACCGCCAATTTGGGTAGACATACAGCTCAGCGACCATGCATTCCCAGACAATTCTAACTTTATATGCAAAGGTTTCATCCATATCCACATTGAGATGATCCATATAGTCAAAACGACCACCCATAGCCGCAGATAATTCCGTCAGAAAATCCGGATCCGAGATCCCGTCATCATTCAGGTCAATTCTGCCTTCACTCCATTCAGCGGATTCGAGGGCATATTCACCGACAATCCGGTCCATCGTGGCGGTGGCGGTGTCGGACATCCAATAGTCGATCTTCTCCTGACAGGAACAAAGCAGCAGGAGAGCCGCAAGAGCATATTCAATTCGTTTCATATCAGTCGATTTCATAGTCAGTGGATGTCATCACGGAGACGAAGCCGATGCCGTCGCCGGTCACATTTGTCGGATAAGGCTTGTCGGCGAAGAAAGTCAGACCGGCAAGGTCAGAGTTCTCAAACCAAGCGGCGTTGATGTAGTTGTAGGTCTGGCGGTCAAGAGCCAGAAGACGCACTGTCACGCCAGAGATTCCGCCCCTGAGCAAAGAGATTTTGAATATGTGGGAGCCACCCTCGAATCCAGTGTCAGTGAATATATTGTACTCATTGGCGAAATAATCGGACTCGGAAAAACTAAGGTTGATTCCGGGATTAAGAAGCGGTTCGCTTGAATTGTCTATTTCCAATCGCTTATTGTAGGCATAGCCGAAATTCCAGGCCTGAAGCATATAATAGTTTTTCTCGCCAGGCTTGTCTTTCACGTGAACTCCCATTCCAAGAGTCTTGATGTAGTCACTGCCTTTGGATGATTTCCTGTTAAGGTGGGTTGTGTCCACTCCATCAATGACAGGCGCATCCAAGGCCACGGTCGTCGCCTCAGCCCTCATCCCTTCAGACTCCACGACAATCCTGACCTCGTCCCCGGCCTCGAAATCAGCCCTGAATCTGAACACATTATGATACAACAGGCCATCCGCTTCCTCAACATTGTCCGAGGTCACCACAAGATCACCATTGACCCAACATTCAAGATGGCCGGACTTCAATTTTTCCGCCTTTTCGTGAGTGCTGACACCGACACAGACAGTGTGCGTGGTGTCACCGGTTGACATCAAGGCGTTGACCAGCAGCATCCTCTCCGGACCGGGCAGATCTACGGGGATATATTCCTCACAAGAGATAAAAGCCATCGAGGCGACAAGGGCAAGTATGAATATCTTCGTTCGCATATTCATTAGAATTTAAAGGTGTAACTGAACGACGGCAGGAACGTGAGGAAGGAGCGCTTCGAGATCGCCGGCTTCCACTCCCCCTCTTTCTCGTAGGCGTCATAGACACACCAGGAAGGGTTCTGCGCGCAGTAGAGGTTGTATATTCCGAAATTCCAGATCCGCTCGCCGTGGCGTTTTTGCTTCCGGAAGTTGACGCTCACATCAAGGTGATGCGTCGGAGGCAGACGATAGTTGTTGCGTCCGCTTACATAGTCAACAGCCACATCATCGCCGTCAGGGGTGATGAACGCCGAGCCTCTGGTCGGGATGGTCATGCAGTTTCCGCTGAGAAACGCCCAAGAAGCGGTGAGGTCGATTCTTGAGTTGAATTTATGGTTCACAGTGGCATTGATTACGTGCCTCCGGTCGAACTGAGCAGGGAACCAGCGGCCATCGTTGATGCTGCCGTCACGGAAGATTCTCTCCGCTTTGGAGAGGGTGTACGCCAAGGTGCCGGTGGTCTTGCCGACAACTTTGCGGGCATAGAGTTCCAGTCCGTAGGCTCGTCCCTCTCCCATCGAGACGTTGTCCTCCCAATTGACGGAAGATGACAGGGCTAGACGGCCGTCTTTATATTCAAGTACATTGTCTGTCCTCTTGTAGTAGCCTTCAAGGGAGAATTCCCAACCTTTCAGGCCGGTGTAATACGCTCCGGCTGAGACGAGGTCTGATGTCACGGGACGGATCTCGGCGGTGATCGGCACCCAAAGGTCGGTTGGGATGTCCAGAGTCCCGGAGGTCAACTGATGGACGTACTGCGACATCCTTGAATATGCCGTCTTCGCCGACCAGTCCTCGCTGATGTCGAATTTCGACGAGACTCTCGGCTCCGGACAGAAGTAGAACCTGCCTCGCACATTGAAAAGGCTTAGATGCAGGCCTGGGTTCAAAGTCAAGCGGTTGCCGACGGAGATGTCGTCCTCGATGTAAAGCGACATCTCATTGCCGTTTACCCGTCGGCTGGCCGCGTCGCTGTAAGTCGTGTCGGCGAAGACGCGGCTGTCGTTCACGTCCTTGATACGTGATTTTGTGATTTCGGGACGGTAGCCGTGGCGGACATATTCTCCGCCGAACTTGATCAAATGGTTGGTTGAAGGAGTATAGTCAAAATCCGCCTTGAGACCTGCGTCAAGGATTCCGGAGGAGTAGTCGCTGACGCTCCGGAACGAAGTCTCGCCAAGTTCGGATTTCTCCAAGTTTTCCGCGACGGAGTGTATTCCCATCCGATAAAGGTTGCCGTAGGCCGTGAAATCAGCGAACAGTTTGTTGTTGAATATGTAAGTCCACCTCGCGGACAGGACATTGTTGCCCCAGCTCAGGTTAAGGTTGTTCTCGTTACCGGTGATCATCGTGTACGGTTCATAGTCAGAGCCGTAGAACCGCTTGCTGGACTTGGATTTGTCCTCGTAGCGGAAATAGTCCCGTCCGCTGTAGAGACCGATCCAACCTCGGCTCCGATCGGAGAACTTGTGGGAAACCTTGGCATTGACATCGTAGAAGGCGTAGTTCAGCGGACTGCCCGCCCATTTGATGACGCGATCGAAAAGGAACGTGTGCATCCCTCTTGCGCTCAGGGAGAAAGTCGTGTTCTCGTTCTTCAAAGGTCCTTCCAGATGGAATTTCTCGGCAAGAAAGCCGGCGGTGACGCTTCCTGAGATTTTCTTAGAGTTGCCGTCGTTGGTACGCACGTCCACCACGCTGGAGACCCTGCCGCCGTACCGCGCCGGGAAAGAGCCTTTGTAGACCGTGACTTTCTTGACGGCTTCGGGAGTGAAAACAGACAACAGTCCGAAAAGATGGCTGACATTGTAAAGCGATGTCCCGTCCAGAAGCATCAGATTCTCGTCCGCGCCGCCTCCACGGACGTATATTCCCGAAAAGCCTTCGTTGCCGCCTTGCACGCCAGGCATCATCTGGAGGGTCTTCAGAACATCCTTCTCGCCGAGGACAACCGGAGTGTTGGCGATGAGCTCGTTAGGGACTTCAATCGCCCCCATATACGTGGAGCGGATTCCGGCATCCTTGCGGGCGGTTATCCGCGCGCTCCTGATCTCTGCAGACGAAGCCAATGTCACATTTAGCGTGAGATCCTTTTTCAAGGAGATTCTCTTTGTCTTGGAGGCGCATCCTATGTAGGAATATGTCAGTTCTACCTCTCCCTCGGGAAGCGTCAGGGAATAAAAACCAAAGTTGTTGGTGGAGGTGCCGGTCTTGGCTGTAACTGAATGGATTTCCTCGGTCGCCGAGCCTGTCGAAGCAACCGTGACTCCAGTCACTTCGGCAAGCTCAGAGACCGTGACTCCAGCCCCGATCAACGTCTCCCCTGTAACCTCGTCCGTGACATACCCACAAACCGTATAACGTTTTCTGACAGGAGTATCACGTGTCAGAACCACATACCCATTACGAACCTCCCATTTGACACCCGTCCCTTCCAGAACCTTATCCAAAGCCTTCTCAAGCGACAAGCCCTCAACGGAAGTCCCCTCATAGTTCTTATCAAGAAGTTTCCCGAGTTCCGAATCATAAACAAACCGCACACCTAACCGCTCCTTGAGCCTGTCCAAGTTCATTGAGACCGTCTCATTATCTTGCGAAAGACAGTCAAACGAGACTTGTGGCAAAGCAAGAATCACCAGTAAAACACCTTTGATAAGATTTTTCATCATCTCTCATTTTAAAACTCATCTACTGCCCGAATCCTATTAGGGTAGTTTCACAAGTAAGACGCAGCGATTCTAAAAAGTACCATCCTTTTTCTGAAATATTCTCAAATATAACAACATTCTTCACAATACGTCAATAACATTCAGGTGCGCGAATATGCTCGCACCTGGAAGTGCAACTCACTAGCCATCAGGCAGATGGCATTTTAGGTGCGCAAGGTTTTTCACACCTGGAAGAGCGGGGGCCTATGGTTTATGGGGCAGAAAACGTACGGCAAAAACTCCTTGTCAGCCGCTCCTTCTCAAGGCTTAAGGCGATGTCTGAATATTCTAGAGCGACATCAGGAAGAGGATGACCTTCCTTACACCTTGGCGGATGGAGTCCAGGGCCTTGCTGATCTGGTTACGTACGGTGTTCTCGGAAAGGCCGAGCGACTGAGCGATCTCGCTATACTTCATCCCGTCGCGGCGGCTCATCAGGAATATTCTCCTCCTTTTGGCCGGAAGGCGGTCAATGGCCGACCAGATCCGCGCCTCTTTAACGGAATTGTCCACGGCCTCATCATCGGAAATCGCCACGTCATCCTCAACCGGAAGTATCTCATTCTCAAGGCTGTCCAGCGACACATCCTGCCGTTGCCTCCTGATGGCATCAATGCACCGATTCCTCACAGCCGTGTAAAGATAAGCCCTCGGACTATCAATCCCGTCACTCGCCGCCTGCTTCATCCAATATGCCGTGAAAGCCTCCTGTACCAGATCCTCGATCAGATCCTTGTCCTTGAGATAGTGCAGCGCATAGACACACAAAGGCCTGTAGTAAAGCCTGAACAAAGAATCTATGTCCGCTGTCCGCACCATAACACCGCAAAGTTAACCACTCCCTGGCATATTGCCAAATTCTCGTCCACACAAGGCAAAACAAGGCAAGAACTCGGGCACAATGCAAAAGTGCCTCCTCAACAATTGAGTAAGTACTTAGAAAACAGCCACTCATAAACATTTTCAAAGCTTTATCGACAAAATTATAACTTCGGTTATTATAATCACAGTTATAATTTTCCGTGCAAGTACTGAAAACAAATGACATTCAAAGACATAGACAATATAGGAAAAAATATTTCGAACCGGAATCAACTTTGGCACGGAAATGGCGTAAAAGAGTAATCGACATAAATATTTTTACTCATAAACCAAAAACTGACTCAATAGTTATTTCATAAGTATTGAATAAGATTAGCCGAAGCCGGGTGAGAACCTCGCTTCGGTTTTTGCTTTATATCTCGGGATAAAGGAGGTAAAGCGCGCGGCGGGACTTGAAGTTTTCGACATCGGAGGCCCAACGGGCGGAGATCCCGGCGGCGGAGGAACCGTTCCCTATCATCGAGCGGAACCAGTCCACACCGGCGAGAAGTTCAAAGAAGTTGTTCTTACCGAAGAACTTATCGCCCATATTCAGATTGCGGTAAGCATCGATGACATATTCAAGATTGATCTTTTCCGCCCAAATGTCGCGGAGCGGCTTGCGGCGAAGGTCAACGCCGTGGCACTCCTCATCCAGGAACTGCGGGCTTTTCGCGCCGGGGATGCTTCGAGGCACAAAGGAGAAGGAATATCCCGTCATCGCCGGATGCCCGTAGGTCTCAAACGGGAACTGCGTGCCGCGGCCGAGGCTGACCACCGTACCCTCGAAGTAGCAGGTTGATGAATATAGGTACACGGCCCTCATGTCCTTAATGTTCGGGGAAGGCGGCAGGATAAGGCTGTAGCGGGTGTTATGGGTGTAATTCAGGCACGGAATCACAGTCAGGTCGCAGGTACCGTTCTCCAGCCATTTCTCGCCGTTGATCATCAGCGCCAACTCACCGAGCGTCATTCCGTGAACAGTCGTGATCGGCAGCCAACCGACACCGGACTTGAATTTCATATCCAGAACAGGACCGTCAACATAGAAGCCGTTCGGGTTCGGGCGGTCAAGAATGACGACCTGTTTTCCGTCTCTGGCGCAGGCCTCCATCAGATGATGCATTGTGATATAATAGGTATAGTACCTAAGGCCTACATCCTGAATATCAATCACAAGGACATCAAACTTATCGGTTTTCTCCTTGCTCGGAATCCGTGAGCCTTTCTCGTAAAGCGACAGGATCTCCACTCCGGTTCTCTCGTCCACACTGCTGCTGACGTGCTCTCCGGCATCGGCGTTGCCACGGAAGCCGTGCTCCGGAGAGAAGATTGCCTTGACATCTACTCCTTTTTCGATCAAGGCATCAACAATGTGCTGACCGTACTCAATCTTTCCGCCAGGGACGGAAGGTTCGGTGAACGGGATCAAGGAAATCTCATCAACTCTCTTTCGAGGAAAGCACCCGCCATATTCAGCAAGAGCGTCTGCCAACTTGGAGCCGGTCACCTTGTCTCCGACTATACCCGTCTGATTGCTGAACACCGCAACCCGCTTCCCTTGCAGCAGCGGCTGGTACTCCTCGAACCTCTCGTCACCAAGCACTACTCTTCTTGAATATGTCCGTGCGGCAAGCACGTCAGTCAAAGATATCGCTATTATTGTAATAATCAAGAATTTAAGATTGTATCCCATAATCATTGGTCATTTTCTGGTTCAAGATACGAAATTTCGCAAAGAAGACACAAAAAAAGATTTGATTATAGAAAGACCGGTGGATTACTGCATCGAACCACCGACAAGGTCGAGGATCTCGGAGGTGATCTTCTGCTGACGGCCCTTGTTATATTCAAGGGTGAGTTCCTGAAGGAGGTCGTTGCCGTTGTCGGTGGCAAGCTGCATAGCTACGGTGCGGGCGGCGTGCTCGGCGGCGGCGCTGTCCAGCAGGGTGGTGAATATGCGAAGACGGACCACCTTCGGGAGGAGGGTGGCTATCAAGGCCTCCTTGGATGGCTCTACGATCAGGTCTTCTGTGGTTGGTGAGCCCTGTCGAACCACCGGCGCTCCGACG
Organism: Alistipes sp. CAG:514; assembly: GCA_000431015.1. Taxonomy (GTDB): domain Bacteria; phylum Bacteroidota; class Bacteroidia; order Bacteroidales; family UBA932; genus Cryptobacteroides. The sequence goes on along the minus strand of HF985999.1, from coordinate 11,926 downwards.
GGCTCAGCGACCCTGTTCGTGTCGGTTTCAGAGGCGGGATCGGTGATCTTCCCGACCTGAATGTCAGCGGTGGCATCGGCCAAAGACAGGGGCAGGTAAGTCTGCCGGGTTGTCGGCTGTGAAGATGTTGATTTATAGTGATTATAAACCAGTTCCACCTTGTCAAACCGACCTGAGACAAATCCGTCCAGCAGTTCCTGAGCCAAAGCCGATGCCGCCTCATAAGACGGCGAGTCAGACATCTTCGTGAAGTCTGCCGGACTCGGGAATCCCAGTTTTCTCATCGCTTCCGCCATCTTGCGGCCAACCGAATAGACCACAATGTCGGAATCACGGAGACCCGAGGCACGATATTCATTGATCACCGCCGTGGCCTCCCGGATGACGTTGGAATTGAACGCGCCGCACAGCGAAGAGTTGGATGCGAAGGCGACAATCGCAACCTTTCGCACCTCACGCTGAGCCATCAATGAATATGCCCCGTCCATCCCCGCCAGGTCGTGCCGGTTCGACAGGCTCAACCGATCACCACTCTGGTCAAATCCACGTTCAGCTGATCCTGAGCCACGTACGGAACCATCTTCCGAAGCCGCGGCGGAAATATTCATTGCCCCCATCAAATCAAGAAGCATCGAATACAGTCGCCTCTCGTACGGAAGCATGTTCTGAATCGCCATCTGCGCTTTCTGCAACTTCGCGGAGGCGACCATCTTCATCGCCGAGGTGATCGCCAGAGTGCTGCTGATGGAATTGATCCTGCCTTTTATCTCCTTCAGTGACGGCATATTCTTCTACAACTAATTGAATTTCTTAACCTTGCGCTTCTTCTTGGAATCCATCAGGATCGATTTCACCACGCCGGAAGCCACATCCTCGATCACGGTGAACAGTTCCGGATCCACCTTTCCCGCCGACAGTTTGTCAAGTACATCGGTCTGATGGGTGGCCCTCATCCGCTCAAGGAACAGGACATCGAACTCATGCACCTGATCCAGGCTGATGTCCTTCATCAAGCCGTGGGTGCCGCAATAAAGGACGGCAACCTCCTCACCGACAGGCATCGGAGAGTACTGTGGCTGGACCAGCTGCTGATTGTTCTTGCGGCCCTTGTCCAGAACCATTTCCGTCACCTTGTCCACATCCGATGAATATTTCGAGAATGACTCCAGCTCGTTGAACTGCGCCTGCTCGATCTTCAGGGTTCCGGCCACCCTCTTCATCGACTTGACCTGAGCGGAGCCGCCGACACGGGACACAGAGATGCCCACATTGATGGCCGGACGCTGGCCCTGGTTGAACAGGTCAGTCTCAAGGTAGATCTGACCGTCGGTGATGGAGATCACGTTGGTCGGGATGTAGGCGGACACGTCGCCGGCCTGGGTCTCGATGATAGGCAGCGCAGTCAGCGACCCGCCGGCCTTGACCTTGCCCTTCAACGAATCCGGAAGGTCGTTCATCTGCTCAGCGACCTCCTGCTGGTCAATGATCTTCGCGGCTCTTTCCAGAAGCCGTGAGTGCAGGTAGAAGACATCACCCGGATAGGCCTCACGTCCTGAAGGTCGGCGAAGGATCAGGGAAACCTCACGGTAGGCCACCGCCTGTTTGGAAAGGTCGTCATAGACAACAAGAGCGGAACGGCCTGTGTCACGGAAATATTCCCCGACAGCGGCTCCGGCGAACGGTGCGAAATATTGCAGGGCGGCTGGATCGGCGGCGGTGGCGGCGATGACAACCGTGTAGTCCATCGCGCCTTTGGCACGGAGGGTCTCCACGATGTTGGCGACAGTGGAGCCTTTCTGACCGATGGCCACGTAGATGCAATAGACAGGATTCCCGGCCTCGTAGTTGGCGCGCTGGTTGATGATCGTGTCGATGGCTATGGCGGTCTTGCCGGTCTGACGGTCGCCGATGATGAGTTCCCTCTGGCCACGGCCGATCGGGATCATCGAGTCGATCGCCATGATTCCGGTCTGGAGAGGCTCGGTGACGGGCTGACGGAATATGACACCCGGAGCCTTGCGCTCCAGCGGCATCTCCGTCAGGTCTCCTTCGACCTTGCCGAGTCCGTCAAGCGGAACGCCAAGCGGATCGACCACTCTTCCGAGCATCTGCTCACCGACCTTGATGGAGGCGATCCGTCCGGTTCTGCGTACCGTCATTCCCTCCTTGACCTCATCGGTCGGGCCGAGAAGCACGGCTCCGACATTGTCCTGCTCAAGGTTCATCACAACGCCCATCACTCCGCTCTCGAATTCGAGCAGTTCTCCGGCCTCGGCGTTGGTCAGGCCATACATTCTGGCGACACCGTCGCTGACCTGCAGCACCTTGCCGATTTCCTCGAACCGGAGGGATGTGTCAATGTCCTTCAGCTGCTCCAGAAGCACCTGGGAGACTTCACTTGGTTTTATGTTATCCATACTAAACTATTCTTCTGTTCTTTTCTATGAATTGATGCCTGATGACATCAAGCTGACGTGAGACGCTGGCATCCAGTACCGTGTCCTCGACCTCGAAGACGAAGCCGCCTATGAGGGACGGGTTGACTTCGGTTTTCAGGATCAGCCTGCAGCCGGTCTGTTTCTCGACCAAATCACGGAGACGGGACTCCAATGCCGGTCGCTGAGCTTGTCGAAGCGACCCTTCGACAGGCACAGGGTCCGAAGGAGTTGGCTCAGGGTCCAGCAGTGCCGGATCAGCGACCACAAGCCGCGCGCGCTTGATGTGCCGTGAGCGGTAATATTCAGTGACGAAGGTGGTCAGAACCAGCCTTACATCACCGATGCGGCCGTTACGGATCAAGAGTTCGAGGAATTTATGCAGTTCCTGAGCCATCGAATCTTTCAATGAAGCCTCAAAAAGCGAGATTTTCTGAACCGCCGCAACCGCAGGATCATCCACGGCACGCCGGAAATCAGGCACTTCGTCAAGAGCCTTCTCAATGACCTGCACCTGGGCCGCAACCAACTCACCGGAGCCGGTCTCTTCGACCAGCTTCAGAAGTGCGGTGGCGTAACGTGTCGCGATAATTCCTGTGTTCATAGCATCAATTCTTCAAGTCCTTAGACGAGGAAACCTCATCCACAAGCCTATCAACCAGAGCCGACTGCTCAGCACCATCCGAAAGGCTCGCCTTCAGCACCTTCTCGGCGACGCTGACCGAAAGCAGCGCGACCTCCTTGCGGACATCCAGCAAAGCGTTCTCCTTCTCGGCGGCGATCTGCGTGCGAGCCTGATCCAGAATGCGGGAAGCCTCCTCCCTCGCCTGAACCTTCGCCTGCTCAACGATGTTGTCCCTCGAAGCCGCGGCCTCCTTCAGAATCCGGCTCTGCTCCTGCCTGGTCTCCTCGATCATCCGGGACTGTTCCTCAGCCAGATTGCGAAGCTTCTCCTCCGCCTCCTTGGCAGCCTTGATGGAATCACCTATCCTCTGCGCCCTCTTCTCGACCGAGCCGGTGATCATAGGGAAGCCCCACTTCGCCAGCACGAAGAAGACGATGCCGAAGATCAGCGTCATCCAGACAAGCAATCCGAAATCAGGAGTGATGAGTGACATTGACTATTTCGCGATAAGACAAACAACAATGGCGAACAGACAGGCACCCTCGATCAGGGCGCTGACGATGATGGCCGTCATCCTGTAGTGGTCAGCCTTCTCCGGCTGGCGCGCGCCGGCCTCAAGGGAAGCCGTACCGATCTTACCGATACCGAAAGCGGCGGCGAAAGCAGCCAAGGCAGCACCAATAGTAGCACCTACTCTACCCAGAGAGAGAGCTTGAAGCAAAATTGTAGAAAGTAACATAATTCTATGATTTTAAATTGTTTATTCTGAATATTCCTATTTATTCCGTCGCCTCCGGCTTCTGCCGCGACAGCCCGATGAAGACAGCCGACAGCATCGTGAACACATAGGCCTGGATGAAGGCGACAAGCAGTTCCAGACAGTCCATGAACACTCCCAGAAGCACAGCCACCACGGTGAGGCTGCCGTTCAGGGCCGCCCCAAGCTCAGCGGTGAGGAAGATCACGGCCACGACTCCAAGGATCATGAAGTGTCCTGCGAGGATGTTGGCGAAAAGCCTGACCATCAAGCTGAAAGGCTTGGCGAACATCCCGATGATCTCGATCACCGGCATCAGCGGCAGCGGCACCTTCAGCCAAGTCGGAACCTCCGGCCAAAGGATGTCCTTCCAGTAATGCTTGTTACCGAATATGTTGACGGTGAAGAAGGTGAACATCGCCAGCACGAGCGTCACGGCGATGTTGCCGGTGATGTTCGCTCCGCCGGGGAAGAATGGCACGATCCCCATCAAGTTGTTTATGAATATGAAGAAGAACGCTGTCAGCAGGTAAGGCGAATAGCGTCTGTAGTCCTCGCCGACGCAGGCCTTGATGACATCATCCTCGATCATGGTCACGAGCATCTCCATCACGCCGACCCCGCCTTTCGGAGCCTCCTCGCGTGCGTCGTGCCTCCTGTACCACCGGGCCGTTCCCAGCACGATGAACAGCAGCAGGGCGCAGTTGATCAGCAATCCCAACACGTTCTTGGTGATCGAGAAGTCCCACGGCCTGACCTCGGAGCCGTCGGCGGCCAGCTCGACGATCTTGTTCTCGTATTTGCTTCCGGCGGGAGCGATGTGGAACCCTTCATATTCCCCGTGCTCCAGATGCCTGGAGCTGAAGACATGAAGACCGCCGCCGGTCTTGCTCACGACGATCACCGGCAGCGGGATGCTGACCGGATGACCCTTCACCGTGGTAATGTGCCACTCGTAGGAGTCGCGGACGTGACCGTAGAGGTACTCGTCCATGTCGAATGTCTTGACGGCTGGCGAGTCCTGCCGAACTTCCGCCGCTTCGACATACTCAGCGACCGGAGAGGACGACTCCGCACCCAGCGGGAGCGGGAGCAAAAGGCTAATGAATATGTAGATCCACTTTCTCATCACAGTTCCACGCAAGCGACAACACGGTTGTCATTGATTTCCACAAAGCCGGAGGCGATGTCCAGACCATCCGTCCTCTCACCGCTGCGATAGGAGATCCTCCCCCGCTCCAGCGAAGAGATCAGCGCCGCATGATCCCTCAGGACCACAAAACGCCCCTTCGACCCCGGCAGTTCCACGGAATCAACCGTCGCGCGCACCAAAGTCCTCTCGGGTGAGATGACCTCAAGAACAATCACCGATGATTTCTCAGACATATTCGTACTCCTCCTTATCAGACATATTCCTACTTGGCGTTCGCCAGGATCGCCTCGCCCTTCTTGATCGCCTCTTCGAGGGTTCCAACATTGAGGAACGCCTGCTCCGGCAGGTAATCGACCTCGCCGTCAAGGATCCTGCGGAAGCCGTCGATGGTGTCCTGGATGTCCACCATCACTCCCGGCACGCCCGTGAACTGCTCCGCCACAGCAAACGGCTGCGACAGGAACCTCTGCACACGACGCGCCCGGTTCACCGTCAGTTTGTCCTCGTCCGAAAGCTCGTCCATGCCGAGGATGGCGATGATGTCCTGAAGCTCCTTGTTCCTCTGGAGGATCTGCTTGACCCTCTGGGCGGTGTCGTAGTGATCCTGCCCGACGATGTTCGGATCAAGGATTCTGGAAGTGGACTCCAGCGGATCCACGGCCGGGTATATTCCTAACTCAGTGATCTTTCTGCTCAGCACGGTGGTCGCGTCGAGGTGCGAGAAGGTGGTCGCCGGAGCCGGGTCGGTCAAGTCGTCCGCCGGCACATATACAGCCTGCACCGAAGTGATCGAGCCGTTCTTCGTCGAGGTGATGCGCTCCTGCATCTGGCCCATCTCCGTCGCGAGCGTAGGCTGGTAACCCACAGCCGAAGGCATACGGCCCAGAAGGGCTGACACCTCGGATCCCGCCTGGGTGAACCTGAAGATGTTGTCGATGAAGAAGAGGATGTCTCTCGGGCCGTCACCCTTGTCACTGTCTCTGAAAGACTCGGCGAGGGTCAGTCCGGACAGGGCCACTGAGGAACGCGCTCCCGGCGGTTCGTTCATCTGGCCGAACACCATCGCCACCTGCGACTTCTCCAGCTCGTTCCTGTCAACCTTGGACAGATCCCAGTGACCTTCCTCCATCGACTTCAGGAACTCCTCACCGTACTTGATCACCCCGGACTCGATCATCTCGCGGAGAAGGTCGTTGCCCTCCCTGGTACGCTCCCCCACTCCAGCGAAGATCGAGAAACCGTTGTGCTTCTTGGCGATGTTGTTGATCAGCTCCTTGATCAGCACGGTCTTACCCACACCGGCTCCACCGAAAAGACCGATCTTTCCGCCCTTCAGATAAGGCTCCAGAAGGTCGATGACCTTGATGCCGGTGTAAAGCACCTCCTGCGAGGTCTTCAAGTCCTCGAATTTAGGAGGCTCCCTATGAATAGGCAAGGTGTTGTCCTCGCTCAGGTCTCCCAGTCCGTCGATCGCGTCCCCGACAACATTCATCACACGACCCCTGATCTGAGCGCCGGTCGGCATCGAGATCGGAGCGTGCGTGTTGACCGCCTTCATCCCTCGTCTCAGGCCGTCGGTGGAGTCCATCGCCACGCATCTGACCGTGTCCTCGCCGATGTGCTGCTGCACCTCGATGACCAAGGGCTTCCTGCCCTCGCCTCTGTCCACATCCAACGCATCATGGATGCGGGGAAGCTGCGTCTGATCAGACTCCACATCGAAATGGACATCCACCACAGGCCCGATGACCTGCGAAATGTACCCTATGTTCTTATTTTCTGCCATCTTTGAATATGGTTGTTAACTTGTCGTTCAAACGACGTAATCCACTTAATGAAAAATTTGCGCCAAGTTAGTCAAAATCATCCAAAAAGACAAAAAGCCTATCCGATTTCGACATCAAAACCGCCTTTTTTCAGACTTTTTGACACCAAAGGCCGAGACCAATCCCTTAACACACAAAAAGGCCGGGAAACAACCCAGCCTTTTCTATCTGATAATCTGTCAAGACTATTTCACGAGGCAGACAGCCACACGGTTCTCCTCAGGAGTCTCGAAAGGATTGACGGTGTCACCGAAGTACTCAGTGATGATCCTGTCCTTGTCGATGCCGGCGGCAACGATGGCCGCAGCGACAACCTCAGCCCTCTTCTCTGAGAGGAACTTGTTTCTCTTGGCGGTACCTGTGGCCTTGTCGGCATATCCGGAAACGCGGACCTTGGTGTCAGGGTTGGCCTTGAGAGCCTCGACAACCTCGTCGATCTTGAGCTGCTCGCTCTCACGGATGTCCCACTTGTTGATCACGAAGAGGACGTTGCGTGTGAGAGACTCGAAAGCAGGCACAACCTCAACCTTCTCCTCCACAACTGGTTCTGGTTCAGGTTCAGGCCTTACGACAGGAGCCGGTGCAGGTACCGGAGCCGGAGCGACCGGCTTGGCCTTGCCGAAGCTGAAAGTAAGACCGGCCACAGCCTTGATCTGGAAATCAGCCTTTGAGCCCTTCTTTGAGTTGAAGTGGTCATTCAGGAAGCTGCAGTTGCCTTCGAGGTTGAGGGCGATGACATCGGTGAGTCTGATGTTGATACCGGCACCTGTTCTGAAAGCAGGTGAGATCTTGTTGTCCTCCCAGAGGTAACCACTGCGGAACTGATCCTTAACCTTTACGGCATCGTCGTTGTTGAATGCGTAGTTGACACCTACACCACCGAAGATGTAAGGATTCAGGGTTCTGTCGAACTTATAGCCTGCGAAGATGGACGCGACATCGATCATGAGGTCAGCCGCACCCTCGACATAGTTGAACTTGTAGACTGTGGTAGGGCCATTCACGGCACCCTTAGCCTGCCAGCCGTTGACATTGAGCCTTGCTCCGAAAACCGGAGAGAACTGATAGCCGAATGAGACAGCTGCCGAAGGCGAGATAAGGTCAGAGAATGAGGTCTCACCGATAGTGTGAGCCGCACCACCCTGAAGCTGCATAAACCAATAAGGGTTAAAGTCCTTCTTCTGTGCGTTAGCAACGGACAGAGAAGCCACAAGCACCATACTTGCGAGAATAGCGAAAAAACGTTTCATAATATTATTGAATATAAATTTGCACATTTATCATTGCGAAAATAGCACATTTTTTCCAAAAAGCAAAATATATAATGATGTAATACCTCAATTAAGAGCCAACAATCGCTGTCAGATCATACTGAAGCAATGGTTTGGAAAACAATCACCCCCTCAAGAAACACGAATCAAGACCGTCTCAACGCCCTCGTGACACATCAACCTTAGTGGCATACAAACGCATCCGATAACGATCTGGCGAAGTGTTCGTGTGGAAATAAACCCAAGAGGTAAAAAGACCGCTGGACTTTGAGGAGGCATCGAGCGTAACCTTGAATGAGCCTTTCTTGCCTGGTGCGATTGGTTTTTTCGGCAAGGCAACCTTGACGCAGGCGCAATCCGGACTTGAACTGTAAAAGTAGAGCTTGGCACTCCCTGTGTTGGTGAACGAGAACTCCTTAGTGACAACGCAACTGTCCGACGGAAAGTTCCCCATGTCAAGGACACTTGAGTCAAAACGGATCGAGGTGACATCCTGGCCATAGAAGAAGATGGCTGACAACGCCAGAACAAAAGAAAAAAGGATTCTTGTGAACATGATCATTAAAAAGAAAGGAGGGATGCTTGTCCGCACCCCTCCATACTTTAGTTAAGATTGAATAATCAATTACTGTGTCAGATTCTTCTAGTTGTTTGTCGCTGTCTTCTTAACCGGAATGGTGATCCAGTCAGTCTTGATGACACCCCAACCGTACTTAACGCCAGCCTTGATTCTGATGTTGAAGTCTTTAGTAACAACCGTACCGTTGTTCAAGTAAGTCAAGAATCCATGGTCTGAAGCTTTCTCTGCAGGCAGAGTTGCAGTCTTAATGTGGCCTGTGCCTTGTGGATGGTCTGCAAAGATTTGATTACCAGCAGGGCACTGCGTCAGGATGATTGTTTCTGGAACGGCGGCATAAGTACCGTTAAGGTCGCACTCTGCGGTCTCAAGATCGAATTCTACCTCAAACGGTCCATAGTAGCCCCAATAGTTGGCATACTTAGTGAAGGTTCTTCCTCTCCAATCGTAAGGATCGATTACATTGGCAATGTCAACGTAAGAGCCATCCTCACCGAAGTCAACTCCATCCTCAAAGCTGTCCGCAGACTTGTCAGCCACATAAACCGGCTGCACAACAAGAGCATCGAAGTGATCCTTACCATTGAAGGTAATGCTGATCTCTCTTCCCTCACTTACCTGATCGCAGATATAGCCCTTAGCTCCAATCTTGACAATCATCTCGCCAGTGTTGAGAAGAGTCTTGGCGACCTCACTTCTCTTACTATACGTGAATAGCTCATAAGGAGGTTCAGAGTTGTCATTCTGGATTACAGCAATAAGCTCTGATACTCCACCTCCAATCGATGCATAAAGCTCTGTGTCGCCATTACCCTTAACTTCGAATTTAACAAGCTTGCCATCAACCTTGAAGTCCTTAGGCATGTCCTTCCCGCAGAAGAAGTACTCAAGACCCTTAATATCGGTGTTTGTAAGCTTAACCCTACCATTCTCAGTAACGAAGGAAGCGTTAATATTGTTCTCGAACAGGCAACCAGAAGGATCGTTCTCGTCTTGTTCCGGCACATTAACGTTGTAGTATGTCAGAGTATGATCACTGTTCCAGTACTCGTCGTAGTACTCATTTGTGGTGATGTTGTAAGTCCTGAACGCAGCTAGGTCAGCAACGGTAGCCGTAAGCTTAATCCTAACAGCAAGCTTAGGATTGGCTTCACTGTAGTACTTGCAGATGTGGGTCACAGTCTCACCAGCCTTGAGAGCGAAGATTTCATCTTCTGTGAGCTGCCATTCGATAACATGAGTAGCCTCAGTCTGGTTGTTTACCTTGTCAGCAGTGTGGCCTACATTCTCCTTATCATTGGCACCAGCCTTCTCTTCGAACTTGTTGTAGAGAGCGTGGAACTGATCCTTGCTGAGTTTCATCTCATTGTAGAGCTTGACGTTCATGTCCTCTACCGTGGTGGTGAGAACACTAACACCAGCACAGGTGAATGAGAAGACATTCTTACCCTTATTGTCAACTGGTTTGAGCTCAAATGGAGGAAGCTCAACATCGGCAGGAGACTTGATGAAGATCTTGATGTAAGCAACGGCAACTTCATTCTCTCCGTGCATGAGGGACACGCGTACAATAGGAGTACGTCCGATAGAGGCTTGTCCATCAGTGCTGAACACCTTCGGAGTGAACGTACCGTTCTCAATGGTAGCGAAGTCAGCCTGATCCGTTACAGGAGTACCGATCTTGTAGTTCTTTACAAGCTCGAACTTCCAGTCAAGGCCGAATTCCGTAAGCTCTTCGTTCTTAAACTCACGGCATACATTACCATTAAGTGCGTGAGCGGCTACGATCGACTTAAGATCAAGTGACTCGTTGTAAACAACAGCGGTGTCACATGTAGCGTGAGCTTCGTCAAGAGTAGTATGACCCTCAGACCAAACAATCTGATTATTAAGGAAAGCGTCAGCATCTGGTTCAGCGATATAGCGTCTGAAGTGGGCATCTTTCTTATTGATGTTCTTAGCTTTCTCAGAGATCGCCTGAGGCCAAGCAATCACTGGAGCCCCAAATTCACTTCTAATGAGGGTAGCGTAGTCGGAAACGACAACAACATCCTTCTTCTGAGCCCTGAGGGCTACAACGGAGATCCAATTCTCGTTAGCCTCTGTGCCGGTAACTGCGACAGAAACTGTCAGTATACCATCCTTGAAGCTCTTGAATGTCGGAACAACATCGAAATCCTCAGAGGCATTCGTTCTTGTGTGGATGTAAGGAACATCCTTCTTAACGAAAGAGTAGGTGTAGGTCGCGTCAAGCTTGACATCAGCAGAGTTAACATGATACTCAGCCTCGAATTCAGGGTTGATGTGGGTTGTTTTATTACCAGCAGTCCACTTTTCCCCCTTGGTATTAACGGCCGCTCCAAGAAGATCATTGTAGCGCATAGACACGAAGTCCATACCCTCTACACCGTCAACGTAGCACTGAGGCACGAAAACGAGGGAAGAGAGAGCTTTCTCAAGGTCGAACTCGAAGTCCTCATACTCACCTTTTGCATTCTTCACGTTGTGAAGGATGAGTTTGCCGTCCTTAAGCTCAGCGGTGATGGTACCAACAGGGAACACGGTGAGGTCGGTCTTCACACCCTCTGCATCCTTGCTCTCATAGTAGTACCAGAAACCGTCAGCGTTAGGCTTGTAGAAACCGCCGTCCTTGCCGTCCTTACCAGGAGCGCCAGGAGCGCCAGGAGCGCCAGGAGCGCCATCCTTACCATTAGTGATGGTGTAGGTCTTACCATCACTTGTAGTGATCACGAGACCGTCATCAGTGGCGGTCACGCCAGTGATAACACATCCAGCATTGATCTTCGACTGAAGATCCTTGATGGTGGACGCAAGCTGGGAGTTCTCCTCCTTCAGCTTGTTGATGTCATCATCGTAGTCCGTACAAGATACGGCTACACCCGCGAAGCCCAAGACAAGGGCTCCAGCGAGGAACAAGTTTTTAATTTTTTTGTTCATAGCTAAAAAACAAAATTGAAATAAATAAAACGTATAATTGTTACTCTACTTATAAATATGTACAAGTGTCCCCATTTGGGGGCATGCTATAACACAACGACAAATATATGGGATAATTTTTTCATAAGCAAGATTTTTTAACGAAAAGTTTGCCTATCCACACCAAAAAACCACATTCCAGCACACAACACGCCCCAAATCCGCTCATCCGCCCCCATATATTAAGGAACACCCCCGCCAACGCCCACCCTCAACCCCTTAAAAATGAAACAATTTTGAAAACCCTCCGCCCGAAGAAAATCTACCCTGCCGTATGAATATCAC
>HF985998.1:12738-26283 GCA_000431015.1 Alistipes sp. CAG:514 | reverse complement strand
CTGAAAGTGTCGTGCTGCACTCTCGGGCGACGAAAATGGACGGAAGTGTCGCCTAAGCGTGCCGTACTACACTCTCGGGCGACGAAAATGCTCGGAAGTGTCACCCAAGCGTGCCGTACTTTACTCTCGGGCGACGAAAAGTGTGGGTTTCGTTGCCGAAGAGTCCCTTCATCCTTACGTCATTCTGCCTTGCACCTTTCGGCAACGAAAATGGGCTGAAGTGTCGCCTGAACGCGTCGTGCCGCACTCTTGGGCGACGAAGAAGCGCTGAGGTGTCGCTCAAGCGTGCCGTGCTGCACTTTCGGGTGACGATATTGGGTTAAAATGTTGCCTGAGGTGGGGTGTGGGATCACATCGTAGTACAGCACCGTTGTGATGCGCCGTGGAACTGCACCGTTGTGACGCACCGTGGAACTGCACCGTTATGACGCACCGTGGAACTGCACCGTTGGGACACGCCGTGGAACGGCACCGGGGCTGGCTATACTGGCTATACCATGTTGAGGGCGGTGAAGAGGCGGCGGTAGGCGGCGGCTTTCTGTTCCAGGGGGAGGGGGTAGGCTCTGGAGGAGGAGGGCATGCGGTAGAGGCGCATCGGACGGCCTTCGAAATGGAATTCGGAATATTCCCCGGTGGCCGGTGGGGTGGCACCGAAGGTTTGGCAGAGGGTGTCGGTGGCTTTTTCTCCGGTGGTGACAATGGCTTGGCACTGAGGGATCTGCCTTAACAGGGCGGGGATGTCGGTCGGGGTCACTACCTCCAGGAACTTGTCGGAGGCGTTGTCTTTCAGGCGGCGGACGGCGGTGGCGGTGTCGTACATCGCTATGCCGATTCCGGTGCAGAAATCCACTATGTCATCCAGTCTGAATTTCTTGGCGGCAACGTCCACGAAACGGTTCTTGTCGTTGAAAAATATCAGGCCCAGAATCCGCCACATGTCGTTGATGAAATTCGGGTAGTAAAAATCTATGCTCCAGCGCTTGGATTGGGGCGGGAAACTGCCCAGCATCAGCACCTTGGCATTAGCCGGCAGGAATGGCTCGAAAGGATGCCGCTCAACGGGAATTGGATTGCGGTCTGGAAACGACTCGTATGTGTTTAATCTTTCGATGGTTGAGCCTACATTTTCGGCATCAGGGCTAACGGTTTGACAAAGTCCGCCAACCACCGAAGCGCCCGAAACAATGGTGTTGCTACGGCAAGTCGCTTTTTCGGCCTCTGAACTTGTCGAAGCGATTAAAGTTTCTCCGGTCACTGAGTCTGCTGAAGTGACCGGAGAGACAGTTTTCAATCCTTTTTGAATATTCATTACTTGGCGGCTGAGCCAGCGGAACCGGCTGTACCTGCATCGTCGGCTGCGCCAGCGGAACCGGCTGCGCCTGCATCCCCGGCTGCGCCAGCGGAACCGGCTGCACCGGCGGCACCAGCTGCACCGGCGGCGTCGGCGGCACCTTCGACAAAGGCGACGATCTCACCTTTGGCGACCTTGTCACCCTGCTTGCCGAGGGTGGCCACTATGCGGCCGTCAACGGCGGGAACCAGTTCCTCCATTCCGTAATATGTCTGCACGAAACCTATGCCTTTTCCGGCCTTGACCTCTGTGCCGGCGATCGGAGCTACGGAATCGTCCTCCACATCGACCTGCCAGAGAAGCTGACCCTTGGCCGGAGCCTGGACAGGAACGGCGTGAGGATAGCGTCTGGCATATTCATCCACATCGAACTTCGGCATCTCGACCACAGGACGCACCACCTCGATCGGGGCGTTCGCCTTGGCCTTGAGGTCGGCCAGTTCGGCGTTAAAACGCTCTTTGGCCACGCCGCTCCGATAGTCCCTGTACTGGCGCTCGTGCATCGCGAACTCGAAGAGTTCCTCCTCGTCCTGACCTTCGTCCCAGCCCTCTTCCTTCATCATCTGACGGAATTTCGGAAGCTCGTCCGGGTACATCTCCTGAGGGTCGCCGGTGTAGAACTCCATGCCTTTTTCCTTGGCGAGTTGTACGATCTCCGGAGCGAGTTCTCCAGGGAGGCGGCCCATCTTGCCGAGGATCATGTTCCAGGTGTCCTTGTCGATCGTGGTCCAGCGAGGCTTGCCGTTCAGAAGGTTCAGGAGGTTCATCAGCGCGGTGTTCTTCGTGTACTGGCTGAACGGAGTCACAAGTGGCGGGAATCCGAGACGCGGCCAGACATATTCAACCTCCTGGAACAGCTTGACCATCAGGGTGTCGAGGCTGATCTCAGGACGGCCGTGAGCCCTTTCGGCGGCGTTGATCGCGCCTTGGAAGCCCTTGAGGTCGGCCATCATCGAGCCCATCATTCCGCCCGGCAGGCCGCAGCCCACGAGCAGCGAGCTCATCTTGGCGTTGGAAGGGTTGATCCAGTAGCCGAGGAAGTCGTCGATAAACTTCTGCGTGAGGCGGCGCACCTCCATGTAGGCGTCCATATTCAGATCCTTGACAAGGAAGCCGTCGGCCTTCAGCATCTCCCTGATGGTGATCACGTCCGGATGGACCTTGCCCCAGGAGAGCGGCTCGACGGCCACGTCCAGGACATCAGCGCCGGCGCGGGCCACCTCAAGCATCGAGGCAGGGGAGAAGCCCGGCCCCGAGTGGCCGTGGTACTGGACAAGAATATGAGGGTATTTCTTCTTGATGTCGCGTGTGAGCTGGCCGAGGAAGGTCGGACGGCCGATTCCCGCCATGTCCTTGAGGCAGATCTCGTCGGCTCCATATTCAACAACCTTGTCCACGATGCCCATGTAGTACTCGACCGTGTGGACAGGGGAGCTGGTGATGGAGAGGGCCACCTGCGAGATCATTCCGCCTTTCTTGGCGAACTCGACGGAGCGGCGCAGGTTTCTGTGGTCGTTCAGGCCGCAGAAGGAGCGGGAGATGTCGGTGCCCTGCTTTTTCTTGACCTTGAACATCAGTTCCCTGACATCCGCCGGTACCGGGTTCATTCTGAGGGCGTTGAGGCCTCTTTCAAGCATATGCGTCTGGATGCCGGCCTTGTGGAAAGGGGCTGTCCAGCGGCGGACGGCCACGTTGGGGTTCTCGCCGAAAAGTAGGTTCACCTGCTCGAAGGCGCCGCCGTTGGTCTCGACGCGGTCGAAGCAGCCCATATCAATGATGGCCGGTGCCACCTCGACAAGTTGGTCCACGCGGGGAACGTACTTGCCGGACGACTGCCACATATCCCTGTAAACGAGGGAAAATTTGATTTCTCTTGATGCCATAATATTAACCTTTTGTAAGCAGGCAATCGCCTGCAAATAAAAAAATCATTATAAATTGCGGCGATTGCACACCGCACAAATTCACGTTACCTCTCGCCACTTAGTGGCTCAAATATTCGTTGTTGTCTAGTTGTTATCCAATCTGCAAAGATACTTATTTCTTAAAAAAAATATATTTTTGAAGCGGGTGGAATTTTGCTAACTTTGTAGGTTATGAGAAATGTGTTCTTGACACTGACGTTTTTTGTGCTCGTCGCCTTCATGGCAACGGGCTGCGACTTCTTCCGGAGGCTCGCCGGACGGCCTGACTCTGAGTGGATTGAGGCCAAGGCGGAGTCCATCAGAAAGGACGAGGAGGCTCTCCGCGCCCGCCAGGACTCGCTGGAGGCTGCCCGGAAGGCTGTGGCTGACTCGCTTGCAGCCGCTGATTCTGTTCGTCAGGCCAATCATCGCTATCGTTTCGTCGTGATTCTGGGCTCGTTCTCTAACAAAGAAAATGCCGAGCGCTACATCAAGGAGATCGCCGGCAAAGGCTACAAGGGGGAACTTCTGGCTTTCCGCAACAGCACCGCCGTCGGAGTGTGCGGAACGGATGATCCAGGCAAGGCACAGGAATCTCTCAAAGAACTCCAGAGGCAGGATTTTTGCCCTAAGGGCGCGTGGATTTTAGAACGGAAACAATGATGAAAGGAAAAATCACGATCATTTCGGCAATCTGCGCCATTCTCTTCGGAGGCATTCAAGCCAACGCCCAATTCAGAAACGGAGCCTCGTTCGCTGACCTGGACGACAGCGAGACGGTCCGCGCGCTCAAGGAACACGTCTCGACCATCTCGGCGGCGGTCATGGAGGGTCGCAAGGCCGGTTCGGAAGGGGAGAGAATGACCGCTGAATATGTCACCGAAGTCTTCGGCAGGTACGGTCTCGATGTGCTTTCCGGAAAGGACGGCGACATCTTCGGCATCAGGCAGGAAAGTGGCGACACGCTTACCTCCCGCAATGTGATAGCATTCTTGCAGGGCGGCGACAAAGCGCTGAGAAACAGATATATAGTCATCGGAGCAAGGATGGACAACCTCGGCTCCGACACCATGACGATCGACGGGCGGACTGTCGAACGGACCTATTACGGAGCCAACGGCAACGCCTCCGGTCTCGCGATGATGCTGGAGTTGTCCCGCATGCTCCGGACCAACAGGCAGTTGCTCGGCAGATCAGTGCTGTTCGTGGCGTTCGGCGCCTCCTGCCAGACCTTCGCCGGATCGTGGTACTTCCTGAACAGGGCGTTCTCGGATGTCAAGGAGATCGACGCGATGATCAACCTGGACATGGTGGGGACCGGCTCCAGTGGCTTCTACGCCTACACCTCCTCCAACGCCGACATGAACGAGGTCGTCAAGTCGATGGCCGGGCAGCTCCAGCCGATCCTGCCGACGCTCACGGCGGCGGAGCCTTTCACTTCCGACCACAGGGCCTTCTACGACAAGGAGATCCCGTCAATCCTCTTCACCACAGGACATTACCCTGAATATTGCACCGAACGCGACACCCAGTCCATCATCGACTTCGACACGATGGAAAGGGAGCTTGAATATGTCTACAATTATTCCGTGGCTCTCATCAACGGGCCGAAGCCGATCTTCAATCCTTCTGACCTATCAGGGTTGACCTCTGCCAAAGGTAAGGACAACGTTGTGCCTTATTATGATTGCGACTACAGGCCGTCGTTCCTTGGCAGCCGCGATCCGAGAGTCTTTCTCGAAAAATGGGTCTACACCTACATGAAGTACCCTAAGGAGGCGGTGAAAAACGGCATCCAGGGTCGTGTGCTTGTGGATTTCGTGATCGACGAGAAGGGCAGGGTCAAGGATGTCAAGGTTCTCAAGGGTGTGGATCCGCTTCTGGACGAGGAGGCCGTGCGGATCATCAGCGCGTCGCCGGACTGGAAGCCGGGCTGGCTGATGGGCAAGAAGGTCAAGTCAAGGATGTCTCTCTACGTGGAGTTCCGGCTTGAGAAGAAAGGAAGTTTCGGGCTGAAAAAGCATGATAATTAATCAATTGCAATAATAAAATGGACTACGATTTCAGGAAAATTGAAAAAAAGTGGCAGACCTATTGGGCTGAACGCGGCACCTTCAAGACCAAGGAGGATCCCTCAAAGCCGAAGTTCTATGTTCTGGACATGTTCCCTTATCCGTCCGGAGCAGGCCTGCATGTCGGCCATCCGTTGGGCTACATCGCCAGCGACATATATTCCCGCTACAAGAGGCTGAAGGGCTTCAATGTCCTTCACCCGATGGGCTACGACGCCTTCGGACTCCCCGCCGAGCAGTACGCCATCCAGACCGGCCAGCATCCGGAAGTGACTACGGTGAACAACATCAACCGTTACCGTCAGCAGATGGACAGGATCGGTTTCTCCTACGACTGGAGCCGCGAGATCCGCACCTGCGATCCGGCCTACTACAAGTGGACTCAATGGGCTTTCCTGAAAATGTTCGGCTCATGGTACGACAACGATGCCCGTAAGGCTCGTCCGATAGAGGATCTTATCTCGGCTTTCGAGAGGGGCGGAAGCGCTGCCGTCAATGCGGCCTGCTCTGAGCATGAGCCTTTTACGGCGGAACAGTGGCGTGCATATTCAGAAAAGGAGAAGTCGGACGCGCTGATGAACTACCGCATCGCCTATCAGGGAGAGACGGCGGTGAACTGGTGCGCCGGACTCGGAACTGTGCTCGCCAACGACGAGGTGAAGGATGGGCTTTCCGTGCGCGGCGGTTTCCCGGTGGAGCAGAAGAAGATGCGTCAGTGGCAGCTCAGGGTTTCGGCCTACGCCGGAAGACTCCTCGAAGGGTTGGGCAAGATCGATTGGACCGACTCCCTCAAGGAGATGCAGCGCAACTGGATCGGAAAGTCCAACGGCTGCGAGGCTGTTTTCAAGTGCTACAATGGTGAGACAGAGCACGATGTGACCATATTCACAACCCGCGCCGACACGATGTTCGGAGTGACCTTCATGGTGCTGGCCCCAGAGAGCGATCTGGTGCCGCTCCTCACCGCGCCTGGGCAGAAAGAGGCTGTGGATGAGTATCTTGCGGCGGTAAAAAAGAAGACCGAGCGCGAGAGGATCGCCCAGACAAAGACCGTCACCGGCGTGTTCAGCGGCTCCTACGGAGTGAACCCGATGACCGGCGGCAGGGTGCCGATCTGGATTTCTGAATATGTCCTCGCGGGCTACGGCACCGGCGCCATCATGGCCGTTCCGGCGCACGACAGCCGCGACTATGCGTTCGCCAGAAAGTTCAACCTGCCGATCATACCTCTCATCGAGGGCTGCGATGTCAGCGAGGAGAGTTTCGACGCGAAAGAGGGCCGTATGATCAACTCCGGCTTCCTCAACGGGCTGGATGTCAAGGACGCGATCACTGCCGCCATTGAATATGTCGAAAAACAGGGCTTCGGCCACAGGAAGGTCAACTATCGTCTGCGCGACGCGATCTTCAGCCGCCAGAGGTACTGGGGCGAGCCGTTCCCGATCTACTACAAGGACGGCATCCCGACCCCTGTTCCGTTCGAGAAGCTGCCGCTGACCCTTCCGGAGATCACAGAGTTCAAGCCGACCGAGAGCGGTGAGCCGCCACTCGCCAGGGCGAAGGACTGGACCTACGAGGGCTACCCTCTGGAGACCAGCACGATGCCGGGATTCGCCGGATCCAGCGCCTACTATCTCCGCTACATGGATCCTCACGACGACAATGCCTTGGTGGACAGGAAGATTGATGAATATTGGCGTGACGTTGACCTCTACATCGGTGGTACGGAACATGCCACGGGACACCTGATATATTCCCGCTTCTGGGACAAGTTCCTCTTCGACCTTGGCTACGTCTGCGAGGACGAGCCTTTCCGCAAGCTGGTCAACCAGGGCATGATCCAAGGCCGGTCCAACTTCGTCTACAGGATCGTCGGCACCAACAAGTTCGTCTCCCTCGGCCTGAAGGATCAGTACGAGACCACCGAGATCCACGTGGACATCAACATCGTCCGCAACGACAGGCTCGACCTTGAGGCGTTCAAGGCCTGGAGGCCGGAGTTCGCCGACGCGGAGTTCATTCTTGAGAATGGTGAATATGTCTGCGGATGGGCCGTCGAGAAGATGAGCAAGTCGATGTACAACGTCGTCAATCCGGACAACATCTGCGATGACTACGGTGCCGACACCCTTCGTCTCTATGAGATGTTCCTTGGTCCTCTTGAGCAGTCAAAGCCTTGGGACACAAAGGGTATCGACGGTGTGAACCGCTTCCTGCGCAAGTTCTGGAGGCTGTTCTTTGACGGGGATGACCTCGTCGTGACCGATGAGAAGGCCACACCTGAAGAGCTTAAGGTTCTCCACAAGCTGATCGCCAAGGAGCAGGACGACATCGAGCACTTCTCCTTCAACACGACGGTCAGCGCGTTCATGATCGCTCTGAACGACCTTTCTGCCCTTAAATGCCGCAAGCGTGAGATCCTTGAGCCGTTGACGATAATGCTCTCGCCGTTCGCCCCGCACATCGCCGAGGAGCTTTGGGAGGCTCTTGGCCACGGTGAAAGCATCACCTACGCCCGTTTCCCTGAGTTTGACCCGGCGCTGGCAGCCGAGGACAACGTGACCTATCCGGTCTCGTTCAACGGCAAGATGCGCTTCACTGTCGAACTGCCTAAGTCTCTGTCTCCTAAGGAGGTCGAGGCCGAGATCCGCGGGATGGAGCAGACCGTCAAGTATGTCGGCGGCCAGAATGTCGTCAAGGTGATTGTCGTTCCTGGCAAGATAGTTAATTTTGTTGTGAAATAGTTTATGTCAATCAATTCTTCAACAATTCTTCGAGGAGTCAAGGAGTACCTTCTCATCACCCTCGGTATAGTTGTCTACACGGTTGGTTGGGCTATTTTCCTTGCCCCGAACAACCTTATCGGTGGCGGTGTCTCCGGTATAAGCGCCATCATCCAGTATGCCACCGGCATCAAGATGGGATACTCCTATTTTGTGATCAACACGATCCTGCTGATCATCTCCGTGATCATCATCGGGCCTTCGTTCGGTGCGAAGACAATCTATGCCATCGTCCTCGCGTCCGCTTGCCTCAACCTGTTCCAGGCCATAATCCCTCAGACCATCATCCAGGATTTCGCGCTTTCGAACGGGAAACTGATGTGCTCGATCATCGGCGGATCAATGGCTGGCGTTGGCATCGGCATGTCGATCTCGCAAGGCGGAAGCACGGGAGGGACCGACATCTTGGCGATGATAATCACGAAATTCAGGAATATCTCCCCGGGGCGCATCATCCTTATCATCGATGTGTTCATCATTTCCTCATCCCTGCTGTTCCCTTCCTACGGAGCGGACGGCCAGCTTCTTCCGTTTGACGCCAAGTTCTCCATCGCTGTCTATGGCATGATCATCGTGACGGTCAATGGCTATGTGGTGGACCTCTATCTCGCCGGCTCTAAGCAGAGCGTTCAGCTTTTTGTCCTGTCAAGGAAGTATGAGCAGATCGCGGACATGATAGTCAGGGACTTCCATCGTGGCGTGACTGTGCTGAACGGCGAGGGCTGGTACACCAAGCAGCCTGCATCCGTTCTGATGGTCATCACCAGGAAAACGGACGTGAATCTCCTCCTGAAAGCCATCAAACGTGAGGATCCGGACGCATTCCTTTCGATTTCCTCCGTAAGCGGAGTCTATGGACAAGGATTCGAGTCCATCAAAGTCGCAAAGAAAAGTTAGTTTTTTATAAAAAACGTTTAAATATAGCATCGTACCCCCGGGCAAACCACCACCTGGGGGTTTTAATTTCTACCTTGGCTTTGACCACCATTACAAGAATTGACCACATGACACGTATCATTACTTTGCTGGCTATTGTCGAACTGTCTTTCTTCTTCGTCTATGACCTTATCAGCAGCAAGGGCAATCGCACCCGGAGGTATGCGATCCGGATGTCCTCGTGTCTTGGCGGGGTTGTTCTGGCGGTTTGTGAGCTTGTCTTCGACTCCCCGTTTGAGACCCGTGAGCTGGCGGCGGATCTTTCGTGCGCCGCGGCGGTGCTGGTGATGTATCCTTGTTCGTTCGAGAAGCCGAAGAGTTCGCTATTGGCTTCATTATGCCTGTTGTCGTTCACCTTGATGACATTGTTCGTGTATGCGTCCAAACCGAAGGGAACACTTGATTACCGGTTTCAGAGGGTGGCGTTTTCGTTCGCTCCGATGTTCCTCTTTGTCCTTGTCTATTTCTT
The DNA here is from genome assembly GCA_000431015.1 of Alistipes sp. CAG:514. Lineage (GTDB taxonomy): Bacteria > Bacteroidota > Bacteroidia > Bacteroidales > UBA932 > Cryptobacteroides. The sequence goes on along the minus strand of HF985998.1, from coordinate 16,768 downwards.
CCGCTTGACCTACAAGCGGTTCTCCGCCATCAGAGCCATGTTCCGTAACACCGCCGTCTGGCATAATGTCGAAGAGTACGCCCGTTTCATCTATTCGATGATCTATCTGGTGGCAGGGGTGATGTTGTTGTCAGCGATCTATGCGGTGGGCCATCTGGGCGATGTGCTTTCAGTCGTGACGGCGCTGCTCTACATGGCTCTGTATGCTGTCCTGTATCTCAGGGCGATGACAGGAAGGACTTTCATCATTCCGTCTGACACGGAGGAAAGGATCAAGGACATCATAAAAGGCAACCTAAGGTCTTCCTATGCCGAGAAGGTGGACGATGACAGGAAGATGAACAATCTCTACAGGAGAGTGGTGATGTACATGGAGGAGAAACGCCCCTACCTTGACCAGACTTTCGACATGTCGAGTCTTGCGGACAGAATGTTCACGAACAAGTTGTATCTTTCGAAGACGATAAACATCCTTTCCGGGCGCAATTTCAGGCAGTTTGTCAACTTTTACAGAGTGAGGAGAGCCATAGAGCTGTTGAAGACGGATCCGAGGCTGAAGATGGGGGAGGTCTCGGAGATGTCCGGATTCCACTCTTCGGTCTCGTTCAACATGTCCTTCAAGGTGAACACCGGGAAGACCCCTTCCGAATGGCTGCAGGACTATTTACGTGAGCTTGAAAGAAAGTAGGGTGATTGGAAGAGGCCTTCCAAATCACCCTGCTTCTGAATCATTACCCTATCTTCCAGCTCTCAGGAGGGGGAGCGATGATGTCCATCTCCTCTTTCCGGACCGGGTGGATGAATCTTATCTCATGTGAATGCAGGCATATTCCTCCGTCGGGATTCGACCGCGGAGCGCCGTATTTCAGATCGCCCTTGATGACGCAGCCCATCCCCGCAAGTTGGCAGCGGATCTGGTGATGCCTTCCCGTAAGCAGCTGAACCTCAAGCAGGGAGTATCTCTCCGTGTCCCTCAGGTGGGTGTAGATCAGCTTTGCCAGTTTGGCTCCCGGAGTCTTTTCACCCCCTTTGGCGATGAAGCTTTTGTTCATCTTCTCATTACGCACCAGCCAGTCATCCAGTTCCGCGGACTCCTTCTCCGGCGCCTTGCAGCACAGCGCCCAATAGATCTTGTGAATATTCCCGGACCGGAACATCTCCGAGAGTCTTGAAAGAGCCTTTGATGTCTTGGCGAACATCGTGATACCACTGACAGGCCGGTCAAGGCGATGCGGAATCCCCACATACACCTTGCCCGGCTTGTCATCTCTTTGGGCGATGAAGGCTTTCAGAGTCTCGGCAAGGCATTCGTCTCCGGTCTTGTCCGCCTGGACAATCTCTCCGGCCCTCTTGTTGAAGACCATGATGTGGTTGTCCTCGTACAGGATCCTGGATTCGATGTCCCGGAACTCTTCCTCGCCTAACCGTCTGTATTCCATTTGCTTATTCGATCGGGACGAGGGCGAAGCTTGGCTCGCCCTTGCAGCAGAGCCTGCCGTTCACCTCAAGTTTGGCGGTGCAGAAGAAAAGTTGTCCGCGCCTGTCGATCAACTTGGCTGTCACCTCGCACAGATCCCCCGGCTTCACGGAATTCTTGAAACGTACCTTGTCAAGTCCGGCATAAAGCGTGAGGTGTCCCGGAATCTCATCCTTGACGAGAATCGCGCAGCTTTGTGCCATGATCTCGCAAAGGATCACTCCCGGAACGACAGGGTTGCCAGGAAAGTGGCCTCTTGTGAAGAACTCGTCTTCCTTGATGCGGTATTTGGAATGAGCCGTGCCTTCCTCGTCGATGTAGGCCTCCTCAATGAGAAGCATGGGTTCTCTGTGAGGCAGGAACTTTTTGATCTCTTCCTTATCCATGATTCTGGTTTTAAATGAATTACTCACACTTTCTGAAGGCCACGCACGCGTCATGCCCTCCGAATCCGAACGAGTCGGAGATACCGAGGGTCAGATCGGTCTTGACTGCTGTGTTAGGAGTGTAGTCGAGGTCGCACTCCGGATCCGGAGTGTCGAGGTGGATGGTAGGAGGGCAGATGCCGTCACGGAGGGCAAGCACCGTGGCGATCGCCTCTGCGGATCCCGCGGCTCCGAACATGTGTCCGGTCATGGACTTGATGGAGCTGATGTGGGCCTTGTAGGCGAAGTCTCCCAGAGCGATCTTGTAGGCCAGGGTCTCGGCGACATCGTTCAGTTTTGTGCCCGTACCGTGCGCGTTGATGTAGAGATTGTCTTTCTCCTTGTCGAATCCGGCCTCCTCAAGGGCGAGTTCGATGCACTTTGCCTGTGTGGTGCCGTCCGGCCTCGGGGCTGTGGAGTGGTAGGCGTCGCAGGTGTTGCCGTAGCCGACCATCTCGCCGAGTATCTGCGCTCCACGGGCTTTCGCATGCTCGTATTCCTCAAGCACAAGCGCTGCGGAACCGTCAGCCATGACAAAACCGGCGCGGTTGCCGTTGAAAGGAAGTGAGGCGTAGTTCGGATCCGTGGCTCTGGAGAGGGCCTTGGCGTTGGCGAAACCGACGATGCCGATCGGGATGGTGGCGTTCTCGCAGCCTCCGGTGATGATCGCGTCGGCATAGCCGTTCCTGATGGCGCGGAAAGCCTCACCCATGGCGTTGGTCGATGTGGCACAGGCTGTCACGATGTCAAGACATGGACCTTGGGCGTTGTTCAGGATGGCGATGTGTCCGGCGGCGATGTTGGAGATCATCGTCGGGATGAACAGCGGAGAGATCCACTGTCCTGAAGGATCCTCGATCATCTTGGAGATCTCCCTGTACTGTGTGGCGAATCCACCGATTCCGGAACCGAAGTAGACTCCGAGCCTGAAAGGGTCGATGTTCTTGTTTTCACCTTGTGAGGAGAGTCCGGACTGCTTCATCGCCTGATAGGCGGCGGCCACGCCGTACTGTGTGAACAAGTCCTGCTTTCTTATGAACGGCTTGTCCATACCGTATTCCTCGGGCTTGAAATCCTTGATGATACCTGCGATTCCGACCGGGAGGTTGTCCGTAGGGAAGGACTTGATGTGATCGATGCCGCACACTCCGTTGCAAAGGTTGCTCCAGAAGGTGTTGACGTCATTTCCTACCGGGGAGATGACTCCCATACCTGTAATGACTACTCTTTTATTCATGCTTAATCTTTTTATAATCTGTTATTGTTTAGTTGGATAGAAGCCCCGGAGCATTGGCGAGCAGTTTCTCGGCCCCGTCCATGAGGTCTTCCACAATCTCTTTGGCTGTCTCTTTTTTCTTGATCATTCCGGCGACTTCTCCGGCAAGGAAGCTGCCTCCCGCGAGGTCACCGTCGAACACGGCCTTGCGCATGGATCCGGTTCCGAATTTCAGTACCTCCTCCTTCGGCACGGCAGGGTCATATTCCATCTTGAAGAATTTCTTGGTGAAAGGGGTCTTGAGACCGCGCACAGCGTCTCCAAGTGATTTTCCTGTCACCATGGTGCTGACATCGGATGCGGCGATCAGCCTTGCCTTGTAGTTCTCGTGTATGTGGCACTCGTCGGCGATGAGGAATCTTGTGCCGACCTGTACTCCCTGCGCGCCGAGCATGAATGCGGCGGCGACTCCGCGGCCATCGAATATTCCACCTGCGGCCAGCACGGGAATGTCAAGAGCGTCAACTACTTGCGGTACGAGAGCCATTGTGTGGATGTCTCCGATGTGTCCTCCGGATTCCGCTCCTTCGGCGACAACGGCAGTGGCTCCGAGTTCCTGCATCTTGAGGGCGTAGGCTACGGAGGCCACGACAGGGATCACCTTGATCCCGGCGGCCTTCCATTTCTCCATGTAGGCGGCCGGTGAGCCGGCTCCGGTGGTCACGATCTTTACGCCTTCCTCGATGAGCATGTCGGCGACTTCTCCGGCGTTAGGAGCCTGGAGCATGATGTTGACACCGAATGGCTTGTCGGTCAGCGTTTTACATTTGCGGATCTCCTCCCTGACGGCTTCCGTGCCGAAATTGATGGAGGAAATCAGTCCAAGTCCGCCGGCGTTGGACACGGCGGGAG
>HF985998.1:0-12707 GCA_000431015.1 Alistipes sp. CAG:514 | reverse complement strand
CGCCGCCAGCCAGTCTCGCATCCGCGATCCAGGCCATACCTCCCTGAAACAGAGGGCGCTCGATTCCGAGCAAGTCACATATAACACTTTTAATCATATTCTTGCAAATATACTAATTAATGTTCAGATTACCATTCAATCACGGCGGCTCCTGAAAGAAGTCCGGCTCCGAATGCGCTGAAGACCAGAATGTCCCCCTTTTTGAACATTCCTTTCCTGTTGCATTCGTCAAGAAGGATAGGGCAGGAGGCCGATGAGGAGTTGCCGTGGTCGGTGATGTTGACAGGGAATTTCTCCGCCGGCTGCCCCATGTATTTGATGATGGCGTCGATGATCCTCTGGTTGGCCTGATGGATCATGAAGTAGGCGACGTCGTCCTTGTCGATGCCCACCTCGTCGAGAAGATCCTCCACTCCGTGGGTGCAGGCGTTCACGGCGAACTTGAAGACCTCGCGGCCCTTCATCTGCATCGGGACGGTCTCCTCCTTCTTCGTGATGTAAGGAGTGTCGTTCAGCGTGATGGTTTCCCAGATCTCTTCCTTGGACGGCTCGGAGTGCAGTTTTGTGCCTTTGACGTTGTCGCCTTCGGTCAGCACCACGGCTCCGGCTCCGTCGCCGAACAGCACGCATGTCCCTCTGTCCTTCCAGCTTGCCATCCTTGTCGGTTCCTCGACGCAGGCGATGATGGCGTTCCTGATCTTACCGGCCTTGTAGTAAGCCTCCACCATGTCCAGGGCGTAGACAAATCCCGGGCAGGCGCAGTTGATGTCGAACATTGGGCACTTGAGCCCCAGTTTCTCGCCGATTATGCAGCTTATGCTTGGGGTGACATATTCGGAAACCACGTTCGAGACGACGAACAGGTCGATGTCTTCGGCATTGAGACCGGACATTTCGAGAGCCTTGCTGACAGCCTCGGCTCCGAGATCCTCCAGGTTCTCGTCGGTGATCACGTGCCTTGTCTTGATTCCCGTGCGAGGGTAGATCCACTCATCGCTTGTGTCAAGGAATCCGGTAAGCATCTCATTGGTCACAACCTTTCTTGGAAGCGCGCTTCCTGTACCGATGATTCTCATAAATAAAATTCCTATAATTAAAGTATTAACCAAACAAAATTATGAATATGCCCATGCCCCTCAAAAATTAAGTGGTGAATAACCGTCCGGAGTCGGCGTCTTCGTGTTTTAAGTGGCGTTTTTTCCGAATATGTGGCGAATCGCCGCTCTTTTATAATCCTAAAAAGTGTTATATTTGCCACATAAAAGAGAAAAGGATGAGTTTTTTCAATAAGCCGGTTCCGGGGTATCTCCGGGGGAAGAACCAACTTATCTACACCGTGACGTTCACGGCGTTGTTCTCCATCGTGTTCCTTTTGGTCAGCCTTCCGTTCTCGCATAGCAGCTGGATGGCGCTGGGCAACTCAAGGTTCTTCGTCTTCACGGTGCTTTTCGCGCTTGGCTCGCTTATGATAGTAATCATCAGCAAGTACATAATGTACAAGACCAGAAACAAGATCAACATGACCATCCTGGGCTACATCATGTGGTGCGTGTGCGAGATTGTCGTGATCTGCCTGGCATATTCATTCATCACCGTGCCGATCACGGGCATCGGTTGGGATCAGTTTCCGGCGACTCTGGGAAAGGCTTTGTTGTATGGAAACACTTCTTTGATAATTCCTTACATCCTCGCCGGGATGTACTATGCCATTCAAGACAAGAATCAGATCATTCGTCTGATGAACTATGATAATGTCGTCTCGGACGAGGCCATGCCGGTCTCGCGGCTTGAGAAGATAACCCTTTTCGACAACAATGGCGACCTCAAACTGTGCGTCAGCGCGTCGAACCTCTACTACATCGAGTCCGACGACAACTACATTGTGGTCTGGTACACGGACAGCAAGGGGGACTTGAAGCGTTACATGCTCCGTTGCCGCCTGAAGACCGTGGAGGAGAGTTTCCGGGGCAGCAGCCTCGTGCGGTGCCACAGGAAATACATCGTGAACATGGACAAGGTCAAGGTTCTGCGCAAGGAGAAGGATGGCTACGAGCTGGATCTGGACAATGACGCGATCGCCCCTATTCCTATCACCAAGACCTATTCGGAAAACGTCCTGGGCCGTTTCAACAACAGCGCAGGACGTCGTGTGGAGTAAAGTTCTTGTTCGCGGATTATTCGCAAAGCCTGTCGAGGGCGAGCTTTACGACGGCGCGGACTTGAGGCTTGTAGTCCGGATTGCTGCTCTTGAGGTAGCGGTTCGCTATCGCGCAGCAGATTGTACCGGCCTCGTGGCCAAGGCGTTTCGCCATTCCGGCGACAGCCGAGCTTTCCATCTCGAAGTTTGTGATCCTGTACTCTCCGAAGCGGAACGACTCGAAATCCTCAAGCATGTTCGGCATGGCGAGGCCTTGTCTGACGACCCTGCCCTGCGGCCCGTAGAACCCTGACGCCGAGATGGTCGTGCCCTTGACCGTGCAGTCCTCGAATTTCCTGATGAGCTTCTCGCTGGCCTTCACGAAGTAAGGCGAAGGAAGGTGCCTGTCCCAGTGCGTGTGCTTCTTGAACGCCTCCTCCATCTCAAGGTTGGAGAGTTCGTCACGGCCTTCGTACCAGTTCATAAGGCCGTCACAGCCAACGGAATAGTGGGAGAAGATAGGGGAGCCGAGAGGAATGTCGGCCTGTACCGCGCCGCAGGTCCCGATGCGCAGGACGGTGAGCGTCCGGTGTTCTTTCTTTGGCTCGCGGGTCGTGAAGTCAACGTTGGCGAGCGCGTCCAGCTCGGTCATCACGATGTCGATGTTGTCGGTGCCGATGCCTGTTGACAGGACAGTGACTCTCTTGCCGTTGTACTTTCCTGTCGTGGAGACGAATTCGCGGGACTGGTGACGGAACTCGATGTCCGTCAGGTACTCGGAGACCATGTCAACCCTTCCCGGGTCGCCTACGAGGATGACGATGTCCGCCAGCTCCTCCGGTCTGAGGTGGATGTGGAACGCCGACCCGTCGTCGTTGATAATGAGTTCAGATTCTGCTATTCTCATATTCTCTGATTTTTAAAATTTAATGTCTTATCTTGCCAAAGATAGCAATATTCAGCGGAATTAACTATTTTTGTGGAATATGTGGCAAAGACTTCAAACTTTATACCTGTGCATCGCCACAGGTCTCATCGCGGCGCTGTTCTTTAGCGTCAAGGCGTTCGCACTCGGCCCTGGCGGGGTTCATGCGGTTGAGCTGACCTACGTCAAGTACACTCCGTACCTGATTCTCATGATTCTTATCACGCTTCTTCAGTTGCTGGCGGTGTTCTCGTTCAATGCCCGCGTCTTCCAGATGCGCACCGCTGTGCTTTCGGCCATTCTGATGATAGCGCTCCAGGCTTGGTTGGGCGTGGATTATTTCACGGCTGACAAGGAGTGGATATTCAAATTCACCGCCATATTCCCCCTTCTCTCCGCGATCCTGAACTTCATTGCGGCGAGGTACATCCTTAGGGATCAGCTCCTTGTGGAGAGTGTCACACGCCTCCGCTCGCGGAAGAAGAATCACAAGATCTGACAGGATAACCAATCAATTAAGGTGGTGCAAGCCCTTAAGGCACAGGGTCATAGCCGCTGCCGCCCCAAGGGTTGCAGCGGAGGATTCTCCAGATTGTGAGGAACAGGCCTTTGACGGGTCCCCATTTCTTGAAAGCCTGGATGGCGTAGGTCGAGCAAGACGGCTCGAAGCGGCAGGTTTTGGGGATATAGGGGCCGATGCAGGTGCGGTAGAACCAGATCAGCGCCAGGAACGGCGCGATGCACACCTTTCTCAACTTCTGCCTCCATGGAGGAATGTTTCCGCTGGGCCTCATGATTCCGCGATTTTTTGCAGGATCGCACCCACCTGCTCCCGCACGGCGGCGTAGTCCAGAACCTCCTTCGTGTTGTAAAGGAAGAGTATTGAATATCCTTCCGGCGGCAGCAGCCCTTTCTGCGTCCTGTAGGCCTCACGCAGCCTGCGCTTCAGCAGATTGCGCTTCACCGCCCTCTTGAACAGGCGCTTCGGAACTGAAACTATGATGTTGTTCGGCGAGAGCCGGACAACATCATTTTCAACTATTTCTCGCCGGACAACATCATTTTCTACCATTCTCCCCCCAGTCACTTCGTGACAGCCCCCCCCGGGGCACTGGGGACCGTATTCCCCAGACCCCTTGCGTCGCTCCGCGCTTGGCGCGCTGTCCCTCCTTGCCTCTCGCTGGACAACATCATTTTCAACCTTACTAGGATCCGGACTCTTGAGGAAACAGTATTTCAGACCGGGCGTGAAGCCCCAGCGGCCCTTGGACATCAGAGCCGAAATCTTCAACTTCCCGTGAAGCCGTTCGGATTTCGGTAGAGTGAGCATCAGGGACTATTTTTGAGCGGCGAGGTAGAGTTCGATGGCGCGGGCCACGGAAGGAGCCTCCGGCGTAGGAGCCTGGATCTCGATCTTGAGGCCGGCCTCGTCCATGGCCTTGACGATGGACTTGCCGTAGGCCACAAACTTGATGTCGCCCTGCTGGAAATCAGGGAAGTTCTCGTACAGGGACTTGACATCATAGGGGTTGTAGAAGACAATCATGTCGTAGTCCGTAAGGGTGATGTCTTTCAGATCCTGAGGGACGGACTTCACGAACACGGCGGTCTTGTACTCAAGGTTCTGAGCCTCCATCAGATTGGTCAGAGGAGAACTGTTTGAGGAATCGGACTGGGTCACGAGGAACTTCTCGTCCCTGTGCTTGGTTCCGATCTGCTCGATGATGGACTCCGGAGTCCCGTTGCCGAAGAAAATCTTGCGCTTGCGGTAGACAATGTGCTTCTGGAGGTACATGGCCACGGCCTCTGTGGTGCAGAAGTACTTCATAGTCTCCGGAACCTTCACCCTCAGTCCGTCACACAGTCCGTAGAATGCGTCGATGGTGTGGCGTGAGGAAAAGATGATGGCCGTGTAGTCAAGTATGTTGATCCTCTGTGTCCGGAATTCTCTGGAAGAGAGTGGCTCGATGAGAAAGAACTGTTTGAATGTGATGTCAACGCCGAACTTTTCCTTTAGGGCGACGTAGGGTGCGTCGTTGAGAGGTGCGCGCTGTGAGATTAAAATCTTCTTTATTGTCATAGTCCTACTTTTGTAATCCTGCAAGTCCGTGGCGTTAGAGCAACTTGGCTGAAAGCACCAGAACGGCGGTTGGAAGTAATTCAAGGCCGCAAAGATACAAAAATGTTGTGAAAGGATTGCAAACTGATGCGAAAATCTGTCCTCTCCGGATGATGTGGAACAGGTAGGTGAAGGCCGTTATGTACAGTATGACGGTTCTTGTAACATATTCATTGCCAATCAGAACCTTGAACGCCGCGCCGATCGGGAACACTATGAGGAACAGGAGTATCAAATAGTTGTAGAACGACCTGTTGGCGGCTGTGAAGGTCTTGCTTCTGTAGGCGTCCATCTCAAGCTGCCAGTTCAGGAACATCCTCAGGATGAGGTAGGCGAGCATGGTGCCGCAGACGGCGGCCAGTTGAAGCGCCGGCGGCATCCCGTCCATGTAGTCCGTGTGGTAGAGATTGTGTGAATATGCCACCATGCACAGCGGGACGAACAGGACTCCGGCGACCAGGTTGCGGCTTCCGCTGAGCTGGAGGCTGTCCTCAAGGTCAAGGTTACCCTTCCATCGCTGTACACAGTACCAAAGCGACGGTAGAATCTTGAATAAACTCCTGGCACTCAGCAGGAGAAGGAATGTGAATATGACAGCGAGGCCACAGAATACCGGATCGTCGATCATGCTCGTCAGTTCCCCCGTTTAGCGTTGTAGCCCATGTTCCTGAGCAGTTCCGTCACCTTGTCCCTCAGGTCGCCCTGGATCGTGATCTCGCCGTCCTTGGCGGAGCCTCCGACCCCGCATTTCACCTTCAGCGCCTTGCCGAGCGCGGCCAGGTCGTCCTGTGTCCCGACGAAACCGCTCACCAGCGTCACCTGCTTCCCTCCGCGGTTCCTCCGGTCGATCGTGACCGTCAGTCTCTGCCTGGACGGCTCAAGGGTCTCGGCCTCGGGAACCTCCTCTTTCGCGTAGCTGAAGTTCGGGTCTGTCGAATAGACAACCCCAAGTCTTTGTTTCCAGTCGTTGTCGGCTTTCATTATTTAATTGTCAAAAATACTTTTTCCAGATCAGCGGCGGCTCATTTTTTGCCGCTTATCTGTCATATTTTTGCAAAGATAGCGAATCCTTTTGTATCTTTGTCTGATTGTCAGCCGGATTCGGCCGATTTACGAACGTTAGTTTATGGACATTAAGAAATTCAAACTGTGGAACAAGGTGACGGCGCTGGCTGTTCTGCTGATCTCCGCCTTCACCTATCTTTCCACCATCGAGCCGACCGCCTCCTTCTGGGACTGCGGAGAGTTCATCGCTTCATCGTACAAACTGGAGGTCGGACACCCGCCGGGAAACCCTGTGTTCCAGCTCATAGCAAGGTTCTTCACCATGTTCACCGGCCCGGACAAGGCCGCGGTGATGGTTAACTCGATGAGCGCCCTGTGTTCGGCGCTGACCATATTCTTCCTCTACCTTACGATCGTCTTCCTTGTCAAGAGGGTGGTCGCGCCGAAGAGGGAAGGGGAAGGCGGGACGGAAGAATATTCACCCGGCCAGGCGATAGCCATCTATGGCAGCGGCGCTGTCGGAGCTCTCGCGTATTGCTTCTCCGACACCTTCTGGTTCTCGGCGGTCGAGGGCGAGGTCTACGCCATGTCGTCCCTGTTCACGGCGATGGTCGTGTGGGCGATGACAAAATGGTACGAGGAGACCGACCGCAGGTATGCGAACCGCTGGATCGTGCTGATCTCCTTCCTGATGGGACTTTCCATCGGAGTGCACCTTCTGAACCTGCTGGCGATCCCGATGCTCGTCTACATGTACTACTTCAAGATGAGGGAGGACAAGCCATATTCATTCTGGGAATATGTCAAGATCATGGCCGTCTCGGTGGTGATCCTGGCGTTCATCCTGTTCTTCATGGTGCCTTACATCCCGAAGATAGCCGCCTACTTCGACCTGTTCTTCGTGAACACGCTGGGGCTTCCGTACAACACCGGAGCGGCGTTCTTCATCGTGGCTCTGCTGACCGCATGCTTCTGGGGGCTTTTCAAGACCTTGAAGACAGAGAAAGTGTTCTGGAACACGGCCCTGCTGTGCTTCACGACGATCGTGATCGGATTCTCCGTGTTCAGCATCGTGATCATCCGCTCCTGCGCCAAGACCCCTACCAACGAGTACCAGCCGGACAACGCCTTCACCCTCGTGCGCTACCTTTCCCGCGAGCAGTACGGCTCGACCCCTCTGCTCTACGGACAGTACTACGGCGCTCCGTACGAACTCGACCAGAAGTACTACTGGGCTCCGCTGAACGGAAAGTACAAGAAGGCTCCGGCTCCGGTTGACGTGAAGTACGACCGCGCCGGCAAGATGCTCTTTCCGAGGATGTACAGCACGGATGACAGGCACATCAGGTTCTACGAGTCCTACACCAACGGCAAGGGGACCCCTGTCCAGGGCGCTCAGTACAAGAAGCCGACGCAGGGAGCCAACCTTTCCTATTTCTTTGACTTCCAGCTTGGCTGGATGTACTGGCGGTACTTCATGTGGAACTTTGTGGGCCGCCAGAATGAGATCCACACTCCGTCCGCGGACCTGTTCACCGGCAACTGGGAGAGCGGAATCCCGTTCATCGACAAGATTCACCTCGGTGACCAGAGCAACGCTCCGCAGTGGCTGAAGGACAACCCGGGCAAGAACCACTACTATTTCCTGCCGCTGTTGCTGGGGCTTCTTGGGCTCTGCTTCCAGTTCGACAAGGATCGCCGGGGCTGCTGGCTGATCCATTTCGACAAGGATCGCCGGGGCTTCTGGCTTACATTCCTGCTGTTCTTCATGACGGGAATCGCCATCGTGCTGTACCTGAACCAGTCACCGTATCAGGTGCGTGAGAGGGACTACGCCTACGCGGGCTCGTTCTACGCCTTCGCCATCTGGATCGGATTCGCGGTCGCGGCATTATATTCATGGATAACTTCCGCCTTGAAGGGAAAGCACGCCGTCGCCGTTGCCTCCGTTGCCTCCGCCGGGTGTCTTTTCGTGCCGGCGCTGATGGCCGAGGAGAACTGGGACGACCACGACAGAAGCAACCGCTACACCGCCGTCGAAGTTGCCAAGAACTATCTCAACTCCGTGGAGCGGAATGGTTTGCTCATTACCCACGGCGACAACGACACCTTCCCTCTCTGGTACGCCCAGGAGGTCGAGGGTTTCAGGAACGATGTGAGAATATGCAACACCTCCCTTCTGGGAACAGACTGGTACATCGACCAGATGAGGTACGCCATCAACAATTCCGCGCCTCTGAATCTGTCGATAGGCCAGGAGCAGTACCTCTACGGGACCAACGAGTGGGTGCCGATCGAGGACAAGCGCGGCCAGGCCCTCCTGCTGTCTGACTGCGTCGCCGTGTTCAAGCACCCGGACGCCAAGCTGCTCTACCAGGACGGGAGGAAGATGGACTACTGGGTGTCCAGGAAGATGATCATTCCGGTCAACAAGGAGAACTGCCTGAAGAGCGGGATCGTGAGCGAGAAGTTCGCCGGACAGATCCCGGACTCCATCGTCATCGAGATCCCGAAGAGCAAGAGCTACCTGAGCAAGCCGGAACTCTTCGTCCTCGACTTCCTCTCCACCTACCAGTGGGACAGGCCTTTGAATATGCTCAACATGGGTGGCGACCTCAACATCGGCCTGAAGGACTACCTCATGTACGAGGGATTCTCCTACAAGTTCACGCCGATCCGCAACAAGGTCCAGTCTCTTGAGGTCGGTCTGGTGGACACCGATGACCTCTACGACAAGATGACAGACAAGTTCTGCTTCGAAGCCGTTTCCCGTGAGGACTATTGCGTTGACTACCAGAACACTTACACGTTCCTTGGCGTGATGTCCCTGAGGAATATGTTCGTGTCAGCAGCCAACGCCTTCATCGCCGCCGGTGAGAACGACCGTGCCGAGGAGATGCTGGACAAGTGCCAGCAGGTTCTAAAGCCGAAGAAGTACCCTTACGACAACTCCATTCTGGGCTGGGGATCCAACGCCCTCTTCCCGATAGAGATGGTCAAGGACTACTACGCCCTCGGCAGGCAGGATAAGGCCAGGGCTCTCGCCCGTGAACTCTCCTCCGAGCTGATGGAGTCCGTCAGGTTCTATCTGGACTTCTACCCGATGTGCAAGAACGAGTTCGAGTACAACTGCAACCTTGTCTACTACATGACCAACGACATCCGCAAGGCTGGCGACAAGGACTTCGCCGACGAGATAGAAAAGACCCTCGCCGGCTTCCTTTCCGTTCAGTCATAAGATGTTTCGGAAATCCCGATAGCAGTTATAGAAACAAAGGGATGATTATCCATCCCGAATCGCAGGTGGTGTTATAATTTTGCGCCGTTAAATAATAGAGCGTAAGATTATGTCACCACTTGAAATTTCCACGGCTGCCATGAGCGCCAATTCCGGATCGCTGATCATCGTTTGCGCGGTCGCAAGCGCGGTGATCCTTGTCATTTCCTTTTTCCGTGAGAGACTGAAGGCCTTCAACGCCAAGCACAAAGTCATCACCTATTCCGACACCATCGTAAGGCCGGTGTCCTGGAACGGCGGCAAGGACGGCATCGACATCGACGGCATCCCTTACTACGGTTCCTACGAGGACGAAGACGAGGACACCCCGGTCGACAACGTGATGTCAATCCCTACCGCAATTAAGACAAAGGAGGCAAAGGAGGTGAAGGAATATGGAGACTCAGGAAGTCACGCTGCATAACGAGCTGAAGCGCAAGAGCATATTCCTGAGAGACTTCACCACTGAGCTCTACGCCAGCGGGGCGACTACGATCCGGATTGAGAAGAATCTCGGCAGGATCGCCGAGAGTTGGCACACGAAGGCTGACTTCTCCGTCCTTCCGACCTGCATTGTGCTGAACCTTTGGGACGAGAGGGAGGAGAGATCCTACTCCGTGACCGGGAAGATCCCCGCCGACAGGATCAATTTCAACACCGTCTCCGACCTCAGCGGACTGAGCTGGAAGATTGTGGAAGAGGGGCTTGATGTGACGCAGGCCACGGGCATATTCAAGAATATTCTTAAAAAGAAAAGGTTGAACCCTTGGCTTGTGCTGGTTCTTGTAGGGCTGGCGAACGCGTCGTTCTGCGAGCTTTTCGGAGGGGATCTTGTCTCGATGCTGATAGTGTTCATCGCCACGATCGACGGTTTCTTCCTCAAGCAGAAACTGCCCGCCAAGGGGATTGACTATAGGGTGGTCATCGTCCTGGCCTCCTGCCTTTCCGCCGTGATAGCCTGCTCTGGCTTCGTCTTCGGATGGGGCAGGACACCGGAGGTCGCCCTCGCCACCAGTGTCCTTTACTTTGTCCCGGGAATCCCGTTCTGCAACGCGGTGTGTGACCTTCTTTACGGCCACTACATCTGCTGCATCAGCCGTTTCCTGCACGCCGTGATGATCACGGTCTGCCTGTCGCTGGGACTTTGCATCGCTTTCGGACTTCTGAATATTCAATTTCTATAATGGAACTTTTCTTTCTTATCATAAAAGACGGTATCTTTGCCGCTGTTGCGGCGATAGGTTTTTCAAGCATCAGCAATCCGTCACCGAGGGTGTTTCCTCTGTGCGCCCTGATCGCCGCCGCAGGACACATGACCCGCTACGTGTTAATGAATATCTATGGCTTTCAACTGGCCACCGGCAGCATGCTGGGCGCGCTTGTCATCGGTTTTCTGGCATTGCCGGCAGCCAAGATGATCAAGACCCCGGCGGAGTGCATCTCGTTCCCGGCACTGCTTCCGATGGTTCCGGGGATGTACGCCTACCGGACGATACAATCCTTGCTGCATTGCCTGGGATCTTATTCGGAGCCGACTTTCATGCACTACCTGTACCTGCTGAGGTTCAATTGGATGACCTGTCTGGTGACCATCATCGCGATGGTGGTCGGTGTGATGCTGCCCATCCTGCTGTTTCAGAATTATTCTTTTAAGGTGACAAAGTAATGGAATTCAGACAACTACGCTATTTCGTCAAGGTCGCGCAATTGTGCAGCTTCTCCGAAGCCTCAAAGGCTTTGTTCATCTCCCAAAGCACTTTGTCCCAGCAGATAAAGCAGCTTGAGGATGAACTTGGGGTGGAACTTCTTGTCCGGGACTCAAGGCACGTCGCCTTGAGTGACTACGGGGAGCAATACCTTCCGTACGCTAAGCAGGTTCTCAAAGATGTGGACGCAAGCGCCGAGAGGATGAAGGATGTTCGTGAGTTGAGCATCGGCACGTTGAACGTCGGAGCCACCTACACGTTCTGCCCCTTGCTGGCTGACACCGTGAGAGACTACATGAAAAGATACCCGGGAATAAAGCTCAAGATCTTCTGCCGCTCGATGGAGAACCTTATGGAGATGTTGGAGCATGGCCAGTTGGATGTGGCTTTGTCCTACAAGCCACTGCAGAGCTACGACGACATCGACTCCCACATCCTGTTCAACAGCAAGCTTTGCGTGATCGCCGGCAAAGACAATCCCGTAGCCCGGATGGAGAGCATTCGTCTGACGGAATTGGAAAAGCTCCCGCTAGCGCTGCCGGCCAGAGGATTACAGGCAAGGAACGCTTTTGACAGCCTGCTCTACGGCCAGAACTTCAAGTTTGATGTCCGTCTGGAGATCAACGATCTCAGCATGCTTCTGGACATGGTCTCCAGCACCGGCCTTGTGACGCTCCTTTCCGAGGCCACTGTCCGCGGCAACAAGGATTTCGTCGCCCTGAGTCTTGATCACCCGCACTCTGAAATGCAGGGATCATTCCATCTTCTCAAAGGCTCCTATTGCAAAAACGCCACGAAGGAGTTCCTCAAGATGCTGGTAGAGAACAATTCCTTCACGCTGGCGATGGACGCCATAGCGAACAGGTAGGGAATCGCCGTCAAGCATGGGATGCGCAGATGTTTCGACCGGATCTGCGACAGGGGATCACCGAGGAAGTGCGCGGCGGGTAATGAGGCGAGAGTCAATGAAATAAGCATTCTCGTGGTGGGGTATTGAGTGCCACGGGAATGCTTATGTTGGTTATTGCCAATGGGCTAGGTGCCACGGAGTGGATCGCTGCCTTTAGACCAGGGCCTTCACCTGTGCCGCACCGAGGGAGAGAAGGTCGGTGATCGGCTTGTACTGGTACTGGTCGAAGTCATTGATCTGGGCGAAGCCGGCTGACTTGTCGCGGCGGTAGTAGATGTACATCAGAAGGCCGCCGGGAGCCTCTGCTGGTACCTTGGTTGACCTGCCCTCAAGGAAAGAGATGACCTCCTCCTTCTTGGTTTTCGGGTAGTTGGCGGTCTTGCGGCGGAAGGAGCCTTCCTTGCCTTCGATCACATAGGAGGACTTCATGGCGAGGAAGAGGATCACGGCGAACGCTATGAGAGTGCATCCGAGGATGAACATAGAGTCGGAGCAGAAGAGCAGTCCGACTCCTGCGGCAAGGAACAAAAGTGTGATGATGAAGTCCTTTGCGGATCTTGTTTTCTTGATATTTACGGTTTCCATTTTTTTCTGTTTTAACAATACTACGTTAAAAATTTAAAAACAC
>HF985997.1 GCA_000431015.1 Alistipes sp. CAG:514 | reverse complement strand
TGGAAGAAGGAGTGTGCCGGTGGCACATGACTGATGAGGAAAGATAGCCAGACCGAAAAGACAATCAAAGATAACCAAGTTGTTTTTTAAGGATTACTTAATACAAGGTTTTGGACTTGATCCTGGATCCTTGGCCTATAGAAAACCTGTTAAGAAAAAGACGAGAAGCATATGCTCCCCGCCTTAAGTGTTTTCACAACGGAATAATCCTTATTGTGAATTGCTTCAGATGTTGCAAATTTAGCGAAAAGATGCGAATATCCAAATAATTATTCTAAATTAGCGGATAAAGACTAAGAAGTCTCGAGTTCAACCACGTTATAATAACACGTTATAAATAATATACCTCGTATGAAAACCATTCTTGGATTAGACCTCGGAACTACCAGCATAGGGTGGGCGCTGGTAAAGGAAGCAGAGCCCTTCTCTGACGAGAAATCAGAGATTGTCAGACTCGGTGTACGTGTCATTCCCCTTACAGTGGATGAAAGAACGAGTTTTGAAAATGGCAAAAGCATTACCACAAATGCCCTTAGGACTCAAAAACGTGGAATGCGACGAAATCTCCAAAGGTATAAACTAAGAAGGCAGGCCTTGATCGAAGAACTGAAAAGTACAGGATGGATTGGTAATGACTTCATATTTTCAGAGACCGGTCCAGGGTCAACTTTCCGTACGTTACGGCTTAGGGCTAAGTCCGCATCGGAAGAGGTTACTCTTGGCGACCTGGCGAGAATATTACTACAGATAAATAAGAAGAGGGGCTACAAGAGTTCCCGAAAAATGGTTTCAAGCGATGACGGCCAGGCCATTGACGGAATGGCCGTCGCCAAGGAGATGTACGACAAAGGATTGACTCCGGGGGAATATGTCTACCAGCGTATGCTCGAAGGCAAGTACGCTATTCCAGAGTTCTATAAATCAGACTTGCAGGAGGAGTTTGACAGAATATGGGCACTCCAGAAATCCTTTCATATTGAATTAACCGATGAACTTTACAGGAAGCTGTCTGACAGGAACAAGAGCCAGACCTGGGCGATCTGCCGTGACGAACTGGGCATTCAAGGGCTGAAAAGTAGTTTCATTGGGAAAGAAAGGCTAAAAGAAGCTTACCGCTACAGGCATTTAGCTGCCACACAGGAAGTTAATATGGAAGTCCTGACCTGTGCCCTACAAGAAATCAACGGCCAGAAAGCCTCCCTCAGTGGCCTCCTGAGCAAGATTAGCGATAGAAGTAAAGAACTATATCTCAACAATTTGACCGTTGGTCAGATGCTATTGAAAAGAATTGAGGATAATCCTAACAATAGCCTGAAAAACATTGTGTTCTACAGGCAGGACTATCTTGATGAGTTTGAAAGAATCTGGACGGTACAGTCGAAATATCACACCGAACTTACCCATGAACTGAAAAAGAGACTTCGGGACATAATCATCTTCTACCAACGTCCGCTAAAGAGTCAGAAAGGGCTTATCAGTCTATGTGAGCTCGAAACCAAAGATATTGAGGTCGCCATTGATGGCGTGAAGAAGATGAAAAACATCGGGCCACGAGTATGTCCGCGTTCCTCTCCTTTGTTCCAGGAATTCAAGATCTGGCAGACAATCAACAACATCTTCGTCAACGGAGCCGCCCTTGATGACGAAGACAAGTCCGTCATCGCAAAAGAGTTGATGTTCAAGGACAAACTCAAAGACAGCGATCTCCTCAAACTGCTGTTCAAGACCACAAAGGGACAGAGTGTCAATTTCAAGGAAGTTGACGGCAACCGCACAATGGCGACCTTGATGAAGGCATGCTTCAAGATTGCCGAGAACTTGGGATATGACGACATTGGTCTCTCCAAACTCTCTTCTGAAGACCAAATGGTCAGGATTGAGGGAATATTCAAAGAGCAGGGATTCAAGACAGGTTTTCTCCATTTCGATTCCTCTCTGGCCTCCCCGGAATTTGAGAATCAGGACTCCTACAGACTGTGGCATCTGCTATATTCCTACGAAGGTGATAAGTCCGCAAGCGGGAATGAGTCGCTCGTGAAATGCATAATGGACTTGTGTTCAATGGATGAGGGATCGGCAAAGATACTTGCCTCTTGCACATTCCTCCCCGACTATGGTAGTCTAAGTGCGAAGGCGATGAGGAAGATCCTGCCATATATGAAAGATGGTCTTGAATATACTGCAGCCTGCGCGATGGCCGGTTACCGTCACTCAAAGCGCTCGCTGACCAAAGAAGAGCTTGACACTAAGGAATATTCCGACCGCCTCTCCCTTTTGCCGAAGAATAGCCTCCGTAACCCAGTGGTTGAGAAAATCCTCAACCAAATGATCAATGTTGTGAATTCCGTCATAGATGTCTATGGCAAGCCTGACGAAATCCGCATCGAAATGGCCAGAGAACTGAAAAAGAGTGCAAAAGAAAGAGAGGAGGCACAAAGGGATATTGCATCCTCGACTGCAGAAAGCCAGAAAGTAATTGAGATACTAAAAGGCGAGCCTTTCTTCCTCCAGTTTCCGACACGTAACGACATCATCCGCTACCGCCTGTACCAGGAACTGGCACAGAACGGGTTCAAGACTCTTTATAGCAACACTTATATTCCTAAGGACAAGTTGTTCTCCAAAGAATTTGACATTGAGCATATAATCCCGCAAGCTCTCATATTCAATGACTCCTTTGCCAACAAGACACTTGAATCAAGACAGTGTAATCTTGAGAAAGGAAAGGAGACGGCAATGGATTATGTCAAATCGAAATATGATGAGACCGGAGTCCAGACATACTGCGATAGGGTCAATGGCCTGATTGGCAAGGGGATTTCCAAGACGAAGGCCAAATGGCTGTTGATGGAGGGCAAGGATATTCCGGAAGATTTCATCAACAGAGAACTTCGTGACAGTCAGTATATTGCAAAGAAAGCAAGGGAGATTCTTGAGTCACTTGTCAAATTCGTTGTCCCGACAACAGGATCTGTGACGGCAAGGCTCCGTGAAGACTGGCAGCTTGTGAATGTGATGCAGGAGCTGAACTGGGAGAAATATGCCCGGTTGGGGCTCACCGGTGTCAGAGAAGACAAGGACGGACGCAGAATTCCGTTCATCCAAGACTGGACAAAACGGAATGACCATCGCCATCATGCGATGGATGCGTTGACCATCGCTTTCACACGTCGTCAGTTCATCCAGTATCTCAATCACTTAAACTCTAAAATTGACGTTGTCTCTTGGGACAAGAAGGATCTGGATCTTAGGGATTATGACCTTGAAGACATCAAGTTCGGCAATCTAAGCGCCGGAGACAGGTACGGCATTGTCAAGGCTTTGCAAGACAAGTTCCTTTATAAGGACGGCAACGATAAGTACCGCTTTGTCCCGCCGATTCCTTTGGATGAGTTCCGGAGACAAGCGAAAGAACAATTGAGCGACATTCTCATCTCCTTCAAGGCAAAGAACAAGGTCTGCACAAGAAACGTCAATGTGACAAAGAACAAGGGAGGGGCAAACAGGAAGGCTCAACTTACACCTCGGGGACCGTTGCACAATGAAACCATCTATGGGAGCAGTCTGGAATATGTGACCAAAGAAAATGAGAAGATCGGTAGTTCGTTTGACACCGAAAGGATTACGACTGTCTGCAAGAAAAAGTTCAGGGATGCCCTTGCGCGAAGACTGGAAGAGTTTGGGGGAGACCCCAAGAAGGCTTTTACCGGCAAGAATTCGCCTGAAAAGAATCCGATATGGGTTGATGAACATCATTCGGAACAGGTCCCGGCCAAAGTGAGGACAGTGACTATGGGACAGCGGTTCACTGGCCGAAAGCCCATTGACGCTACTCTGAAGATAGAGAAAGTCATTGATAAAAGGATTCGTGAGATTCTTCAGGCTCGTCTTGACGAATTTGACGGCAAGGCGGCAAAGGCTTTCTCGAATCTTGACGAGAATCCGATTTGGCTCAACAAGGAGAAGGGAATCGCGATCAAGAGGGTGACTGTGTCCGGTCCTGCGAATCCGGTTCCCGTCCGGTTCAAGAGGGACAAGGATGGCAAGCCAATCATTGATGATGCCGGTAAAACAATAGGGGCTGATTTTGTGACTCCTGGCAACAATCATCACATTGCCATATTCAGAGATTCTTCAGGAAAATTGCAGGAGCATCCGGTATCTTTTCTTGAGGCGACCATCGCCAAATCTCATGGGTTAGACGTGATTGACCGGAACTACAATAAAGATGAAGGCTGGGAATTCTTGTTCACCCTGAAACAGAATGAGTATTTTGTCTTCCCGAATTCAGAGACGGGGTTCAATCCGTTGGATTATGATTTGACGGATCCTAGGAATTATGCGGAGATTAGTCCGAATTTGTATAGGGTTCAAAGTATTTCTACTAACGACTATTTTTTCAGACATCATCTTGAGACCACAAGCGAAAAGAATAATTCTCTGTATGGAATCACTTGGAAACGTATTAGGAATGCATCCGCTCTTGAGGGTCTCGTCAAAGTCCGCATAGACAATCTCGGTAGAATCGTAGCCGTCGGGGAATATGATTAAGCGCACACTCTATTTCGGAAATCCTGCCTACTTGTCACTGAAATTAGGTCAGCTTGTGGTCTACAAACCGGCCTCCGGTGAGGAAAAGAAGGAAGTAGTTAAGACTATTCCGGTTGAGGACATCGCATCGGTAGTGCTTGACAACAAACAGATCACAATTACGCAGGCTTTATTGGAGAGTCTTCTTAAAGAGAATTGCGCGGTCATAACCTGCGATTCCTCCCATCTTCCGACCGGGCTGATGCTACCTCTTGACGGACACACGCTCCAGAACGAACGTTTCCGCTCGCAGATTGACGCTTCGCTTCCGCTGAAGAAGCAGATATGGCAGCAGACTATCCAATCCAAAATTGTCAATCAAGCAGCGGTCCTTGAATATGCCACAGGCGAAAAGCATCCGAATATGCTTAAATGGGCGACTTGTGTACGCAGCGGGGATCCTGATAATCTTGAAGCACGAGCAGCGGCATACTACTGGAAGAATCTTTTCTCTGACAATATCAGAGGTTTCATTCGAGGGCGGGACGAAGATGCCCCGAATAACCTCCTGAATTACGGCTATGCCATTGTCCGCGCTACTGTAGCCAGAGCTTTGGTTTGCAGCGGCCTGTTACCGACCTTGGGTGTCCATCACAGAAACAAGTATAATGCTTATTGTCTGGCTGATGAAATTATGGAGCCATATCGCCCGTATGTTGATTTACTTGTCTATCAGATAGTGAAAGAGGAAGGTCCGTTGGAGCTAAACACATCTATGAAGGCAAGGCTTTTGTCCATCCCGATGACTGATGTCAGAATCAATGGGGTGACAAGTCCGCTGATGATAGCGGCGACTACCACTTCCGCATCATTGGCTAAATGCTTCTGCGGAGAATCCAAGCAGGTCATGTATCCGATCTTGCAATGACCAGCTCAGAACGGATAAGTCAGTATCGTGTTATGTGGGTTATGGTGTTTTTTGATCTGCCTACCGACACAAAGAAGGAGGTTAAAGCTGCGACGGAGTTCCGCAAGCAGTTGATGAGCGACGGCTTCGTAATGTTCCAGTATTCCATCTATCTTCGTCACTGTGCAAGTGCGGAGAATGCGGATGTCCACATAAAGAGGGCAAAGTCTTTCCTTCCGCCCAAAGGGAAAGTTGGAATTCTCCGCATAACCGACAAGCAGTTCGCCGCAATGGAACTCTTCAACTCGCAGAAATCAGAAAGTCTTCCAGAAGAAGGCATCCAGTTGGAATTGTTCTGAAAACCCGCACGCCCAAATCAAAAAATCCGGCAAAAGCCGGATTTTTTTAATTCTTGAACACCTATCGTAAGTCGTTGTACCTCATCGTTCTACACAAATCCTATTGTGTTCAAAGAACGAATATACAAAATC
>HF985996.1:45477-56271 GCA_000431015.1 Alistipes sp. CAG:514 | reverse complement strand
ACGCTCATCGCATGGTTGATCGCGTCGAAAGGACTCATCCCGGCCATCACATAAAGCAGGAACGAGGCTGCGGTCAATCCAAAATAGACATAAGTGAAGATATAGACTGTCTTGTTCGCGCCGGATCTGTACTCCCTCTTGGACAAGGACGAAAGCTCAAGGGTGGTCAGCCTCAACCTCATCTGAGACGAACTCGGGATGATCAGCAGCAGGAAGACCACGACTCCCAAGCCTCCGATGAAGTGCGTCGAGGAACGCCAGAACAGCAGGCTGTTCGGCAGCGCCTCAACGTTGTCAAGGATTGTCGAGCCGGTCGTCGTGAATCCGGAAACACTTTCAAACCAGGCGTTTATGATCGTGAACGGCCCGCCCCAAAGCGCATACGGAAGCATCCCGAAGATGAAGGACAGCAGCCAGGACAGCGCGATGATCATGTAGCCGTCCTTAAGGGTGATGTCAGCCGATTTCCTTACGAATATGAACGGGAACACACCGACGGTGAAGGTGATCGTGAAGCTGATCATCAGGGCGGCGAGGGCACTGTCATTGCCGTTCGCCACAGAGACCAGAATGGACAGGAACATGAACAGCGCACTGACAAGCAGAGCGTAGCCAACGTTTCTGGATATCACCTTGATGTTCATTTGGATATTCTTTAATTATTATTATGAGCGGAGCCTGTCGAAGCGACCTTGGCGCGCAGGTTCGCCACCCTCTTGCGCAGCATCTGGTTCTCGCCCGTCAGCTCGGTGATGCCATCGTTGAGCTCCACCAGCTGGTCATCCCCCTCGAAGGAGTAGGAGTATTTCTTGTTGTAGGATCTGTAGTTGTTCAGCCCGGAAAGCATCCTGTAGATAGGGTTCACATAGAACACCAGCAGGAAGAACAACAGCATCAGCACCAGGAGCAGACCCACTCCCACAGCCACCGCTCCGGGGATGATGCTCCTGTAGAACCCCCTCTGGAACGTCAGGGAGTTCTTCTTCAGGTCATCGTAGATTGCCTCGTTGAGCACATCAATGTAGTGGTTCAGCCTCCTGAACTTGGGCTGAAGCCTGTCGAAGTACCAAGCCCTGGTGTCGATGAAGTCCGACAGCATCACGTCGTTCAGTTCAAGCGAAGTCAGCATGTAAGCTGAATACGCATAGACAACAGAATCAGTCAGCGGAACCATCTTGTCGGAAGTCAAGGAGTTGCGAAGCGAGTCGCAATGCCCCATGAACTCCTTCTGGTGGAAGTCCGGAAGAGTGTTGACCGAGTTGTCACCGATCAGGGTCAGAAGATCCAGATTGTACTTGTTCGTGACCTCGGACAATTTCTGCGCGACATTGACGCTCCTGATGTTGTCCGCGATGAGATCCGACACATAGTCGCTCATCCTGTAGTACTCCATGATGGAGATCACACTGGAGACAAGCAGTGTCACGGCTATCGCGCTGAGGCTCAGCGTCAGCTTCATCCTCATCGTGAGCCTGAACTCCTTCATTCTGTCCGCAAGTTTCCTTAACATTTCCCGTCTGTCTGTTTAACTTGCAAACTTACATAAAAATCACGACAAAAGAAAAGTCCTGCGCCAAGCACATTGCCGGCAGAGTGTGAAACAATATTACATTGTAAAACATTGAAGGGTTATCCCTTGACAATCTGAAAAAATTTCTTTATCCTTGCGATGGTAATATATTCTTGAAAGAAAGAAGTAAAAGCAAGCATCTTTTCCCTAAAAGGGATGCTTGCTTTTTGTTTTTATCTGAACACTTCCACGCTTGCCTCGGATCTGGCCATTGGAGTGGTACCACCATAGACTACGTGCAATTGCGAGGGCTTGGCTCCTGAATATTTTGACCAGTATTTCAGTCCATCCAGGAACGATTCATTGAATGTCTCCGCTGACTTTATCTCAAACGCGTCCTCTTTGTCACTATCTCTGTAGATCAGGTCCACTTCATTGCCGACACTGTCTCTCCAAAAAGAAACCGAAGGCTCTATTATTCCTTTATTGAAATCATTTTTGATAAAGTCTGCCACAACCATATTCTCAAAGAGATTCCCCCTAAGATAATGAGTGTTCATTTGGGTCTCAGTTTTTATCTCAAGAAGAGAAGCGGCGAGTCCCGTGTCATAGAAGTACAGTTTCGGAGTCTTCACCAGGCGCTTTGAATAATTTTTATGGTCTGGCTTAAGAAGGAATATGATATAGCTTGATTCCAGAATTGAGAGCCAAGAGTCAACTGTGGGCACAGATATTCCGCAATCATTTGCCAGTGAAGACTTGTTCAGAAGCTGTCCGGTTCTTGCCGCGCAAAGTTTAAGAAATCTGGTGAATTTGCCGAGGTCGGTGATGTCTTTGATGTTTCTCACATCACGCTCGACATACGTATTGATGTAGTTCGGATAATAATCGGTTGGCGAAATACCTTTATCGTACAGACGCGGATAGCACCCATTAAGCAGTTTCGCATCTGTGGATTCAGGAAAGATACCACCGTCTTTCATCTCTTGCCTTGAAAAAGGAAGGAGGTGGAGCAATCCTACCCGACCGGCCAGCGATTGATCCACGGCTTCCATAAGTTGCAGATTCTGAGAACCTGTGAGAATGTACATTCCGTCACCTCCTACATCATCGCTGTGTGTCTGAAGATAGGAGAGCAAGGACGGAACTCTTTGAACCTCATCGATGATGGTTTTGTCTGGATAAGTCGAGATGAAACCGCGCGGATCGCTTTCAGCGAAAGCGCGATTGTCCAAGTCCTCCAAAGACACTTTTCTGTAGTCCGGAAACGCGTCTTTGGCAAGTATTGTCTTGCCGGATTGACGCGGACCGGTAATCACCACAAATGGGTACTGTTTTGAAAGCGCTACGGCTTTCTGCTTCATTGTTCTTAATATCACGCCACTACAGTTTTCTTGCAAATTTAATATTTGATTTTATGATTTGCAAGAAAACCTTCGTGAAGAATCACGTGTCGGCGCTTCGGCAAGTCCAGCGACCGGCTATACCTCAACGCACCAACCGTGCGGATCCTCCTCTATGCCGTCCTGGATGCCACGGATGCGGTCATAAAGGGCGCGGCTTTTTCTACCACACTCCGTTCCGGAAGGCATTACATAGGTGCGTGAAACCTCGGAGCCCTCCAGAAGAGGCTTGTCGTCGATAGAGCGGATGGGGGTGATCACCACCGCCGTGCCGCAGGCGTCGACCTCATCGAACTCGGCAAGTTCCTCGACCGGAATCGGCCTCATCTCCACCTTCATTCCGAAATCCTCGGCAATTGTGCGGAGAGACTTGTTCGTAATGGAAGGCAGCACACTGCCGGATAACGGGGTCACATAGGTGTCGCCCTTGATGCCGATGAAGTTGGAAGACCCGAACTCATCAATCCTCGTCTTGGTGGCGGGATCAAGAAATAGCAGTTCTGTATAACCCTGAGAATGAGCCAGATTGTAAGGATAAAGAGACATCGCGTAGTTCGCGCCTATCTTGTAGGAGCCGGTACCGTCAGGAGCGGCCCTATCGTAGTCACGCGAGATGACAGCGGTCACCGGCGTAAGCACCCCAGCCTTGGCATACGTGCTGACAGGAGCACACATAACCGAAAACAGAACCTCGCTTGAGGAGCAGATGCTCAGCTGCGGGTCAATGCCTTCGAGCACAGGACGCAGGTACATGGACGCGTTATGTCCGTACGGAGGGAGAAAATCCAGATTGGCTTTCACACACATCTCGCACATTTTCAGGAACAGTTCCTCGGAAGGAGCGGCCATCGAAAGACGGTCGGCACTGCGCCGGAGACGCCTGGCGTTCTCGTCCGGCCTGAAAAGGCGGACCTTTCCGTCCCTGCCACGGAAAGCCTTAAGCCCCTCAAAGCAGGAATTACCATAGTGGAACACCCCGGCGAAAGCGTTGAAATGGAAATCGAAATCGTCGGTAAGTTGGGGTTCAGACCATTGCCCGTCGCGGTAGAGGCTGAAGACAATGGCATTTGTCTTTCTGTAACGGAAGCCAAGGCTCCCCCAGTCAAGTTCGTTCATATCAATTCGTTAATTATTATTCTCTATTAATTCAGCGACCTTGTCACCCACCTCTGACGTACCCAAAGGACGCGCTCCGAAGGAAGCCAGGTCCTCGGTGACGAAACCACGGTCAATGCTCTCACCGACAGCTTTGCGGATCGCCGCGCCCTCGCGCTTCAGCCCGAAAGCGTACTCAAACATCATCGCGGCTGAAAGGATTGTGGCAAGGGGATTGGCCACATCACGTCCCGCGGCCTGGGGATAGGAGCCGTGGATCGGTTCATAGACACCGGTATGTTCTCCAAGCGATGCCGACGCGAGCAGTCCCATCGAACCGGAGATGCAGCTGGCCTCATCGGTCAGGATGTCCCCGAAAGTGTTCTCGGTGACGAGTACATCGAAGAAGCGCGGGCCGGTGATCAGTTTCATGGCAGCGTTGTCAACGTACATATAGTCAGTCTGAACTTCTGGATATTCAGGAGCCATCTCTTGGGCCACCTGCCTCCAGAGCCTCGAAGACTCCAGCACATTCGCCTTGTCCACCACTGTCAGATGCTTACGGCGAAGCATCGCCAATGAATATGCCTTACGCAGGATCCGCTCAACCTCATAGCGGTGGTAGATGTTGGTGTCGTACGCTGTGTCGCCGCCGTCCAAACGGCCTTTCTCTCCGAAATACATACCGCCCGTGAGTTCCCTGACGCAGACGAAATCCGCGCCTGAGGCGATCTCCGGCCTGAGCGGTGAACGATCCAGCAAACTCGGGAAGGTCTCCACCGGCCTGATGTTGGCATAAAGTCCAA
Organism: Alistipes sp. CAG:514; assembly: GCA_000431015.1. Classification (GTDB taxonomy): domain Bacteria; phylum Bacteroidota; class Bacteroidia; order Bacteroidales; family UBA932; genus Cryptobacteroides. The sequence continues at coordinate 51,457 of HF985996.1, read as the reverse complement.
GTTCACGCCTCATCGCAAGGAGGCCTTGCTCGGGACGTACCTTGGCCGTGGGATCGTTGTCATATTTCGGATCCCCGACGGCCCCGAACAGAACCGCGTCACTGTCAAGGCACACTTTCAGGGTCTCCTCAGGGAAGGCGGAGCCGCAAGCGTCTATCGCGCAGGCACCGACAAGAGCTGATCGGTACTTGGCCTCGTGCCCGAAACGCCGGCAGACAGCGTCAATGGCCTTCACGGCCTGTTCCACCACTTCCGGGCCGACACCGTCACCGGGCAATTTTGCTATGTTCAGTTTCATATTCTTCAATCTTGTCTTTATGTTCAAGCAGATAATCTATGTCATCAAGAGCGTTCTCAAAACAGTACTTCTTGTAGGCACTTATCTCGAAACGCTCTGAACTTCCGTCAGACAAAAGGGTCACTTCCTGAGACGGGAGGTCTATGCGAAGTCTCACTGCGGGATCGGCCGAGATCGCGGAGAAAATCTTTTTAAGGAAATCCGGACTGACCTGGACCGGCAGCACGAAGCTGTTGAGTTCATTGTTGCGGTGGATGTCAGCGAACGAGCTTGACACGACAGCTCTGAATCCGTAGCCGGCGATAGCCCACGCGGCGTGCTCGCGGCTTGATCCGGATCCAAAGTTGGCTCCGGCCACGAGGATGGACCCGCTGTAACGAGGATCATTTAGCACGAAGTCCTTTATCATGCTTCCGTCCGGAGCGTACCTCCAGTCACGGAAAAGGTTTTCTCCGAAGAACTTCTCATCCCTTGTCGTAGCCTTGAGAAAACGGGCCGGAATGATCTGGTCAGTGTCCACATTCTCTATCGGAAGAGGAATGCAGCCACTCTCTATTATGTTGAATTTCTGTTTCATAACAATTCTCTTGGATCAGTGATACATCCTGTCACCGCCGCGGCGGCGGCAGTCAAAGGACTTGCAAGCATCGTCCGTGCGCCCGGGCCCTGACGTCCCTCGAAATTACGGTTGCTTGTGGAAACGGCATATTTTCCGGCCGGGATCTTGTCCGCATTCATCGCAAGACAGGCCGAACAGCCAGGCTGGCGGATCTCGAATCCGGCATCCGCAAGAATCCTGTCAAGTCCTTCTTCCTCAATCTGACGTCTGACGGCCCACGAACCAGGCACGAGCCAGGCCGTGACTCCGTCAGCCTTTCCGCGGCCTTTAACGACCGAGGCGAAGGCACGGAAGTCCTCAATCCTGCCGTTGGTGCAGGCTCCGAGAAACACATAATCGATCTTGTGCCCAAGAAGCCTTTCTCCGGCGGAGAAGCCCATATAGTCCAACGCACGCTGAGCCGTGTCAGACGGGATGGTACCGTCAACCGGCATACCCATGCCCGGATTCGTTCCGTAAGTGATCATAGGGCTGATGTCAGCGGCATCGAACACATATTCCTTGTCAAAGACAGCATCTTCTCCGCTGCGTAGGGTACTCCAATATTCAACCGCCTTGTCCCAGTCTTTCCCCTTAGGAGAGAACTCACGGCCTTTGAGATAGGCGAAAGTGGTCTCGTCTGGGGCCACGAAACCTCCGCGGGCTCCCATCTCGATCGACAGGTTGCAAAGTGTCAGACGGCCTTCCATCGAGAGGCCGCGGATTGCCGAGCCGGCATATTCAATAAAGTACCCGGTGGCACCTGAAGTAGTCAACCTCATCATAAGATAGAGGGCCACATCCTTGGCGCTCGCGCCTTTACCGAGTTCTCCCTCTACCCTTATCCTCATCGAGCGCGGTTTCTGCTGAAGGATGCACTGGGTGGCAAGTACCATCTCGACCTCGCTCGTGCCTATCCCGAAAGCGACAGCTCCGACGGCGCCGTGAGTGGATGTGTGAGAATCACCACAGACAATCGTCATTCCAGGCAACGAAAGTCCTTTCTCCAGGCCGACAACGTGGACAATACCGTTGTCCGGACTCATCATCGGATAATGGACCAGACCGAATTCAGCCGCGTTCCGTTCCAAAGTCTCCACCTGACGACGGCATACATCATCCGCGAAAGCAGTCCCTTCCGTCGGGATGTCGTGGTCAGGCATACATATTATTCTCTCCGGGCGCAGAATACCGCAGCCACGCTTCCTTATGCCCTCGAAGGCTTGAGGACTGGTCACTTCGTGACAGTAAAGCCTGTCTATGTAGAGCTGAGTGGGACCACCGTCGATGACGGACACGATGTGACTGTCCCAAATCTTGTCGAAAAGTGTGTTCATCCCCTGAATTTGTTTATGCAGTCAATGAACGCCTCCACAGACGCGGTGACGATGTCGGTGTCGGCTCCGAAGCCATAATACACGTGGCCGTCATGCTCGACCTGCATGTGAACCTTGCCCACATCATCGGAGCCTTTGGTGATGTTCTGTATGGTGAACTCCTTGATGACCATCTGACGCCTGATGATGATCTTGAGGGCGTTGATCGCCGCGTCAACCGGGCCGTTGCCTCTGGATGCGGCCTCGAATTTCTCACCGGCGATGTCAAGGCCGACACTTGCGATAGGTCTCAGACCCTTGCCGCTGGTCACCTGGAGGTACTCAAGCTTGACGTGATGGTCCTCAGCCCTGTCGGCTCCGGCGAGCACAAGGAGATCATCGTCGCTGACCTGCTTCTTCTTGTCGGCCAGTTTGAGGAACTCATCGTAAAAAGCGTCAAGTTTATGGCCTTCCATCTTGATTCCAAGAACCTCCAGACGGTATTTAAGGGCGGCGTGGCCGCTTCTGGCGGCAAGCACGATGTCGTTGTCGTCAATCCCAACTTCCTTAGGGTCGATGATCTCGTAGGTACTGACGTTCTTGAGGACTCCGTCCTGATGGATGCCTGAGGAGTGCGCGAAGGCGTTGCGCCCGACGATGGCCTTGTTCGCCTGAACCGGCATATTCATAAGATTCGAGACCATCCGGCTCACCGGAGTGATCCTGGTCGTGTTGATGTTGGTCACGAGAGGGATGTCGCTGTGGCTCTTGATGATCATGGCGATCTCCTCCAAGGCCGTGTTGCCGGCACGCTCGCCCACGCCATTGACGGTGACCTCGCACTGGCGGGCCCCGGCAAGAAGGCCGGACATGGTGTTGGCGGTGGCCATACCAAGGTCGTTGTGGCAATGGGTCGAGATGACAGCCTTGTCAATCCCATCCACATTGTCAACAAGGTACTTGATCTTGGCGGCGTACTCGGAAGGGAGACAGTAGCCTGTCGTGTCAGGAATATTCACGACCGTGGCCCCGGCCCTGATGGCCGCCTCTACCACTCTGGCAAGGTACTCATTGTCCGTACGCCCGGCGTCCTCAGCGTAGAATTCCACATCCTCGACATATTTCTTGGCATATTTAACTGCTCTGACGGCCCGCTCAAGAATCTCCTCCCGGGTGGAATTGAACTTGTACCTTATGTGGGAGTCGGAAGTCCCGATCCCTGTGTGTATCCTCTTGTGCTTGGCATATTTAAGGGCTTCCGCTGCCACATCGATGTCTCTCTCCACCGCGCGTGTCAAAGCGCAGATCGTCGGCCAGGTGACGGCCTTGGAAATCTCCACGATCGAATTGAAATCCCCAGGACTGGAAACAGGGAAACCCGCCTCAATGACATCTACTCCCAACTCTTCAAGAGCCTTTGCCACCTGGATTTTCTCCACAGTGTTGAGCTGGCACCCAGGCACCTGCTCGCCATCACGCAAAGTGGTGTCAAAAATGAATATTCTGTCTGAACTCATCTGAAAAACGGTAATTACACTAACTGATAGCTAAATTCGTTTTTTGTTTTGTGAAAAACAACATTATGGCCTATTTATGCCTCTTCTCAAGTTCCTTTTCCAGATCGGCGATGCCGTAGCCTTTGCTGACCAAAAGCACGAGAAGGTGATAGACCAAATCCGAGGCCTCGTAGATCATACGTTCATCGTCCCCTTTCACGGCCTCGATTACGGTCTCGACGGCTTCCTCGCCGACTTTCTGTGCCATTCTCGGAGTCCCTGCCTTGAACAGGGATGTGGTGTAGGACTTCTCCGGCATCCGCTCGTGACGGCCTTTGATCACACTTTCAAGCTCGCGGATGAAGCCCGTGCTTGCCGGTACCGCGTCTCCCCAACAGGTCTTCGTGCCTTTGTGGCAGGCCGGTCCGTCAGGTATCGCGCGGACAAGAAGGGTGTCCGAATCGCAGTCTACCGCAATGGAGACAAGATGAAGGAAGTTGCCGCTGGTCTCCCCTTTTGTCCATAGGGTCTGGCGGGAGCGGCTGAAGAATGTCACCAGACCGCTTGCCTGGGTCTTTTCGAGAGCCTCGGCGTTCATATAGCCGAGCATCAGAACCTGAAGGGTGTTCCGGTCCTGGACGATGGCCGGCACGAGTCCGTCCGCGCCGACATTAAGAGTCTTAAAATCAATCATATTCATAAAGTTCCTTTTATATTCTTACATTCACTCCGTGGGTGCGGAGGGTTCTTTTCAAATCGGGGATGGAGATTTCGCCGTAATGGAATATGCTTGCGGCGAGGGCGGCATCGGCTCGGCCGGTGGTCAGGACTTCCTCGATGTCAGCGACGCTTCCCGCCCCACCGGAGGCTATCACAGGGATGGTAAGTTCCTCAGCAAGATGGGAATATGCCTGCACGGCATAGCCGTTCTTGGTGCCGTCATTATCCATTGAGGTAAAGAGGATCTCGCCGGCGCCGAGGTTCTGGACTTGCTTGGCCCAGGAATATAGTTCCTTGTCGGTCGGCCTTTTTCCGCCGTGGGTCATCACCTGCCAGTAAGCATTGCCGTACAGGGATGTAGCTTCGACAGGCTCAGCGGCCGTTCCAGAAGCGACCATCCTCGCGTCAGTCGCCACGACAACAAACTGGGAGCCGTAGCGGGAAGCGATCCTGGTGATGATCTCCGGCTGAAGCACAGCCGCCGTGTTGATCGTGATCTTGTCAGCCCCGGCATCCAGGAGCCTGGCCGCATCCTCGAACGAAGATATTCCCCCACCCACAGTGAACGGAATGTCAATCCGTTCCGCTATCCGGGAAACCAGACCAGTGAAAGTCTTCCGCCCTTCGGAAGACGCGCTGATGTCCAGATAGACGAGCTCGTCAGCCCCCTGCTCAGAGTAGAAAGCTCCCATCTCCACAGGATCACCCACCTCACGCAAGCCCTCGAAATTGATCCCTTTCACTACCTGTCCCTTCTTCACGTCCAGACAAGGTATAATTCTCTTCGCCAACATATTACCTGAACAAATCCTCAAGTTTCACTCGTCCTTCATAAATAGCTTTTCCGACAATGGCCGAGCGAAGTCCGGATCTTCTCAATTCCTCCAGATCCTCGTAATTGGACACGCCCCCGCTCACGATGATCTCCACGTCCGGGAACTGTTGCTGAAGGCCGGCGTAAAACTCAAGATTCACGCCCTGCAACATCCCGTCCCTCGAAACCTCGGTCACAATAGCCTGACGCACAAGTCCTTCAAAAGACTCCAAAGCCTGCACGGCTGACATCGGGACAGTCTCCTTCCAACCGTGCGTCGCGACCAAACCATTCTTCAAATCCAACCCAAGGATGATTTTTTCCCCATAGCGGCCAAGCCATTTCTTGAATATGTCCGGTTCGGTAAAGGCCACGCTTCCGCAGATGACATATTCAGCCCCGGCATCCAGAACAGCGTTCAAAGACTCCTCCGACTTCACTCCGCCGCCAAACTCAACTTTCAGACCGGTCGCTTTGGTTATATTCCTTAGCACATCCAGGTTCTTCGGACAGGCGGCCTTTGCACCTTCCAGATCCACAAGATGCAGCCTTGTCGCGCCAGCCTGCTCGAATCCCTTCGCCATACTGACTGGGTCGTCAGAGTAAACCTTCTCCCTTGAATAGTCTCCCTGCGTGAGACGCACGCACCGGCCTCCGATTATGTCTATGGCCGGAATTATGTTAAAATTCTTCATATTCAATAAAATTCTTTAATATCTCAGCCCCGACCGAACCGCT
>HF985996.1:0-45447 GCA_000431015.1 Alistipes sp. CAG:514 | reverse complement strand
GACCGAACCGCTCTTCTCCGGATGAAACTGCGTCCCGAAGAAATTGTCCCGCTGGAGCGCCCCGCTGAAACGGACACCGGCATATTCAGTCGCGGCGACAGTCTGATCCGGGAATATTCCCGCGCTGTACGAATGCACATAATAGACGAACGAATCTTCGGGAATATTCCTGAAAAGCGGGCCGCGCAGCCCGGAGATTGTATCCCACCCGGTGTGAGGGATCTTGACACCGGGAGTTTCCGGGAAGCGGGTGACTTTCGGGGTGAATATTCCAAGACATTCCGTGTCGCCCTCCTCGCTTGAATCGCACATCAGCTGCATTCCGATGCATATTCCTAAAACAGGTTGGGTCAATGACTTTATGACTGGTGCCAAGCCTGTGGACTCCAAGGCTTTCATAGCGGAGGAAGCCTCCCCAACTCCCGGCAGGATCACGTGGTCGGCGCGGCGGATCATCTCCGGATCAGCGGTCAGCACATATTCCGCTCCAAACCTTTTCAGAGCGTTTTCGACCGAGCGTATGTTGCCGGCTTTGTAGTCAATTATCGCTATCATAGGATGCCTTTGCTTGATGGTAGTTCGTAAGGGAACGGGGTCTTGGCGACCGCCATTCTTAAAGCCCTGGCGAAGGCTTTGAAGATTGCCTCGGCCTTGTGATGCTCGTTCACGCCCTCCGCCCAGATGTGCAGGTTGCATTTCGCTCCGGCGCAGACAGACTGGAAGAAATGGCTGAACATCTCGGTCGGGACACCGCCGACCTTCTCACGTTTGAACTCCGCGTTCCATTTGAAATCAATACGCCCTCCGAAGTCCATCAGGACAGCGGCGTCACAGTCGTCCATCGGGAGGACGAAGCCGTAGCGGGCCATGCCGAGTTTCGAGCCGAGCGCGGCGTTGATCGCTTCTCCGAAGACGATTCCGACATCCTCAATCGTGTGATGTTCATCCACTTGCAGATCGCCTTTCACATTGATTGAAAGTGCCACGCCGCCGTGGTTCGGGATCTGATCAAGCATGTGGTCGAAGAAAGGGAGACCGGTGGAAATGTGTCCGGAGCCTCCAATGAAATCCAGATCCAATTCAAGGGCAATCTTTGTCTCTTTGGTATTACGGACAATTCGGATATGTCTTTCGCCTAATATTTCCATACCGGGGGTGGTCGCTTCGACAGGCTCAGCGACCGAAGAGGACAGCAGCCGAAGCAGTCTGCCATTCTCCACCGGAGTGCCGACTGTGATGCGAAGGCACCCCTCGCAACCTGAGACCTTGGAACGATTCCGCACAATGACTCCTCCCGCAAGCAGCCTCTCGTAAACCTCATCCGGATTCTCAAACCTAACCAACAAAAAGTTAGCGTCACTTGAATATATTCCCTTGACCTCCGGGCATTTGGCCAATTCTTTTTCCAAGCGGAACCGCTGCCCCACAATCTCGGCCACAGCCTTGTCCTTGGCCGCCTCGTCAAGTTTCATCAATGCCATCTTCTGAGCCAGAACATTGATGTTGTACGGATATTTGACTTTGGACATCAAAGCGATGACAGCAGGATCCGCGATCGCCAATCCAATTCTGAGACCTGCCATACCCCAAGCCTTTGAAAGCGTCTGGAGCACAATCAGGTTAGGGTATCTCTTGACCAAAGATGTCAGCGAAGGCCTGACCGAAAAGTCGATGTAAGCCTCATCCAGCACCACCACGCCGCCGAACCTTTCAAGAATATCCTCGATCTGCTCCACCGGGAACGAGTTTCCTGTCGGGTTGTTCGGCGAGCAGATGAACATCAGCCTTGTCTTGGAGTCCGCCGAGGAAAGCATCGCCTCTGTGTCCATTGAGAAATCCGGCCTCAGCTGGACTTTCCGGAATTCAATGTCGTTCATCGCGGCTGCCACCTCGTACATCCCGTAACTCGGAGCGATGGACACGGCATTGCTTGCCCCCGGTACGCAGAACACACGGTAAACAAGGTCAATCGCCTCGTCGCTCCCGTTGCCGATGAACAGGCTATCCGCAGAAATTCCTTTGATTTCCGCGACCTTGGCCTTCAAGGCTTTCTGATGTGGGTCCGGATACCGATTGATGCCATTGTTGTAAGGATTCTCGTTGGCATCCAGAAATATTTCCGGCTGGTTCGAGCCACAGTCGTCCCGGGCGGTCGAATATGCCTCAAGACCTAAGATGTTTGGCCTTACGAGTTTAAGAACGTCTTCTATATTCATTACTGATTATTTTTCAAGTCTTACTTCAACCGCGGCGGCGTGAGCGTCAAGCCCTTCGGCCAAAGCCATTGTACGGATTGTATCACCAAGTCCAGACAAACCCTCACGCGAAATCTCCTGAATCGTCATCTTCCTCATAAACGCATCCAGATTCAACCCGCTGAACGAACGCGCCCAACCACTCGTCGGCAAAGTATGATTCGTTCCTGAAGCATAATCACCGGCGCTTTCAGGAGAATAATTTCCAATGAATATGCTCCCGGCGGCTACCACCTTATCCGCCACGCTCCAAGGATCACGCATAGATATGATGAGATGTTCAGGAGCATATTCATTGGCGAAATCGATGATGTCCTCACGGTTCGTAAGAACGACCATCCGACTGTGATCCAACGCTTTGGCAATGATACTTCCCCGACTCAGCCTTGCGGTCTGTCTTGCGACTGCATCCACCACGGATTTTGCGATAGCCTCCGATGTGCAGACCAGAATCGACTGGCTGTCCGGCCCATGCTCCGACTGGGAGAGGAAGTCAGCTGCGACGAACTCAGGATCAGCGGTCCCGTCAGCCAGCACCATAACCTCTGACGGACCGGCCGGCATATCGATCGCTGCGACCGACAGCCCGACCATCTGCTTGGCCTTCATCACATAGCGGTTGCCCGGGCCGTAAATCTTATCACACCGGGCAAGAGTCCGGGTGCCATAGGCCATCGCGGCGATCGCCTGGGCCCCGCCAATCTTGAATATGTCCTTTACACCACAGAAAGAAGCGGTGTAGACTATTGCCGGATTAGCCTTGCCTTTCTTGTCCGGCGGGGTACAGAGGACAATCTCTCCGCATCCGGCCACCCGGGCCGGAACCGCAAGCATCAGGACAGAGGAAAACAAAGGGGCGCTCCCTCCCGGGACATAGAGTCCGACACGCCTGACAGGGACCGCCTTCTGGACGCAGACAACTCCCGGCGAGGTCTCGACCCTGACAACACCCGGCATCTGCGCCTCATGGAATCTTCTGATGTTTGAATATGCCTGGGCGATGGCCTTCTTCAATTCGTCCGGAACAGCCTCCGCCGCCTCGGCGATCTCTTCATCACTGACTTTCAAGTCGCTTGGCGATGGAAAGGCGACACCGTCAAAACGAGCCTCCAGATCAAGGACAGCATCGTCTCCCCTTTTCCTGACATCCTCCAGCGTGGCTTCCACACTGGCCAGGACAGCCGGATCATCCTTTGCAGGACGTTCCGTCAACCTTCTCCATTCGCCTCGTGATGGATTGACGTACTTATTCACCATGGAAAACAATTCATTCATAACGAGAAAAGTCAAGACTACAGAACCATCTTCTCAACCGAGAGGACAAGTATCCCCTCCGCGCCTATCGCTTTCAGGCTTTCGATCTTCTCCCACAGAACACTCTCATCTACAACGGAATGCAAGGAAGACCATCCTTTCTGTACAAGGGGCAGTACCGTTGGACTTCTCATCGCCGGTACTATCCGGATGGCATCCTCTATCCTCTCGTCGGGAATGTTCATCAGCAGGTACTTCTTACCTCTGCTTTCCTTCACAGCATTGAAACGGAACCTGATCTGTTCCAGAAGCTTGGCCTTGTCCTCGGTAAGTTTATCCCCACAGATCAGCACAGCCTCGGAGAAGACAACCTTCTCCACCTCCTTCAAGCCGTTGCTGACAAGAGTCCCTCCGGACGACACGATGTCGAAAATGGCATCGCTCATGCCCACGGTCGGCGCGATCTCGACAGAACCGGCGATGACATTGATCCTGGCGCTTACACCGTTCTTCTCCAAAAAACCTCTAAGAATGTTAGGATAGGACGTGGCGATCCGTTTCCCGTTGAAATAGTCCAGTCCCGGATAGTCCTCTGCCTTGGGGATGGCAAGGGAGATCCGGCATGCTCCAAAGCCAAGGCAATCCACGACTTTGACATTACCGCCTCTTTCACAAACCTCGTTGTAGCCGACGATTCCCAGATCGGCCACCCCCTGCTCCACGGCCTGCGGAATGTCATCATCCCTGAGGTAGAGTATCTCGACAGGGAAACTGCTGGATCGTGAAAGGAATTTTCGTTTGGTGTCATCCATCTCGATGCCGGCCTCACGCAACAGCGCGAGGCTTTCTTCACTCAGACGGCCTTTGGCCTGAATAGCGATTCTTAACATTTCGTTCGTTTTATAATACAATAATAATCTCATTCAACCGCCCCGATGGCCGATGGGCTTGGCCGGGCTGTGCCGACCTGGGGAAAAGCCCACAAACCAAAAAGACCCGCCACCTAACGGAAGCGAGCCTCGACAAAAATATCCCTCATAAACAGATACCCACGACAACTCACCCCCGTTTCATGCGGTGGTGATGATGGTGGATATGAAAAAAACCTTTCATTATACGTTTACTGCGGCAAATTTCGTAAATTATTTCGAAATTGCAAGAGATTTTCAAGAAATCAGAACGAGTACCTTACAACGCCGACAACGCGGTGGTTGATGATCAGATGGGATCCGCCTGAGGCTAGTCCGTGTGAATCAAGGGCTTTGATGTCACCGTAGTCCACGTAGGTCCCGTTGTACTCTACCGCGACCGTGAGACGGTCAAGATTATAGGCCACAGCCGGCGTGACGCGCATGATGTGGCGGATGTTCTTGAAGCCGCCGTCAAAATAGTATATGTTCTTAGGATCCGAAATGCCGGTCTCCGAATTGACAGGAATAGGTCGGGATGTTCCCAGCGCCTTCATGAAGCCTGCCATGCAGATGAACTGCCAAGTGTCTCCATAGCTTGCCGAGACAAAGGATGTGGAGGAGCGCAGAGGCGTGTACTTGTAGTGATAGACATCGCTGGCGTCACAGAGCGCATAGCCGCCCATGAGACGCAGATGGTCTCCTCCAGAGGCCAGTACGGACTTGGCGTTGATCTTGAAAAGTCCTTTCGAGAATTCCAGATAGACCATAGGGCTGACCATCGAGATCCTGTCCTTGACAGGGGTGCCTTTGTCGTATGTGTAGCCATCGGTGTCGGTCGTACGCCAACGTGGCCTGAGACTGATAAAGTCAGCGCCGGCTTTGGCCTTGAAGTGAGACGAGGTGAATGACAATCCGGCGTAGAATTCCGGAATCACCCCGTACTTCACATAGTCGGATGACGGCCCCTGCGGACCTGTTGGCTTGAACTCCACAGGATAAAGCGCGCCGACCGTCAGCGAGAAACGCTTGAGAAACGATGTCTCGAACATCAGCTGAGGACTTCTCGAATAGGGATTGAAAGGCGCGCCGACCTCGTAGCCGACACTCATCGGCATGTCAACCGACATCGGATGCCAGGCCTGCCCCACCCTGAGGACAGCCGAGTTCACAACCCGTCCCAAGCCTGACCAGTTGAGATCGAGATACGCCTGACGGAGCCGCAAGGAGGCTGTACTCTCATTGAAGAGATAGAAATCAGCCTCCAGCTTGCCCGTGACATTGAAGGACCCGTACTGGAAACCCTTAAGGTCGAATCCGACGCGGGTCGTGACAGCGGAGAGCTTGAAGGACGGGTTGAACCAGATGTCCTTGCCCTCAAGGTTGTTCTCCTTGTCATAAGGAAGATAGTAAAACAAGTCATCGGTGTCGGTCTTGGACTGACGGGCGTCAAAGATGGCGCTCGTCCTGAAAAAACCGTATGGTTCCAGATGATTTGTGAGCTTGACCAAATGGTTCTGAGCGTCAGAAGGTAAAGAGAACATGGACAATACGACAAGCGATGCCATCATTGGGATTATCTTCTTCATATCATCGAATGGTTTAGATGTCTCGTCAAAGACCGGACCTGTCAAAAACTAGAATGTGAACTTGACCAGCGCCTGGACGCGGTTGTTGGTGATCCAGTGGAGGTTGTCCTCGGCGAGGCCGTTGGCACCGATGCACTTCACGCCGTCGATGGTCTTATACTCTCCGTACTGGACGCTTGTGAGCTCATATTCAAGACCAATCGCGAACTTGCCGATGTTGCGGATAACAGTCGGAGTGAGCCTCCACATCTGGTTCATGTTCGAGAAGCTGTTCTTGCTGAAATAGAGGTTGGCCGCCGGGGCATAGCCGTTCTTGGCGCCCAAGAGGTCATCCTTGGTACCGAAGTTCTTCACATAGCCGCCGAAGAGGATCCACTGCGTCTTCTTTCCGTACATAAGGCTCACCCAGGTCGATGAGTTGCGCGTAGGGGTATATTCATAACTTACCTTGTCATCCTTGACACCTGAGATTCCGTAGCCGCCGTTGAGGTTGAAGTGCTCGCCGGCCTCGGCGAAGATGGTCTTCACCTTTGCGGAGAACAGTCCGTTCTTGTAATGGGCGAAGACGAACGGGGTGACGGTGGTGATGCGGTCGGTGACCTTGACGGTGCCGTTGTTGTTCCTTGGCTTGATCGAGAGCATGTCCACTCCGGCCCTGAGGAGGAGATTGTCGTTCTTGTAGTTCAGGCCGAGGTAGATCTCTGGGGTGCAGCTGTACTTGATGTAGTTGGCGGAGGCGCCGTTAGGGCCTGCCGAATTGTACTGCATCTGCCAGATGGCCGATCCCGTGAGGGAGAACGCATCGTTGAGTCTGTAGTCAAGTTTCACCTGCGGAGTACGGCTGAAAGGTCCGAAAGGCGCTCCTGTGTTGAGGGAGAACACGTCCGGCATGTCAGCGGCCATAGGATGCCAGGCCTGGCCTGCCGTCACCAGCCAATCGTTCCTGCCGACGGTGACATAAGCCTGACGAAGACGAAGCACCGCGGTTCCGGAGACACCGGAAAGACCATTGTAGAAGTCAGTCTCGATCTTTGCTCCGAATTTCAAGCCATTATATTCATAACCGGTGACATTGAGTCCGATTCTGGAAGTGATGGCGGCGTAGCGGAGGGAACTCTGCTCGTTCAGATCGACATCGCCCTTCTTGTTCTCGTCTTTCGGAAGATAGTAGAAGAAGTCTTCTGTTCCGGCCACACTCTCGCGTGTGTCAAAAGCATAAAAGTTGCGGATGAAACCGTAAAGGCTGACCTGCGGTTTGGTCTCCTGGGCGCCAAGAGTGACGCACATTGCCAAAGCGGCAAGTGAAGTGACAATTTTGTTCATTTTGATTACTACTAACATTAAATTTTGAGAAGCTGCCTGGGAATAATCCCAGAACAGCTTCTCTTAGATTATTTACAGACTACTGCGCGAACGGGAAGATCTTGGTGAGCCAGAAGAATCCGAAGATGAATCCAACCACACCGATGATGATACCGATCTTTGCCATGTCCTTGGTCTCGACAAGTCCGGTTGAGGCCGCGATGGCGTTCGGAGGAGTAGAGATAGGGAACAGCATGGCGATGGAGGCGCACACGGCGATGAATATGATCATGGCCTGGGTTCCGCCCATGGCGATGAAGGCTGCGTTGTTGGCGGCTGCCGGATCGGCCATGCCCTCAGCCACTACAATGAGGATAGGGATAAGAAGCGCCGCTGTGGCGGAGTTGCTGATGAAGTTCGAGAGGAAGTAGCAGACAAGACCGGCAACTACCAGCACAAGGATGACAGACATCGAGCCGAACGGTATCGCCGTAATGAGAACCTTCGCCAGACCGGTGTCCTGAAGGAGATAGCCCAATGCGAAGCCTCCGGCAACGAGCCAGAGCACTGACCAGTTGATCTCCTTGATCTCCTCCTTGCCGAAGAGTCCTGTGGCCGTGAAGACGGCGAGAGGAATCAGAGCCACGACGTTGGAGCTGATGTGATGGAGTTGCTCCGTGGCCCAGAGAAGGATCGTGATGATGAAGGTAGCCCAGACAAGCTTGCTCTTCCAGTCCTTCTTCTTGTCGTTGGCAGGGATCTCAAGCACAAGCTTCTGGGTCTTGAACGGGAAGAACACCAGAAGGAGAATCCACGCGAGGAGAATCATGATGATCACGTAAGGAATCATGTGGACGCACCAGTCTCCGAAAGAGACATCGATGCCGGCCTGCTCAAGGTAACCTTTCGCTGTCGCGTTAGGAGGAGTTCCGATAGGAGTTCCGATACCACCGAGGTTGGCGGCGACCGGAATCGAGAGAGCGAGGCCGATCTTTCCCTTGTCGTCGCTCGGCAGCTTGTGGAGCACCGGAGCGAGGAAGGCAAGCATCATGGCGGCGGTGGCGGTGTTGCTCATGAACATCGAGAACACGGAGATGATGATGAGGAATCCCAGAAGCACCATCTTAGGCTTTGTACCGAATACGCTGAGGAGGGACTTGGCAAGTGTTACGTCAAGTCCGAATCTTTCGGCCATGATCGCGAGCACGAATCCGCCAAGGAACAGCATCACGACAGGGTCTGCGAAAGATGACATTATTTTCTTGTAGCTTACCAGCTGACCGAACTCAGGATTGCAGAAGAAACCGAGTCCCTTGTCGGAGACGGTCAGCAAAGCTACAACGATGATCAGGACAGAAGTCGCCCAGTTAGGGATGATCTCAAACATCCACATCAACGCGGCGAACACGAAGAGGGCGATCACACGCTGCTGGACAACTGTCAGAGCGTCGATGCCGAAGAATGAGACAGGCACACACCACAAGAAGAGTGTGACCAAAAGAACAATTGGCAGAAGCACACCGTACTTCACATTGAATTTCTTTTCAGCCATTTCAGTAGTATTGATTATTAATTTTTGTTATTTCTGGAACTCGAACCTGAGGTCAATCGGAATGTTCTCAAGACGGATGTTGACAAGGTCGGCCTTAAAGTCCTCTGACATAACGCAGTACTGGTTTTCGAACTGCTCGGCGAACTCATAGTCACCGGTGGCCTGTGTCTTGAGGACAATGCCTGCGAACTCCGCCACAAGCGAGAGGGTCTTCTCGTAGTTGATTGAATATTTACCGCTGTCACCGCGCTTGAACGCACCGTTCTGGTTCAGGTAGTTAAACAGCATCACATAGGCTCTTCCAAGCTGGGAGGCCTCTCCGAAACGCTCCGAGCGGATCAGGTTGGCCACGAATGTGGTGATGGCGTCCTCCTTGGTGATGAGCGCCGGGATCTTATGCTCGTCCAGCAGCTTGCAGACAAAGTACAGACCAAGGGCGTTGGCCTTGGCGTCCTCCCAGGTGAGGGCCTTGTTGCCAAGCGCGTCATTCACGCTTCCCTTGCCGTTGATGGTCTCCTTGACTCCGAGTCCGTGGGAGATCTCGCGGAACGCGATGTTCCAGTAGAATGCCTCCTCGTCAAGACGATCCTGCTGGTCAGGACTCAGGACAACGATGCCCACAGGACTTACCACACGGTTGAATTTCTCCATCATGATGTTGCGCAGCAGGGCTGTACGGGTGCCGGCCTTCGCCTGGACCTCCTCGTTGTAAGGAAGGTTGAGGGCGATCAGCTTGATGCCCGCGTTGGCGTGTCCGGCGCAGTAGATAGCGTCATAGGCATAGATGTCCGATTCGTCGCCAGGCACGAAGTTCCTGTACTGCTCATCGCACGGGATCTGCTTCTGGAGCTCCGGAAGCATCGAGGTGAACTGGTCGAGAACCTCGGTGCGCTTCAAGTCCTTCAGAAGCACGTAGGCCTCGTAGGAAGTCTTCATACCGTACAGACGGTCATCGTTCACCTCGTTAGGGCCGATGATGAGGTCCATCTTGCTGTCCGTCATCTCCAGCCAGGCGAGGTCACTGTCATAATAATAGTCAGTCTTCAGCGCGTCGATCTTCTTGAGAAGATAATTGCGCACGCTTGGCTTGATGGTGATGTCAGCGGCAGCCTTGAGGTAATTGCAGATCTTGTCGATGTTGTACTCGAAAGCGTCATGATACCAGACAGAAGTGAGTTTCCCGTCGGCACCGCGCCTGATGAGTGAATATGGACTCGTCTTCACCGGATCCGCCAACGAATCAAACTCGGCGGCAGTCATGTCGGCCGGATAGAAGTTGGCACCAAGAGGAAGCTCTCCGAAACCTTCTATGAATGTGGATCCGTCAAGGCGATCCCAAGGTCCGTAATTGATTTTGGCATAGTCCCTAAGATCGGCATCCTTCAGGTTCTCGATCAAGGTCTTGTCACCAAAATACTGTTTCCAGTAGATACTGTCAGCCTGGTCGGCGGCGAATTTGTAGAGGTTGAGGACTTCTTTACCGTTGTCTGTGATACCGGAAAGGTCTGGCGACTCGATCTTTACGAGCGCATACGAATCGACCTTCTTCTGGACAGCGGTCTTGGGCTCAGTGTTACAGGAGACCACAAGTGCTAGTAGCATTAATGCCAGAGCGGTTCTTTTCATTTGAAAAAAGTGTTATTAAGTAATTATTTCTTCTTCGGTGCTATTCCTATAAATATCTTGCAAATTTAATGAATATAAATGAAAAAAAGCACATCAACAGACGTTGATGTGCTCATATTCGTCAGAAAAACCTTCGATTAGATGGTTCCCTGCTCAAGCATAGCCTGCGCCACCTTCATGAAGCCGGCGATGTTGGCGCCCTTCACGTAGTCGATGCTGCCGTCCGCGCGTGTGCCGTACTTGACGCACTGCTCGTGGATGCTCTGCATGATCCAGTGAAGCTTGTCGTCAACCTCCTGAGCCGACCAGCTGAGGTGAGCCGCGTTCTGGGTCATCTCAAGGCCTGAGGTGGCAACTCCACCGGCGTTCACAGCCTTGCCAGGAGCGAAGAGGACTCCGTTGTTCTGGAAGAAGTGGATGGCACCCGGCTGGCAACCCATATTGGAAACCTCGCAGCAGCACCAGCAACCGTTGGCCTTCAGTTCCTTGGCATCGTCCTCGCTGAGCTCGTTCTGGAACGCGCAAGGGAGGGCGATGTCGCAAGGGATGCTCCAAGCCTTCTTGCCGGCTGTGAACTGAACCTTTCCAGGGAACTTGGTGGCGAGATCCTCGACCATATTCCTGTTGGAGGCACGCATGTCAAGCATATATTCATTCATCTCAGGAGTCATTCCCTCAGGAATATGGCATACTCCGTCAGGACCGGAGATGGCGACAACCTTGGCACCGAGCTGGGTAGCCTTCTTCACAGCGCCCCAAGCCACGTTACCGAAGCCGGAGATGCAGACCTTCTGGCCGGCGATGTCCTTGCCCGCCTTGTGGAGAAGGTGCTGTGTGAAGTAGAGGGCACCGAAACCGGTGGCCTCAGGACGAAGGATGGATCCTCCCCAGGTAGCGCCCTTTCCGGTGAGAACTCCGGTGTGGTACTGACGGGCGAGTTTCTGGTACATTCCGTTCAGGTAGCCGATCTCACGTCCGCCTACACCCACGTCACCGGCAGGGATGTCCTGGTCAGGACCGATGCAGCGCCAGAGCTCAAGCATGAAGGCCTGGCAGAAACGCATGATCTCAGCGTTTGACTTGCCGACCGGGTCGAAGTCCGAACCACCTTTCGCACCACCCATAGGAAGGGTTGTGAGGGCGTTCTTGAATGTCTGCTCGAAACCGAGGAACTTAAGCATTGAAGGGGTCACGGCCTTGTGGAAGCGAAGTCCTCCCTTGTAAGGTCCGATGGCGCTGTTGAACTGCACGCGGTAGCCGATGTTCGTCTGAACCTCGCCGTTGTCGTCAATCCAGGTCACGCGGAAGGTGAAGATCCTGTCAGGCTCGACGAGTCTCTCGACAATCTTAGCCTTCTCGAACTCAGGATGCTGGTTGTAGACTTCCTCGATTGATTCGAGAACCTCCTGTACGGCCTGGAGATATTCTTTCTCAATAGGGTACTTGGCCTGGAGACGGGCCATGATTTCTGTTGTTTTCATAACTTGACTGTGTTATTAATTAAGTTAAAAAATGTGTTGCTATTCAAGTTCCCAGGTGGAGCCGCTGTGAAGCAGTTCGTCAACGCTGTGGATCCTCGCCTTGGATGTCACCTGCTCGACCTGCTTGGCGACCTCCTCGTCGTAGGTGATGTCGGACACCTCCCTGATCACGCCAAGAGCCACCGGGAACTCCGGCCACTTCATGTCGGCGATCATCATCTGGAGGCCGAGGTTGTCGGAATGGCTGTCGTGCGTGAGAACGTCGTCCTCCGTCACACCGTCCTCTCCGATGGTGACCACCTTCAGCTTCCAACCGTCAAGGGCGATACCCTTGTCGCGGTTCTTGCCGAAGATCATCTTCTCGCCGTCGCGAAGGATCAGCGTCCTGTCCGCCTTGTGTTCCCTGTCGGAGATCTCGGCGTGGGATCCGTTGTTGAAGATGACGCAGTTCGTCAGGAACTCCATGACAGAGGTTCCCTTATGCCTTGAGGCGGCAAGCATGATCTCCTGGTTGAGCGCAAGCTCGGTGTCCATTCCCCGGGCAAAGAATGTTCCCTTGGCTCCAAGCACGAGGCTGCCCGGATTGAACGGATGCTCGACAGTGCCGTAAGGAGAGGTCTTGGTGACAGTGCCCAGCTTCGATGTCGGCGAGTACTGTCCCTTGGTCATTCCGTAGATCCTGTTGTTGAAAAGCATCAGGTTGATGTCGATGTTCCTTCTGATGGCGTGGATGAAATGATTTCCACCGATGGCCAGGGCATCACCGTCGCCGCTGACCTGCCAGATGCATAACTCCGGATTGGCGACCTTCATGCCGGTGGCGACGGCGGTGGCACGTCCGTGGATGCTATGGAATCCGTAGGTGTCAACGTAGTACGGAAGCCTTGACGAGCATCCGATACCTGAGACCACCACGATCTTTTCCTTATCTATTCCCTTCTCCTCACAAACCAATGGAAGAGTCCTCTGCAGAGCCGCGAGCACGGAATAGTCCCCGCATCCCGGACACCATCTGATCTCCTGGTCGCTCTTGAAATCCTTCAATGTGTATTTTGGCATTGCGCTGTCCTCCTATAATTCGCTTAAAGCGGCGTCAACAATCTCCTTCACAAGGAAAGTCTGTCCCTGGACTTTATTGCAGCTCAGATAGTTGAACTGCGGGAACAGGGTCTTGAGGTACCCGGCGAACTGTCCGAGATTAAGCTCGCAGACGATTATCTTACGGAAACCAGACAGTACCTTCTCCGTGTTCTTAGGCAGCGGATCGATGAAATCGAAATGCACACGGCTTACAGTCTTACCGGCGGCGCAGAGTTCCTCCGTGGCCGAAAGAATATGTCCGTAAGTGCCACCCCATCCCACCAGCAGGACATCACCGCTCTCCGGACCGTCGATGACAAGATCCGGGATGTCAGCGGCCACACGGGCGACTTTCTCCGCACGCTCCTTTACCATCAGCTCATGATTGGCGGCATTTGTGGAAAGTACTCCGCTGTGTGTCTTCTCAAGACCGCCCACACGATGCTCAAGGCCTGGAGTTCCGGCCGGAGCCCATTTTCTGGCAAGGGTCTCGGCATCCCTCTCGAACGGATGGAACCTACCTCCGTCCGCAACGGCGAGGCGAGGCTTGATGTCAGGATATTCACTCATGGAAGGGATCTTCCACGGCTCCGAACCGTTGCCGAGGAAACCTTCCGAAAGGAGCAGGACAGGTGTCATGTGCTCCATAGCGATCTTGGCCGCCGTGAACGCCGCGTCAAAGCAATGCGCCGGCGAGTGTGAGGCCATCACGACCATAGGGCTTTCGCCGTTGCGTCCGTAAAGAGCCTCGTTGAGGTCAGCCTGCTCGGTCTTGGTAGGAAGGCCGGTGCAAGGGCCGCCACGCTGCACATCCACAACAACGAGCGGAAGCTCGGTCATCACCGCGAGGCCAAGCGCCTCGGACTTGAGCGAGAGACCCGGGCCGGATGTCGTCGTCACGGCCAGGTTACCGGCAAACGACGCGCCGATGGCGCAGCAGATTCCCGCGATCTCGTCCTCAGTCTGCATAGTCTTGACACCAAGGTTCTTGTGGATGGCGAGTTCCTCAAGGATCGCCGTCGCCGGCGTGATCGGATAGGAGCCGCAGAAAAGAGGCCGGCCGGATTTCTCCGAAGCGGCGATGAGACCCCAGGCCAAAGCCTGGTTACCGGTTATATTCCTGTATATTCCTTTTTCCTGAATGTCCGGGACGACGGTGTAGGTGTCGGCGACCGCCTGGATGTTCGCGGCATAGTTGTAGCCGTCATTCACCACCTTGCGGTTCGGCTCGATCATCTCAGGATGCTTCTTGGCGAAGCGTCCCTCAAGATAGGTATAGACATAGTCCAGCGGACGGCTGTAGATAAAGCAGGCCATTCCGAGGGTGAACATATTCCTACATTTGTGGATGGAGACCATGTCAAGCCCGCTGTCCTTGAGGCTTTCCTCTGTCAGCTTTGTGATAGGGGCGATGATGATGTTCCTGTCCTCGATGCGAAGCTCTTCGAAAGGATTGCCCGTGAAGCCGGCCTTCTTCAGGCCGAAGTCATCGAAGGCATCCTCGTTGACGAGCACAGTGGCGTTTCTCTTAAGCCATTTCGCATTCGCTTTGAGAGCCGCCGGATTCATGGCTACAAGCATGTCACAGAAATCACCCGGGGTGTTCACCTTGTGACTGCCGATGTGAACTTGGAATCCGGAGACACCGGCGACCGTCCCCTTAGGGGCTCTGATCTCAGCCGGATAGTCCGGAAATGTTGAAAGGCCGTTACCATAGACTGCCGAAAGGTTCGCGAACAATGTTCCCGTTAGCTGCATGCCGTCTCCGGAATCACCGGCGAACCTGATTACAACATCCTTAGCATCAATAACCTTATGTTGCATTTCTATTTTAAGAATATTAGTGTTATCTAAAAATATGTTACAAATTAAAGCATAAAAAGCAGAATAACCAACCTTTTCCCCTAAAAAAGATATTAACACCACAAACAGCCACACACAAAGTCATAAAAACATAAATAACACTCCACAAAAAAACACGTCACCTCGGAGCGAAGCGACGCAAGGGGTTTGGGGAATACGGTCCCCAATGACCCACCGGGGCTGTCGCGAAGCGACTGGGGGTGAATGAAAAGCGCACGCAGTGCGAAGCGACGCAAGGGGTTTGGGGAATACGGTCCCCAATGCCCCACTGGGGCTGTCGCGAAGCGACTGGGGGTGAAAAAAGGGCCAGCAGTTATTGCCGACCCTCATTTATTGACTATCAGACTACTACTGCTGCTGCGCCTGCTGGGTCTGAAGCTCTTTCTGGAGATCCTCAAGAGTCCTGCCCTCAGGAATGTTCATCGCCTTTCTTGCCTCAGGAGTAAGATCCTTGCACTGAGCCTTGTCTACATAGAGGTACTGTGATGTCTCAAAGACGAACAGGTAGCCGCCCGCCTTAGCGAGTTTCTCCACAGCCTCCTGGGCCTTCTTGTAGATAGGATCCATAAGCTGCTGTTGCTGCTGCTGGAGCTCAGCCTGGATGGACTGCTGGAATTCCTGAATCCTGTTCTGGATCTCACCGAGTTCCTTTTCCTTGCTGGACTTGATGGCTGGAGTCCATGTGGACTGCTTCTGCTGGTACTCGTTATACTTGGTCTGAGCCTCTTCCATCATACTCTGAAGGGTTTCCTGAGCCTCTTTCTGAGCAGCCTGCATCTGTGATCTGGCAGCGTCAGCCTCAGGGGCGAGCATCACCAGTTCATTGAAGTCAACATAGGCGAACTTCGCCTGTGCCGAAGCTGTCAGAGTAAACAATGCCATAGCGGCGATCAAAAGAATCTTTTTCATTTTTATAGAATTTTATCAGTTTTCGTGTACTATTCCGGTGCAAATGTAAGAATATTATTTAGAATTGTTGTCCTATCAGGAAGTGGAACTGGCTCCTGTTCTTCTTTTCAGGAGTGTCGAAGCCGTAGCCCCAGTCGATACCGAGCAGACCGATCATCGGGAGGAACACCCTCACGCCGACACCTGCCGAACGCTTGATCTGGAACGGATTGAACTTCTTGATGTCAGACCAGCAGTTACCTCCCTCAAGGAAGCCCAGCACGAAGATCGTGGACTGAGGCTGGAGGATGACAGGGTAACGGAACTCCATCGTGAACTTGTCATAGACATTGCCGGCATAGTAGCCGTTGGAGTTGTACGGTGTCACGTCCCAAGGAGTAAGGGAGTAGTTCTCGTAGCCACGGAGGGCGATGACATCGGCTCCGTAGGTGTCGTAGCCCGACATGCCGTCTCCGCCGACTCTGAAGCCCTCGAACGGAGAGTAACCCCATCTGCGGTTGTAGTAGCCAAGGTAGCCGAACTGCGCGCGTGTCATGATCACGAAGTCACCGATGACCTTGGTGTAGAGTTCGCCGCTGACCTTCCACTTGTGGTACTCGATCCACTTGTAACGGTCGGCCGAGGCCCATTTGTCGTAGTTGATGTCCTTGTAGCTCGACACCCTGACAGGATTGCCGCCGGCGTCAAGGTTGCCGAGATCCTTCTTTCTGAACAATGAATATGGCGGTGTCAGCTGAAGGCTGGCGCTGAAGTTGGATCCCATACGAGGATAGATCATCTGGTCGGTGGAGTTCCTGCTCAGGCTGACGGTGTAGCTCAGGTTGTGGGATCTTCCGTCATTGAACATGAAGTAGCCGCTGATCCAGTTCTTCAGGTCATAGATCTGCCAGTTGAGGCCGTTATACAGCACGAAGTAGTTGTCAGGCCACTTGAGCCGGGTGCCGATGCCGGCGGAGAAGCCGTACACCTGCATGACCTTGTCATTGGAGAGGAGTCCGATGGCCAGATAGGAGTCGGTCTGCCTCGTGTAGTAGGCCTGGAGATTCAGCGAGGTCGGTTTCTTTCCGAAGAGCCAAGGCTCGGAGAATCCGAACACGAGGGACGTGTAGTAGGTTCCGTTGGTCTGGAAACGCAGGGACAGGTTCTGCGCGTCGCCGAGAGGAACCGGCCTCCAGGCGTTCTTGTCAAAGAGACGCTTGGTGGAGAAGTTGTTGAAGTTCACACCGACAGTGGCCACGAATGTGTTGGCTCCCCAACCTCCGGAAAGTTCCAGCTGGCTGGAAGGCTTCTCCGTCACGTTGTAGACAAGATCCACCGTGTTGTTCAACTGGTTAGGGATGATTGAATATCCTTTCGAAGCATCCGCGATGGCCTCCGGATCAAACTGTCCCAACGATGCGATCTCCCTGATGGAGCGCTCGAAGTCCGTCTGGCTGAAAAGATAGCCAGGCCTGGTGGCGACCTGCCTGCGGACAACCCTCTCGTTGGTCAGGGTGTTGCCGTTGATGATGATGTTGTTGAGCGTGGCCTGCTTTCCTTCCGAGATCCTCATCTCCACATCCACGGAATCCCCCTGGATGTTCAGTTCCACAGGCGTGACGGAGAAGAAGAGATAGCCGTTGTCACGGTAGACCTTGGAGACATCCTGGTCTCCCTGCTTTCCGCCTCCGTTAAGCCTCTTCTGCATGGTGACCACGTCATAAGGCTCGCCCTTGCGGATCTTGAGGATCTCATTGAGCTGGTCGGTGGAGTAGACGGAATTACCCGTCCAGGTTATGTTCCTGAAATAGTATTTCTTGCCCTGGTCGATCTTGAAATCGATGCCGAGCCTGTCAGGTGTCACATAATAGATGGAGTCCTTCAGGATCCTGGCGTCACGGTAGCCGGCCTCGTTCAGCTTGCTGATCAGGCCGATCTTGTCATTAGGATATTCCTTCTGATTGAATTTCTTGGAGTTGAAGAAGTTATACCATTTCTTCGCCTTGGTCTTCTTCATCGAGCGGGAGAGCTTGTAGTCGGTAAACCCTTCCGTGCCTATGAAATGGATGTCCTTGATCTTCACCTTGGATCCGCGGTCAACCGCGAAATTCACCTTGATGGCGTTCCTGATGATCGAGTCCTTCCTTGTCTGGACATCCACCTTGCAGTTGAGAAAGCCCTTGTCGGCGTAGTAGCGCTTGATGATGTCCGTGGAGGTCTTTGCGACATATTCGGAGAACTCCCCTCCCCTGCGGAGGTTCAGCCTCTCATTCAGATCCTTCTGCTCGCCCTTCCTCACGCCGGAGAACAGCCACGAGGACACCCTTGGGCGCTCCTGGATCCGTATCTTGAAATACGCCGAGTCCTTGTTCTCGCTCAGATGATCGATCTCAAGACCGACATCCTCGAAATACCTCTGCATCCACAGCCTGGAGACTATCGACGAAATGTCATCGCTCGGGACAGTCACACGCATGCCCTTCTGCAATCCGGTCAGGGAGATGATCTGCTGGCTGGAGAACTGATGGTTCCCCTCCACGGTGATGCCTCCGACATAGTAAGTCTTCGGATGGTCGAAATCGACCTCTACAGACTCAACAGATTTCCCCGCTTCCTGTCCGAAAACCGGCACCGCGGCGACGGACAAAGCGAGAAGGCAAAAAAAGCGATATACTTTCATCGAATCAGATTTCATTTAATCAAGCTACAAATATACGCAAGTTATTTAACTTTTCCATACCTACGGTTCCTATGGGAATATTCTTCCAGAGCCGCAAGGAACTCCTCACGCCTGAAATCAGGCCACAGGGTGTCCACAAAGACAAATTCGGAATAGGCCGCCTGCCACAGAAGGTAGTTGCTGAGGCGTTTCTCCCCCGATGTACGGATAATGAGATCAGGATCAGGAATCCCTGCGGTCGCAAGATAAGGGTCAAAGTCCTTGATGTCAAGAGATTCCAGCGCAGCTAAGTTGCCGGAAAAGTCTTCCGCCATCCGCTTCGCGGCCTGCAGGATGTCCCATTTGCCGCTATAGCTCATGAAGACTATGAGAGTCAGTGCGGGTTCCTTGCCCGGAGCCGGCGCGGTCCTGGCCTCGGACTGCCTGATCGCCTCCTGAAGCTCGGACCCCAGGCGGGAAATGTTACCTATGACCTTAAAGGACACCCCCTGGGCGGCCAGAGAGGAGATCTCGTTGACCATCGACCTCATCATAAGCTCCATGAGCGTCCGTACCTCGCCTTCAGGCCGTCCCCAGTTCTCTTCGGAGAACGCGAAGACGGAAAGGTACCTCACTCCGACCTCGACTGCGGTCTCGACGCAGACCCGGACACTCTCCACGCCCTCGAAATGGCCTGCCACCCTCTCCTTCCCATGCAATCCGGCCCATCTGCCGTTGCCGTCCATGATGATGGACACATGAGTCGGTATGTTCTTGTTATCGTTCATGTTCAAAACAAGTTATTCGCCGCTGTTACGGATGTCCTCGCCCCAGAACAGCTTCGTCGTCAACGCTTTTATAAAACTGGTGTTTTTAAGACGAACCCTCTTAAGCGAAAACTGTGCCACCTTGACGGCAAGAGTGGCCGAAGGCTGGATCAGATGGTTCCGGTTGTCCATTGACAGCATGACGCTCTCGTCACGGGATCTCATCGAGATTCCTACCCTTGTCGTGTCCGGCACCACCAACGGCCTGGCGTTCAGGTTGTGCGGCGCGATCGGCGCGATGATCAAGACCTTGGCCTCCGGAGCGCAGATCGGCCCGCCGACGCTCAATGAATAGGCCGTCGAACCAGAACTGGTCGCCACAAGCAGCCCGTCAGCCCAATAGGTCGGAAGAGGATGCCCGTCAATCGTCACGTCAACCCCCAGAAGAGCCGCGCCGGAACGGTGGACCGAGACCTCGTTGAGGGTGAAAGGGCAGAAAGACTCGGCGGAGGCTGACAACGCCGGGTTCTCCGACAGGGAACCATCCACTTCCGTCTCAAGCAACTCCCTGTCCTCCAGGTACCAGGCTCCTGACAAAAGAGCTCCGCAAGCCTCTTCGGGGCTATATTCAGAAAGGAATCCCAAGCGTCCGAGATTGACTCCGAGGATCGGGACACCCGACGCGCCCACGCATCGGGCCGCGGAAAGGAAGGTTCCGTCCCCGCCGACACTCATGACAAGATCAGTCCCCGGCAGAAGATCCTCTCCGCCGCTGGTCTCGTAGATCATAAATAACTCTTTTTCAAGCTTGTCCAACATCGAGGAAAGCCTCGGATCGGTCATGGCTCCACCGTCCCTGGAGTACAATGCTATCTTCATCAGCTATTGCCTTCAATCTGTTTGCAACTCAAAAATAGTACAATTCTGCATAAAACTGAACATAATTCATTATTTTTGTAATATTATGGTCTCGCCGGCTGGACAGACGCCAGCGAGGATTTACAATCTGACATGACTAGACTTAGTGTAAACATCAACAAGATCGCCACCCTCCGCAACGCACGCGGCGGGAACATGCCTGACGTGGAGAAGGCTGCGGTTGACTGCGAGAGATTCGGTGCGGAGGGCATCACCGTCCATCCAAGGCCGGACGAGAGACACATCAGGTACTCCGACGTAAGGGCCATCCGCCCCGGAGTCAAGACAGAGTTCAACATCGAGGGCAACCCCATACCGAGCTTCGTGGACCTTGTACTGGAAGTAGTTCCGGATCAGGTCACGCTGGTACCGGACGCCCACGACGCGATCACCTCGAACGCCGGATGGGACACCATCGCCAACAAGGCCTTCCTGACGGACATCTGCGCCGTATTCAAAGAGAAAGGGATCCGCACCTCCATATTCATCGACCCCTCTCCGGCGATGGCGGAAGGAGCGAAAGCCTGCGGGGTAGACCGTGTGGAACTATACACGGCGGACTATGCCCTCAACTACCCTTCCGACCGCGAGAAGGCGATAGCCCCCTACCTTGAGACGGCCAAGGCGGTCAGGGAACTGGGACTGGGACTGAACGCTGGGCATGACCTGAGCCTTGAGAACCTTGAGTATTTCATCAGGACGATCCCGTGGACGGACGAGGTCTCCATCGGACACGCCATCATCTGCGACGCTCTCTACATGGGACTTGAGAAAACAATCCAGGCGTATCTGTCAAAGATTAAGTTTTTTTAACTACATTTGTAAGCTTGAATATTATTAATTACCAATAAAATGAAACAAACACCACTGATTTTCAGCATCATAGCCCTCGTAGCTGTGGCTGCTCTCGGGATTATCCAACTCACCTCCAACGACAACGGCAAGAAGAAGGCCACCTCAGGAGAGGCTGTCCAGACCACGGCCCAGGCCGGATCCATCGTATGGTTCGACCTTGACAGGGTCCTTGACGAGTATGACATGGCCAACGACCTCAGGACAGTCGTCGAGACAAAGGTGCAGAGCATCCAGGAGGAGATCAACAGGAGAGGCAACAAGCTTCAGAGCGACGCCAACAAATTCCAGTCCGATCTCAACAAAGGTCTTCTCGTGCGTTCCGTGGCCGAGCAGAGGAACATCAAGCTTCAGGAGCAGCAGAACAATTTCAATAACTACGCCGCCCAGAAGCAGCAGGAGATCGCCGAGGAGCAGCAGGTCATGATGAACCAGATCGGTGACGCGATCAAGACCTTCCTCGACAAGTTCAACGAGGAGCATCAGTACGCGATGATCATCGCCACACAGGGCAGTGTCCTCCCGGCTCCTGTAGCCACAGGTGATCCTGACCTTGACGTGACTGACGCCATCATTTCCGGCCTCAACGACGAGTACGTCCAGAGCAAGGGCAAGGGAAGCAAGCCAGCCGCCACCGACGGGTCTAAAGCCGAGTAAGTTTTGAGGATCGCTCTCCTATCCTGCTTCTACCCTTTCAGAGGAGGGATCTCTCAGTTCAACGCAAGTCTCTACTTGGAACTGGGCAAAAGCCACACTGTCAAGGCTTTCAATTTCACAAGACAGTATCCGGAATTCCTTTTTCCGGGGAAGACGCAATACGTCACAAAGGATGATGACGCCGTACCCATCGAGAGCGATGCTCTGTTGGATACGGCTAATCCTTTCACCTACGGACGGACCTACAGGGCGATAAGGGACTGGGAGCCTGATCTGGTGATCATCAGCTACTGGATGTCCTACTTCGCGCCTTCACTTGGCTACATAGCCAGAAGGCTCAGGAAGAGATGCAAGGTAATCTCCATCCTTCACAACGTGGTTCCGCATGAGCCGAGATTCTTCGACGCGCCTTTGACAAGGTACTTCCTGTCGGGCTGCACCGGCAACGTCACTCTGTGCGACGAGGTCGCCGAAGATCTCAAAAGACTATCACCCAAGGCGCTGAACATCACTTTGTTCCACCCTATCTACGGCCATTTCGGCGAGAAGATGCCTCGGGAGGAGGCGGAGAAGGCCCTCGGCCTGAAGCCTGGCATGAGGAACCTCCTGTTCTTCGGACTGATCAGGGACTACAAGGGTCTGGACATCCTGCTGGACGCATTCGGGAAGCTTGACAGCGGCTACCAGCTCATAGTGGCCGGAGAGCCTTACGGTTCGTTCGAGAAGTACCGGAACATCATTGACAGGTCGCCGGCCAAGGACAGGATCAGGCTATTCACTCGCTACATCAAGGACTCGGAAGTCAAGGTCTTCTTCTCGGCCTCCGACCTGGCGGTCCTTCCTTACAGATCCGCCACGCAAAGCGGCATCAGCGCGATAGCCTACCACTTCGAAGTGCCGATGGTCGTCACTGACGTGGGAGGACTCCGCCAGTCCATCGGAGACTGTGGCACGGGACTTGTCGCGCCAAAGGCCGACGCGGACTGTGTTGTCAGGGAAATCCGGACCTATTTCTCTGACGCCAACCTTAAAACCCTCTGTGTAAATTCGATCAAAGCCGAAAAAGACAGGCTTTCCTGGAGGACATTCAGCAAGCGGCTGCTTGAGTTCTCCGACAATTTGTACAAGAAGATATGAACAGATACTTGACTACATTCGTGGCCTCGCTTTGCCTGGCGGCCACCCTTGGCTCCGGAGCGGCCGCTCAGGACTATGTCACGCCTCAGGTCGTGGTCTCCAATGACAAGGTACGCAGCAACGGGAAGATCTACTACTCACACGTGGTCCAGGAGCGCCAGACCCTGTACTCGATCAGCAAGGCCTACAACGTGACCCTGCAGGAGATCTACGATGCCAACCCCACGCTGAATCTTGAGACGGAAGGTCTTAAGAAAGACCAGATCCTCCTTATCCCCATAAAGGAGGGCACCGCGCGGAATGTGGTCAAGGATTCCAGTGAAGAACAGCCGCAGGCCTCGGAGCAGGCCACTGTCAGTCCCGATGTGGACGACAAGCCGACCGACAAGGACTATTTCATACATCGTGTGAGATGGTTCGAGGATCTGGGATCCATCTCAAGGAAGTACGGTGTCTCCAAGGCGGCGATCATGGGAATCAACGGGATGACATCGGAGAAAGTAAGGAGAAGGGACCAGATAAAGATTCCTATCCATCCTGAAAGATGGGAGAACGTCCCGACCGGCACGCCCCCGCAGACCACCCAGCCTAAGGACACGGCGGACGTAGCCGACAAGCCTGCAGACAGGCTTCTCAACAAGATCTTCTCGAAAGGCAAGAGCGAGACCAGCGTGTCCCTTCTTCTGCCGTTCAACGCGGCGAAGAAGCCCGACGCCCAGATGATGGATTTCTACAGCGGTGTGCTTCTCGCGGCGAAAGACCGTGGGGATGACGGCAGCGGCATCGACCTTAATGTCTACGACGTGGCCGGCGGCACAATGCCGGTTACCGAGGAAAGATTCGCCGCGAGCGACTTCGTCATCGGCCCTGTCACCAACGCCGACCTGGCCAGAACCGTAAACGCGAGCAGAGGCAAGGCATGGATCGTCTCTCCTCTGGATCCTAAGGCGGAGGCATTGGCGGACACCATCCCGAACGTCATACAGGCGCCGACACCGACGAAAGCCCAGATCAAGGACATGGCCGAGTGGATCCGCTCCGACATGAAGGCCTCCGACAAGGTCATCCTCATCTCACAGAAAGGGGCTGCTGCCAGCAGTTACTCCGCCAGCGTGGCCGGCGAGGTGAGGAATCACGGTCTGAGCCCGGAGAACATCTCCTTCAACATACTCGAAGGCAGACAGATGATGGGAAGGATCGACGGCGCGATGACCGGCAACGGCACCAACAGGGTTGTCATCGCGTCCGACAGCAAGGCGTTCGTCATCGAGGTGACAAGGCTGCTGTACCTGATCGCAAGCCAGAAAAAGAACATCGTACTCTACGGAACATCCAAGATCAGGACATTCGACGAGATCGATGTGGATCAGCTTCACAGCCTGAACCTTCACTGCAGCGTGTCCTACTATGTGGACTACGACTCGAAGAGTGTCCAGAACTTCCTGATGGAATACAGGGCCCTGTTCAACACCGAGCCAAGCAGATCGGCGTTCCAAGGCTACGACCTGATGACATTCTTCACGAACCTGAATTCTGAATATGGCGGAAGATGGGATGGGGAGAATAACCTGAAAGGGAAAGGCCTTCAGTCCGACTTCCACCTCATCCGGACTGCCCGGGGCGGCTTCGTGAACGAGGCTGTCCGCAGAATAGTCTATAAATCAGACTACACAGTCAGCCTTGTCAGATAGAAAGCAATGACTTGGCGTTTTCGATGGCGGCGGCGGTGATACTGCTGCCGCTAAGCATTCTCGCGATCTCCATCACCCTGTCCTGGCCGGACAGAGGACGGACAGATGTCGTGGCCTTCCCCAGGACATCATATTCCTTTTCAACAACATAGTGGGCGCTGCCTTTAGCGGCCACCTGAGGGAGATGGGTTATGGCGAAGACCTGCATGTCTTTCCCCATGTCGCAGATCATGCGTCCCATCTTGTCGGCGGCGCTGCCGGAGACACCAGTGTCGATCTCGTCGAAGATTAGCGTCGGCATGTTCACAAACTTGGCCATCATTGCCTTAAGGCAGAGCATAAGCCTGGACATCTCACCACCTGAGGCGCATCTGGACACCTCCACAAGTTTGGCTCCCGACGAGGAGAACAGGAACAGTACCGAGTCTGAGCCGGAGGCGGACAGCGGGGTGTCCTTGAGTTCCACCTGGAATCCTGCGTGTTCCATCTCCAGGGAACGGACAGCATCCGTGATGGCCTTGGAGAACGGTGCCAGCGCCTTTTTTCTGGACTCGTGGAGACGCTTGCATATTCCTTCAAGCGACCGCCTCCGCTCCTCAATCATTGATTCGAGTTCGGACTTGCGCTCCTGCAAGGCGGAAGAGTCGGAAAGGGATCCGGACAATGCGTCCCGCTTGGAGATCAGCTCGGAGACCGAGGACGCGGAGTAGCTCTTCAAAAGGTCGTACAGAAGGGAAAGCCGCTCATCCACGGCACTCAGGCGCTCCTGAGAAAGCTCCGTGCGCGAATTGACCGACGATACCTCGTCCAGAATGTCATCCAGCTCGGCGCGGGCGGATTCGATGCGCTCGGCCAATGAATATGCCTGCGGAACGAATCCGCCGACCCTCTCCAGCATCCTTTTCGCCTCCTTTAGCGCGGAGGACATGGACATGGCGTCGGAGTTGGGATCGGAAGGGTTGAAGAGTTCCTCCACGCCGGAAAGACATTCCTTGATCTCCTCGGCGTTGGCGAGCCGCTTCTGCTCCGCCTCCAGAGACTCGATCTCACCTTCCTGCAGACGCGCGTCCTCAAGCCGCTGATAACGAGACCGGATGTAGTCCTGCTCCTCGCTCAGCCCGGTAAGCCTTTCCGTGACAGACGCCAGTTCCTTCTCCAATGACTTGAAAGACTTGAAGGCATCGGAACACTCCTCCAAAAGTTCCTCATTGCCGGCATAGTGGTCAAGCATCGACAGCTGAAAGACCTTGTCCGACAACAGAAGCGTCTGATGCTGGGAGTGAATGTCCACCAGACGGGCGGATATTCCCTGAAGTACCTGGACGCTCACCGGAGCGTCATTGATGAAAGAACGGGAGCGACCTGAACGGTTGACCACCCGGCGGATGATCAGTTCGTCCTCATCAGCCTCCACATCATTCTCCCGCAGGATGTCCCTCAAAAGCGAATCCGACTTCGGAACACCGAAAACGGCCTCGACGACACAACTGTCAGCATCGTTCCCTATCACTGAGGAGTCCGCCTTGGATCCCAGAACCAGAGACAGGGCGCCCAAAAGGATCGACTTTCCTGCTCCGGTCTGGCCGGATATAATGATCAAACCCTCTGGAAAGTCAACATCCAGAGAGTCTATCAAAACATAATTCTTTATTTGAAGGGACTTGAGCATAGCCCCGGAGATTACTCAGCGTCAGCGTCAGAATAATCCTTCCTGGCTGGTTCCACGGAGAATCCGTCCTCGCCGGAGGTGCCGGCCATTCTGTAGTAAAGCTCACCATCCTCAAACTCGGAAATGGCGATCAGATCCGGCTTCGGAAGCTTCTCATAGTACTTGGAGATCTCAATCTGCTCCCTGTTCTCGAACACCTCGTCCATGGTGTCGCGGTCGGTGCGGAAATCCTCCAGCTTCTTGGCAAGCTCCTTCTTCTCGGCGAGGGCTATCTGATTGGCTCTCTTGTAGAGAAGCACAACTGATTCGTAGATGTTGCCTGTCGGCTCCGCAAGATTCTTGATGTCCCTTGTAATGGTGTTTGAAGGGACCTTCTTTTTAATGTCCATATTCTTAAAAAAATCTATTCTAAATATTGTACGTGGCCTATCGATCGGATTGTTTCAATAATTTCTTTCTGTCACGCTCGAAGTCCTTTTCCTTAGCGTCAAGATCCTCATCCGAACCCGTGTAGCGGCCCAGAACCTTCTGCGCCCTACGGTAAAGCACGTCCAGCTCCTTCCTGTAAGGAGAGTCCGGCAACTCGCCGATGAAGTTATAGTAGTCATCCACGAACGTCAGGTAACGCTCCTTCTGCTTGCCCTCCACACTCATGAAGGCATACTTGTAGGAGGACTTGGCGATGTAGAAGAGGATCTCCTCGCGGTAGATGTTCTCCGCGTCATCCTTAAGGATGTTCTTGAACGCCACCCTTGACGCCTTGTAGTCCTCCATCCTGTAGTAGAGTTTGGCGTTCTCATAGGCCTTGCGGTCCAGTCTGTCGTTCAACTCCTTCAGCATCCGGTGGCAGATCGCGCTGTGGGTGTTGCCCGGATTCTCGACCAGGTACTGGCTGATCGCGTTGATGGCGTTGTACGTCGGAACCTGATCCAGCTCATAGCGGAGAGTCGAACGGTAAAGGCAGTCGATCCTCAGGAAAGAGGCCTCTTCCGTGAACGGGCTTGACGGGAAATTATTGATGAACTTCGTGAAATTCGTCTCCGCCGTGTAGTAATCCTTATAGCGATAGTTGCTGAGTCCCCAGTAGTACTGCACGGTGTCGTCCCTGTCCGTACCGCTGGTCAGGACAGACAACGACTCGAAAAGCTGCGAAGCCTTTGTGTACTTACCGTTGTTGAAATAGTCAAACGCGGCCGCGTACTTGGCATCGACATCGTTACCGTTCAGAAGCGCCTCATACTCAGACTTGCACGACTGGAGGGACATGGCCACCGCAATGGCGACGGAAAGGAATCTCAAAGTAGTCTTAAACATGTTCATTCTGTAGATAAATCATCAATGCGTCAAAAGGAATTTCTCAACCTCAAGCGCGGCGCGGCATCCGGACGCGGCGGCGGTAATCGCCTGCCTGAACCTTGGATCCTGAACATCACCCGCCGCGAACACTCCCTCGACATTCGTCTCCGAAGTCTTGCCTCCGGTGATGATGTACCCGTCCTCGTCGGTCTCGACATATTTCTTGAATATGTCCGAGTTCGGATGGTGCCCGATGGCCAGAAAAAATCCGTCGACCTTGACATCAAAAACCTTACCATCCTTGTCCTTGAGGCGAACTCCGTTCACACCGGACTCATCTCCAAGCACTTCCTGTGTGTTGCAGTTCCAGAGGATCTCGATGTTAGGGGTGTTTCTCACCCTTTCCTGCATGGCTACGGAGGCCCTCAGCACATCCCTGCGGACAACCATGTAAACCTTCCTGCAGAGATTCGCGAGATAGGTGGCCTCCTCACAGGCGGTGTCCCCTCCTCCGACCACGGCGACATCCTTCTTCCTGTAGAAGAATCCGTCACATGTGGCGCAGGCACTCACACCCATGCCTCTGAACTTCTGTTCCGACGGCAGGCCGAGGTACCTGGCCGTGGCTCCTGTCGCGATGATAAGGGTGTCGGCCTCCAGTACGGTCTCGCCGTCGATAGTGACACGGAACGGACGCGACGAGAGATCGGCGTCGGTCACAACGCCTCTTCTGATGTCCGCTCCAAGACGCTGTGCCTGGGCACGCATCCCGTCCATCAGCTGATTGGCGTCAACCCCCTCCGGAAAACCAGGGAAATTCTCGACAACGGTGGTGGTGGTCAACTGTCCCCCCGGCTCCATTCCCTCATAGAGGACAGGATTCAGAGCCGCTCTGGAAGCATAGATGGCCGCGGTGTAGCCGGCAGGACCGCCTCCTATGATCAAGCATCTTATCTTTTCCATATTCTTGCATTTACTAAAACTTACAAATTTAATCAAATTTCGTGACTATTAGGCACTTTTCTCCATTAGATTTGGAATATTCCTTGTTTTTGTCCTCCGCCGATGTTCTTTAGTAAGCGTTAAAAGTTATTTTTACAAGGATTACTTTATTGGAATTTTTATAAATTTGCAATTTAAATGGAAACTTGCGCCTTGAGAAAAGGCAAGACGCTTACTTGAAAACTGACAAATGGACAAAATCAACAAAGCTCCCTCGATAGAGGAATTCAAATCTCTGCTGAAAGGCAACGGACTGAAAGTCACCCCGCAACGCCTGGCCGTTCATGAGGCCATGCTTAGACTGGGCCATGCCTGCGCGGACATGGTCACGGCGGAGATTCTGGCGTCCGGGCAGGCAAAGGTCACCGTCGCATCCGTCTACAACATCCTCACCCAGCTTTCCCTTCTGGGAATCTACCATCACAGGATGAGCAACAACAACAAGATGTACTTCGACGTCAACACATTCAAGCACTTCCATCTGTACGACGCCGTCAATCACAAGTTTCAGGATGTGATAGACGACGAGCTCTACACCCTGATAGAGGAAAAACTGCTGTCACGGCGCTTCAAGGGGTACAAGATCAGCGGCATTGACGTACAGATACTCGCGCGGCCGTCCCTTAAAGCCAGGAAGCAGCCATAGATTCGTTTCAAATGAAGCCGGGAATGAATTTTCTCCTGCGGGCGGCGGTCACGACCGTCGCCGTCTTCGTCACAGGCCTGTCCGTCTGCCAGGCGAAAGACCGCGAAGGCGGCTGGTATGCCGAGATGACCGGCTTAGGCTCCACTGGCAGAGGACTTCCATTCTGGAGCCACACGAACAAGGGAGGGATATATCCGGAGACGGTGGGCGGCCTTGTACGAGGAGGCGCGGACGGTTCCGGCACCTTTTCGAACGGGATACGGTTCAGCTGGGGTGTCGGTCTTGCCGGCTATGCGGCGGCAAGGGGGAACGCCCAAGTTCACAACAGCGACGGGAAAAGCGTCAGAGGCATGGTGCAGAACCTTTACTTCGGTGCGGGCTGGAAGAAACTTGCCCTGGAAGTCGGGATCAAGGAGAGAGAGCAGGATTTCCAAGGCCTCTCCGTCACGGGAGGCAACATGACGCTCACAGGCAATTCGATGAGTTTTCCCGGCTACCGCCTCCACTCGGACTGGATCGAGGCTCCCTTCGCCCGTGACATCCTGTCTTTCAGATTCGGTTTCGGAGACTACGGGCTTTGGGACAACAGGTACGTCAAACACACCCTGCTCCACAACCAGGCTCTGTACTTCAAAGTGAACATCACCCGGGGGCTGGTCTTCACCGGCGGACTGGAACTCTGGTCACAGTGGGGAGGAACTTCCCCGGTCTACGGCAGGCAGCCACAGAGTTTTGTGGACTACCTAAGGGTCATGGTCGCCGGCAGCGGAGGTGAAGGAGCCACCAAAAGCGATCAGATCAACGCCCTTGGGAACCATCTCGGAAGGGAACTGCTGAGACTGGACTGGGAGCAGGACAGATGGAGGCTTACATTCCAGCACGACATACCGTTCGAGGACGGATCCGGCGTGGGCTTCCAGAATTTTCCCGACGGGGTCAACACCCTGCATTTCTCATTCAAGGACAAAGACCGATGGGTCAGCGACTTGCTCCTGGAATTCATCTACACGAAATGGCAGTCAGGAACGCGCCACGACAGACCCGCGACGGCGGAGGAACTCAAAAAGAATCCTGACAAGGAGATCTACATCGTCGGCGGATGCGACAACTATTTCAACAATGGTGAATATAAATCAGGCTGGACCTACAATGGCCGCACGATAGGTCTGCCGTTGTTCGTCCCGGCGGCGAAGGACGCCGACGGCATCACCAGTGGTGTAGCCAACAACAGGATCGTCGCATGGAACGCAGGCGTGGCCGGAAAGATGTTCAGAAAAATCCCGTACACTGTCAAGGTCACGTACAGCAAGAATTTCGGCAAGTACCGTCAGACGGACAGTTTCTACGATTCCGTCCCGAGGCAAGTCTCGGGAGCATTCGAATTGACTCTTCCTAAACGCATCGCCGGCAACACCACACTCGTCAGCCTTGGCCTGTACGCCGACAAAGGGTCAATCTACCCCGACACCGCGGGGGTCACCATCAGACTTGGCTGGGGCGACTGTTTCCGGAATTGATCAGAGAAGCATCATCACCTGGCCGGAGATCACCCGGAGGAACATCTCCATAGGATAGACGGTGGCGTAGGCGACGGATGGCTCATCGTCGTCTACGGTGGTCAGCGCATAGTTCAAGGCGATGGGATTGGCCATTGAGGCGCAGAGCATTCCGACATTCTCCGAATAGCTCGTCTTGCAGAATTTCGAGGCGACCACGCCGACCAGAAGCACCGGCACGACCGCCAGCAGGACGCTGACACCGATCCACATCAAGCCTTCCGGCCTAAAGACCGTTGCGAAAAAGTCAGGACCCGCGCCGAGTCCAAGGCCGGCCAGGTAGATCGTCAGACCGAACTGCCTGAGCATCAGATTAGCGCTGTGTGTCGTGTAGGTGGTCAGATGGACCCTCGGCCCGAAGGCTCCCATAAGGATGCCAATGAGTATCGGGCCGCCAGCGATCCCAAGCCTGACCGGAACGCTCATCCCTGGGATGGCGATAGGAAGGCTTCCAAGGATCAAGCCGAGCATCAAGCCGATGAATATGAAGAGAAGATTCGGGTTACGAAGCTCTTTCTCCTGATTGCCAAGAACCTCCGCCACCCTGTCAATTGCCTTCTGCTCCCCCACTATCGTCAGTTTGTCACCGATCTGAAGCCTGAGGTCGCGCGACGGAAGCAGGTCGATACCAGCCCTGTTCACCCTCGTGATGTTGATCCGGAAGGCGTTGCGAAGATGCAGGTCGCCGAGTTTGGCGCCATTGAGACTTGATTTGGTTACGAATATGTGGCGTGACACAAGCGAGCCGTCCAGATGGTTCCAGTCAATGTCCTTCTTGTTCCAGTCCTTCACGACCTTCTCGCCGAACAACTGTTCCGCCGCTCCGGCATCCATCTCACGGGTCAGCACAAGCACATGCTCGCCCTCCTCCAGAACAGTGTCGCCGTCAGGGATCAAGACCTGCCCTTGACCGTTGTCGCCGGCATATTTCCAAACCCTTGAGACAACAAGCTTTATGTGTGCGTCCCTCATGATGTCACGGATGTTCTTCCCGAACACGGCAGGATTGCTCACACGGAACTCGGTGATGAAAGTCTGGTTGTCATGCGGAGCCTTGCGGGTTCTGCTCTTACGGAACAGGAGGGAAAGGATGACGATGCTGAGTATCACGCCGATGACGCCAAAAGGATAGCCCACGGCGCAGGCGGTGGCCATCTGATTGGACAAGTCGGTAGCCGAAGGATCCATCTGGAGCAAGGTCTGCTGGGCGGCTCCAAGCATCGGCGTGTTGGTCGCGGCCCCTGTCAGAAGTCCGGTGGCCACAGGAAGGGAAATACCTGCCAACTTACTGATGCCCAACGCCATCAGGGTGCCTGCCATCAGCACGGCGAAGGCAAGGATGTTCAGTTTGATACCACCTTTCTTCAGCGAAGGAAAGAAGCTCGGGCCCACCTGAAGGCCAAGGGTGAAGACAAACAGGACGAGGCCGAAATTCTGCGCCAGCGCGAGCATCCTCGGATCAACGCTCAGTCCGAAATGCCCGGCGACGATCCCTGCGAAAAAGACAAACGTCACCCCGAGACTGACCCCCTTGAATTTTATCTTGTTGCACAGAAGTCCTGCCACACAAATCAACGACAGCACCAGAATTGCCTGAATATAAGTCTGTTCAGTGAATATATCGATGAACCAGTTCATATCTTTCCAATATCAAACTGCAAAGATAGTGAGAAATATTCATTAATTTTGCGTAGCGGTGGCTGTCACCGTGATTCTAATGCCCATGAATATGCCCCAGGCGAAGAGTGGCCACAACATAAACGGACAATCCGGAAAAGCCCAAGGCGGAAGCCGGCCTCGGAAGAGTGCCGCCGGCAAGACAGGGAAAAGCGCCGTGAGACGTACCGTAAGGAAGAAAAGGAAACCCCGCAAGGTGTCTCTCGGGGTCTGGACCACCGTCGGGATCTCCCTTGCTTTAGTCCTGGCGCTCACGTTCATATTCATAAAAAACAACAGTGCCGCAAACTACGAGACCGGGACAAAGGTTCCTCCGGGAGACTGGCGCTTCGGGATCGACATCTCGCATCACAACGGCGGAGAGATCGTCTGGGACTCGCTGTTCGTGATGACCGACCGGCGCGGGAGAACGATCCGGGACCATCATCTTGCCAAGAACATCCGGCCTGTCAGCTTCGTGTTCGTCAAGGCTACGGAAGGAGCCTCGATGGTGGACAGGGACTTCAGGAAGAATTGGAGGAACGCCGGGAAGTCCGGACTAAGGCGCGGAGCCTATCATTTTTTCCGGAGCTCAAAGGACGGGAAGATCCAGGCCGAACTGTTCATCAAGACTGTCGGCGACCTGAGGTTCAAGGATCTGCCTCCTGTTCTGGACATCGAGACCATCCACCGGGGAGGGTCGATGAAGAAACTGAACGAAGAGGCCCTCAAATGGCTGGAAACCATTGAGGGTCACTACGGTAAAAAGCCTATTGTCTACACGGGGTCTTCCTTTGCCCGTGACTGGCTCAGCAAGAGGATCACGGACAACTATCCTGTTTGGATAGCCCACTACGAGAAGGACAGGCCGGACTTCGATGACTGGACCTTCTGGCAGTTCACCGACAAGGCCGTCGTGAAAGGCGTTCCGGGGCCTGTGGATCTAAGCGTCATGAAACGCTGATCCCCGTCACTCCGACAGGCCTTGTCGCCGACGGCTCCGAGGTTGACCGCAGTGGCGGCATCATCCTCTTTGCTCAGAATCTGCTTGCTGTCTGTGGAATTGTACTTGGTGTAGTTCCCATCCTTGTACCATTTGTAGTTGTCCAGGGAATACGTGGCCTTCGGTGTCGTCTTGCCCCAGGCGAAAAGCGTCCCGACTTCCTCAGGCTTGTCCGCACCCACGTTACAGGTGGCCCATTTCAGGCCGTCGCCCATCTCGACATACACATGACCGTTGATCATGTCCGGCTCCAAAGCGCCATCCACGACTTTAAGTAATCATTAAAAAATAACTTGAACAATTTGTATATCTTTATGGTCTATATTTGTTTTCTCATCAGTCATGTGCCACCGGCACACTCCTTCTTCCAAAAGAAATCTATCCTCATAAATCTGACACAAAATTTAGTTCAACTTATTTTTAAACGCTTACTAAGAGGAATGAAGTCGAAGTTGTTTATTATTCATCAATCAAAGTGTTGCTCTCAACCGCTCATTCAGCCATCCTCAAAGGAATATATTCAGACGACAGATTCCAGCCCATCGTCTCGTTCTCGATGTGGACTCTGGCGAAGGCTGCCATCTCGCCCCGCACAAACGAATCAGAGATGTAGGTGGCGTTCACCTTGATGACAATATAACCGCCATACACCTTAAAGTCATTGTCATTATTTATGTAAAGATCCTTCTGTTCATTATTCGGATAATGCGCCGTTATCTTAATGTTATCCTTTTTCAGATAGTACAGCGCGGAGGAAGGCCGTACCTCGAATTCCAACGTCACGAATTTCACAATGGAACCCGAGCCATATCTTGTCACTACAGCTACTCCATCCTCGGTATAAGGGACATAAACCAAAGACTGTATTCTGTACAGCACCTTGTTGACAGCATTCTGAGCCTGTGTTATCTTATTCTCCATCTTCCGGATTTCCGAACTCATTCGATCAATCTCGCCCTGAACCTTACTGTCCGCATCATTGATCGCGGCCGTGATGTCCGCAGACAACTCATTTCGCAGGGAGGCTATCGCATCTCTGATGGCTCTCTCATACGCCTCTTTGACCTCTGCCTTGACCTCATCCAAATCCGACTTCAAGCCTTCGACCTCCTTCGCGTTGTCCTCAATCGCCTTATTGGTCACGGCCAAGGCCGCCT
Organism: Alistipes sp. CAG:514; assembly: GCA_000431015.1. Classification (GTDB taxonomy): domain Bacteria; phylum Bacteroidota; class Bacteroidia; order Bacteroidales; family UBA932; genus Cryptobacteroides. The sequence continues at coordinate 10,983 of HF985996.1, read as the reverse complement.
TCAGATCCTCGATGTCTTTCGAATTTGCCTTGATCATTTCCTCCAAAGCGGTTTTCTGCACAAGCAATTGACCTTCAAGAGCCTTTTTCTGAGTCTCAAGGGCCGCCTTCGTTTCCTCAATCGTCCAGTAAGCCTTAATTTTATCATTCACCCAAGACTCAAGGGATGACTTCAAATCATTCACCGAATCCTTAAGGTTCTTTTCCCAGGCTGCCTCAGTCTCGTTCCGGGCTTTTAAGAGGGCTTCGGTGAAAGCGTTTGTCAGATCAGCAACCTCTTTTGAGATTCTGTCATTCAACCCGGCGACCTCGTCAGCGACAGCTGATTCCAGATCGCTGACAGTCTTGTTCAACGACTCTGTGAAGTTCTTTGTCAGACGCACCTCAAGATCAGTCATTGAGGTCTTCAATCCGGCGATTTCGATATCAATGCCAGCGATTTGCTCCACGATGTCATTGTACTGTTCCAAAGTCGCGAAAGTGGCCTTGACCCAATCTTCAGTGCCTTTCAATTCTTTTCCGGCATACGATTTCAAATCCGAGATCTTGCCTTCCAAATCCGCATCTTTCTTTTTCAGGTCGGAGATCGCGCCGCCTATGTCTGACAATTTCACGTTCATCTCAGACTTCATTGTCTCAAGAGTCACAAGAACCTCTTTTTCGGCTTGTTCTATTGCCCTGATAAGTTCTTCCTTGTTGGCATTGTCGCTTTTCCTCAATTCTTCCACCGCTTTCTCAAGGTCGGACTTCACTGCTGAAATCCGTTTCCCATTCTCCGTGATAGCTTTCCTGAGATCGCCGGCGGTCTCCTCCAGAGAACCAATCATGTCCTTCATGTCCTTGTCGGTCTGCTCCAACTTCGGAATGGAAGCGTTGATCTTCTCAATCTGCTGGTTTATGGATGTGACCCACGCATCCTTTCCGTTCAGATCCTCATGAATCTCATCAAGGTCCGGAGCATAGTTCGCGCAGCCGAAAGCTGCGGCAAGACCCACACTCATCAAGACCAGTCTTATTTTTCCAATATATTCTTTCATTTTTCTCTAATGTTAACAGTCATACCAGTCTTTTTCTTAAGGGTTTGTCACCACAACAGGGACAATAGGAATAAAACCGGAAATCATATCCCAACCTTTGGAAGCATCCTTTATTGACACCAGAACGTTGAACTTTCTAGAACCATTTGTAAAGACGAGAGGAAGGTCGGAAGCATCTATGTCCATCAGAACGATGCCGTTCCCGGTGCTTGTGATTCCGTTCAACTTAAGAGGAATAACATCTTTTGGCTCCACGCTTTGAGTGAGGATCGACACATTGCCTACATTCAGAGCCTCGGCGGCAGAGAACGGACGGACCTCGAATTTCAATGTCAGAGACTTCTTGACACCTTCACAGAAGACCTCAACCGATCCATCTGAATATGTCGGGAAATATACAAACGATGATATCACGTTTCTTATCTTAGTCCGCGCGTCCTCAACATCCTTTATTATCGAAGCCAAGTCATCCTTGCATTTCTCAATCCTTGACTCCAATGCCTCGACTCTCTCGTCAATGCTGTTGTTGAGGCTTTCTATCTCGTCATCAAGCTCATCGTCAAGAATGCCCTCCAACGATGTGATGGCATCCTTTATCACGGCCTCATAAGCAGCCTTGATGTCCTTTTTTGCCTGCTCAAGCTCCGAGAACAAGTCCTCCAGGCTCTTGGCGTTGTCCGCAAGAGCGTTCTCGGTCTCTGTCAGAGCCTCTTTCAGGTCCTTGATCTCTCCCGCATTAGCGTCAATCAATTCTTTCAGATAGGCTTCCTGAGCCTTCAACTGGTTTTCAAGATCCTTTTTCTGAGCCTCAAGAGCCGCTTTTGTCTCCTCAATCGTCCAATAGGCCGTAAGTTTCTCGTTCACCCAGAGTTTAAGGGACTTTTCCAATTCCTCAAGAGAGGTCTTAACCTTTTCCGTCCATGCGCTTTCAATCTCTGCGCGAGTCTTGGCTATAGCCGATGTGTAAGCCTGTGTAAGATTTGATACCTCTTTGTCTATCCTGTCATTAAGACCGGAGACTTCCTCTCCGATTTTTGACTCAAGGTCACTGACCGCCTTTTTCAAATCCTCGTCGAACTTGTTTGTCAGGCGGGTCTCAAGGTCAGACAAAGACTTCTTCAGTTCAGACATCTCCGTGTTGATCCCTCCAATCCGTTCCACAATACCATTATACTGCTCCAACGTCGCGAATGTGGCTGTGGCCCAGTCCCTGATGCCTTTCAATTCATCATCAACATAGGTCTTGAGAACAGAAATCTGTTTCTCCAATTCTTGATCCTTATCTTTCAGATCAGAGATCATCTCATCTATGTCGGACAGTTTGCCCTGCATTTCCGTCCTCATCGCCTCAAGGTTGGCCAAGACGGTAGCCTTGGATTCATTGATGGCAGTGATCAGTTCCTCCTTGTTGGTCTTGTCACTGTCCCGGAGTTCCTTCACAGCCTTTTCGAGTTCAGAGCGAACCTCGGAAACGCGGTTCTCGTTCTCACCGATGTCTTTGCGAAGATCATCGGCGGTCTTGTCCAAGGACTCGATCATCTTCTTGATTTCCGAATCTGTCCGCTCCAACTCCGGAAGTGAAGCGTTTATCTTCTCGAGCTGCTTGTCGATGGACGGGATGCGATTACTCTCGATTTCATCGATGCGGTCATCCACACGCTTGAACTCAGCATCATAGTCAGCGCACCCGTAGGACACCAGCAGGATCACGCTCAAAAGAGCCGGTAATATTCTCTTGATATTCATTGATTCTTCCTTTTTAGGGTTATTTTGTCACAATTGTAGGATTTATGCCGGCCACCTTAAGATCACGCTTGACCAGATCCATAGTGGCTTTGCTGCAGCCTACCATTCTTATGGTCTTCAATTTCTTACAACCATAGAACATACACCTCTCTGTCTTTCCATAATTATCACTGACATCGTGAAAATATGCTTTTTCCAAATTCCAACCGGACAAATCCAAAGTTTCAAGAGATGAACATCCATTGAACATTCCAGGCACGCTAGTCACCTTATCCATTTTCCATTTGGACAAATCCAAGGAAGTCAACCCTGAGCATCCATAGAATGTATAGTTGGTAAATTCAAGGTTCTGAGGCTTCCAGGATGAGATCTTCAACGATTTTGTAGTCAGCTTCCTACAATTATAAAAGGACTGTTGAAAATTAGTGACCGCCGACACGTCCAATAACTCAAGATCCGCCTCTTCAAGAAGATTACAGCCTCTAAAATATATATAGTAATCAGGCTTTACTTTCTTGAGGAGCTTGATTGTCTTCAAGTCAGCAGATTCCTTATCACTATAACTCCAAAAAAGGTTCACTTTGTCAACCTCTCCGTGAAAGCCGATTTCTCCATACTTGGTGTGCACTATGCCCAACTTATTTTTATTCGCGTCAAAGGCTGATAAATATGAAGAAATCTCAACCATTCTTCCGGACACTGTGGTATATTGGATCAAAGGCGGTCTTATTTTCGCGACTTTCAAAGGAGTGAACCGTGTGGAAACGTCACGGACAACGACCCTGAAACCGGCGGAGACTCGTCCTGCAATAAAGTCATCCAACAGTACCCCGGGCTCAATCCTGACATTCAGGACTCCGTTCTTTGCCTTGGTGATTCTCTGAACTTTCAGAGCGACCTCATCCCCGACCGAAGCCCTCGTCTTTGTGAGCAACGCATACGCCGACACATCAGCGGCTCCTATTGAGGACAGCAGCCGCTCAGGGCGGATCTCCAGAGAGACATCGATGGTCTTTTCCAAAGACTCGACGTTGTAGGAGAGAATCACACTCCCGTCATCGCTCGTCGGGACAAACGCCAGAGACTGCATCACGGAGTCAAAGGAGGAAATAAGGCCAGCGAAATCAAGGGAAGCGAGATCGCTATTGATAGACGCCATCTCCCTCCTCATTTCAGCCTCTTTTGTCGAAAAAGCTTTCGTGAAACTGTCATACGCGGCATCAACACGAGCTTTGATCGTAGCCTCAAAAACACCCTTGAAATCAGTGATGGCATCCTCGATTGCTTTCTTGTAGGCAATGGTAAGATCCTCCTTCGCCTTGTTCAAGTCAGACGTGAAGACCGGGAAACGATCCGCCAACGCCTTAAGGTCATCATTGACTTTCTTCAACCTGTCCTCAAGAGCAGTAATATCCCCCGCGTTTTCACTGATCAAATCATTCAACAGTTTTTTCTGCGCCTCAAGCTGATTCTCAATGTCATCATTAAGCGCCTTGAGGGAATCCTTGGTCCGGGCGATCGTCCAGTAGCCGTCCAAAGTGCTGTTCACCCACGATTTCATAGAGGCCTCGCTTTCATCGATGGCTTTCTTCAGGCTTTCGTTCCACCATTTTTCCATTTCCTCACGGAAAGTGGCGATGGCGTCGGTGTAGGCCTTGGTGATGTCAGAGACCACCTTGTCGATCCTGTCATTCAGACCATCGACCTCCTCGCCAAGCCTTGACTTCACTCCATCCGACGCTGTCTTCAGATCCTTTGAATATTTCTCCGTCAGACGGGTCTCAAGGTTAGTCATCGAGGTTTTGAGGCCAGCTATCTCGCCTTCGATCCCGCCGAGCTGGTCCACAATGGCGTCATACTGGTCCAAAGTCATAAATGTCGCATTAGCCCAGTCCTTGGTCTCCTTCAGGTCCTTGTCGATGTAGATTCTCAAATCCGTAATTTTCTTCTCAAGTTCGGCATCCTTTTTCTGAAGATACGAGATGGTGTTGTTGATTGAAGTCAGTTTGCCATTCAACTCGGTCTTCTCCGACTCCAGCAACGCAAGCAGCATGGCCTTGGCCTTGCCGAGGGAGTCAAGGACATATTCCTTGTCCGCCCTGTCGCTGTTTTTAAGATCCTCGACCGCTTTCTCAAGGCCGGTCTTCAATGCGGAGATGCTTTCCCCGTTCTCCGAGATTGCTTTCTCAAACTCCCCAGCTGCCTTCTGAAGGTTCGCGATCATTTCCTTCAGATCCGCATCGGCCTTCTCAAAATTGGAAATCGAGGAGTTGACCGAGACGACCTGACTCTCGATGGTGGCGATTTGGTTGTCCTCCATGGCGTCAAGCCTCTTGTGGATGTTGTCGATGTCCGGGGAGTAGTCCGCACATCCGAAGGACATCAACAGACACAGGGGCAGAACAATCCCGACGCCGACCCTTTCTAAAAAACTTGTCATAAGGTGTTGTGTTAAAATTCAATCGTAAATTTAGACAACACCTTCCAAAGGACAATAAAAGCAGGGTAGTAGATTTCGTCAGACACACGAAATTTACTACCCTGCGATGAAATTTACCAACAAATTTACCGGATCAGCACTTAGATGTTTTGTGGCTTAGGCAGCACTACAATCTCTCAAACGGGTTGTCCGGATCACCGGTCCAGCGGTAAAGTCGGGTCCTGGAGTACTGGTTGCCGGTGACGGAACTCTTTCCCGGTTCCGCGAAATAGTACAGCCCGCCGCCCACTGGACAAATACCGGTGGAACCGTACTTGAAGTAAAAGCCGGAAACAGGATTCTCCCGCGAACCGATCACCTTATGCTTCGTCCTGTCGTAGAGGACACCGGCCAACGACTTCTTGACAGGCTTTTCAGCCACGTCAAACACGAACAAGTCATAATTCTTGAATATGCTCTTGCGCCCCTTGTACACAGCCATGAACATCTTCCCCGTCTCCGCGTCGTAAGCCAGGTTCTGCACACCCCAGTTCGTGTTGCCGGTGTAGGCGAAATACTTGTCCAAAGGCTTGTCCGGACCTTCCCCATAGAAATCCCCGAACTTCACCTTCCCTGCATATTCATTAAGCTTCCTGATGTCGTAGCGGAGCAGCACCTGATGGTTGTTATCGTTGCGGCCAAGGTCGCCGTAGATGCCGTAAGCCACATAGAGATAGTTCTTTCCGCCTTTCTTGCCGAGTTTCGGGGCGATCGTCACGCCATCGATTCCGGAGCAGCCATAGAAATGCTCATATTCCTTGTCGGCGAAACCGGTCATGTGGTAGTCCCTCGTGGCATCCTTCACGCAGACGATCCTGAATGCGTCATTGTCCTCCGAGTCCATGCCGACCTCCGTGACCTTGTCAACGTCAATGATCGCGATGTAGAACATCGACCTGCCTTTGGCGAAAGAGGAAAGTCCGGCTCCGATGACATCGTCCTTGCATTCGAGAGAGGCGTAAACCTTTCTGTCCGAAGGATTGAATGTCATCGCTCCAAGATGTCCCTGGATCCTGTCTATTGAACCCACAACCTTTCCTTCCATGTCCGTCTTGATGAAGCTGGTCATGAAAGAGAAGTACATGTTGCCGGCGGAGCTGTCGTAGGCGATTCCCTGGACATGGTTCTTCGCGCCTTCAACGTAAATTTCCGTCGGCAGCTGTTGCTCTGTCTGCGAATACGCAGCCATGGTTCTGGCCACAATCATCAATGCGATCAATGCTATTCTTTTCATATTCAATGTGTTAATATCCTGTTCTTTGGTCACTTTCTTAATTCTTCAATCATCGCTCTTGCCACAGCAGCCGAAGCGCCCTCTCCACCGAGAGCGTCACGGATCTCCTGATAGCCGGACAGCATCGTGGAACGATACTCCTCATCCTCGATCATCCTCCGGACCTCGTTCAGCACGTTGCCGGGCGTGAAATAGTACTGCAGGAGCTCACGGAAACAGATCCTGTCAAGGATCAGATTGCCGAGGCTGATGTAACGTATCTTGATGATGGACTTGGCAATCAAGAAGTTGATCTCCGCCCCCTTGTAGGCCACGACCTGCGGGGTCCCGATCAGGGCGCACTCCAGCGAGGCCGTGCCGGAATTCACGACAGCGGCCTTGGCGTGACGCATCACGGCGTAACTCTGGCCGAAGACGACGCTGACATATTCCCTGTCCCCAACGTACCTGGCATAGTCCGTCTCCGACCGTGCCGGCGCGGCGGCGACCACAAAGCGGTAGTCTGAATATTCAGGGATGGCGTGAAGCCTGTCGGCGAATTCCATGAAGGTCGGCATCATCGAGCTGATCTCGCCGTTCCTGGAGCCGGCCAGCAGGGCGATCATCGGCCTGTCAGGAAGCCCGGTCTTGGCAAGGAACTCCTCCCGCGTCTCCCTGAACACCGCCGAATTGTCAATCGCGTCGATCAACGGATTGCCTTTGTAGACGAAGCCGACACCTTTTTTCGTGAAGTACGGAATCTCGAACGGGAAGACAATGAAGAGCTTGTCCACATAGGCCTTGAGTTTCTTGACACGGCTCTCCCTGGAGGCCCAGACCTTCGGGGCGATGTAGTAGAAGACCTTGAACCCGGCCTTGTGGGCGAACTCGGCAACCCTGAAATTGAAGCCCGGATAGTCAATCAGAATCACCACGTCGGGCTTCCAGGCCAGGATGTCGGACGTGCAGTCCGTGAACCTTTTAGCAAAGGCCCTCGCATGGATCAGTATCTGGGTGAACCCGATGACGGCTCCGTCCTTATAGTCCTTGACAAGACCCGTTCCGTCCTGGTGTCCGTGGTACACCTCGTCCATCAGCCCTCCTCCCCAGAAACGGATGTCCGCCTGAGGATCCTCGGCATAGAGCCCCCTCATGAGATTGGATCCGTGCAGATCCCCTGACGCCTCGCCTGCTATGATGTAATAACGCATAATCTATCCCGTAACGCGGACCGTGCCGTCCGCAGACATATTCATAAGACGCTCCCGGCGCCTACGCAATCCTTAAAAATTCTTGTTGAACCCAAGTCCGTCCAGGCGGGCGATCTCCTCCCTGTCGGTATTGTCGATGTTGTGGGCGACTACCGAGATGTAGCCCTCCGAAATGATGTGGTGGTCAGCCAGCCTGTCGTCCGCAGGCGAGTCATCCTTGAAGTCCCCCACCATCATGTAGAGTCTCTCCCCTTTCTCCGCAACCGGAGACGAAGTATGCCCCAGATCCTCCGGGCGGAGGCCTCTCGCGGCAAAGGAATCAGCGTTCCAAGGCTTGAACTCCTTTTCCCAATGACCCATTCCCTGATGGCCGACCCGTACGCCCTTGACCGCCGATGCGGGAATATTCGGGAAATTGACATTATAGAATATTCCTCCTCGCGACGGCCGGTTCGCAAGGATGGTTCTGAATATTTCAGGGAAAAATCCCTTGACCACGGAAAAGTCCGCGTCGGGACTCATGGTGTCGAGAGAGACACCGACGCTCAATATTCCGTTAAGCGCCGCCTCTTCCGCCGCGCCGAGGGTTCCCGAATAGTTCGCCGCGGTGGCCGCGTTCGAGCCGTGGTTGATCCCGCAGACCACCACGTCAGGCTTGCCGGGCCAGAAAACCTCGTCCAGTCCGTACTTGACGCAGCTTGCCGGGGTCGCGTCAAGGTAAGACCACCGCGCCCCGTTCTCTGACGGTAATTCCTTGTAGGCGATTGCCTTGCCGCCCATCGACACCGCCATCGACATCCCCGACTGGTGAAATTTTGGCGCGACCGCCGTCACACTGCCAAATTGGCACATTATCTCTGCCAGAACATGTATGCCCGCAGCACGATAGCCATCATCATTTGTCAGCAGTATATTCAGTACTTCAGACATTCTATTAATATTTTAGTCTACAAATATATTAAATTCCGCATTTTTTTAATAATTTTGCACCACTTTTGCAGTGGAAGACTGCGGTTTAGTTTAGTAGTAGATTGTATTAACAACTCATTTAATATCTATTTAAAATGGTAAAACTTGGTATTAACGGATTTGGCCGTATCGGCCGTATGGTATTCCGTGCCGCTGTTGAGAACTTCTCAAACGACATCGAGGTTGTAGGAATCAACGACCTTCTCGATCCAGAGTATCTCGCCTACATGCTCAAATATGACTCTGTTCACGGAGCGTTCAAAGGCGATGTGAAGGTTGAGGACGGACACCTCGTGGTAAACGGCAAGAAGATCCGTGTCACCGCCGAGATGGATCCGGCAAACCTCAAGTGGAACGAGGTTGAGGCTGACGTAGTTGTTGAGTCAACAGGCTTCTTCCTTACTGACGAGACAGCCCGCAAGCACATCCAGGCCGGCGCTAAGAAAGTCATCATGTCTGCTCCTTCAAAGGACGCTACCCCTATGTTCGTCTATGGTGTGAACCACAAGACCTACGCTGGCCAGGACATCATCTCCAACGCTTCCTGCACCACCAACTGCCTTGCCCCTATCACCAAGGTGCTCAACGACAAGTTCGGTGTCAAGAGAGGCCTCATGACAACCGTTCACGCCGCTACCGCCACCCAGAAGACCGTTGACGGACCTTCTAAGAAGGACTGGAGAGGTGGTCGTGGAATCCTCGAGAACATCATTCCTTCCTCAACAGGTGCAGCCAAGGCTGTAGGTAAGGTTCTTCCTGAACTCAACGGCAAACTTACCGGTATGTCTCTCCGTGTTCCTACATCAGACGTTTCTTTCGTAGACCTTACCTGCGAGCTCAACACTCCAGCCACCTACGATGAGATCTGCGCCGCCATGAAGGCTGCTTCAGAAGGCGAGCTCAAGGGCGTTCTCGGCTACACCGACGAGGCTCTTGTATCCACCGACTTCCGCAACGATGCCCGCACCTCTATCTTCGACGTGAAGGCCGGTATCCAGCTCGATCCTACATTCGTGAAGGTTTGCGCTTGGTACGACAACGAGTGGGGCTACTCCAACAAGGTGCTTGAGATGGCACGTGTTATCGCAAAATAATTCTTATATTTGCTGATAAGAAAGGCCGGGGCTTTTGGCCTGGCTTTTTTTATCAGCCATTTTACAAGAACATCACAACCCCTGAAGATGAGCCTCCCGGCTCCAGGGCTAGATAAATAGCATTATTATTAAACAAAATGCGCTGATTCAGGCTTATTGCTCCTGACCGCGCGAAAAGGTACCACATCATGAAAAAAGTCGTTTTATCATTCATGTGCGCCGCAATGGTCTTCTCCGGATGCGGCACAATGTCAAAGACAGGACAGGGTACGCTCCTCGGCTCCGGAGCAGGAGCCATCATCGGAGCCGGAATCGGCGCCGCCATCGGTGACGGCAAGGGTGCCGCCATCGGCGCCGCCATCGGCACGGCTGTAGGCGCGGGCACAGGCGCTGTCATCGGCAAGAAGATGGACAAGAAGGCAGCTGAGCTTGAGGCACTTGAGAACGCCAAGGTCGAGACTGTACAGGATCAGAACGGACTCCAGGCCATCAAGGTCACCTTCAACAGCGGCATTCTCTTCCCAACAAACGGCTCGACCCTGTCACAGACCTCCAAGAACGAGCTCTCACAGTTCGCCACCAAGATGAGTGACATGCAGGACACCGACATCACCATCTACGGCCACACCGACAACACCGGTTCAGACGCTGTCAACGAGCGCCTCTCCAACGAAAGGGCTCAGTCGGTAGCCACTTATCTGAAGAACTGCGGCATCGCCTCGTCACGCATGACGACCGAGGGCAAGTCCTACTCCATGCCTGTAGCCGACAACTCCACCAAGGAGGGCCGCGCCCAGAACCGCCGTGTGGAGATCTACATCACCGCCAACAAGACAATGATCGAGAAGGCCGAGAACGGCACACTGTAGGGAATGAATATTCTTTATGAATATAACAGACGCGATGTCTGATGCCAATTGAGTATTACCGTATTCTATGGCAATCAGCCATTACACGTTACTGAATATTCATAAAGACAATACTGAATGCCGCGGAGCACAGAATCCGCAAAGCGAGTTAGGTCATATCGCACCTGACTCGCTTTTTTGTTTCTCCGCCACACGTATTGACATTAAGAGAGCCATTTTACCGTAAGCCAATAACCACATAGTACATTTATTGGGATGCACCCGGCACAGTATCAAGCTTTCTGAGGCACGAAAACTCTCCCGGCACAATTCGGTACAGGAGAAGGATCTCTGGGGTACAAACCGCACTCCGAAACGTGTTCGGTA
>HF985995.1:6916-27399 GCA_000431015.1 Alistipes sp. CAG:514 | reverse complement strand
ATGATTCGTTCTTTTACAAAAATAACGATTTTTCAACAGTTTCCGTAAAATTAGTCCGGTATTATATGCAATTTCATGCAATCATAGCATCCAAAAAGATCTCCTCATTCCGCAACTCGACTGCCGAGTAATGTAATGATAATGAAGATACTGACAACAATGCGTAGTAACCACATTGTCATCAGTATCTTGTATCTGTTAGTCAAGTTAATGATGTTATCTGTGTTACTTGAGATGTTTGAGTTATTCAACACCGTTTTTGACTAAGACATTTCCATATCACGTCACTTCTCCTTCAGCATTTCCTCCAGAAGCAAGTCCGCTATGTCCACTTGGCGCTCTCGCTGCTCTGGTGTGGCATTGCGTTCCAGGATGTCGGATATGGTAATGTCAAGCATCGGGTAGTTCTTTGCCTTCTTCCTCCATTCATCGTAGCCGTCAATGTCCGGGAATGCTGTCACTTTACGGCCTTTCAGGACCATCAGTCTGTCATTGAACTGACTTTTGCCTCCTGTGGCCAGCCAGGTGTATTCGGGGAGAAGGAGGGAGCAGATGACTGCGGTCTTCTCCGACTCCACCAGCGCCACATTGGCATTAACCTTATCCTGGAGCAGGTGCTCGCCGAACAGGCATTGGGTGAGTTTCCATTCCGGCGGAAGCAGGTGCGCAGCTTTGAGATTGGTGTGCACCCACATTACCGGCGGGAAATGGTCGTCCTTGATGCGGTGGCCGGTATCCGGGTTGTAGGGGATGATTTTCCCGCCGCGGCAGCGTCCGTGGATGTCAAATTGGAAAAAGATGGTGTGGCCTTTGGCAGTTGTACCTATGTGGTATAGTGAAATTCCATACGAATTCTACCATGACGCATAAGTTCGCCATGGAATCTCTCTTCTATAGACTCCCATGCATTGGAGAACGCCTCGTACACGGGTTGAAGTTGGACTCCACTCTTCTTGATGGCATTTAATTCATTCTTATAAAATATGCCGATGGCTTTGATAAACTCAGACCTAACAAAATATTACTAGTTTAAGAATATTGTGATTTTATACTCTCTCCTCCATGTATTTCTCCGGGTCGCGCAAAAAATCCATAAGATTTATAATATACACGCCTTCTTCATTCATGTAGGTAGGTTGTAGCCCGTTTACAATTACGATTCTGCGAAATCCGTCGCGAAGTTTACGTAGTGAGGTCAGTTCTTGATCTCGTTTTTCTTCTGTTTCCATCGAATAGGCCGATTGGATGTACACTCGCTCATAGCCACGGTTGCAGACGAAATCGATTTCCAGCGTCTTGCGCTGACGGGATCCATCCTCGATTTTCACTTCGGTAAACACCTGTCCTACATCCACCTTCATTCCAATAGCACGAAGCTCGTTGTAGAGCATATTCTCCATCATATGCGTTGGTTCTACTTGCCGAAATCCCAATCGGGCATTTCTCAGTCCCAAATCCTCAAAGTAATACTTAAACGGCGAATCTATGTATTTTCTTCCTTTAATGTCATAACGAGTAACACGTTCCAACACGAACGCATCCTCCATATATTCCAAGTAGAGACGTATGGTATCCACCGAAATGCTACTATGCTTTACACTTTTAAAAGTGTCTGCAATCTTTGGAGGATTTGTCAGACCACCCACACATGATGCCATGATGTCCACTAGTTCTGACAAATCGCTATCTTGACGAACTTCATATCGCTCTTTTATGTCACGCAAATAAGTATGCTCCATCTGCTGTTCCAGATAACTCACCTTCTTGTTGACATCGTTTTCTAAAACGACCTGTGGCAATCCTCCATAGAGCATATATTCACGAATCATATCTTGCGAATAGTCATCACGGAAATCTGCTACTTCTCTGAAGGTCAATGGGCGCACGTGTATTTCATCTCCTCGTCCACGAAACTCAGTGATTACATCCTTAGACAGGAACTTTGCATTAGAGCCAGTAACAAACACATCCACATTGCTTATGCTTAGGAATGAGTTCAATACATCCTCAAACTCGCTGACCATCTGTACTTCATCCAGCATAACATAATATTGACCGTCTGATGCAAGACGGCTATCTATGTATTGAAGTAATGCGTCGGGGTCTCTCAAACTTTTATTCAGTCGGTTCTCCAAATTTACCCCTATGATATGGTCTTCTTTCACTCCTTGTTTTATGAGGTAGTTCTTGAAAAGGGTGAACAACAGGTATGACTTGCCGCATCTGCGCATTCCTGTTATCACTTTTATCAACCCATTCCCACAACTGTGGATAAGTAGATCCAGATATTTATCTCTACGGATTTCCATATTTCTATTCGTTTATTTTGTGTAAATACACATTATTAACGACCACAAAGTTAGCCTTATTCCTTTGTACACGCAAATTTCAAGGCAAGAAAATGAGTCAATGGTCACTCCTTAACCCGACTTCTAATTGACTCGCAATCCAACTCGCAGTTTTTTCTCCGTCAGACATTAAAATAGACAGGATAACTTTTTGTCTATCAGTTAGTTTCAACTCGCAATCCAACTCGCAATCCAACTCGCAATTTTGATTGGAATTACTTTCGTTGTTGATGTCCTTAAAACGGAATACGATGGCAACTCCTCCTGGACGGACCTCGTAATATGGTTCGGGAATATTTTTTGCCTTGCATGCCTGAACCATACGCGCCACACCGCTACCCCAACTCTCCAGCCATGTGGTTTTATATAATACACCTGCGATAGTCGGATTGTATGGTTTGGAGTCGTGAGATTCTTTGATATTATCAGGAGTAATATCCAACGGCAGTCGCTCGGGATTCTCAATCTCAACTCTGTCATCATAAATAGCAAGACTTACAGAACCAGAGATAGATTAGTATGACCTATGACAAAGGGCATTGATCAGGGCCTCACGTAAAGCTTCTACGGGAATATCCAAATCTTCGACTCTATTGAGCCCAATAACCTTACCATGTAAATTCAAATGTTTGAAACAGAATGACATTCCCGCATCCGGCAAGTCAAAGAAACAGCCGCTGGCATTCTGACTGTCAACAAATTCATTTTTATTGATTCCCTTAAAACGAGCCATTCTTAATTTCAACTGGGGAGTATAATGCAGTTTATCGCAAAATAAAGCTACAGCAGCGTGTATCGGCTTTCCATCTTTAAGAAGAGAAAGACGTTTTAGAATATCTTCCGTTGACAATGAAAGTGCACTCTCTGGCATGCGACCACCTCTTACACCCATGCGGACAGCATTTAAGATTTGCTTTTCGCTAAGATCCGAGATGTCGTATTCATCAGCAATCTGATTTTCTAGCGTAAAAATATCCCAATAATATCCCAATTTTAGCTGGATTTAGGTATGTCAATATAAAGAAATATGCATTATACACACGTAAATTAGGGGCGTGTGGAGGCTGTTGGCTATTTGGTTCGAATCTTGTTCTCTCCGCAAAAAGTGACTCACAGGTGTCTGTGGGTCATTTTTTGTTTAGTGCCCAGATGTCTCAATTTTGTTTTCAGCAAACATCAGGCATTGCCCTGTGCAATTCTTTCCGGGTATTTATGGAAAAAGAAACGGGCATTGAACCCGAAGGGTTGGTGTTAATGCAGAGAAGGTGGCTGAGAGGAAATCTCGGCCACCTTCCCGGTCATTGGCTTTTTGGCTTGTGCGTTACACTCTCTGGCCGTAGGAACGGTCGGTGGTGTTGACGGTGATCTTGTCGCCCTGGTTGATGAACAGAGGAACCATGATCTTGGCTCCGGTCTCAAGGGTGCACTCCTTGAGGGCGCTGGTGGAGGCGGTGTTGCCCTTAACGGCAGGCTCCGTGTAGGTCACCTCAAGTGTGACGTAGGTAGGAAGCTCGCAGGTGAGGCACTTCTCCTCAGGCTCTGTCACGAACATCATCTCAACGTGCTGTCCCTCTTTCATGAGGTCAGAGTTCTCGACAACATCGTGAGGCAGGTGGATCTGCTCGTAGGTCTCTTCGTGCATGAAGTTGAATCCGTCCTCGTCGGAGTAGAGGAACTGGTAAGGACGTCTCTCGACGTTGATGACGTCGATCTTCATACCTGCGGTGAAGGTGTTCTCAAGGATCCTTCCGTTTTCAAGGTTGCGAAGCTTCGTCTTTACGAATGCCGGGCCTTTTCCTGGCTTGACGTGCTGGAAATAGACTACCTGGCAAGGTTTGCCGTTGTAGCTGATATAAAGGCCGTTCTTAAAATCTGCTGTTGTTGCCATAACAATATGTAATGAATTTAGATTTCAAAAGATTGACGCGCAATCATTTCTACTACAAAGTTAACTATTTGTGGATATTCCTGCAAATATTCTTTCACCGACGTGCCGCCATCATGGATTGGCCGCCTTGTTTAGTGGCGGCGTGCAGCCGCTTCGACAGGTTCAGAGACAAGAGATTGCATCCGCCACTTGCCTCAGCAGCCAGCCGGGGGTGGAGGTGGCTCCGCAGATCCCGACCTTGTCGCCGGCGGAGAACCATTCGGCGGACAGTTCCGACGGCCCGGAAATGTGGTGGGTGCGGGGGTTCCTGGATTGGCAAAGCTCGCACAGCACCTTCCCGTTAGAACTGGAAACCCCTGACACAAAGACAATCACATCGTGCCGGGCGGCGAACTCGGCCAACTCCTCATGTCTCGACGCGACCTGCGAGCAGATAGTGTCGTGAACCTTCAGCCCTCCCGCAAAAGCCTCTCCCTGCCGCAGTGCCGCCGAAAGTTCCTTACAGATCTCTGAATATTCCACCGGACTCTTGGTGGTCTGCGAGAAGATCTCCAGCGGTCTGCCGGTCCGGATGGAGCCGTCGCCAAGCGCGGAGCGGAGCATCCGCAGATCCTCGATCACGACAGCGTCACCCCCGACCTGCCCCAGCAGACCGAGGACTTCCGCGTGGCCGACTTTCCCGAAGATGATGATCTGTCCTCCGGCGGGCTTGACCCTCTCGTAGGCCTCCCGGATGCTCTTCTGAAGTCTCAGCACGACAGGGCAGGTGCAGTCAATGACAGTAAGGCCTAGCCTGGAGGCCAATGAATATGTCTCCGGCGGCTCGCCGTGGGCCCTTATAAGAAGAGTCTCGGACGAAGGAGACGGGATGTCCGCAAGATCCTTCTTCCCGATGGTGACCAGTCCTTTTTCGCCGAGCCTCCGCAGTTCGGCCTCGTTGTGTACGATGTCGCCCAGAGAGTACAACGTCTGTCCGGGATGCTCCTGTAGGAACTTCTCGGCCCGTCCGATCGCCCGGATCACGCCCCCGCAGAAACCGGAGTGCCTCTCTATCTCAACCTGAAGGCTCATGTCCTTATTCCAGAATCCCGAAACGACCCTGCGCAAGCCCCTGGAACCAGACAAGTTCCTCGTGCAAGTTCATGTCCGAATTGTCCAGCACGAAGGCGTCGGCGGCCCTGGAGAGAGGAGACACCTCGCGATGAGAGTCGATGTAGTCCCTCTCCCTGAGGTTTTTCATCACCTCCTCCATCGTCGGATCCTGCCCCTTGGCCTTCATCTCGTCGTAGCGTCTTTTCGCCCTGACCTCGTCGCTCGCGGTCATGAATATCTTGACCTCGGCGTCCGGAAACACTGTCGTGCCGATGTCCCTGCCATCCATCACGACCCTCTTCCTGCGACCGAAAGCGTGCAGGCGCTCATCGACATATTCCCTGACAAACGGAATCGCCGAGACGGGACTGACGTGTCCGGACACCTCCAACGTTCTGATTTCCTTCTCGATGCAGCGGTCGCCTATGTGGGTTCCTCCGGCCCTGAAGTCAAGATCCAGCTTGGGTAGCGCCGCTTTTAGGGCGGCCTCGTCGATCGCGCCGTCCTCGCTGATGAGGTTGTTCTCAAGGGCGTGGAGCGTTACTCCTCGGTAGAGGGCTCCGGAATCAAGGTAAAGGAACGAGAAATGTTCCGCTATCAGTTTGGCAAGCGTGCTCTTACCGGTGGAGGAGTAGCCGTCGATGGCTATGATGATGTCAGGTAATTTCATACGGCAAAATTATCAAATTTTATGTAAAGAAAGAATTTTGTCCGATATTTGTATTCCGGATTGTCTTGTGCGTACTCCGGGCAGGAGGCGGAGGATTATTTGCCGCGTATGAGGCAACTGGTTGATAAGTACTGAAAAACATTCTTTCGTGAACGGGAAGATAAAGTAACATGAAAATAAGTTGCCTCAGATTATTTTTTTGAAGGTTACAAAGGCGAATTTCTATGAAGATATTGATTATTGATGATGAAAGATCCATCCGGAACTCCCTGAAGGAGATTCTGGGTGACGAGGGCTATGAAGTGGATGTGGCGGAGGACGGAATGGCAGCCCTCTCGATGGTGGACAAGGAGAAGTACAACGTGATCTTCTGCGACATCAAGATGCCGGGGATGGATGGTACCGAGGTGCTGGACAAGATGGTGGCCGAGGGCATCGACGCCGCCATCGTCATGATTTCCGGGCACGGGGACATTGACACCGCTGTGGAATGCATCAAGAAGGGAGCCTTTGACTACATCCAGAAGCCTTTGGATCTGAACAGGATCCTGATAACGATCAAGAACGCTTCCGAGAAGGCCACGATCATCTCGGAGAACAAGACCCTCAAGAAGAAGGTCTACGGACAGAAGATGATAGGGGAGTCGGAGCCTGTCCGCCACGTGAAGGACATCATCGCGAAGGTGGCGCCGACCGACGCGAGGGTGCTGATTGTGGGGCCGAATGGTTCGGGAAAGGAACTGGTGGCCCGGAGTCTCCACGAGCAGAGCGCCAGAAGCTCCATGCCGTACATCGAGGTCAACTGCGCCGCGATTCCTTCGGAACTGATCGAGAGTGAGCTTTTCGGCCACGAGAAAGGGGCGTTCACCTCGGCCATCAAGCAGCATAAGGGGAAATTCGAGCAGGCGGACGGCGGCACCCTCTTCCTGGACGAGATCGGCGACATGAGCCTTGCCGCGCAGGCCAAGGTTCTGCGGATTCTTCAGGAGAAGAAACTCTCAAGGGTGGGCAGCGACAAGGACATAACCGTCGATGTGAGGGTTCTTGCCGCCACCAACAAGAATCTTCAGGATGAGATCGCAAAGGGCAATTTCAGGGAGGATCTGTACCACCGCCTGAGCGTCATCGTCATCAAGGTGCCATCGTTGGACGAGCGCAAGGACGACATCCCGATGCTTACCGACTATTTCGTCGAGCAGATCAGCTCCGAGTCGGGTATGCAGGCAAAGAAATTCTCTCCCGAAGCCGTAAGGTTGCTTCAGGAGAAATCATGGACCGGCAACATCAGGGAGTTGCGCAATGTGGTCGAGCGTCTGATGATCCTTGGTGGCAATCCTGTCAGTCCGCAGGATGTAAAAGATTACGTGAGTCCGATTCAATAGCCTTCTTCAGCGTGACATCCACGTTGAGGTACATCTTGTAGAAGGCGTTCTCGCCGAGTCTGGAATAGCGGCCTACGAGCGCGCGCAGTTGTGGGAGGAGATAGTCACTTGTCTCGTCCCATTCTTTTTGCGTGCAGGAGATGCCGTCTTTCGAGGAGGCATATTCACGGAACGCCGCCGGCAGGTTCATCCTGTCGAGGAAGCGGTTGAGCTCGTCATAGTCCCCGATCTCCGTCAGACTGCCTTTGTACCTGTCGAACATCGCCGAGGCGAACCTCATCTGTGTCGCCTTCTTGTTGCAGGCGATGAAGAATTTTGTGACCCTTGTGGTGTCTACCGGCACGAAGATGTCCGGGATGATGCCGCCTCCGCCGTAGACTGTCCTTCCGGCGACGGTCTTGTAGGCGGCTGTGGAATCGACCTTGATGCTGTCGGCGTCGTACATCTCCCCGTCAGCGTAGCGCTTGTAGATGTCGTACTGGTAGTCTTCGGAATATGGCTTCTGGATGCAACGTCCCGACGGCGTGTAGAACCTGGCGACGGTGAGGCGGACTCCGGACCCGTCGCTGAAATAGATCGGCTCCTGCACGAGTCCCTTGCCGAAGGATCGTCTTCCGATGATGACTCCTCTGTCATTGTCCTGGATGGCGCCGGCGAAGATCTCGCTTGATGAGGAGGTTGACTCGTTGATGAGCACCGTGAGTCCTATGTCCTGGAGCTGACCCTTGCCGTCGGCCTTGTAGTTGTCCTTCTTGCGGTGCAGTCCCTGCATGTAGACGATCTCGTCTCCTTTCCTGAGGAACATGTCGCTAAGCAGCAGCGCCTGGTCCAGATAGCCTCCGGTGTTGTCCCGAAGATCGAAGATCAGCCTCGTCATCCCTTCGCCGACCAGTTTGGCGCTGGCCTCGGTGACTTCGGTGAATGTCGTTCTGGAGAACTTCGAGAGTTTGATGTAGCCTGTGGTGTCGTTGATCATGAACGCCGCGTCCACGCAGTGCATGGGGATCTTTCCTCTTGTGATCTCGAACGGGATCCTCTCATTGCCTCTTCCTACGGTGACGGTGACCTTGGTGCCTGCCGGGCCTTTCATCCTGCGCACCATGCTGTCCTGCGGAAATCTCACACCGGCGATGTCCTTTTCCCCGACCTTGAGGATCCTGTCGCCTTTCTGAAGACCGACCTTCTCGGATGGCCCTCCAGGAATGACCTCCAGCACGATGGCAGTGTCGTTAGGCACGTTGAACTGTATGCCGATGCCGTCGAAATTGCCGGCGAGGTCAGTCTCCGCCTCTGTCAGCTCCACCGGAGGCATGTAGACCGAGTGAGGGTCAAGCTCCGCAAGGGCAGCCGTGATCGCCGCTTCAGTGACATCATTGACGTTGATGGTGTCCACATAGTTTCTGTCGATCTGGTCGAGGATCAGATTCAGCTTGCGCCAGTCACCGTACTGTACCCGGATCAGGTTCTTTTTCTGGGAATATGAGTCATAGGCCAGCACCGCCAGCGCTCCCACGGCAACTCCCAGAACGGCGATCCAGATGGAGGATATTCGTTTCATTCCTAATCGATCTTTTCAACTGTTATTCCGGCCTTGCGGAGCAGATCCACTCCGTCGGTCAGGCGGTACTCATCCTTGTACACGACTCTTTTGATACCGGCCTGGATGATCAGCTTCGAACACTCGATGCACGGCGAGGCCGTCACATAGAGCGTGGCTCCGAGGCTGCTGTTGCCGGATTTGGCGACCTTCGTGATCGCGTTGGCCTCGGCGTGCAGGACGTAAGGCTTCGTGACCCCGTTCTCGTCCTCGCAGATGTTCTCAAACCCGGACGGCGTACCATTGTAGCCGTCCGAGATTATCATCCTGTCCTTGACCAGTAGCGCTCCCACCTGACGTCTCTTGCAGTAGGAGTTCCTGGCCCAGACCTCGGCCATCTCAAGGTATCTTTGGTCGAATTTCTCCATTACTTGTTTCTTTGGTAGAGGTATCTCTTGATGCTTCTCTTAGGAGTCCTCTCGAAATCCTCCGGCATGAATTCGATCTTCTTGATCTGCGCGTAGTTAGGAATCTCCTTGTTCATCTCTGGAAGCTGGCTCCGAAGAGTCTTCTCCAGATCCTCGCGGTTCATTCCGTCCAGCTCTCCAAGATGGTAGTCCGGGTAGACAAGGGCGGTGAGACCTCCGTTGTCCTCGATGACGAGGGAGTCCACGACGTAGGCGAAGGAGTTGATCACGGATTCCAGCTCCTCAGGGTAGATGTTCTGGCCGTTAGGACCGAGAACCATACACTTGGAGCGTCCTCTGATGTAGAGGTAGCCGTCCTTGTCGATGATGCCCATGTCTCCGGTCTTGAGCCAACCGTCCTCGGTGAAAAGGCTCCTTGTGGCTTCCTCGTTCTTGTAGTAGCCCAAGGCAAGGTTAGGTCCGTAGGCCTGGATCTCGCCCTCGATGTTCTCCGGATCCGGTGAGTCGATGCGTATGGACATATTCAGAGCCGCCTTTCCGCAGGAGTAGAGTTTCTTGTCATCGTAATGGGCGTAGGTGATGATCGGGGCGCACTCCGTCATGCCGTAGCCTACGGTGTAAGGGAACGCTATGTCCCAGAAGAATTTCTCGATCTCCTTGTTGAATGCCGCGCCGCCCATGATGACCTCCACGAACTCGCCTCCGAAGGCGCTCACAAGCTCTCCGCAGATCTTCTTCTGGATCATCTTGTCGATGACAGGAACCTTGAGCAGAGTCTTGACCCCGCCCTTCTCCACGATCTTCTGGATCTTGGACTTGTAGACCTTCTCGATGATCAGTGGAACAGCGATGATGATGTTCGGCTTGACCTCGGCCAGGGCCTGCATGATGATCTTCGGACTCGGTACCCTTGTCAGGAAGTGGACGTGGGCTCCGATCGCCATCTCGAAGAGGAACTCGAACATCATGCCGTACATGTGGGCGGACGGTAGCATGGCGACCACCTTGGTGTGGTTGTTCAGTTCAGGGAGAACCTTCTTGGCGAACTGGTTGTTGGAGCAGAGCGCCCTGTAAGGGATCATGACACCCTTGGAGAATCCGGAGGTTCCGGAAGTGTAGTTGATCAGCGCCAGCTCGTTAGGGGAGTCTTTGTAGTAGTTGAGATCCTCCGGCTCGAAGCTGTTCGGGTGACGTTTCCCGAAATATTCATTCATGTGCTCCCTTGCCTCCGTGATGCGGGGAACCTTTGAATATAGCAGCTGGAAGGTGTTGATGCGCACCACCGCGAACAGCCCCGGCATCTCGTCGGCGCTCAGACCTTCCCACACGACGTCATCCACAAAGAGAACCTTCGCCTCGGAATGGTTCACGAGGTAATGAATATTCCCGGGCTTGAATTCGTGGAGGATTGGTACCGGCACCGCGCCGTAGGTCATTGTGGCCAGAAAGCTGACCGCCCAGTTGACCTGGTTGCGAGCGCAGATGGCCACCTTGTCGCCTTTGTGCAGAAAGCATTTCTCGAATGCGATGTGCAGTTTCTCGATGCGCCTCGCCACATCCCTGTAGCAGAGGCTGACTCCTTGGTAGTTGGAAAGAGCCTGTCTGTCCCAATTGTTTCTGAAGCTCTCCTCCAGAAGCTTGTTGACTGATTCGAATTTGAATTCGTCCATAATATTCAATTTTATTTTTCGGCCTTGAAGATTCTTTCCTTCCCGTCGTAGCACACCGCGCCGAACCCCTTGTCCGTCATTTCAATCTTGCTGTCGGGCCGGATCATCTTGTTGCCTTCTCCCTTTGCCAGCGGCGCTCCGCCCCGGAACGGGAAGACCATAGCCTGCAAGGATGTCCTGACCACCCAATATCTTTTGCCATTGCCCTCCAGTAGCTCAGGAAGGCTTTTGATAGTCTCATCGGCTGTTATTCCCTTCCAGGAAAGAACCTGCTTCCCGTGCAGGTCATAATAGCCTACTGTGTTGTCGCTGTGGAGAACCATGGCCGTGTAGCCTTTGGCTCCTGTGAAATCATACACGGCAGGTCCTGCCGCAATTTTCTTGCCTGTCTCGACAGGAAAGCCCGAGACAAAGCGCCCCAGCCTGTCTATCAAGTACATCTGAGATCCGGCGGCGAACAGGTATTGAAGCTTGCCGTTGTTGTAGTAGTCTACCTCCCGGACGTAGCCGCAGATCTTCGACTTGAACGGAACGCCCCAGACATCCTTCCCGTTCTCGTCCTGAAGGCAGATGGAGAGGTGGCTGTTCTGGTAGATCGTGTTGGTTTTTCCGGTAGCGCTGTTCCTGACCTTGAACGGGCCGGCAGGAATGGCCAAGGTCGTGTCCCTGAAGGAGGCAAGCACCACTGTCCCCTTGCTGACCCTCACCCTGTCAAGGGTAAACTCCAAAGCCATCCTTCCTTCTTCGGCGACGGCGGACAGTGTCACAGGCACATAGGCGGAGCCTTTCAGCACGTTTCGCAGTCCTTTAGCCATCATCGGCGAGAAATTGACGTCAAGGAGATTCGGATCCTCGCTTAGGGAATGGTACATCCACGCTCCACAGTTCTTGGCCGGAAGCCTGTCAAGTCCCTCGGATTTCAGTCTTGCCGCCAGAGTCTCGGTAAGGAAACCTTCTTCCGCGAACCTTGAGACGCAGTCGGAGTCGCCGGCGACAATCCATTTTCCCACGAGCGAGCAGGAAGCCTCATTCCCGGAATCTGTGAATATTCCTCCGAACAGTTCTCCCGCATATTCAGTGCATGCCATAGACTTCACCGCTTCGGCTGTTTGCTTGGCTCCTGGCTTGATCAGCAGCACTTTGCGAAGCTTCTTGTCGATGTGCAGGTTGGCGATGGCTATTTCTTTGATGTCAAGTGCCTGCGCCCATTCCTCCGCGTTTCTGCCGGTCGCTTTCTTCTGGACACCAAGGTTGTAGTCGTACTTGTCGAGCCTGCTTTCCGAATCGAGGTAGTTCCTGTAGGCCTTGATGTAGGCCTTGACGCTGCCGATCGGCAGGTCGAGGATGAAGTCCACATTGCCGGGTACGGCGTCGGCGATTTCGGATTTCGAGACTCCGGCGTGGCTGAGTACATTCAGGTAGCAGGACGGCTCGTTGGAGTACAGCATCTCTCCGTGCATCCTGACGCAGGACGGAGAATGCTCCGTGATGTTGAAGGCGGTCCATTCCGCAAGTTTCCTGACAAACGGGTTTGAGCCGCGGTGCTTTCTTGTCAGGAAGGAGCTTAGGATCTTGTCCGTGTAGGCGTTGGAGAAGAAGATCACATCGTCCCCGTTCATCCTGGAGGCCATCCCGACGAACCCTTGGGCCTCGATGACGCTGTGTCCTTCCTCCAGATGTCTGATTGAGGAATTCAGAATAGTCTCCGATGAGGAGACCAGGACAAGGTTCCCGCTGATTCTGGAGAACAGCCCCGACGCTTCCGTCACCCGGAGAAGGTTCCTCAGATCCTGCGTGGTGTCCACAGCCTCTTTCCCGGCTTCGATGACCAGCAGCGGAGGCATGTCCTTGCTGTAGTGGACAGACATGATCGCCTGTGCCTTTCTGAGGCCGCCCGGGTTGATGGACGCGATTCTGTCAAACTTTGTGGAACCCAATTCGCCGAACACTGCAAGCGAGTCTCCGAGAATCTCGCAGGCTCGACCGAAGTTCTTGAAACAGAAGACGATGGCGGCATCGGAAGGCACGGCCTTAAGAAGTCTGTGGCTTTCCAGAAAGCGGGTGTCCTCGATGGCCTCCGGTTTGTTGCCGGTGCCGGAGTACAGCTTCTTGACAGCGAAGGTAATCCCTCCGATGAGAATCACCGCCGTTGCGACTAGTGTGATCAACGTTCTTCTGTTCATGGGGCTTGGTCTATGATTAGGGGATCCTATTGTGCGATGAACAAGTAGACAATGTTGCCGATCTGACGCGCCGGTGCGGAAGGAGAAGCGGAGAAACGTGAAAGCCTCGCGGCTCTTACCGCGAAGTCCCTTAGGCACTTGTCATCGGACGACACCCCGTCCTGTACTTTCGCGTTCAGCACTTTCCCGGACGGATCGACAGTGATGATCACCGTGACGTGACCGGATCCCAGACATCTGTAGGCCGGGATTGACAGCTTGCTGGCCTTCCTACCGTCCAGTTCGTAGGAGACCACTGACGGGCCGGTGTAGCCGGCGCTTTTCTTTTCCTCCTGCTTCCTTTCCGGCCTGCTTATCTGCGCATAGTCCTCGTCCGGCTCGTTGAGCTGTGGACCGTTCTTCAAGTCCTTGGCAAGCTGCTTGGCATCTTTGTAAAGCTCTTCGGCATTGGTGTTGCGGTCATCCTTGAGAGCGCCCCTGTCCACCGCGACATTCCTGATAGGGACGCCTGCCGCTTCGGCCAGCATCCTGTCCAGCCTCTCACTGACCTCTTCCTTGAGATTCCGTTCAGCGGTCTCTTTCTCGACCTTCTCCTGCTTGGAGAAATCAAGCACGAACGTGTTCTCTCTTTTCAGGGCGGAGGAGATCTGGCAGACAAGCAGCACAATGATAACCACCAGATGGAATATGATGGTTATGTAGAGTCCCGCCTTTTCGTCGCTCTTCATGGCAAATGTAGATTTCTGTCCCTGGAACAGTACCGGTTATCGGGCGACCTGCTCCTTCTCCCGGAGTGATTTCTCGATTGTGGCTGAGATGATGTCGATGGCCACCTTGTTGTGTCCACCCTGGGGAATGATGATGTCGGCGTACCGTTTGCTCGGCTCGATGAACTGGAGGTACATCGGCTTGACCGTCTTGGTGTACCTTTCGATGACGGTCTCCACGGTCTTGCCCCTTTCAAGGATGTCCCTTGCCATCACCCTCATCAGGCGGTCGTCGTCATCAGCGTCCACGAATATCTTGATGTCCATCTGGTTACGCAATTCCTTGCAGGTGAACACAAGGATACCCTCGATGATGATGACCTCGGCCGGCTCAACGGTGACGGTCTCGGTCTTCGATCGGGAGCAAGTGATGTAGGAATATACCGGCTGCTCAATTGTCTTTCCGTTCTTCAGCTCCTGAAGCTGTTCGCAGAGAAGTTTGAAGTCGATGGCGTCAGGATGGTCGAAGTTGATCCGCTGCCTCTCCTCCATCGGAAGATGGCTGGAATCCTTGTAGTAGGAGTCCTGAGGTATCACGACCACTCTTTCCTTCAGCTTTTCGGTGATCGCATTGACCACCGTTGTCTTTCCGGAGCCTGAGCCACCGGCAATTCCGATCACTAGCATATTCGTGGTTTTTAGAATTCAGCGTTCTTTGGTGTTCTTGGGAACGGGATCACGTCACGGATGTTGGCCATGCCTGTGACGAAGAGCAGCAGCCTCTCGAAGCCCAGTCCGAATCCGCTGTGAGGCACGGTTCCGTACCTGCGGGTGTCGATGTACCACTCAAGGTTCTTCCTGCTCATATTCAACTCGTCGATCCTCTGCTCCAGTTTCTCAAGTGAAGCCTCTCTTTCCGATCCGCCGATGATCTCGCCGATCTTCGGGAAGAGAACGTCCATTCCGCGCACGGTCTTTCCATCCTCGTTCTGCTTCATGTAGAAGGCCTTGATGTCCTTAGGAAAGTCTATGAGGATCACCGGTTTGCCGAAGTGCTTCTCCACGAGGAAGCGCTCATGCTCGCTCTGGAAGTCCGTCCCCCAGTGAACCGGGTACTCGAACTGCTGGCCATTCCTTACAGCCTCTTCAAGGATCTCCACGGCCTCCGTGTAGGTCACTCTCTGGAACTCGATGCCCAGGACGCTCTTAAGCCTTTCGATGAGTCCGTCATCGTACTTGTCATTGAGGAACCTGAGGTCATCGGCGCAGTTGTCCAATGCGTATTGCACAAGGTACTTCACGAATTCCTCGGCAAGCTCCATGTTGTCGTTGATGTCGTAGAAGGCCATCTCCGGCTCGATCATCCAGAATTCCGCGAGGTGTCTCGGTGTGTTGGAGTTCTCCGCCCTGAACGTCGGCCCGAACGTGTAGATCTCTCCCACGCCGGTCGCGCCAAGCTCGCCCTCCAGCTGGCCGCTCACGGTAAGGCACGTCTTCTTTCCGAAGAAATCCTTGCTGAAGTCCACCGTGCCGTTGTCTTTCTTAGGGACGTTCTCCAGATTGAGTGTCGTCACCTGGAACATGTCTCCAGCACCCTCGGCGTCCGACTCGGTGATGAGCGGAGTGTTGAGGTAGACGAATCCCTTGTCGTTGAAGAACTTGTGGATGGCGAACGCCATCGCGTGCCTGATCCTGAGCACAGCTCCGAACGTGTTGGTCCTCGGACGGAGATGCGCCACGGTGCGCAGGTACTCAAGCGAGGTGTTCTTCTTCTGGAGAGGGTATCTGACAGGATCACATTCGCCCAGAACCTCGATCTCCCTTGCCTGGATCTCGACGGCCTGGCCGCTTCCGACGGACTCGATCAGATTGCCGGTCACACTGATGCTTGCCCCTGTTGTTATCCTCGCGATGAGAGCCTCGTCGAAGTTGGTCATGTCTGCCACGACCTGAATGTTATTGACTGTCGAGCCATCGTTAAGGGCGATGAACTTGATCTGCTTGTTACCTCTTTTGGTCCTTACCCATCCTTTGGCGAGTACTTCCTGCCCAGGATTCGCCTTGAGTAGGTCCTTGACTTTGCTCCTCTTTATCATTTTGTTTAGACATTAGATTCAATCTCACAAAGATAGCATAAAAATGTAAAAAAGAAAAGGACTGGCCGTCAGGTCAGTCCTTCTCCTAATTATTTCAAGAATGTTATTTCTTTTCCGTCTTTCTGGCGGCGTACATGATCTTAAGCGCTGAGCAGCGCCTGAGTTCCTGCTTGACGTCTGTCACGATACCCATTCTTGCGTCTTCGTCTGCCTTGATGGAAACCTGCATCAACTGGCGGTCAGCCTCGCTCATCGCGTCGCGCTCGGCGGCGATGAAGTCACGGATGTCGTTGGTCGTCTTGAAAGAGTCATTCAGCTGGATACGCGCCTCGGTACCGTACTGGCTCTGATACTGAGCGGTAGGGGAACCGATGTAGATGTATGAGGCCAAATCCTTTCTTTCAAGCTTAGCGACTTCTGTGGCTTCCGGGAGTCTTACCCTGACCTTTACCTCCGTCGAACGGAGCTGTGAGGTCACCATGAAGAAGAACAGGAACATGAACACGATGTCTGAGCTGGTTCCCAGCTCCGGCATTTCTTTTTTACCGCTTCTTTTAAAATTAGGCATTGTTTATTCCTCCTACTTTACTTTTTGGTGACATCCTTAGGCTCTGCCTCGGAGATGTTCTGTGGAACCGCCTCTCTGACGATCTTCTGCTGATCCTCTGTAAGGAAAGCGTAGGCTTTCCCGTAGTTCTGCTTGCTGAAGTCGTCGCGGACCTCGTTGATCGCCTTCACAAGTTCGTTCTGAACGGCGATGTAGGCCCTGTAGCTGGTTCCACGGTCATTCTGAAGTGAGATAACTCCCTTGGAAACCGGATATGCACCGAAGCCCTCGATGTTCTTTGTCTCCCTCTCCGGGAGGTTAGGATCGTTGCTAGGGTTGGTGATGAATTCCTTGATCTTGTCTTTGAGCTGGCTAACATCCAAAAGCTGGTCACCGGCAAACAGTCTGTCGGAAGAGTTGATCTTCACGATGATGATGTTGCGCTTGTTGATCTTCGTGTCTTCCGTCTTCTGATTTTTGTCAGGCATAGGGGGAAGACGGCGCTGCAGACCTGACTGCTGATCCATGGTGGATGTCATCAGGAAGTAGCAGAGCAGAAGGAACGCGATATCGGCTGTCGATTGTGTGTTCAGTCCCGGTGTTTTTCTTGCCATAGCTAGATGTTATTTGTTGTTGAACGCGTCTCTGATCGCTCCTACGATGATGGCGACAATGGCCGCGCCACCGAGGACGTAGGTCAGAAGAAGCATGGTGTCAGTCAGTTTCAGCCACTGGGTAGTAGGCTGTGTCTTGACATTGATAGCCGGTGCCCCCGATGAGAGCACGTAGGCCAGAACAACCAAGACTGCGATACCGACCACCACGCCGGCGGCCTTGATCAGGTTCTTAGGGTTGTTCTTGCCGGAAATGAATATCGAAAGTCCAATCCAGATAACCACGGCGGCGATGAACAGCACGTAGGTGTACCTGAGGAGAAGGTCGATGGCGGAGCCTCCGTTGAAGAAGGCCAGTATGCCAAGGACGATTCCCAGAAGTCCCAATACCCATCCGGTTATTTTGAATACCTTATTCATTATAATCAGATTCTAAAAAATTGTCTCTACAAATTATTTCTTCTCGTTCTTTGCAAGAACGTCAACGAGGTCGATGGAAGCGTTCTCCATGTCGATGGAGAGAGCGTCAATCCTTGAAAGAATATAGTTGTAGAACACCTGGAGAATCATGGCTACGATAAGACCGCCGACGGTGGTGATAAGGGCGACCTTCATACCTCCGGCAACGATGTTAGGGGAGATGTCACCAGCAGCCTCGATGGCGTCGAAGGCCTGTACCATACCGATAACCGTTCCCAAGAATCCGAGTGAAGGAGCAAGTGCGATGAACAGAGCGATCCAAGAGAGGTTGTTCTCCATGAGGCTCATCTGAACTCCACCGGCAGAGGTGATTCTCTTCTCGACAACATCCAGGCCTTCGTCATAGTGATTGAGACCGTCATAGAAGATGCTGGCTACAGGGCCCTTGGTGTCACGGCAAACGGCCTTGGCCTTCTCGACTCCGCCCTGTGCGAGAGCGCTCTCGACATTCTTGAGGAGTTTCTTTGTGTTGGTCTTTGAGAATGAGAGGTAAAGGATTCTCTCGATGGCAAGAGCAAGACCGATGATAAGGCAGAGGAGGATCATGGACATGAAGCCAGGACCTCCCTGGATGAAGTAGGTCTTGATCTGCTGGTGCATAGGAACGTCCTCGCCGGTACCCTTGAGGAGATCCTCAGCGGTCATTGGCTGAGCCGCGGCGGTCTCAACTTGCTCTGTTGCGGCTGCGTTGTCAGCTTCTGGCTGATCCTGAGCTGATGCGATGTTTGCAGTGAAGGTGAGAACACCGGCTACTGCCAAAAACATGAAAAACTTTTTCATAACTGTTTTTGTGTGTTTAATTTTAATTGATAATGTATTAAATAGTTATCTTTCCAATAGTCCCTTGGAAGGCGTAAAACCTTCTAAAAAACCGTTGCAATTTACTAAATTATTTCCAATTGGCAATAATTATAGGGAAATTTCTCCTTGCAAGTTGTCTCCCAAACTGGCCTTGACCTGCTCGTTGTCCGTGGTTTTCCCCATAAGGTAGAACAGCTTCGCTAGGGCGCTTTCGGTCGTGATGTCCGTCCCGGAGACCACCCCGGCTTTCTCCAGGGCCTTGCCTGTGGCGTAGATGTCCATGTTGACGGTGCCGGACAGGCACTGTGTCACGTTGAAAAGGATTTTTCCCGCTTCGGAGGCTTCCTTCACGATGTCCAGAAACCATTGTCTGGACGGAGCGTTCCCCGACCCATAGGTCTCGATGATCGCGGCGCGGATGTCCGGGCCGCACAGGAAATACTTCATGACCTGAGGGGTTATGCCGGGGTGAACTTTAAGGATGGAGACTCTGGTGTCCAGATTCTTGCTGATCCTTAGCGGCTCATCCCACACCGTCGGTCTGCGTATGATGCCGTCGTTGTACCGGATGCTGATTCCGGCCTCGGCCAGCGGAGGGCAGTTCGGCGACGTGAACGCACTGAAATCCTCGGAACTCACCTTGACGCAGCGGTTGCCTCTCAACAACTTGGAATTGAAGAATATGCTGACCTCCGGCACCCGTGGGTGGCCATCCTTGTCCTTGGCGGACGCGATCTCTACCGCGGAGATAAGGTTCTCCTTGCCGTCCGTGCGCGGCACCCCGATCGGGAGCTGGCTTCCGGTGAAGACAACAGGCTTGGCCAGGTTCTCCAGCATGAAGCTCAGCGCGGAGGCCGAGTAGGCCATGGTGTCTGTTCCGTGCAGGACGACGAAGCCGTCATATTCATCATACCTCTGCTGGATCAGCAAGGCAAGCGACTGCCAGAAAGATGGTTCCACGTCGGAGGAGTCGATCAGCGGGTCGAAGGTGTAGGAGTCGATCCGCAGGGCGAATTTGTTGAGTTCCGGCACCTCGCCGAGTATCTGGTGAAAGTCGAAAGGCTTAAGCGTCTGTTCCACAGGGTCCTGCTTCATGCCGATCGTGCCTCCGGTGTAAATCATAAGTATGGAGGATCTTCTCATATTCCGAAAAGTTTTTTTGCGTTTGCTGTCGTTGCCGCCGCCACTTCCCCGACCGTCACGCCCTTCAGCTCCGCGACCTTCCCGGCGATCAGCGGAATGTAGGAGCTCTCGTTGCGCTTCCCCCTGAACGGGGCGGGGGTCAGGTACGGCGCGTCCGTCTCAAGCACTATCCTTTCAAGGGGAATATTCCTGACCACCTCGGCTAGTCCGGCGTTCTTGAACGTCACCACGCCGCCGACGCCGATGTACCAGTCGCCGAGTTTCTCCAGCTCCCGGAATGATTCGAGGCTGCCGCTGTAGGCATGCATATTCCCTCTCAATCCTTTGTGCCTGCGGATGATCTCGATGAAGTCTCCCATCGCGTCGCGGAGGTGGATGTTGACAGGAAGATCCCTTTGCCGGGCGAAGTCAAGCTGCCACCCCAGCGCGTCTTTCTGCTCCTTGACGAACTCTTTGCCTTCGTGGTAGTCAAGTCCTATCTCTCCGATAGCCACGACCTTACGTCCATCTTCGGCTTCCCAGTCATCGAGGAACCGCACCATGGAGTCAATCTCGGAGCGCCATTCCTTGGTGACGGATCCGGGGTACAGCCCTATCATCGGGCGGAGTTCTTCAGGATGCCTCCGGACAAGGGCGAACATGGCTTCCCGCTCCGAAGAGTCGATGTCCGGCTGGAGCATCAGCCCGACTCCCGCCGCCCGCGCCCGCGCGATGTAGGCGTCTTCCTCTCCGGAAAAGGCCTCGTCGCCAAGGTGGCAATGTGTGTCTATGAATATCATGGGGTCAAAGATAGTGAAAACAAGCCGAACTATAAAACATTATAAAAAACAGAAATAATCAAAAGAAACGTAAATATTTTGGCCGGAAACCACCGGAATTCCCGAGGAATGCCGCATC
>HF985995.1:0-6883 GCA_000431015.1 Alistipes sp. CAG:514 | reverse complement strand
AGGAATGCCGCCTCACGCGAGGGTGCCTCCGCATGGTCAAGGGGGCTTTTGAACATTCATTATTCCGTCAGAGCGTATGGAAATGTCATTTGAGGAGAGGGCGGCGCTTTGCGCGCTCAACAGAATCTTTGGTTTTGAGCCGAAAACCGGGTTGCGGCTCATTGAGGCGTTGGGAGGAGCATCGGCTGTCTTCAAGGAGCCGGAGGAGGTCTTGAGGGAGCTCGGGGCTTGCTCAAGGGTTAAGTACGCCGCGCAGATCGCGGTCAGTGCCTTTGAGTCGGCGGCGATGGAGCTTGAGAGGCTCGGGAGGGACGGCTGCCGGTTCATAGGAATAGGCGAGAGTGGCTATCCGCCCTTGCTGATGGAGTGTGAGGATCCGCCTCTCGGCCTTTATTATAAAGGTGAGTCTGCTCCCGAGGAGGTTTTCGGCGGACTTCCCCAGGTTGCTGTGGTCGGCACGAGGAGCGTCACGGGCTATGGCAGGGATTGGTGTCAGAGAATAGTGGAGGCGATGTCGCGATCTACTATCAAGCCTTTGGTTGTCAGTGGATTGGCTCTTGGAGTGGACGTGACGGCTCACCGCACCGCCCTTGAGGCGGGGATCCCTACGGTCGCCGTGATGGCCACCGGGATTGATGAGCTGTATCCGTCGAGGAACAGGGATGTGGGGGAGAGGATAGCCGGGACTTCCGGCTGTGCGCTGGTGACGGACTATCCGCCTGGGGTGGAGGCGGTCAAGCTCAACTTCATCCGCCGCAACAGGATCATCGCCGGAATATGCCGGGCTACGATTCTGGTGGAGTCCAAGATCAAGGGCGGGGGCATGATGACCGCGCGTCTGGCCTCTTCCTACGGTAGGGACGTGTATGCGTTGCCAGGCAGGATTGACGATCCGTTCTCGCAAGGGTGCAACCTCCTGATACGCGAGAATCTGGCCGAACAGATCGGCGACCTTGGCGAGTTGGTCTCGAAGTTGGGGCTTGGACGGTCCGGAATCCGGCTCAAGGACGATTTCGGGGCGGAGGTGACGGCTTTCTATCAGAACAGGCTGCCGGAAGGCGAGTGTGAGGACATTGTCCGGCTCGCGATGGCTGTCAAAGGTCACCGCGGCATCTCCGTCGATGATCTTTGCTCCAAACTAAAGTGGACCTACAGCCATACCAGCAGGCTTGTCACCACCCTTGAGTGCGACGGCTTCATCTCTGTGGATCTTCTCCAGCACTGTCACGCCGGTTAAGTAATCCTTGAAAAATACGCCGGCACACTCCTTCTTCCAAAAGAAATCCATCCTCGAAAATACCGCCAAATCTTCACCAGCTTATTCTTTAACGCTTACTAAATCACCAGCATGGCGTCCCCGTAAGGCCCGAAGCGGTACCCCTCGTCAAGGGCTACCTGGTAGGCGTTCATGATGTGGCTGAAGCCGCCGAAGGCGGCCACGGCCATCAGCATGGTCGATTCTGGAAGATGGAAGTTGGAGACAACCGCGTCTGGTACGGAGAAGTCGTAAGGCGGGAAGATGAACTTGTTGGTCCATCCGTCGTAAGGCTTCACCTCATGCGTGGTCGTCACATAGGTCTCAAGGCCTCTGAGTACGGTCGTGCCAACGGCCAGAACCTTGTGTCCGCCGTTCTTGGCCCTGTTGATGATCTCGCAAGCCTCATCTGTGATGATGAGCCTCTCGGAATCCATCCGGTGCTTGGAAAGATCCTCCACGTCCACCCTGCGGAACTGTCCTATGCCCATGTGCTCCGTGATGAAAGCCTTTTCGATGTCTTTGAGAGTCATCCTGTTGAACAGTTCGCGGCTAAAGTGCGTGCCTGCCGCCGGAACCGCCACCGCACCCTCGTTCCTGGCGAAGATCGTCTGGTAGTTCTCGTTGTCCTCCGGAGAGATCCTGGACTTCACCCATTTCGGAACAGGAATCTCACCGAGTCCGAAGAGGGACTTCTTGAACTCGTCGTAAGGGCCGTCATAGAGGAACCTCAGAGTCCTGCCTCTGGAGGTTGTGTTGTCGATAACCTCGGCCACAAGGCTCTGGTCGTCACCGAAATAAAGCTTGTTGCCGATGCGGATCTTCCTTGCCGGATCCACAATCACATCCCACAGATGCTGCTCGCGGTTGAGTTCCCTGAGGAGAAAGACCATGATGTCGGCGCCGGTCTTTTCTTTCTTGCCGTAGAGACGGGCTGGAAACACCTTGGTGTCGTTGAACACGAAAGTGTCACCTTTGCCGAAGTAGTCTATGATGTCTTTGAATATCCTGTGCTCAATCTCGCCGGTGTCCTTGTGGACAACCATAAGTCTGCATTCGTCACGCCATCTTGTCGGCTCCTGAGCCACTCGCTCCTTCGGAAGAAGGAATTGGAATTGTGAAAGCTTCATATTCGATAACAATCATTATAGTCAAGCTTTTATTATACGGCAACGGTGGGCGGAATGTTTCATTTTTTTAGCTGTTCTAGATTTTTGCCTCCCTGAACACCTCCACTATGGACGGATAGGTGTTCTTCAGGTAGGGTGACAGCCCGGACCTGGCCACCCATGCGGCCTTTGTGATGTCCTCGTCCCGCTGGGGAGTGAGGTTCACCGGATCCGTGTAGAGCATGTCGTACCACCAGGTGTGCTTGAGGTGCCAGACTCCGTCACGCCGGTAGCAATGATCCGTGACGCAGATCAGTCCGCGAATCTCAAGGTCTCCCACCCCGGTCTCCTCCTGCACCTCCCTGAGGGCCGTCACCCGGATGTCCTCTCCGTTCTCCTGATGTCCTTTGGGAAGATCCCAGAGGCCGTTCCTGCTGATCAGAAGCACGCCAGAGGCCGTCCCTGCTGATCAGAAGCACGTCTCCCCTCCTGTTCGAAAGGAGCCCGCCGGCGGCGTTGACCTCCTTGAACCTGGAACAGAAACTCTTGTAGGTACCCTCGATGTCGGATGTGGGGATGTAGATTCTCCCAAGACTCTCCGATGTCTCGAACATGGAGACCAGGGATGAGATGTCCGGATTCTCCCCGAGGTGGAGTTCGATCGAGTTGGGGTCTGACAGGGCCTGTTCGTCGGGTGAGCAGACAATCATGCATCTTTTCTCAAGGTAAATCTTGTGCATTCAGCGATGTGGGATATTGAGGTAAAACTATTATATTTGTAAACTAAGTGCAAAGTTAATAAAATCAAAGGATATGGAATCTATAGACAGACAACTTGCTTCCGAGCTTCTTCGCATAAAGGCTGTGCTGCTCAGGCCTGACGAGCCGTTCACCTGGGCTTCCGGCTGGCATTCCCCGATCTACTGCGACAACCGCAGGATTCTTTCCGATCCGTTGCTGCGTTCCAAGGTCGCCGGCT
The DNA here is from genome assembly GCA_000431015.1 of Alistipes sp. CAG:514. Taxonomy (GTDB): domain Bacteria; phylum Bacteroidota; class Bacteroidia; order Bacteroidales; family UBA932; genus Cryptobacteroides. Next base: position 3,540 of record HF985995.1, on the reverse strand, counting down.
GGCTTGCCGAGACCGCGGCGAAGGAATGCCCGGAGGCCGGGATCGTGGCCGGTGTCGCCACCGGTGCGATCGCGCACGGGGTTCTTGCGGCTGACAGGCTGGAGAAGCCGTTCGTGTACGTGCGCCCGAAGCCAAAGGATCACGGAACCGGATCGCAGATAGAGGGTGTACTCCCTAAAGGTGCGAAAGTTGTTGTGATCGAGGATCTTATCTCTACAGGGATGAGCAGTCTGGCTGCGGTCAAGGCTTTGCGTGACGCCGGTGCCGAGGTTCTCGGGATGGTGGCCATCTTCACCTACGGATTTGATCTGGCCGCGCGGCGTTTCGAGGAGGAGGGCGTGAGGCTGAGGACTCTTTCCTGCTATGACGCTCTCATCGAGGAGGCGACGGCCACAGGCTATGTCCGCGAGTCGGATGTCGAGATCCTGCGTCAGTGGAGGCGGAATCCTTCCGAATGGAGAAAACAATAATACAAGGAATATAACTATGGCAACAGAGATCACAAGCAAGCACGGATTGGTCGCCAAGCAACCGTTCGAACTGTACATGGCCTTTGTGGACATGCGAAACTTCCTTCAGTTCCTCCCGGAGGAGAAGAAGGCCGGTGTGGAAGCTGACTATGACACGATTTCCGCCACCGTGCAGGGGTTCAAGATCGGAGTGATGGTAAAGAACAGGACTCCGTACTCCAGCATAGAGTTCATCGACAACGGCGCTCCGTTCCAGTTCGGCGGCACCCTGTTCTTCGACGCCGTTCCGAACGATCCGTCCAAGACCGATTTCCACATTGAGTTCCATGCTGATCTGAATCTTATGATGAAGATGATGCTTGGCGGTAAGATCCGCGAGGCAATGGACAGGATGGTGGACGGTCTCGTGGCGATGTCCGAGGGCAGGATGCCTGAGGGTATCGATGAGGAGACGCTCCGGAAGATGAGGGAGAAACTCGACGGTAATCAACAGTAGATGCGGGAGTTGGACGACATCGTGCTGCGTGGCATCCTGGCCGGGGCGATAGGCCCTGAAAGAGCCGGAGTCGCCGTGGAGGCCTTTCACAGGCCCGCTTCGGTGTCTGTCCGTGTCAATCCTTTCAAGGTCGCCGATCCTGGCTCATTCGCGAAGGCGCATTTCGGGACAGATGTCCGGAATGTGCCGTGGAGTCCGTGCGGATTCATGCTGGAGGAAAGGCCGCGATTCACTTTGGATCCTCTTTTCCATTGCGGATGCTACTATGTCCAGGATTCCTCGGCGATGGCCGTCGGGGAGATATTCAGAAATACTCTTTCAGATTTCAGGGATAGCGGCAGGCCGCTGAGGGTTCTGGATCTCTGCGCCGCCCCGGGCGGGAAGAGCACTGATCTGGCGGCTTCCCTGCGGACGGCGTTCGGGGACGGTTTCCTGCTGGTCTCCAACGAGGTGATGCGCTCAAGAGTCTCCGTCCTTGCCGACAACATCGCGGTCTGGGGCGATCCGAACGTGGTTGTCACAAGCGTCGATCCGAAGGCGTTCGCAAGGCTTGAGGGCTTTTTCGACATCATCGTGACCGATGTTCCCTGCTCGGGCGAGGGAATGTTCCGCAAGGATGCCAAGGCGGTCGAGGACTGGTCGGAGAGCGTGGTAAACCTTTGTGCCACAAGGCAAAAGAGGATCATTGGCGATGTCTGGCCGTCGCTCCGCGGCGGCGGTGCGCTGGTCTATTCGACCTGCACCTTCGAGGAAGCGGAGAACGATGCGATGATGGAATGGACCGCACGGGAGTTGGGCGGCGGGATTTATGAATATGCCTACTCATCTCTCCCCGGGGTGATCCCCACCAGGACCGGTGGGCTGCTCGTTCCGGGATTTGTGGAGGGCGAGGGGCAGTTTGTCTCGGCCTTGAGGAAAAGTTCCGGTGCAAGGGAGTTCAGGCTTACCGGAAAACCTGCCGTCGGGGCGGGCGAAAGAAGGAAGGGGGACCTGCTCATACATATTCCTGAATCGATTGTCCGTGAGGTCGCCGCGCTGGAAATCTTGCGCCCGGTGCAGGCGGGGGCGGCGAAGGGGGAGTTGAAAGGCCGCGACCTTGTGCCATCGGCTGACTGGGCCTTGAGCCTGGCGCTGCCGGACGGGGCCTTCCCTGTGGCGGATCTTGACCGGGAGACCGCTCTGAGATACCTGCACCGTGACAGCATATTCCTGAAAGATGCTCCGAAAGGATTCGTGCTGGTGCGTTTCGAGGGGCATCCTCTCGGCTTCGTGAAGAATCTCGGCAACCGTTGCAACAACCTGCACCCGCAGGGAAGGAAAATTAAAATGGATGTGTAAATTATTGAATATGAAAAGAATACTTTTGACCCTACTGGCGGTCTTAACCCTCCTGCCCCTTTCGGCGCAGACCAAGCAGTCCCAGAAGGACTACCTCGACCGCTACAATCTCCTGGTCTCCAAGCTCGGCGCCGACGGTGTGGGCATCGAGACCCTGCTGCAGCGTTGGGAGAAGGACTATCCGGAGGACACGGACATGCTGCTGGGCAAGTTCTCGTACTATCTGACCAAGAGCCAGTCGGCCTCGATTGAGGTCAAGGATTCGCCGAAGTACCTCGGCAACGCCCCGACACTCACGCTTAAGGACTCTCTTGGCCGTGAGGTGAACTATTTCCAGGTGGTCTCGTACGACGATGAGCTTTTCGGCAAGGCGACCCAGGCTATCGAAAAGGCCATCGAGCTGAATCCTGACCGCTTGGATCTCAGGCTGTTCAAGATCTCCTCGCTGATCGGCTACGAGAAGGACAGCCCTGACATGGCGCTCGCCGGCCTTAAGGCCCTGATCGACTACAACGGTCACAGCCATCCTTCGTGGGTCTATCCCGGAGTGGAGCAGGGCGAGGATTTCTTCCCTTCCCTGATGCAGGAATATTGCTACGCCTTCTTCAAGATCGGCACTCCGCATTGCTTCGATGCTTTCAAGGAGCTGTCCGAGAAGATGTTGGCCTATTATCCCGGCAACACTGTCTACATGACGAACCTCGGTTCTTACTATCTGGTCTACAAGCACGACAGCAAGACCGCCCTGAAGATGTACAACAAGGTTCTGAAAAAGAGTCCGGACGACTACACCGCCATCAAGAACTGTGTCCTTCTCGCCCGCAGCGACAGGAACACCAAACTGGAGAGGAAATATCTCCCGATGCTGATCCGCGTCACCCCTGACGAGACCGAGAAAGCCTCCGCCCAGGCCCGTCTGGATGCTTTGAAATAGGTGTTCTGTTGATTCCTATCTTAGTTGGGTAAACATTTTTTAACGAAGTTCACAATCTTGTGGTCCACAACCTTGTGAACTTTTAGTTTATTTGCTTATATTTGCATAAAAATCAAGTTTATGGATAAGCCCTTTGTCCGGATATGACAGTCTGCGCATTTTTTTTGTGCTATGAGTCCCGCGCTTATAAATAAAGAGAGGATGCCGGTCTGACATCCTCTCTTCATCGTTATGTGCCTTCTTATTTGAGAGACCGCACCACGCGGAATCCCATGATGTCGTACACGACAGGGCCGCTGCCA
>HF985994.1 GCA_000431015.1 Alistipes sp. CAG:514 | reverse complement strand
CCAAAAGAAATCTATCCTCATAAATCTGACACAAATTTTAGTTCAACTTATTTTTTAACGCTTACTTTTAAAACATCAATGTAGCTATGATCATCGAACCAGCAAAAAGAACATCATCTGTAAAGGAATATTTCTTCTCTCGCAAGCAGAAGGAATTGGACGCTTTGAACGCGGAACGTGCCGCGAGAGGGGAGGATAGGATAATCAGCCTTGGAATCGGCGCCCCGGACGGGATGCCGCCGCTTCCGGCCATCGAGGCCCTTGTCAAGGCGGCTCCGGAGCCGGGGAACCACGTCTACCAGAACTACAAGGGACTCCCTGTTCTGAGACAGGCCTTTGCCGATTGGTACTCAAGGTACTACGGCGTGACCCTCGATCCTGGCAGTAACATCCAGCCGCTCGTCGGCTCAAAGGAGGGCATCCTGCTTATCTCATTGACATTCGTCAATCCCGGCGACAAGGTTCTTGTCCCGGATCCGGGCTATCCGACCTACACCTCGTCCGCAAGGCTGGCCGGTGCGGAGATCCTTACCTACGACCTTTTGGAGGAGAACCACTGGTGGCCGGACTTCGACGCGCTGGAGAGGATGGATCTGGAGGGTGTGAAGGTGATGTGGACGAACTATCCGAACATGCCGACGGGGGCGAAGGCCACACCTGAGATCTATCAGCGTCTGGTGGATTTCGGGTTGAGGCACAAGATCCTGATAGTGAACGACAATCCATATTCATTCATTCTGACAGACAAGCCGCTGTCAATACTGGCGGTTCCACGGGCGATGGAGTGCTGCCTGGAGCTGAACTCGCTCAGCAAGTCGCACAACATGAGCGGCTGGAGAATCGGAATGGTCGCCGGCGCTCCGGAGATGATCTCCGAGATTCTGAAGGTCAAGAGCCAGATGGACTCAGGGATGTTCAAGCCGCTTCAGCTGGCTGCGGTGGAGGCGCTGAACCAGTCTCCGGAATGGTTCGCGAAGCTTAATTCTGAATATGTCCGCAGACGTGTCGCCGCAGGCCGGATCTTCGACACCCTCGGTGCGGTCTACGACCACGACACCGCCGGCCTGTTCCTTTGGGGGCGTGTACCTTCAGGCTACGCCAAGGACGGCATGAGCGCCGGAGAGGTGATTTCGGAACGTGTTCTGCATCAGGCAGGTGTGTTCATCACTCCGGGATTCATATTCGGAAAGAATGGTGAGAACTACATCCGCGTCTCCCTATGCGCCACGACCGAGGTTCTTGAGGCTGCGGAACGCCGGATCAGGGATAATATTCAGAGTATTAAGAAAATATGATAGTAGGGGTGATAGGCCTGGGCCTGATAGGCGGCTCGATGGCGATAGACTTGAAGCGGCGCGGCTTCGCCGGGACTGTACTCGGGGTGGAGACCGACCCGGTCAATGCCGCCGCGGCCCGGAAAATGGAACTTGTGGACGAGGTCGTCCCCTTCGGGGAATGTATCCGCCGGAGCGACATCACCGTGATCGCCATCCCGGTCGGCGCAGCCGTGAGGATGCTTCCGCAGGTACTTGACATATTCAAGAAAGAGGGAAACTCGAAGAAGATCGTGATCGACACCTGCTCCACCAAGAGCAACATCGTCCGCGCGGCGCATTACCACCCGATGCGCGGCCGCTTCGTCGCCACGCACCCGATGGCCGGTACTGAATATTCCGGACCATGGGCCGCCATGCCGAACCTCTTCGATGGCCGCGCCTGCATATTCGCAAACACGGAAGATTCTGATCCGCAGGCGGTCAAGGTGGTTGAGGAATTGTATGACGCGCTGAACATGCGTCCGCTCTACATGAACGCCGACAGCCACGACGTGCACACTGCCTACGTCTCGCACATCTCCCACGTGTCATCGTTCGCGCTGGCGCTGACGGTCCTTGAGAAGGAAAAGGACGAGAAGCACATCTTCGACCTTGCGTCCGGTGGATTCTCATCCACCGTCCGTCTGGCCAAGAGTTCCGCCGAGATGTGGACGCCGATTCTGGAGCAGAACCGGGACAACGTGCTGCATGTCATCGACACCTACCTTGAGAAGATGCGGCTTTTCCGCGACGCGATTGCCTCTTATGACGGGGAGCGCGTCACCGACCTCATCCATGAGGCAAACAGGATTAAAAAGATTTTGAGATAGTTATGGAACAGCAACTTGACATCATCCCCGTGTCCGAATGGGGGTTCTTCGACGAGAGCATCCCGCCACTTGTCATCGCCGGCCCGTGCAGCGCCGAGTCCGAGCTTCAGGTCATGATGACCGCCAAAGGTCTCCACGGATTCGGCATCCACGTTTTCCGGGCGGGAATATGGAAGCCCCGCACCCACCCCGGATCCTTCGAGGGTGTCGGTACCCCCGGCCTGAAATGGCTCCAGAAGGTCAAGAAGGAATATGGTATGAAGGTCTGCACCGAGGTGGCCAGCGAGAAGCACGTCTACGAATGTCTGAAATACGGCATCGACATGGTGTGGATCGGCGCGCGCACCACGGCCAACCCTTTCCTTGTCCAGGAGATCGCCGACGCTCTCCGGGACACGGACGTTCCGGTTCTGGTCAAGAATCCTGTCAATCCGGACATCGACCTCTGGGTCGGGGCGCTGGAGCGTCTCAATAGGGTGGGAATCAAGAAATTAGGTGTCATCCATCGCGGGTTCTCCACCTCGCAGAAGATTCCGTACAGGAACCTGCCGGGCTGGCAGATGGCCGTGGATCTGCGCACCCGTTACCCGATGCTCCCGTTCTTCGCCGACCCGAGCCACATGGGAGGCTCCAGGCAGTGTCTTAAGGAACTGTCCCAGAGGGCGATGGATCTCGGTCTCGACGGATTGATGGTCGAGTCGCACTGCGACCCTTCCTGCGCTCTGAGCGACGCCTGTCAGCAGTTGGTTCCGGAGGATCTGAAAACTCTCCTTGAGAGTCTCACCGTCCGCCAGAAAGTCACCAATGACAAGGAATATAACGAAGGCATCGAGCAGCTCCGCTCCCAGATAGATGTCATCGACGAGAACCTGCTTGTGGCCCTTGGCTCCAGAATGGAGATTTCCCGCAGGATCGGCGAGTTCAAGAAAGCCCACAACATCGCCATCGTCCAGGCCGCCCGCTGGGACAGCATCCTCTCCTCGATGATCGAGAAAGGCAAGGACTACAACCTCCCCGAAGAGTTCGTAACCGCCTTCTTCACCGCCATCCACGAAGCCTCCGTAGCCGAGCAGAACAAGATCCTGGAGCGGTAGGCTCCAGAATTATCTTAGCCGTGACAGTCTATTTTCAATCAGTGCCCTGTAAAGGTCTTTTGTCTCGTCAGGAAGAAATGACCTGTCCAGAATGTCAAACCAGAGGGGCTTGTTCGAAATCATTCTGCCAATGATCCATCTGCACACCTTTGTTTCAATCCCGGCAGCTGTCATCGCTTTTTCGAATGCGTCTCGGTCATATCCTGTTATGCCCTCTCTACCTTCCGTCCCGCTTCCTTCCAAAGGCATAGCCAGTTCGTCTTTGTCCTCGATCCCTGTCAGGAGCACCGCAAGCAGGTCGTATGCCGGTGAAAGGGTGTAATCGCTGCCATCGGTTGAAATCAATGAGAAATTCTTGCAGTGCATGTCCGAGTTGCCTGTTATCCACGAAAACAGCACAATCTCCCAGAAGCGCTGGACATCCAGAAGCGGAGCGGAAGAGAGCATGCTCACCACGGCTGACAATTGAGAGTACGAGCCAAGGTATTTGTGTTCTGTGAGTCTGTTTGTAAGCTGGCACATGTCCAGCATAGAGTATTTCTGTCCTTTCGGGCCTCTGTCCATCCTTTTGGTGATGTATGCGAGTTCTCCGTCTGACATTCTGATCAATCCGTGTCTGGCCGTGCGGATCCCCGAAGCCTCCGCCATGTTCATTGTCACATTCTCCAATTCCGGCATTGACTTGTAGGCAGGGCTTTGCGGTTTGAGAATGTATCCTCCCCACAATCCCACAATAGTCAGCCTGTCCTCTTCGTTGCGGCCTCCCTTGTTGATGTCCAGAGCCAGTTTGGCCTGAACCCCGGTCACCGAGGTGCTGGACTTGATGACTTCGAATGCCAGCTCCGAGATGTTATCCCTTGAATATGGCAGTACAGGCACTTTCGGACGTCCGAAAAGCCTTTTCGCACATGATGAATGATAGTCCCTCTCGCCTTCCTTCAAGGACTTGCCGCAGCAGAGGCATAGATTATTTGTCTCCATAATGCTCTCTCACGCTAAGATTACCTATGCAGTCCTTACAACAAGCCAGCAGTAAGGACATCCTGTCTCTTGGATCTATTTTCCAGGATTTGTGGACAATGTCAAGCAACCATCCTTCCGGGATCAGTCCATCGAAGACGGGGAACATCATTTCTTTTGAATATTCAGACTCGGTCAACGGCATTGTCGGGCTGATGGCCTTGGCTCCCGCAGATTTCAGGTAGTTGCCGTCATAAGAGAAATGGTACCCTTCCGAATCTTCTGTCAGAATCCCACAGAATGAGTCGTCAATGTAAATGTCAGCCTTTTTCATTATTCATTGATCTTATGCGCCTGAAGTTCCTCACCAAAGAGCTTGAGCACTTGATTGACTTTGTCTAACCGGACGGTGTTCTTACCGTTTTCCAGTTCCCTGACGAACCTGACACCGACCCCGGATCTTTCTGCCAGTTCAATCTGGGTCAGTCCGAATGTTTTCCTTTTTTTACGAATATGTTCCCCGATACTCATTTCAAACGAAAATATAGTCCCTTTCGGGTACAAAAATAATGAAAATTCGTTAATATCATCCCTTTCGGGATTGTTTTTTCCGTGTGTAATCTGCCAAGAAAGATAACGAAGCCTTCCCGTCGCCGAGTTTGCCGAACAGTCTTTGCCGGATAATCGACCTAAACGACCTTCCAGCCGTCGATGCGGCGGTTTGCGGTGGAGAAGTTCACACCGATTCTGAACACTCTTCTCGGGTCGTCGGCGAACGGGCGGGCGTAGCCTTTCTCTTCGATCTGCGCGAGGGCTTCGTCCGGGGTGGAGTCGGTCTTGATCTCGATGATGTAGACGTAGTCCTTGGTCTTGATGAGGATGTCGATGCGGCCGTTGGAGGTCGTGCGCTCTGTCTCGACATATTCCCCCATCAGCTCGATGATGATGTACATCGCGTACTGGAAGTCTTTCTCGCAGTCGCCCTGGATCTGGTAGTTTGTCCTGGCGAAGAGGGCGTCCAAACGGGTCATGAAGCCCTCTGGGTTGCCGGATTCGACATCCATCGACATGAGGGATATGAGGGTGTTGGTGGAGTCGCTCTGGATCGGGGCATAGTATCCCAGCAGGAAGTTAAGGAAGCCGTCCTTCACCTCCATGTTCGGGAATCCGAGCGTGTAGAGGTTGAAGCGCGGGTCAAAGCCCTTGATGGTGAGGTAGCCGCTCTGGTAAAGGAGCGGGACAGGGTTGAGGAACGCCGTGTTCACGTCGCTCAGCAGTGAGGAGCCCACAAGGTCGCTCGACAGGCGGGTCACGTCATAGGAGGTCTTCCTCATCACCTTGACGAGGAAGGACGGCGTGCCCGTCTCGAACCAGTACTCCCGGAACTTCAGGCTGTCAAAGGTGTTCAGAAGGCTGAACGGGTTGTAGACCCCGGTTGAATCCTCGCAGAAGTGGTAGCCGTCGTACATCAGGGCCAGCTTTTGGCGGCACTCCTCCTCGGAGAGTCCGTTGGCCTCGGCGAGTTCCCTGACGCTTTCCGCGAAACAGTCCGTGAGGTCTGTCTCGGACACTCCGCAGATGTCCGTGTAGCGGGAGTCCATCGAGATGTCCTTGGGGTTGTTCAGGTCGCTGAACACGCTCATCTTCCCGATCTTGGTGACACCGGTGAGGAAGCCGAAGCGAATGAACGCATCCTTGGACTTCATCACGCCGTAGAAGCCGCGGAGCGTCTCGCGCATCTTGTCCTGAAGCTCCGGGCGGTCAAGGTTGTCGATGACGGGCTTGTCATATTCATCGACAAGGATCACCACCTGACGGCCCGTCTTCCGGTAGGCGGCCTCGATTATGGTCTCGAAGCGTACGGGAAGCGTCTTGTACTTCCTGACGACCCCATATTCTGATTCAAGGTCATTCAGCTGTCTCCCTAATTTGTCATTCAACGAGTCCATGTCCGTATAACTGGCTCCACCAAGATCGAAGTGCAGCACCGGGTACTCCGTCCAGTCCTTCTCCAGCGACGCCACTGCCAGCCCGTCGAACAGCTCCTTCTTCCCCTTGAAATACGCCTCCATAGTCGACACCAGCAGACTCTTTCCGAACCGCCTGGGGCGGCTCAGGAAGTAGTATTGACCGGTCTTGGCAATCTTGTAGATGAGATCGGTCTTGTCGACATAGACATACCCGCCCTGGCGGATCTTCTCAAAACTCTGTATTCCAATCGGGTAAAGCATACGGCCTGTCCTTTTAGTTCATTACTTGCAAAGATAGGAACTTTTTTGGACATGGACACATAAGGTGTAACGACATGAAATTATCTGGCGCACGGTAAGCATTCGATAAAGTACGACTGTCAGTTTGATTAA
>HF985993.1 GCA_000431015.1 Alistipes sp. CAG:514 | reverse complement strand
CGCTAGAATTTGATGCGGTTGCCCTGGAAATTTTGTAATTTTGAGAAGGTTTTGAATCAAGAATATTTATGCTTTACAAGTACAGGGTGACACTTGCCGGAATCAAAGGATTCTATCGTGTCTATGAGATGGGGGGTGAGACTACCCTTTATGAATTCCACAAGCAGATGCGCGCGGACATGGAATTTCCGCAGGATCAACTGATAATGTTCAAGGCATTGGACGCGGGCGGCGGAGTAGTGGCCCGTTATGGTCTGTTTGACCTTGGAAGCGGCACGGTTGACAATGTGACGGTGGCTCAGACCGTCAAGTCCGGAGTCGCCTCGTTCCTGTACTTCTACGATGTCCCGAACAGGAAGAGCGTGATCGTCACGTTCGAGGGGGAGGAAGAGGGAGCGGAATGCTCTCCTTCCATCGTGGATTCCAAGGGACCGAACCCTATCGAGTTTGAGAACGGCTATGTCGCTTTCGAGGATCTGCCTGATTCTCAGAGGCATCTTCCTGGACAGAAGCCTGACTGGGGGTCGGACGACGACGATGACACCGACGGATCAGCCGGCGCCGACGATGACGACAGCGATGAAGAGGAGGAGGACGACGATGAGGACGGCAAGATCGTCTTTGACGGAACTGAAGATCTGAACATCTGATAATCAAATAATTAAAGAATAGACGGAATCCTCGATGTCCCGGCGGCTTCTCATCATCTTAGGCCCTACTGCTGTGGGAAAGACTGACTACAGCATTTCGAAGGCTTTGGAATATGGCTCCCCGGTGATCTCCTGCGACTCTCGTCAGATCTTTATGAATATGTCCATCGGGACCGCCGTCCCGAGCGCTTCACAGCTTGCCGCCGTGAAGCATTATTTCATCCAGACCGTGCCGGTCACGCAGGCCTACACCGCCGGGGACTATGAGCTTGACGCCGTTGCCTTGGCCGAGAGGCTGTTTGAGGAGGGACACGAGACCTTGGTGATGACCGGCGGCTCGATGTTCTACATCGACGCTGTCTGCAACGGGCTTGACAATCTTCCGGACGGGGATGCTGGTCTGCGCGCGGAGCTGTGGAAGCGTCTTGGCGAGGAGGGCGTGGAGACCCTTGCGGAGGAGCTGCGCTCCAAGGATCCGCTGACATATTCACAAATCGACATCCGCAACAGCCAGAGGGTGATCCGCGCCTTGGAGGTCTGCATCGTTTCGGGGAGGCCGTTCTCCTCTTTCAAGACGGGTGGCAGGCGGAGCCGATCCTTTCAGATCGAGAAAGTCGGGTTGACGAGTCCGCGCGAGGAATTATATTCAAGAATAGACCGCAGGGTGCTGAATATGATGGATGAGGGGCTTGTCGAGGAGGCGCGCTCCTTGCTGCCGTACAGGAACTGCCAGGCACTGCAGACCGTCGGCTACAAGGAAGTCTTTGAATATCTTGATAATAAGATTCCTTTGGAAGAGGCTGTGCGTCTCATCCAAAGGAACACTCGTCATTACGCCAAGAAGCAGCTCACCTGGTGGCGGCGTGACCCCGACATCAAATGGATCGATGTCTCCGGTCGCTGATCCAACGGCGCTTCGGCGGTCAGTTGTCCGGCAGGTTTGCCGGATCCCTCGTTCTTAGAACGGCAGGTCGTTGTCAGGGTTGTCCGCCGGCAGGTCGTCGATTGTCGGAGCCGGAGCCGCCTGAGGCTGGGCGCCATAGCCTGGCTGTGGAGCCGGGCCGTAGCTCTGCTGCGGCTGACGGGCGGCCTGCGGAGCCTCCTGTCCCGCCGGAGAGAGCCTCCAGACACGTACGTCATTGTACCAGCGCCCGTTATATTCCCTGGCTCTAAGATTGAAAGCCACCTTCACGGAATCTCCCGCCTGGTACTTGTCCAGATCGGCCACCTTGTCATTGCCGAATGCCGTGAAGCACACCTCTGCCGGATAGTTCCCGTCCTGGTACTCCACCACGAAATCCTGCTTTGTCCAAGCTCCTTTGGCGCTCTGCCCTGTCTGCTTGGCTAGCTTCTGCCTGATTTTTCCTTCTATTTCCAATGCTGCCATGATGTGATGTTCTAAGCAACCTTCAAAAAATAACCTGCTTGGCGTTTGCGGCGCAAAGCAGGTTTTGATTATTTCTGCCTTTGCAGGACTACTTGTTCTCCTGTACCGGCTCGACGAAATGCTTTACGGAATCGAGCTGGATGTCGAACACGAGGGTGGAGTAAGGATCAATGCCGTTGCTTCCGCGCTCGCCGTAGCCAAGCTCTGAAGGAACGAACAATGTGGCCTTTCCGCCTTCACCGATGAGCTGGAGACCCTCGGTCCATCCCGGGATCACCCTGTTGAGCATGAGCATTACAGCCGGCTGCTCAAGAGCGACTTCCTCGATCACCGTGCCGTCCTTGAGGGCGAGCTTGTAGTGAACAAAGACAGTGTCCTTGGAGTTGTTAGGCTTCACCTCGCTTCCTGCCTCCTTGATGATGTACTGGAGACCGCTCTCGGTAACCTGTACGCCGGTCTTCTTCTTGTTGGCCTCAAGGAATTTGGCTTCCTCTGCCTTGTTGATAGCGCCGACATATTCAGCCCTCTTCTCGATGAACTCGTTCATGATGCGGTTCATATCCTCAGGGTTGACCTTGAACTGCTTTACGAAGTCAGTGTCGCGAGGGCTTCCCTTTGATGCTACGAAATCAGCGGCTCCCTTCTTGAGCATGTTGAAGTTGAGCTCGCCCAGATGGTAACCTTTGATCATTGATCCGAGCTGGATGCCGAGGAGGTAGCTGACAGAGTCAACGCTTGCCTTTGAAGGAAGGAGTGCCTTAGGATTAACAGGCTTTACGGCCTCGGCGACAGCGGTGCTGTCCGCTCCGTCGACCTTTGCTCCGGTCTTGCCGGAATTGCAAGCTACCGCTGAAAGAAGCATGGCGGCTGCCGCCAACATTTTGATTGTTTTCATAAATATTACTAATTAATAAGTTGTCAAAACCGATTCTGCAATGTGACCTCCCTTTCCTGTCCCGGGTTTTCCGCCTTGGGTGGAAGGCATGCAAATATCGCAAAAATAATTGACTTATTTACCATAAAGAAGTAAAAAGCTTGTTTATCCCGAAAACAATCACTATTTTTAGAAATAATTAGGAAATTCTATGGAAATCGATTCGTCATTGCTGAATTCCAAGTTGAAAGAATTCTTCGGCTTTGATTCCTTCAAGGGAGATCAGGAGAGGATCATCCGGAACCTTCTGGGTGGCAACGACACGTTTGTGCTCATGCCGACCGGCGGCGGTAAGTCTCTGTGCTTCCAGTTGCCGGCCTTGGTCATGCCCGGCACAGCCATCGTGATCTCCCCTCTGATCGCGCTGATGAAGAATCAGGTGGACGTGATAAGAGGCTTCGTGGAGGAGCAGAACGGGGTGGCGCATTTCCTGAATTCATCCTTGAACAGGGCTCAGATCCAGGAGGTCCGGGCCGATGTGCTGTCAGGAGTGACCAAACTGCTTTATGTCGCGCCTGAATCCCTGACCAAGGAGGAGAATGTGGAGCTTCTCAAGGAGGTGAACATCTCATTCTACGCCGTGGACGAGGCTCATTGCATCTCCGAGTGGGGGCATGATTTCAGACCGGAGTACAGAAGGATCAGGGACATGGTGCAGACGATAGGGCGCGCTCCGATCATAGCGCTGACCGCCACGGCCACCCCGAAGGTGCAGAATGACATCCAGAAGAACCTCGGGATCATGGACGCGACGGTTTTCAAGTCCTCTTTCAACAGGCCGAACCTTTACTATGAGGTTCGTGAGAAGGTCAGTCCAGACAAGGACATCATCAGGTACATCAAGCAGCACCGTGGCAAGTCCGGGATCATCTACTGCCTGAGCCGCAAGAAAGTTGAGGAGGTGGCGAATCTTTTGAACATCAACGGAATACGTGCGCTTCCTTACCATGCCGGGCTGGACGCCAAGACCCGTGCCGAGAATCAGGACCGGTTCCTGATGGAGGACGTGGAGGTCATCGTGGCGACAATAGCGTTCGGGATGGGCATTGACAAGCCCGACGTGCGCTTTGTCATCCACTACGACATCCCGAAAAGCATCGAGGGCTATTATCAGGAGACCGGAAGGGCCGGCAGAGACGGCGAGAACGCCGAGTGCATCACGTTCTACAGCTACAAGGACATCCGCAAGCTGGAGAAGTTCATGCAGGGTAAGCCGGTCTCCGAGCAGGAGATAGGCCGCCAGCTGCTGATGGACACCGTCGCCTACGCCGAATCCAGCATGTGCCGCAGGAGGATGCTCCTGAACTACTTCGGCGAGGACTATCTGGCCGGCAACTGCTGCATGTGCGACAACTGTGTCAACCCTAAGCCGACATTTGACGGGCGCAAGGAGATGAGTCTGGTGATCAGGCTGATAAAGTCCTTGCCGGAGCATTTCAAGATCGAGCATCTGGCCTCTGTCCTCGCCGGCCAGACCAACGCGATGATAAAGTCCTACCGTCACGACACGTTCCCGTTGTTCGGTTCGGGCAGCGGGCATAGCGTGAGCTTCTGGTGCGCCGTGATCCACCAGGGACTCATCCTTCATCTGCTGGAGAAGGAGATAGAGAGCTATGGCCTTATCTATGTGACACGAAAGGGCGAGGAGTTCTACAGCAGCCCTTATGAGATACTTCTTGTCGAGGACAAGGCCGCCGACAGGAACGCTTCCGATGACGATGATGACGACGAGACTCCTTCTCCGGGATCCAAGGGAGGCGGAGGGGACGCGGCTCTCCTGTCCATGCTCAAGAGTCTCAGGAAGGACTTGTCCAGAAAGCTGAATCTACAGCCGTGGATCATCTTCGGGGATCCGGCGCTGGAGGACATGTCGATCCTCTATCCGATCACCTACGAGGAACTGCACAACTGCCAGGGTGTCGGAGAGGGAAAGGCGAGGAAGTACGGCAAGGAGTTCCTCGATCTGATCCGCCGGTATGTCGATGAGAACGACATCACGAGGCCGGAGGACTTTGTCGTCAAGTCGGCTCCGACCAAATCCGCCGACAAGATATTCATTATCCAGAGCATCGACAGGCGGATGTCTCTTGAGGACATCGCCGAGGCCAAGGGGCTTGAGCTTGACGATCTGGTGGGAGAGATCGAGGGGATCGTCTCCTTCGGCACGAAGCTGGATCTGAACTACTACATCAGCCAGGCGATTGATGATGACGTGGTTGACGACATCTACGCGTATTTCAAGAACGAGGCGACCTCGGACTCTGTGGAGGAGGCGGTCAAGGTGCTTGGCTCCGACTACGAGGAGATGGAGATCCGTCTTGTCAGGATCAAGTTCCTTTGCGAGATAGCTTCCTAGATTGTCACCATCTTGAGCCGGCGGCCTTCGAAATGGGCCAGCCTGCGGAATCCTAACATCTTCACATACTGTGCGAAGTAGTCGAACTTGTGTCCGACCTGCTCCGGTGCGTGGGAGTCCGATCCGAGGCTGATGATCTCGCCTCCAAGCTCCATGTACCTGATCAGCAGATCCCTGTCCAGCTGCGGAGTCCTCAGTCCGTAGGACTTGTAGGTCTTGGTGTTGATCTCCAATCCCTTGCCGTTCTCGATAAGGTACTTGAAGATCTCGTCGAACAGCCCCGGGAAGTCCCGGTACAGCACGCTCTCCTTAGGGTACGGGGCGTAGCGGGCCACATAGTCGAAGTGTCCCATTATGTCAAAGTCCCCGAGCCATCTCATCTCCCTGAGCAGGGTCTCAAGGTAGCGGCCGTAGGCTTCCTTCCAGTTCTTTCCCTTGTAGTACGGCCCGAAATAAGGGTCGGTGTCCTCAATGTAGTGGACCGACGCGATGATCTGGTCGAACTTGTGGCTTGAGAGGCATTCCCTTGTCTGTTCGTGGTTCTTTTCCCCGAGTCCGAGCTCCATTCCTTTGAATATCCTGAATTTCCTAGGGACGCTCTTCCCCAGCCCTCCTTCGGCGATCAGGCCGTTCACCCTGTCGATCTCCGCCTGCTGGGCGTCTATGTCGAAGACCTCGCTCACGATCGGTTCGAACCGTTCCTTCATCTGCGGAACGTAAAAATCGCAATGGTCTGTGAAACAAATTCCTCCGAGTCCTTTTTCCGCCGCCGCCACAGCACTTTTCCCTACAGTTGTCCCGCTTCCGTCGAACGAGAATTGGCTATGATTATGTGTATCGAAAAACATAGGCACGAATATAGCATTTTTTGCGTAAATTTGTGGTTGTATTATATTAAGGAATGACATTATGTTTACTTTTGGCTACAAAACCACGCTCAGCAGCATACTCAGGTCACTGGCATCCATAGGTATAGGTCTGGTGATGATTTTTGACAACGAAGCCTCGGAGACGGTCGTGAAGGTCGTCGCGGCCTTCCTGTTCGCCTCGGGACTTGTCTCTTTGGTCTATGGTCTCATCCGCAACAAGAAGGAGGGACTGCTCCCGCTGATGGCGGTGAACGCCGTCGTGGACATCCTTATCGGTGTCCTTCTATTCCTGAATCCGGGATGGGTGGCCGGTTTCATCATCACCCTTATCGGTATCGTGCTGATCCTTTTCGGAGGATTGCAGCTGCTCGCCCTGGCCGGGACCATGTCGCTGCTCGGGACGGGTTTTGGCACGCTGATCCTGTCGGTCTGCGCCGTGGTCGGTGGAGCGTTCCTGCTCTTCAGCCCGTTCGGCGAGAGGATCATGGGCATCTGCGCGGGAAGTTTCCTGGTGCTCTACGGTGTGTCCGAATTGATCTCCTCCTGGCGGATCCGCAAGGCTAAGGAGGCGTACGAGATCCGCTTCAACACCCGTGAGGAGCCTCAGCCGGACCAGGACATCATCGAGACTTCGGGTCTGGACGACGCCAAGGAGGTTGACTACACAAAGGTGGACTAACGAATATGATCCCTCAGGAAACGGTACAGAAAATCCTTGACACCGCCCGGATTGAGGAGGTGATAGGCGACTTCGTGACTCTTCGCAGGCGCGGGGCCGACCTTTGGGCATGCTGTCCGTTCCACAACGAGAAGACTCCTTCATTCCACATCATCCCGTCGAAGGGACAGTACTACTGCTTTGGCTGCCACAAGGGAGGATCCGCCGTAGGGTTCATCATGGACTACGAGCATCTGTCCTACGTCGAGGCGCTGCGGTACCTCGCCAAGAAATACAACATCGAAGTGGTTGAGAAAGAGGAGACTGCGGAAGACATAGCGAACCGTCAGCGGAACGAGAGCCTTCTGCTTGTCTCTGAATATGCCGGCGATTTCTTCAAGGAGCAGCTTCGCTCCGGGGAGGGGCGGGCCATGGGCCTTGAATATTTCCACTCCAGAGGTCTGGAGGATTCGACGATCGAGAAATACGGGCTTGGCTGGGCTCCGTCCAGCCGTCATGCGCTGACGGACGCCGCGAAGGCCGCCGGCTACAAGGACGAGTATCTCCTTGAGACGGGACTGTGCGCCGCCTACGATCCGGACAACAGGCTGCGCGACCGGTTCTACGACCGCGTGGTCTTCCCGATCCATTCCGTGAACGGAAGGGTCATTGCCTTCGGAGCCAGGACGCTGAGATCCAAGGAGGAAGGCAAGCCCTACGCCAAGTACGTGAACTCCAAGGAGTCGGACATCTATGTAAAGAACAGGTCGCTATACGGGATCTGGTTCGCCAAGAACGAGATGGCGCGCAAGGACAAGTGCTATCTCGTGGAAGGGTATCTGGATGTGCTTTCGATGCACCAGCTCGGTATCACCAATGTCGTGGCCTCTAGCGGCACGGCGTTGACGGAGGGGCAGATCGGCCTCATCAAGAGGTTCACGCAGAACGTGACGATCATGTACGACGGTGACTCCGCCGGCATACACGCCGCCCTCCGGGGGATAGACATGTTCCTGCGCGAGGGCATGAACGTGAAGGTCGTGCTGATCCCCGACGGGGATGATCCGGACTCATATTCAAGAAAGCACACTCTGGCCGAGGTTGAGGAATTTCTCGCGGGGGCCGAGATGGACTTCGTGGATTTCAAGTCCTCGCTGCTGATGAAGGACACGGCGCGTGATCCGCTCAAGCGGGCGGAGGTGATCAACGACATCGCCGACACCATCGCCGACATCCCGGATGCCGTGAAGAGGTCGGTCTATGTGGATTTCCTGAGCGACAAGTTCGAGATCAGAAGGGATGTCCTGGACGAGAGGATCAGCGTCACGCGCTCCAGGAGGCTCATCGAGGAGAAGAAGGCCGCCGACCGTGAGCGTGAGAGGCGCAGGAACCAGGAGGCGGCGCGGAATGATGACGCTTCGGACGACGCGGTCGCTCCGGTTGTTCAGACAGATCCGGCTGGTTCGGCCACCGGGGCTCCCGGACGTTCCGGTCTTGACGCGCTCGTCGAGAACCGCATCATGGCCACCGCGGAGAAGGATCTGCTGAACTTCATCCTTACCTATGGCACCACGAGGCTGGAATTCCAGACCGACTCGGATTTTTATTCGGGTTCCGATGAGGATGCCCAGACAGTGTTCGACTTCATAGACCAGGCTCTGGAGGGAGACCGGTCGGGCTTTGTCAATCCGGTCTACAGAAAGACCTATGAGGCCTATTCAAAGGACTACTATGACGGGTACTCGCAGGAGGAGATCGTCAAGCATCTTATGGACGGGGAGGACAGGGATGTGGCGTATGTGGCGGCGCAGCTGTCCACGGACGAGAGGTATGAGCTTTCGGTGAAGAACCTGCGGCAGTCGATGATGTCCAAGGGCTCTTGGCTGACACTCTACGTCCCTAAGGCGATTCTGGTGTTCCAGCAGTGCCGTCTGGAGAACAGGGACAGTGAGCTTAAGGAGAGGCTGTGTGAGGCGCAGTCCGCCTCCGACGCTTCCCGGACGCTGGAGATAATGCAGGATATGCTCAAGGTGCAGAAGGCCTTGAAGGCCGTGAAGGTTAGATTGGGAAGAGAAAAATAATATTCAAGAATATGGAAAAGAAATTCAAGAGAACACTGGTGACGTGTGCGTTGCCTTATGCCAACGGGCCGGTTCACATCGGCCATCTTGCCGGGGTCTATGTGCCTGCGGACATCTATGTCAGGTACCTCAGGATGAGGGGGGAGGATGTGCTTTACATCTGCGGAAGCGACGAGCACGGAGTTCCGATCACCATCAAGGCCCGCAAGGAGGGTTGCACCCCTCAGGACATCGTAGACCGCTACCACAAGGTCATAAGGGATTCGTTCACCGGTCTGGGTATCAATTTCGACATCTATGGCCGCACGTCTTCGGAAGTCCACGAGAAGAACGCGTCCGAGTTTTTCCGCAAGCTGTACGACGAGGGCAAGTTCATCACCAAGGAATCCGAGCAGTACTACGATCCGGAGGCCAGACAGTTCCTCGCTGACCGCTACATCGTCGGCACCTGCCCTAAGTGTGGCAATCCGGACGCCTATGGAGATCAATGCGAGAAGTGCGGAAGCACGCTTAGCCCTGAGGAACTGATCAATCCGAAATCCAAGCTCAGCGGCGCCGAGCCTGTAAAGAAAAAGACCACTCACTGGTATCTTCCTCTGGATCAGTACGAGCCGTGGCTGCGTGATTGGATCCTTGAGCAGCACAAGGAGTGGAGGAGTACTGTCTACGGCCAGTGCAAGAGCTGGATTGACGGCGGTTTGCAGCCTCGCGCCGTGAGCCGTGACCTTGACTGGGGCGTTCCGGTTCCTGTCGAAGGAGCTGAGGGTAAGGTCCTCTATGTCTGGTTCGACGCTCCGATCGGGTACATCTCCAACACACAGGAACTTCTTCCCCGGTCTTGGGAGAAGTGGTGGAAGAGCGAAGACACCCGCCTCGTGCATTTCATCGGCAAGGACAACATTGTGTTCCACTGCATCGTGTTCCCGTCAATGCTCAAGGCCTACGGCGACGGCTACATCCTGCCGGACAACGTGCCGGCCAACGAGTTCCTCAACCTTGAGGGAGACAAGATCTCCACATCCAAGAACTGGGCGGTCTGGGCCCACGAGTATCTCCGCGATTTCCCTGGCAAACAGGATGTCATCAGATATGTCCTCACGGCCAACGCTCCGGAGACCAAGGACAATGATTTCAGCTGGAAGGATTTCCAGACACGCAACAACAGTGAGTTGGTGGCCATCTTCGGCAATTTTGTCAATCGCGCCATCGTGCTGACCCACAAGTATTTCGAGGGGAAGGTTCCGGCTTGTGGCGAACTTCAGGATGTTGACAGGGAGGCTCTTGCCGAGATACCGGCGCTCAAGACCTCGCTTGAGAGAAACCTTGAGGGCTTCCATTTCCGCGAGGCGCTTAAGGATGCCATGTCGATCGCGCGTGTGGGCAACAAGTACATCTCCGACACCGAGCCTTGGAAGGTTGCCAAGACGGACATGGGGCGTTGCGCGACTATTCTTAACGTCAGTCTCCAGATCTGCGCCGACCTTGCCATCGCCTTCGAGCCGTTCACTCCGTTCGCCGCGGAGAAACTGCGTAGGATGCTGGGTGTCTGCCTTTGCGCCGGCATTGACCACCGGAAGGGCGAGCAGGTGAGCGCCAACACCTACAAGGACGGCGAGTGCGCCGCTCTCCACACAGTCTCCGCCGCTGCTCCGAGTCCGGAGGATCGCGCGAACTGTCCGGGTGCGGGCAAGTCCGTGTGTCTTGGCTGGGACGTTCTTGGTCAGGAGGAACTTCTTCCTGTCGGACATGAGATCGGTGCCGCCGAGCTGTTGTTCGCCAAGATCGAGGACGAGGCCATCGATGCCCAGCTAGCACGCCTTGAAGCCATCCGTGCCGAGAGGGAGGCCGCGGAGAAGGCCGAGGCTGCGAAGAAGGTCGCTCCCCAGAAGGCTGAGTGCAGTTTCGGGGACTTCGAGAAGATGGACATCCGCACGGCCACGGTGCTGGCCGCCGAGCGTGTCCCTAAGACGGACAAGTTGCTGAAACTCAGCATAGACACGGGAATAGACAAGAGAACCATAGTCTCTGGTATCGCTGAATATTATTCTCCTGAGGAGATGGTCGGCAAGCAGATCTGCATCCTTGCCAACCTTCAGCCAAGGACGATCCGTGGCATCGAGTCCCGAGGCATGATCCTGATGGCCAGGCAGGGCGACGGCAAGATGAGGTTCATTACGCCTGCCGAGGCTTTGGTCAACGGCGCCGAGATCGGTTGATCAGCGCCGCATTGCCGCAAAAATGTTTGTGAGGATATTCGTTAATTATGAGAAGAGTTTTTAATTTGCTGGCCGCCGCCGCTATTGCCGCGGGTTGCGCGCAGGCTCCGTCACTCACAAAGTCGGGGCTGGATCCGGAGAACTTCAAGGCTGAGCGTGACGGTGCGCGGACTGCCCTCTACACACTGACCAACAAGTCGGGTATGGAGGTGTGCGTCACCAATTTTGGTGGCAGGATCGTGTCCGTGATGGTGCCGGACAGGAACGGTGAGTTCAAGGATGTCGTCCTTGGCTTCGACAAGGTCACGGACTATTTCCCGGAGAACAACCAGACGGATTTCGGGGCTACCATCGGGCGTTACGCCAACCGCATCAACGGCGGAAGGTTTTCTTTGGACGGCGTTGAGTATCAACTGCCTCAGAATAATTTCGGCCATTGCCTGCACGGAGGCCCGGACGGCTGGCAGTACAAGGTCTACAATGTGCTGGAGTCGGACTCCTCGCATCTGAAGCTGGAGATTGTCTCTCCTGACGGTGACGCGAACTTCCCCGGCACTGTGACCGCCGACGTGACCTTCACCCTCACTGAGGACAACGCGATCGACATCCGGTACTCCGCCACGACGGACGCGCCGACGATCATCAACATGACCAACCATTCGTACTTCAACCTGTCCGGAGATCTGGCAAACCATGCTGTGACGGAGGATTCGTTGTTCATCAACGCCTCGCGCTACACTCCGGTGGACTCCACATTCATGACCACCGGCGAGATCGCCCCCGTTGAGGGTACTCCGTTTGATTTCAGGAAGGCTAAGTTGATAGGTGAAGACATCGACTCTGACAATGAGCAGGTCCGCAACGGCCACGGCTTCGACCACAACTGGGTACTTGACACCCGAGGCGACGACACCGTCCTTGCTGCCGAGGTCTATTGTCCGGCGACCGGTATAGTCCTTAAGGAATATACCGACGAGCCAGGTGTGCAGATCTATGCCGGCAATTTCCTTGACGGCACCGTCACCGGCAAGAATGGCGTGGTCTATGGCCATCGTACCGCCATCTGCCTTGAGTCCCAGAAGTACCCTGACACCCCGAACAAGCCGGAGTGGCCGTCAGCCGTCCTCCGTCCCGGCGAGACCTACACCAGTCACTGCGTCTTTGCGTTCAGTGTGAGGTAGTTGGCAAAGGAAACAACTCGTGTCGATTGCTATAGTTTCCGGATGACATTGAGGCCGTCGCGGAGGGGGAGGAGAACGGACTCTACACGGGGGTCGTTGACTATGAGGTCATTGAAGGCGACGATGCCTTGGGTCTGCTTGTCTTGCGGGACGGGATCCTGCCAGAGTTTGCCGTCCCAG
Organism: Alistipes sp. CAG:514; assembly: GCA_000431015.1. Taxonomy (GTDB): domain Bacteria; phylum Bacteroidota; class Bacteroidia; order Bacteroidales; family UBA932; genus Cryptobacteroides. The sequence continues at coordinate 9,520 of HF985993.1, read as the reverse complement.
AGGACATCGTCGGCCAGGATCAGGCCGCCTGGCCTCACAAGATCGAAGACCAGATTGTAGTAGGTGACATATTCACGTTTGTTGGCATCCATGTAGACAATGTCGTAAGGGCCTTCCAGTGTGGAAAGGGTCTCTCGGGCGTCGCTGATGTGCAGGGTGATCTTGTCCGCCACCCCGGCCCTTGACCAGCCTTCGCGCATCAGATCCTCAAGCTCGTCGTTGATCTCAAGGGTGTCGATGTGGCCGTCCTCCGGAAGTCCGTAGGCCATGCAGGTGGCGGAATAGCCGGTGAACGCGCCGATCTCAAGGATGCGTTTCGCCTTCGAGATCTCCACCAGCATTGTCAGCAGGCGACCCTGAACCGCCCCCGAAAGCATCCGGGGGTAGTTCGTGTGGATGTTGGTCTGTTTCTCGATCCAGTCCAGGGCCTCGCTCTGGCGTGAGGAATGTTCTCTAAGATATTTATCTGCCGGAGATTCCATCTGTCTATAGAATGTTGGATTGATCCCTGACCGTGTCCAGGTACAGGGCGAAGCCGTTGAGGACAGGACAGGCGTAGGAGCCTGTGATGTTGAGACGGACTTTCGAGGTGGTGGTCTCGGCGATCGGAATGATCCGCTTGTGGCCGATGGTTGTCTCGGACGCGATCTCTGTCCATGAGCCGTCGCCGTTCATGGCCTCCACCGTGAACGACTTGATCCTCTGGCCTAAAGGAATATATTCCTGAAGCTGGATGAGGTTGAAAGTCTTCTTTCCTCCGAGGTCGATGGCTATGGTGGCCTCCGTCACGTCGTCCGGAGCTGCCCAGAAGGAGTCATAGTCCTCATTCAGAATGTTTTGCGCCTTGAAGGAACGGCCTCTGACAACGCTTGCCTCCGCCTTTGCTCCTTTCGCGAGATTGTCTTTGAAGATCTCGTCGAGGGCTGAGCGGAACTCCATGAGTCTTGTGGAATCGACCGCGTTGAAGCGTCCGGTCGTGTCCGGCGGGACGTTCAGAAGCATCAGGGAGTTCCGGCCGACGCTCTCGTAGTAGATCCGGAGCAGATCGTCCACGGATTTCACCTTGTCGTTCTCGCTCTCCCTCCAGAACCAGCCCGGTCGGATGGACACATCGGCCTCTGCCGGGATCCACTTGGCTCCCAGAGCGTTGCCGCAATTCAGGGTGTCCTGGAGCGGGCCGTCGGATCCTGAGCCGAAGCCTTCGACATCGAGTCTTCCCCAGCAAGTCCTGCCGGCGGATCCCCTCTCGTTGCCCACCCAGCGGCAGCCTGGGCCGATGTTGCTGAATATCACTGCGTCCGGCTGGAGCCTTTGGACTGTGCCGTTGAACAAAGGCCAGTCATATTCCTGCTTTTTCCCGTTGGGACCCTCGCCGTTGGCACCGTCGAACCACTGCTCGAAGATCTCTCCGTAGCTGCCGAGGGCGCTTTCAAGGGTCTTGGCGTAGATGTTATTGTACTCTGGTGTTCCGTAGGTCGGATCGTTCCTGTCCCAAGGGGAGATGTAGACTCCGAATTTGATTCCGTCCTTGGCACAGGCCTCGGACAGTTCCTTAAGCACGTCGCCCTTTCCGTCCTTCCATGGACTCTTCGCCACGGTGTGCTCGCAGACAGGGTTCGGCCACAGACAGAAACCGTCGTGATGCTTTCCGGTGATTATCATGCCCTTAAAACCGGCTGCCTTGGCGATGGATGTCCACTGGCCGCAGTCCAGGTCAGTCGGGTTGAACACATCCTCGGCTTCTGTGCCGAGTCCCCACTCCCTTCCGGTGAAGGTGTTCGGCCCGAAATGAACGAACATATTCAATTCCATTTTTTGCCATTCGAGTTGCTGCTCGGTCGGAGTCGGCCCGAAAGGATCAGGCGGCAGATTGGTTCCATTGTCGCAGGAGGCGGCAGCGGCCACGGCCAAAGTTGCTGCAAAAAGTGTCAAACGGTTCATTTTCAAATGTTTTAAGGTTTATAAGAATATTAGTGATGAGGTTTGTTCAGGGTTGAAGATCTTGACTGCCGCGTCGCGGATCTCCTCGGCGGAAACAGCGTCAATGGACTCCCGGTTCTGACGGTCTGTGAATATGGTCCCGAAGGAAACCAGACTCTTTCCCATTGACAGGCACTGGGTTTCGCCATTGTCGGAACTGATGGCCAGCTGCCCGAGAAGCTGCTTTTTCGCCGCCTTGAGCTTGACGGGGGAATATTCCTCCTCCTGTAGCCGGCGGATCACTTTCCACACAGCGTCCACGCATTTCTCAAGGTTGCATCTCTCGCACCCGAGGCTGATGGTCATGATGCCGGTCTCGGTGTACTGTGAGTAGGATGACTCCACGCCGTAGACCCATCCGTTTTTCTCACGCAGCAGACTGTTCAACAAGGAGTTGGATGCCGGTCCGCCGATGATGTTGTTCAGCAGGATGGTGGCGAAGCGCCCTTTGCTGTCGTAGATGGACGGAGCAAGGCCTCCCAGCACGGCGTTGACCTCGTGGTTCTTCTTCTCCACGATCTGGTTGAATGCCTTTGTTCCGGGGATCGGCGTGACCGTCCTTTCGCCGTGTCCCGTGAAGGCTTTGTCAAACGCCTTTCCGGATAGTTTGAGGACGCTGTCCTCCATCTTCCTCTCCTCGATGTCGGCGACGACGGCCAGAGCCATGTTCGAAGGAATAAAATGCTCCTTGGTGAACTGCCTGAGCTCTCTGCCGCTGATCTTTCTCACGCTTGCCGCCGTGCCCAGGATCGGCCTCCCGAGCGGATGACCTGCGAAAAGTGTCTCCTCGAATCTGTCGTAGACATCGTCGGCGGGGGAGTCCTTGTACGACTTGATCTCATCGATCACCACGCCTTTTTCCACGGCGATCTCCTCTTCCGGGAAGGTGGGGCAGGTGGCGAGCTCAAGAAGCAGCGACACAGCCTTGCCCAGATCCTCTTTGAGGACGGTGGAATGGATCACGATCTCCTCCTTGGTCGTGAAGGCGTTGAGCTCGCCTCCGAGTTTGTCGAGGTAGCCGTTGATGACCCGGGAACTCTTGCGCTCGGTTCCTTTGAACAACGTGTGTTCCGTGAAATGTGCTATCCCGTTGTGGAAGTCACCTTCATCCCTCGTCCCGCATTTGATTGTCAACGAGCAGTAGCCCACGGAGTTTCCGCTCCTCTTGACCGCATAGGCCAGCCCTTGCCCGGTTGTTCCTATGATCATTATTTCCTGAGCGATTTGATGGCCTTGAGGTCGCTGGTGAGGAATCCCTTGCCGCTCTTGGCGTTGATCTTGTGCTTTTTGAAGTAGTACAGCTCATCGTTGTCCGAGCCGATCAGCATCTTGTAGCAGATCGAACCGTTGACAGGCTCCGACGGGGCCACCACATAGCTTATCACGGTGTTGAAGGTGCCTTCCGAGAAGATCTCGTCGACCTCGTCTTCATTGTCGTTGATGATCATGTCCACGTCAAGTGACCTCTTGGTCTGCTCGTCAACCTGGGGAGCCAGATCTTCGGACCAGAAGAATATTCTTTTGATCCTGAGCTTCTTGGTGTTCTTTGCCCCGATGCTGGAATAGGCCTTCATCTCTGTGTCCGTGAGTTCGACGGCGTGGTTCTGGATGATCTTCAGGAAGGCCGGCAGCATGACGAACTCCCGTCCGGACGGATCTTCCGAAGGACGGAAAGGGAATGACACGACTTCGAACATGTCGTTGATGGATTTGTCCGCCCCGTCTCCGCCCTTCACCAAGGTCAGCATGTCGATCCCCGGTTCGGACTCCCTGCGGAACTGCCCTTTCACAATCATGAGGAAATAGAAGTTGTTGTTGCCCTTGAGGCTTTGAAACTCCTCATTGGAGCAGAATTCGTACGGGGAGACCGTCCATGTGGCGGCCACGCTTTCCTTCAGGGCTTCGTCCATGAAGTCGTCTCCGGTCAGGACCACTTTCGTGATCTTGGACGTGAAATCCTTGAGTTTCTCCCTTCTTGTCGTGATCTGCACCTGTCCGAAGATCTCGGTGGTGACCAACGTTCCGGCAATGGCCAGGACGAGTATTTTAAAGAATCTTTTCATGTCGTTTATTTGTTAAAATGTTCTCTACTTCGTGCCTTACGACACAAATGTACAAAATATTGCGTAAATTTGCCTTACAAAACTTGGCGCGGACAACCACTCTCCAAGGATTGTGCCTTATGTCAGACTACATCGTATCAGCGAGAAAATACCGTCCTGACTCTTTTGAGACCTTGATCGGTCAGGACAACATAGCCCAGACCCTGAAAAATTCCATAATCAGAGGCAAGCTGGCCCACGCCTATCTTTTCTGCGGCCCGCGCGGAGTGGGTAAGACGACCACGGCAAGAATATTCGCGAAAGCCATCAATTGCTCCAATCCTTCGCCGGAGATGGATCCGTGCGGCGAGTGCGAGTCCTGCCGCTCTTTTCAGGAAGGCAGATCCTATTGTATTCATGAATTGGACGCCGCTTCCAACAATGGTGTGGATGACATAAAGAACCTGATGGACCAGGTGCAGATTCCGCCTCAGGTCGGGAAGTACAGCGTGTACATCATCGATGAGGTCCACATGCTGTCTACCGCTGCGTTCAACGCCTTCCTTAAGACTCTTGAGGAACCGCCGGCACATGCGATATTCATCCTCGCCACGACGGAGAAGCACAAGATTCTTCCGACTATCCTGTCGCGTTGCCAGACCTACGATTTCAACCGCATCTCGGTTCCGGACATCGTGGCCAACCTCAGGATGATAGCGGGGAAGGAGGGTGTGAATATAGACGATGAGTCATTGCATGTGATAGCGCAGAAGGCCGACGGGGCCATGCGTGACGCGCTTACGATCTTTGACCAGACGGTGGCGTTCTGCGGAACGGACGTGAGGTACGAGGAGGTCCTGAAGAACCTCAATGTGCTTGACTATGACTATAGTTTCAATCTGGTGGACGCTTTTCTGGCAGGGGATTACGGAACGGCCTTGCTCAAGTTTGACGAGATTCTCTCCAAAGGGTTCAACGCGCTACATTTCTGCGCGGCGCTGAGTTCTCATTTCAGGGATCTGATGGTGGCGAAGAACGGTGGTCTCGGAGCCTTGCTGGAGTTGCCGGATTCACTGAAGGCGAGATATGAGGAGCAGGCTTCCCGATGCTCGCTTAAGTTTCTGTACGATGCTCTTTCCATCACTTCGGCTTGCGAGGCCGGCTACAAGCAGGCTGTGAATCCGAGGTTGCATATTGAGTTTGCCTTGATGAAGCTCAGTTTCCTTATGAAGGCTCCGGACGCGGTTTCTGTGAAGGCTTCTGTCGGGGCGGCATCTGCCGCCGGCGGTTCGTCAGACTTCCGCGCTTCGCACTCCATCCCGTCACCTGCAAAGCAGACGACACCCGTTCACGAGGCCACTGGCGGCCACGGTCTGACTGATCCGCAGTCGGTGTCCGCCGCACGGGAACCGGAATCTGAACAGGTCGCTGAGCCTGTCGGTGTGACTGCTGAAAAAAGCGCGGCGACAGCTGAGGGCGCATCGGTGTCCGCTGCGGAGGAGGCTCCGGCTCCGAGGGCGAGAAGAAAGCCGGCCAAGACCGGCGCGTCCCTTTCCCTAAGCTCTATCATTGAGGAGGAAGAGAACAGTAAGAAAGCGGTCAAGGAGACTGTGCAGGTCGCGGATGTGATGCCGGAGGACGCAGCTGTCCTGGAGGCCTGGAAGAGGGTTCCTGAAGAATATGCATCAAGTCCAAGGCTTGCCAACACCCTTCAGAACGCCGAAGTCTCCGTCGAGACCAAGGACGGCTACAAGGAGTTGCTGTTCAAGGTAAGCAACACCTCGCAGGAGAAATGGATCCGGGAGAACCGGCTGATGATTCTGGAAGGAAATTTGCGGAAGAAACTCGGCTCCTACAGAATCCGCCTTGAAGTGGGTGTCATTCCTGCCGAAGAGACCGGCGCGCAGCCCTACACCGACCAGGAGAAAGCCACAGTCCTGATGGGACAGAACGAAGAGGTCCAGAATCTTGTCAAGGACTTTGGACTTGAGACAAAATAGTGATTGCTAATAAGATAGAAAGATGAAACTTCGTTGCGAGAACCTCGTTAAGAAATATGGCATCAGAACCGTCGTCAAAGGCGTTTCGATGGAGATCAATCAAGGAGAGATCGTTGGATTCCTCGGCCCTAACGGAGCCGGAAAGACCACAAGCTTCTACATGATCACCGGGCAGATCGTCCCGAACGCCGGACGTGTCTTCCTTGACGACGAGGACATTACAGAGCTTCCTATGTACAAGAGGGCTCAGAAAGGTGTGGGGTACCTGCCTCAGGAGGCCTCGGTGTTCCGCAAGATGTCAGTGGAGGACAACATCATGTCGGTGATGGAGATGTCTGACATGCCGAAGGCCGAAAGGCAGGAGAGGCTTGAGGATCTTATCAACGAGTTCAATCTCTCGAAGGTCCGCAAGAGTCTTGGCATACAGCTTTCCGGAGGCGAGCGCCGCCGCTGCGAGATCGCCAGGGCCTTGGCCATTGATCCGAAATTCATTCTTTTGGATGAGCCGTTCGCCGGCGTGGATCCGATTGCCGTGGAGGACATCCAGTTCATCATCGCCAAACTCAAGTACAAGGACATCGGTGTCATCATCACAGACCACAATGTCGGTGAGACGCTTGCGATCACCGACCGTGCCTATCTCCTTTATGAAGGCACTATCCTCCAGCAGGGTACGCCGGAATCCCTTGCCGCGGACGAGGATGTGCGCACCAAGTACTTGGGTTCGGGTTTTGTCTTGAAGAAATCCGTCTCCGTCGAAAGGGCCAAGGCCGAGCATGCCGCGTTGGAGGCTGCCAGATTGGCCAAGGCCGCTGCTTCAGAAGTTCAAGGCTGAGTCCGTAGCGGAAATCGGGCAGGATTTACTGCATTGTCCACTCGGCTCCGTCTTTCGTGTCTTTCACTGTGATTCCCAGAGCTTTGAGGTGGTTGCGGATGGCGTCGCTGGCCGCCCAGTCCTTCGCTGCCTTGGCCTTGGCGCGTTCCTCAAGCACCATGTCCATCAGTCCGGAGACAATCTCCTGACCCTTGCCGGATTCGGCGGCGGACTCGTCCTTCAGGCCGAGGACACCGAACACGATGTCATCAAAAAGCTGCGTCAGAGTCTCCAAATCACCCTTGCTCAGTTTTAGTTCTCCAGCCTTGGCGGAGTTGACAAGGCGTACCGCGTCGAAGATGTGCGACAGTGCGATCGGCGTGTTGATGTCGTCACAAAGCGCCTCATAGACAGCGTCAAACAACTTTTTGACCTCTTCGGAAGTGGCCGTGCATGTGTCGGGAGCCGTGGCGGTGATGAACTCACCGTACTGCATGGTGTCCACGGGACTTCCCTCGGTGCCCTTGGCGGTGTCGGCGATCCCGGCCGCCGAAGCCAGCGTCCGGAGATCCTTCGCGGCCTGCATAACCCTCTTCAGGCCTTTCTCGGCGGCCTGCAGTGCCTCGTTGCTGAAATCCAGCGTGCTGCGGTAGTGCGCCTGGAGGATGAAGAAGCGAACGGTCATCGGGGAATATGCCTGCGCGAGTTTCTCGTGCTGTCCGCTGAACAACTGCGGCAGTGTGATGAAATTGCCCAGGGACTTGCCCATTTTCTGGCCGTTGATCGTGATCATGTTGTTGTGGACCCAGTAGTGGACACCCTGTGTGTGGCGGCTGGCCACATTCTGGGCGATCTCGCACTCGTGGTGAGGGAACATCAGATCCATTCCGCCGCCGTGGATGTCGAACTCGTTGCCGAGATATTTCTCGCCCATCACGGAGCACTCCAGATGCCATCCCGGGAAGCCTTCGCTCCACGGACTTGGCCAGTGCATGATGTGCTCGGGCTCAGCCTTCTTCCAAAGGGCGAAATCGTACGGAGCCTTCTTGTCGCTCTGTCCGTCAAGTGTGCGTGTTCCTTCACGGGTGTCGTCCAGAGTGCGCCCGGAAAGGATTCCGTAGTGGTGATCCTTGTTGTATTTCTCCACGTCAAAGTACACGGATCCGTTGGAGATGTAGGCGTAGCCTGCGTCCAGAATCTTCTTGACGGTCTCGATCTGCTCGATGATGTGTCCCGAGGCTCTCGGCTCGATGGATGGCGGCGCCACGTTCAGCAGGCGCATCGCCTCGTGGTAGCGGAACGTGTAGGTCTGCACAACCTCCATAGGCTCAAGCTGTTCCAGCCTTGCCTTCTTGGAGATCTTGTCCTCTCCCTCGTCGGCGTCGTGCTCAAGGTGTCCCACGTCGGTGATGTTCCGCACGTAGCGGACCTTGTAGCCAAGATGCCTGAGCAGTTTGAAAAGGACATCGTAGGTTACTCCCGGACGGGCGTGTCCGAGGTGAGCCTCTCCGTAGACCGTAGGCCCGCAGACGTACATCCCCACGTGTCCCGGCTGTATCGGCTTGAAAAGCTCTTTCGTTCGAGTAAGAGTATTTGTCAGAAATAAAGGTCTCATATTCAGAAATATTAATGTTATTTTACCGCTCTTGCGTAGAGTTCGTACGCCACTCCGAAGTTTATGCTCCATGCGTTGCATGGTGAAGGCAGACTGGTTCTGGCCGCATATAGCCTGAACCTGATGTTGGATTCGGCGTAAACTTTATCGTATGACAGTCTGGTGTAGTACCTTCTGATTTTCCAGTCGAAATCAACACCGGCCAGCATTCTGAATCCAGCCATCTCCTCGTTCTTTTTGCCTTCGGCGGCATCATCGTTGAATCTGTCAATGAATCCGACTCCGATTCCGGCCATCGGGGTAATGGTGACCCTTTTGTTGTCGATTACCGCATAACCGAATGTCTGGTTGATGCTTCCGCCGTTGAAACCGTCTCCTTCCCTCCAGTTGTAGTCTGCTTTTGAGTAAGGGAAATCTTTCTTGTAATCCCCTCCGATGCCAAGCAGCCCGTCAAGGTTAAACCTGAAACGTGACAGGGACATCTCAAAACCCCACGTCATTCCTCCCAGAGGTGTGAGATAGTCGGTGCTTTGGCCGAAGAAGAACTCGCTGCCTATTCCGACTCTGACACCTAATCCGAACTTCCGGAAGCGGATGTCTGGTTCTGAGTCTATGAGGACATATTCATCAAGCGCCTTGCTGATTCTGGAACGGTACTGATTGACCACTGTGGTGTCCTGCCCCATTCTGGATGCGGCTTTGAACTCGTTGAGGGCGTTCGTGCCGACGTTGTTGTAGAAGTTTGCAAGAGTCAGGAAGTTCGTGCTTGAGGTGTCAGCCTCGTTCTGGAACTTCCTGCGCGTGAGTTCGATGATGTCAAAGGAGACCTGCATGTACTTCAGTGTCGCCGGAGTGTCGTAACCGGTTCTTATCCAGGAGTTCACATTGTCCATGTAGGCTTCCGTGGCGTCTCTGTGGTACACGAGGTTGCCGTATCTCTTTTTCTCGACGTTCCATCTGATGCCGTAGGTGAGCAGACAGGATTCATTGTCGTTGATAGTCCACATGTCCCGTACCAGAAAATCCTGTAGAGTCAGGGGACCCTCATCCCACTTGCGGATGCTGGACT
>HF985992.1 GCA_000431015.1 Alistipes sp. CAG:514 | reverse complement strand
GGAACGGGCGGAACGGGCGGAACGGACGGAATGCACGGAACGGGCGGAACGGACGGTGGCTCAGCATTGAAAAATGATGATGAAGGGTGCCGCGGCGCGGTGGGAAGGAATATCATCGGTTTCCTGCCGGGAAAAAACACCTCCGGGAAGGACAAGTATGTGATCATCGCCGCCCACTATGACAGCCACGGGGTCATCGACGGGAATCTCTATCCGGGAGCGGACAGCAATGCCTCCGGCGTTGTCGCCATGCTGAACCTGGCCGTGATGTTCGGGAAGATGAAGGAGCTTGGACGGGACTACGGAAAGAATCTCATCTTCGTGGCCACGGACGCCAAGGAAAGGAATTCCGCCGGGGCGGAGGCGCTGATGGCGGAAATCCGTAGCGGCAGTCTGAGGAATCCGTCCAGCGGCGAGGCGATCACCATGGACAAGATCTACGCCACCGTCGTGCTGGACATTATCGGCAGCACACTGGAGCCGATCCACAAGGGAAGGAACGACTTTCTGATCATGCTCAGCGGCGGGCAGTTCACATTTGACCTCACCCGCGCGAACGAGGGGCCGGGACTCGGACTCGACATCGCCACGAACTACTACGGAAGCCAGAGCTTCACGGAAATGTTCCACAGAAGGTTCGGCGACCAGAAGGTCTTCACGCAGAACGGGTTGACCTGCGCGGTCTTCACCTCCGGCATCACCATGCTCACCAACAAGACCTCGGACACTGCCGGGACGCTTGACTACGAAATACTACGCAAAAGAATATTCCTTATCTTCCACTGGTTGGAAAAAATACTCTGACAATGAAAGAATTCTGGTCAATGATAAAGCGCTATGTCGCGCCTTTCAAGAAATATCTCGCCGGCTCGATAATTCTGAATATCCTTTCGGCGGTCTTCAACATATTCTCGTTCGCCATCATCGTGCCGATCCTGAGGATCCTGTTCAAGATCAACGAGACGGTCTATTCATTCACCCCCTGGAACGAGGTCTGGCAGATGCCGTTCAAGGATCTGGGGGACGCTTTCATGGGCAACGTCTACTGGCAGCTGGAGCAGCAGATCTCGACACTCGGAGCGTCGATGGTGCTGCTCTTCCTGTGCATATTCCTTGTGGTGATGACCGCGCTGAAGACGGCTTGCTACTTCGGCTCGTCCGCCGTGATGGTGCCGATCAGGACGGGTGTGGTGAAGAACATCAGGATGGACATCTACAACAAGATCCTGGCCCTTCCGCTGGGCTTCTTCTCGGAGGAGAAGAAAGGCGACATCATCGCCAGGATGAGCGGTGACGTGCAGGAGGTGGAGAATTCCATCACGGGATCGATCGAGATGCTCATCAAGAACCCTATCCTGATTTTCTTCTACTTCGCCGCCCTTCTCGTGATCAGCTGGCAGATGACGGCCTTCACCATCCTTTTCGCCCCGCTGATGATGTGGGTGATGGGTGTCGTGGGAAAGAACCTTAAGAGGAAATCGCTTGAGGTACAGCAGCTTTGGAGCGACGTGATGGCCCAGGTGGAGGAGACCCTCGGCGGGCTGCGCATCATCAAGGCCTTCATCGCCGAGAGGAAGATGTCCGAAAGGTTCGACAACGTGAGCGAGGCGATGAGGAAGAAGAGCAACCGCGTGACGATCCGCCAGTCCCTCGCCCACCCTATGAGCGAGTTTCTGGGAACGGTGCTGATCATGATAGTGCTGTGGTTCGGCGGAACCCTGATCCTGGGAGGGAAATCGACCATCGACGCGCCCATATTCATCTACTATATGGTGATCCTCTACAGCATCATCAACCCGATCAAGGATTTCGCGAAGGCAGGGTACGCCATCCCGAAGGGCATGGCCTCGATGGAGAGGATCAACAAGATACTGGACGCGGAGAATGACATCGTGGAGCCTCGGGAGCCTAAGACGCTCGGCGGATTCAACGACAGGATCACCTTCGACCACGTGAACTTCCACTACCCCGACGGACAGAGGAAGGTACTGGATGACGTGAGCCTGGAGATTCCTAAAGGCAGGACGATCGCCATCGTGGGGGCTTCCGGAGCCGGAAAATCCACCCTTGTGGACCTCATTCCGAGGTTCTACGACCCGACCGGCGGGGCGATCACCATCGACGGCACCGACATCAGGGACGTGCGGATCGCCGACCTGAGGAGCATAATCGGCAATGTCAACCAGGAGTCGATCCTCTTCAACGACAGCATTTTCAACAACATAGCCTTCGGAGTGGAGAACGCCACCATGGAAAGCGTGATCGAGGCGGCCAAGATTGCCAACGCCCACGACTTCATCATGGAGAAGGAGGGCGGCTACGACTTCAACATCGGCGACAGGGGCGTGAAACTCTCCGGCGGACAGAGGCAGAGAATCAGCATCGCCCGCGCCATCCTCAAGAACCCTCCGATCCTGATCCTCGACGAGGCCACGGCCTCTCTGGACACCGAGTCCGAGAAGATCGTGCAGGAGGCTCTCGACCGCCTGATGTCCACAAGAACCACCATCGCGATCGCCCACAGGCTTTCGACCATCAGGAACGCCGACGAGATCATCGTGATGGACGAGGGCCGGATCGTGGAGCGCGGCAGGCACGAGGAGCTGCTTGCCCAGGAAGGCTACTACAAGAAACTCAACGACATGCAGGCGCTTTAGCCTTCATGGATATATTCACGGAAGAAGATGAAAAACGTCGCCAGACAAATCAGGGTCCCGTTCATCGAGGGACTTGAAAGAATGAATATGCAGGAGCTGGATCTTGCGATGGAGAAAGGAGCCTCGAAGTTCGCGGTCTGCGAGCGTAACTGGCCGAAGGACGCGCCCTACGCCCCTGACTGCAACGGGTCGATAGCCCGCACCGAGAGTCACCTCGCTGTCATGTTCCACGTCAGGGGGCTTGACCTGCGCGCCACCGCCATTGAGGACAACGGAAACAGCTGGGAGGACAGCTGCTGCGAGTTTTTCGTGACGGATCCGTACGACGGCACCTACTACAACTTCGAGCTCACCTGCATCGGTTCCCTGCTGGCCTCCAAGAGGACAAGCAGGATCGACAAGACCCTGATCGCACCGGAACTGCTCCGGAGCGTCATCAGACACAGTTCCCTGGAAAGGAAGGCGGTCACTATCTCCGACAGGATCTTCAGCTGGACGGTGGCCATGCTGATTCCTTTCGAACTGATTGGAATAGACAGGGACAACCTCCCGGTCAGCCTCAGGGGCAACTTCTACAAATGCGGGGATCTCACCGCCCATCCGCACTTCCTGAGCTGGAACCCGATCAAGACCACGAAACCGGATTTCCACAGACCGGAGTACTTCGGGGAGATTATTCTAAAATAGGATTCTTATGATGAGGAAAAGGAATATTCTGACATTGGCGCTGCTGGTCGTCTACCTCGGAATGGTCGGCTGGTGCTGTTTCGGGCATTTCAGCGACTTGCCTGACATCGGCCAGGACAACCTGTTCGGGATTCCTATGGACAAGATGGTGCATTTCCTGATGTTCTTTCCCTTCCCTATCCTCTGCTACCTCGCGTTCTCCGGGATGACAGGCAGGCCGCGACACACCGTCCTGGCCGTCGGTCTGGTCTTTCTGGCCGGTTGCCTGATCGCCGCCGGGACGGAGATCGGGCAGTCATTCACGAGCTACAGAAGCGGAGACGCGCTGGATTTCGTGGCGGACACGCTTGCGCTGGCCATTTCCTCCATCATCGTGATGATCATTGATTTGCGGATAATAAAAACACACAATAAACCGAAATGCTCAAAAGAATCATAACCGCCGCTGTCGTCGCCTGTCTGCTGACGACAAGTCTGGACGCGCAGACTGTCAAGGAGTTCAAGGACGCGGTGGACTCTCTCCAGACCCTGATGGTGGAAAGGACAAGGGTTTCCGCCCAGGTGAAGGCCAACAAGGTAGTCAGAAGAGGCTACGATCTGGATTTCTACTTCACCCCCTCGATGGGTGACTTTCCATGGAGAACAGAGGATGTCGAGTGGCTGAGACGGACGCTCAAGAGCATTCTGCCCGAATCCTGCGCGAAGTACGGCGTAGGGAAACTTCTCATCGGAAAGAGATCGCTTGAGTCCTACGTCATGCCATCCCTTGGCAACAACGGGAAACCGATCAGCGACAGGTTCAGGACCACGGACTTGCGCAACGTCCATCCGTTCGTCACAAGGACTGACGGGCAGGCGTTCGCCAAGGGGCTTACCGGACGGAACATAGCGCTATGGCAGAGCCACGGGCGGTACTTCGAGGAGAAGACGGACCGCTGGGAATGGCAGCGCGCCCCGATGCTCCACACCGTGGAGGACATGTACACGCAAAGCTACGTGCTTCCGTTCCTGATCCCGATGCTGGAGAACGCCGGAGCCTATGTGATGACACCGCGCGAAAGGGATCCGCAGACGATGGAAGTGGTCGCGGACAATGATCCGGCATTCGAGGAAGGTCGCGGGGAAGGCGTGAGGATTGAGGGAAGATATTCAGAGACAGGTACTTGGTCAGATGCCGGTGTGGGCTTCGCAGACGCGCGGGCAACATATTCAGGTCTTGACAATCCGTTCCGGATGGGTACGGCGCGCCAGGCGGACTGCCGCGTCCGACAGAGGGAAAAGGCCGCCCTGGCATGCTGGACACCGGACTTCCCCGAAAGAGGAGAGTATGCGGTCTATGTGTCCTACAAGACGCTTCCGCACAGCACACCGTGCGCCCGCTACACGGTCAGGCACCTTGGCGGCGAGAGCGAGTTCATCGTCAACCAGAGGATGGGAGGCGGAACCTGGATCTACCTCGGCACGTTCGAGTTCGACAAAGGCACGGACGGCTGCGTCATCCTCGACAACAGCGTCCCTAAGGGCTACGATGTGCCGGGCAACGCCGTCATAACAGCGGACGCGGTTCGCTTCGGCGGCGGCATGGGCAAGATCGCCAGAGGACTTAAGGATCAGCCTGTCAATGAATATGCCACCTCAGGCATGCCGTCCTTCACGGAGGGAGCCTTCTACTGGATGCAGTGGGCCGGCGCGGACTCCACCATACTCAACAGATACGCCGATGACTACACCTCCGACTACGGAGACCGCGGCGCGTGGGTTGGCTGGATGACCGGAGGCTCAAGGACGAACCCGAAAGCGGAGGGACTGAACATTCCGATAGACCTGGCGTTCGCCTTCCACACAGACGCCGGGACCACGCCGGACGACTCCATAGTCGGCACACTGTCGATCTACACCCTGCTCAACGACGGAAGCGACAAGTTCGCCAACGGAGAGTCAAGGCTTCAGCAGAGGATGCTCGCCGACTTCGTGCAGACAGGGATCGTGGACGATGTTCGCAAAACCTTCAACGCGGACTGGAGCAGAAGAGGGCTTTGGGACCGTTCCTACAGCGAATCCCGCACGCCGACAGTTCCTGCGATGCTTCTGGAACTTCTTTCCCACCAGAACTTCGCCGACATGAAGTTCGGACTCGATCCTACGTTCCGTTTCACGGTCAGCAGAGCCATCTACAAAGGCATGTTGAAGTACCTCAGCGCCCGCTACGGCTGCGCCTACGCCGTACAGCCTCTGCCTGTCAACTCATTCGCCACAGCTTTCACGGACACTCCCGAAACATGTTCCAACGCCAACGTAAGGCTCAGCTGGAAGGCCACGGCTGACACCCTGGAGGCGACCGCCGCACCGAAGGGCTACATCCTCCAGACAAGGATCGACGACGGCGTGTTCGACCAGGGCAGGATCCTGGAGGAGTTCAAAACCACAGGAGACGTGATCTCCACAACACTCTCCATAGCCCCCGGTCACATCTACAGCTACAGGATTGTGGCCTACAACGACGGAGGCAAGAGTTTCCCGTCCGAGACGCTCAGCGTGGGGGTTCCCGGACACGGCAGCGGCAAGAGCGTCCTCGTGGTCAACAACTTCACAAGAGTCTCCGCCCCTGCGTGGTTCGACACTCCTGAATATGCCGGATTCAACGCCGACATCGACGCCGGTGTGCCTTACGTCAGAGAAATCAATTTCATCGGCCCGCAGTACCAGTTCCGCCGCTCGCTGCCTTGGCTGGACGATGACAATCCGGGATTCGGCGCATGCTGGACCGACGAGGCCGGCAAGGTCTTCGCCGGTAACACCTTCGACTACTGCGGAATCCACGGAAAGGCGCTTATGGACGCCGGCTACGCGTTCCACTCGGCAAGCGTGTCGGCTTTCACGGCAGACAGCTCTATAGCGGACTCCGACCTCGCGCTGGACATCATCTGCGGCAAGCAGATCACCACGGTCGTGGGAACGGGCAAGGTGGCCGACAGATTCTCGGTCTTCCCGCTCGGACTTCAGAAAGCCGTCACGCGCTTCACCGCCAACGGTGGCAATGTGCTGGTCTCCGGTGCGAACATCGGCACGGATGTCTGGGACGGGATCTACCCGATCAGAATAGACAGCGCCTACAGGGCCACGACCAAAGCTTTCGTGGAGAAGACGCTGGGCTACAAGTGGATGACGAACTTCGCCAGCCGCCACGCCACGGTTGCCGCCAAGAGCAACGGGCTCCTTAAGTTGAATGCTGATCAAATCTCCTTCCACAAGGATCGCAACCCACTGATCTACAATGTGGAGACCCCTGACGGCATCGTCCCTGCCAGCGACCGCGCGCAATCATTCATGCGCTACACGGACACGAACATCTCCGCCGGCACCTGCTACGAGGGCAACGGCTACAGAACCGTCTGCATCGGCTTCCCGATAGAGGTCATCAAAGACCGCGGACAGATGGGAACACTAATTGATGACATAATGAAATTTCTTGACAAATAACCAGTTATGACTCCAAGAGAATCCGAAATCATTGAACTTCTTCACAAGGAAGTCAAGCCGGCATTAGGATGCACGGAACCGATCGCGGTCGCTCTGGCAGCCGCGAGAACCATGGAAACGCTCAAAAGCAAGGCCAGGACGGTCGCTGACCATGAGATCTATGTCGAGGTCAGCGGCAACATCCTCAAGAACGGAATGGGGGTGGGAATCCCGGGGACAGGCATGGTGGGCCTCCACATCGCCGCCGCCCTTGGCGCGGTCTGCGGGAATAGCTCCTACGGCCTGGAAGTGCTGAAAGACCTGACAGAGGAGGATGTCAACTCCGCCAAAGCCCTTGTCAAGGACGGCAAGGTGAAGATCAAGGTTGCCGACAGTCCCAAAATCCTCTATGTCAAGGTGACGGTGACTACTCCGGGACACAACGCCTGGACGGTGATCGAGGATGACCACGACAGGATTGTCGAGACAGGAATTGACGGCTCCGCCTCGGACTTCAGGAAGGGAGGGAGCGGCAAGTCCTCTCCGGTCAAAGGGGCATTGGACTACAACCTGACTGTCAAGGAAATATATTCATTCGCCCAAAGCGCCAAATTCGAGGACATCAAGTTCATTCTTGCGGACAGAGACTTGAACCTTGCGCTCGCGCGGGAAGGTTTGAGCGGAGACTATGGTCTCAACGTCGGCAAGGCCATCAGGGAGAACCAACAGGAGGTTTTCGGGGATGATTTCATCAGCTTTGCGATGGGGATGACCGCCGCGGCCTCGGATGCCAGGATGGCAGGATGCAAGCTTCCGGCGATGAGCAATTCCGGCAGCGGCAACCAAGGGATCACGGTGAGTATGCCCGTGATCGCTTACGCCTTGAAATACGACGTAGATGACGAGCGGCTGGCCAGGGCGCTCATCCTCAGCAATTTGGTCGCCATTCACATTAAAGGATATCTTGGAAAGTTGTCAGCCCTGTGCGGCTGCGTGATTGCTTCGACCGGTTCAGCCTGCGGAATCGTGTTCCTCCGCGGAGGAAGCTACGACCAAGTCTGCTCGGCGATCAAGAATATGATCGGAAACATCACCGGTATGGTCTGTGACGGCGCCAAGGTCGGATGTGCCATGAAAGTCGCCTCCGGTGTGGCCTGTGCCGTCCAGTCCTGCGTCCTCGCCCTCAGAGGAATCTGCATCAAGGAGACCGACGGCATCATCGACAAGGACATCGAGAAGACTATCCGGAATCTTGGCAGGATCGGCTCCGCCGGAATGCAGTCAACCGATCACCTCATCCAGCAGATAATGCTCTGCAAAGACTAGTTTAAGAATAAATCAAGCAGCGGGGCTACGTATTACCGAATCCCGCCGCCCCGAAATCTTGCATACATATTCGGAAAAAATTCTTACGCTACTACCTGGTGAACGCCGGCGCGGAGTTTTTACGAAACACGTTCAGCCGAAGAGGCCTCTGGCGCCGGTGGATTGATGAATATGCTGAAAAAGTCGAAGGGAACTGTGATAGTTTTTCATCATATTCATCAATTGGCGGCCTTCTATGCCCTCTTCGGCTGAACGTGTTTCGTAAAAGTCGGGAATGGAGTCACCCTGCAAAACGTGCTCTTATGAAGTCACCTTGCAAACCGTGTTCAGTCGGAGTCACCCTGTAAACCACGTTCTTATGGAGTAACTCTGTAAAACGTGTTTTTTAGGCATCCTGAAGCTAATCGAAAAAGGTGTCATTAAGTGACATGTTTTTCGATTAGCCGTATGTTTTCCGCTGTTACTTCCGCGTTAGTTGACCACTATCCGGATTGACGAGAATAGAGACAAAAAAACGGAACTGTTTCTTCCGCGCTAGTTGACCACTATCTCGTCGATGAAGATGAAGGCGTGGTTGCGGTTCTTGGTCACGTCGTCGCGGACGGCTTTGTACTTGATGTAGCGGGCCTTGGCGTTGACTGCTGTGCCTAGGGTGTTCAGAAGGGCGCAGGAGTCGGTGTCCGGGACCTGCAGCAGACAGACTACGGGATCGGTGAAGGTGACACCGTCCTCGGAGAAGCGGACCTCCGTCCTGACCGGGAAACCTACCTCGGCGGAGGTGTGGGAGAGGAAGGTCGCGCCTATGTAGTGGATGTCCTTGACAGAGCCGAGGTCTATCGTGACATCGACATCACAAAGGAATCCCTGCCAGCGGTTGTCCTTGTAGAACCAGCCTCCGCGAAGGCCGTCCACAAGGGCGTTGTCACCTCCGGCGGGATAGCCGGCGGAATATTTCCGGCCATTGTAGGTGATCCTCGCTCCGGCGGCAAGATGCTCAAGCGGAACCAGGGACTCCGGCCTCGGGCCGATCTCGTTCCTCAAATCAAAAGCGTTGTAGCCTTTTGAGCGAAGGCACTCAGCGAGCCTGACGGCATTCTCCCGGAAACGAGGATAATCCTTGCTTCCAGCCGGACTCCAGCCTATCTCGGCGATGGCGAAGGCGCGAGGGTAGAGGAGGTACTCCATGTACTCCCCTGTCGGGACGAACTCGGACCAGAGGTTGGCCTGAAGGCCGAGGATGTGGGCGACATATTCATTGTCGATGCCGTCGGTCGGGTTGAAGGAATAGACCTGCTCAAGCGGACGGTAGCCGCTGAAGGACTTCGGCTGGGAGAACGGCGCGTCCTGACTGGAGTCGAAGTAGCAGTAGTCCCCCGGAGACATCACGACATCGTGTCCCATACCGGCGGCGGTGATTCCGCCCTGCGTGCCTCTCCAGGACATCACGGCGGCACCTTCGGCGAGTCCTCCGTCCAGGATCTCGTCCCAACCGATGGCGTGGCGGCCTCTGGACTCAAGGAACCTTGTCACCCTGTTGACCAGATAGCTTTGCAGCTCGTCCACATCCTTAAGGCCCTCGGCCTCCATCCTGCGGCGGCAGTCAGGACACTCCTTCCAATTGCGCTTCGAGGCCTCGTCGCCGCCTATGTGGACATATTCATAAGGGAACATCCCGATCACCTCGTCAAGGATAGCCTCGAACATCCCGAAAGTCCCGTCCTTTCCGGGGCAGAGGTCGCCAGAGATGCGGTGTTCCGTGCCGTCCGGGCTGAGGCAGGAGAGCTCAGGATAGGCCGCCAGCACCTCACCGGAATGCCCGGGAAGTTCTATCTCCGGAATGATGTCAATATGCCTTGCGGCGGCATATTCAACAATCTCCTTCACATCGGCTTTGGTCAGATAGCCTCCCGATGCGAACGGAGCGCCTTCCAAGGAATATTCCTTCCCTCCGGCAACCCATTCCTCGTAAGTCTTCCCTACCCGCCATGCCGCCTTCCGGGTCAGTTCGGGGTATGCGTCGATCTGGATCCGCCACCCCGCGTCGTCGGTCAGGTGCAGGTGGAGCGTGCTCATCTTCACCGCAGCCATCGCATCCAACTGCTTAAGGATGAAGTCCTTGTCACGAAAATTGCGGGAAATGTCCAGCATCAGGCCTCTGTAGCGGAATCTCGGGTAGTCAAGAATCTCGCAATGACTCAGGGTGGAATCCCTGTCAAGCATCATCCCGAGGCTCGTCCTGGCGCGGTAGACACCGGTTTCCGTGAGGGCGAAGATGTCGATCCCCTTTTTCCCGACGGTGAGCCTGTAGGCCTCGTCCCGCGCGAATTCCGGAATATTCAATCCCTTGATTTCCTTGGAGAAGCGCCTGTCAGCCAGATGGACCCGAATGTCGCTCCCATCCTTTTTCAAGGAATATCCCTCACCGGAGGTCACGTATTTTACCGGGGCCGGTATGATGTCCCCGGGGCCGGAAATGGCTGACGCCGACGGCATGAGGGCCATCAGCGTCACCACAATCAAAAAAGTCTTTTTCATAAAGGCTATCTTTTGTCTATCAAAACACTCTTGATTCTTTTGAATATGTCCGTGTTCTCCATCACTCCGCTGAATCTCCAGGCGGACGCTCCATAGGAATAAAGCACCACCGGAGCCGCCGTGTGGCCTGTTGTCGAGTACTTCACGCCGAGACCGCTCTCCCCTTTAGTGAAATCCTTGCTGCCTGGAACCAGAGAGACACCGCCGGTCTCATGGTCGGCTGTCACGATCACGAGCGTTCCCTCGTGTGCGTCGGCATAGTCGAAGGCGCTGTTGACCAGTTTGTCAAACGCCTCCATTCTCCAGATCACATCCTCGGTGTTGTTGGCATGGGCGGCATGGTCGATCAGCGAGCCTTCGAACATCGCGAAGAAGCCATGCTTGTTGGCGCCGATGATCTCAAGCGTGTGCCCGGCCAGATCCGTCAGCAGGTCGGAATCCGTCTGCGTGGCCTCGATCTCCGGACCGTCATCAAACAGTCCCAGAATCGGAGTGGCCCGGGTGGTGTAGAACTCCTCAGGGGACCCGACATAGGTGAAGCCCGCGTCCTTGGCCTTCTCCACAAGGTTGACATCGGTGTATTTCGGCGCGGTGAAATACTTCCGTCCTCCTCCCACGATCACGTCAGGCCTGAATGCGATCAGATCCTCGGCGATGTTCTTTCTCTCTCCCCGTCGGGCCACATGGGCATAGAACGCCCCCGGAGTGGCATCCAGAACGTACGATGTGACGACTATCCCCACAGACTTGCCTTTTTCCTTCGCAAGCCGGGCGATGCTGGCCGGCTTGGTGCTGTCCGGAAGCATACCGAGCATGCTGTTGTTGGTCTTGTGGCCGGTCGCCATCGCCGTGGCCGCGGCGGCGGAATCAGTGGTCTTGCTGTTGGCAGAGTAAGTCTTGACGATCGCCGCGAACTGCGAGCGGTCAAAGCAGGTCGGCCCGAAATCGTTGTTCGCCATCCAGGCGGCAGCGGCTCCAAGTCCCATTCCGTCACCAATTATCAGGATAACGTTCTTTACCTTTTCATCCTTCGGAGCCTTTACCCCGGCCCTGGCCGGAGCGGCGATCAGCACCGCCAGCAAAACAAATGAGATAATCTTCTTCATCTTATTAAAAATAACAAACTAACTGTCAATTAAGCAAGTATAAGGAACACGCACGGCCGCTTGCCGATCACGACCGGAGACTTCTGCCACTCCCTGACCGTCCGGGTCATGATGGTCTCGTCCGGCATGGTGATGTCGGCGGCGATGCA
Source organism: Alistipes sp. CAG:514 (assembly GCA_000431015.1). Lineage (GTDB taxonomy): Bacteria > Bacteroidota > Bacteroidia > Bacteroidales > UBA932 > Cryptobacteroides. The sequence goes on along the minus strand of HF985992.1, from coordinate 1,585 downwards.
AAGGCGGGTCTTCGGCTGCAGCGCGGCCAGCAGATCAGCCATCATCGAATCGTTGCGGTAGGGTGTCTCTATGAACATCTCCGTCTGGTTCAACTGTGAGGAGCGCCGCTCGATCTCGCGGATGGCCTTGCGCCGCTCATCCGTCTTGGCCGGCAGATAGCCGCAGAACGCGAAACACTGACCGTTGAGCCCCGACCCCATCAGCGCGAGCATCAGCGACGAGGGCCCGACCATCGGCACGACCTGTATTCCATGAATATGGCAGAGCGCGACCAGCCGAGCCCCCGGATCCGCCACAGCCGGCAGCCCCGCCTCGGAGATCAGCCCGACATCGGACGGCGATCCGTCCGGATCGGAAAACAATGACAGAAGACTCTCGACCTCTGAAGGTTGAGTGTGCTCATTCAGCTCCCTGAGTTCCAATTCGCCGATGTGTCCCCTAAGCCCCGCCGCGGACAGATAGCGCCGCACCGTCCTGGCCTCTTCGACAACATATTTCCGAATCGACCTCAGACGCTCCAGCACCGGAGCCGGAATGACCTGGGCCGGATCATATTCCCCCAACGGCGAGGGAATCAAATAAAGTTTTCCTTTAGCCATATCGCACACAAAGGTACAAATTCATTTGAATATCTCCGCAGCCCCCGCCGGAAGATTTTGCGAACGGAGCCAACACGCGCCGGGCACGCTTCCGGGCACGCCTCCGGAGCGGATCGATTTGGCCGGGAGGGGGCACCAACAAGAAAAGAGGGCATACCATTGCATGCCCTCCTTCCGAATAAAGTCAACGAGTAGAGTATTTATGATGCCTTGTTATTTTTTCAAAGACACATAGAAACTTTTTTTCAATCCTCCACTGCCGTCGATTCCGACACTGAAAAATTCGCCACCATTATCCTGCAGAGCTTCTATCTCGATTCCTACGTATTTGTATTCGTAGGTCACGACCCTTGCAGAGAGTGCCAAGCCACCACCTTTGTTTTCAAATAAGTAATGATCCGACCAGACAACCTCGTCCGTGGAGTTGGACGGTGTGACGGTGGCTCTGATGGACTTCGTCTGTCCCTCGACGAATGCGAGGCTCTTAGGAGTCAGGGTAAGTCCCGTCGCCGGAACGGTCTACTTGGTCACGAGCACATCGAAAGATCTGGACACGCTGCCTATCTTGACGGTGATCGTGGAACGACCTGCATTTGAAGCGAACACACTGAATCCGTTCCATTCTCCGCCTCCCATGGTCTCTTTTCTAACAGTGGCGACGCTGTTGTTTGAGGAGGTGACGGTGAAATCACCCTTAGGGAGGATGCTTTTATCGATTATGTCATTATCAGTGATAGAAAAATTCCGCTTTGAGAAGTAGCAAGTCATCCTTATGTTTTTATCGAGTTTATACGTGGAGCCATTAGGTACAAACTCATACTTATTGTCATTCAACCTGGCGAACCACATCGGATAGACCATCACACCGGCCTTCTTGGTCACCGAGCCGGCTTTCACATCGAGATCGAAGCCGACATAGTTGTCAAAGCCAAGCTTATTGGCGGTGTACGTCCCTCCGCCGTTGGAGGTGAGGTAGGAACTGTTC
>HF985991.1:30923-70603 GCA_000431015.1 Alistipes sp. CAG:514 | reverse complement strand
ACATCTCCACGGAATGGCCGGTTCGGTGGACGGAACGGGGCTGGCAGGCTACCTTAGGGAGAATCTGGCTCCGAAGGTTAGGCTGAAGTCAAGAGGGCGGTCTCTGTAGACGGTCTGGTAATCGGATTTGTCGTCAAAGTGATAGCTCAGACCCGGTTCAACATACACGCCTAAACGTTTGGTGAGATTCGCCTGGAGACCGGCGGAAGCGTTCAGCGACCACATCAAAGGCTTGACGGTAAAGCTTTTGCGAACACCATCGCCCTGCCTTACACCAGCCAGAGTCTCGGTTGTGACAGACTTGCCGGACACACATTTCTCAACCATGCCACCGCCTCCAAGATAGAGGGAGAACCATCTTGAGTCGAACAACGAGGCTGTCAGGTTCAACGGCACGCCGATGTAGCGCAAAGTCTGCTCGGTTTCCGTCAAAGTCTGCCCCGCCTCAGCCGAGAAAGTGCTGCGAAGGGTTGTGAGCATCAGACCGCTCTCAAGGCCGAGCTTTCCGGAGATCGGCACGTTGGCTGTGAGTGCCATACGGACCGGGCGGCGATGGTCGGACTTGGAAGTGACCATTGAGGGACTCTTTATCCCCATCGGAGCAAGTCCACGGGTCTGGAGCCTGTCTACGCCATCCTGACCATCACCAGGATTACCGATAAGCCCTGGCGCCGATGCAGGAGCCGAGCCACGGTAGTACATCTGGAGGTCGAAGGAACTCTCATCCACGCTTCCCATAGCCCCCTCAGAGAATGACAGATCCAAAGTGGCGGCCTTGCGCCTGAAAGCACGCGGTTCATTTGACGCGGAAATATACCCGGACCAATCCTCGTCGTCATGGCCGGTAGTCACGGTCACGGTCTTCTCCACCGGTTTTACGGGTTCCGTAATGGCCTCAGAGGCAACTTCCTCAGGAGTGGCCTTCGCAGGAGCGGCTGACTCGGACACAACCGATTCAGGGGCAAATGATTCAGGAATATATTCATTCACTTCCTGCTGCCGAGTAACCGCCTCCGGCTCCTGTTCGGCAGTCAGTTTTTGCTCCGGACTCTGACCCACGGCAAGTCTCATGGAAGTTCTTTGCGCCGATCGGCCGCGTGACGGGACTGCCTCGGCAAGAAGAGGCTTGTGACCATTTTCCCGGGACACAGGCTCGACGATTTCCACAGGATCATCCTGGCCTCCTTCCGAAATGACTGAAGAAGGTGTGCCGGAAGCCAGGATCTCCTGTGCCTTGTCCGGTTCGCCATTACCGGGATCTGTAAGACGGAGTCCGGCGAAGACACCGAGAGCCACAACAGCGGCCACGGCTGCCGTGCGCCACAGGATCGGCAATGCCACCACACGGCGTTTCCTCTGCGGGAAGACCGAAGACTCGATGTCCTCCCACAATCCTTCCGGCGCGGGCTCCTCGTAGTCCTTCATCTTGTTTTGAAGGCCTTTCAGCCAATCCTTATCTTCCATCATGATTTCTCCGTTCTTTTTTTGTAGTCCTTAATCTGTCTTGCAAGAATCGCCCTAGCTCTGTGAAGCTGCGAGGCCGAGGTACTCTCCGTGATTCCCAGCAATTCCGCTATCTCCTTATGGCTCTTCTCCTCAAAGGCATAAAGATTCAAGACCGTCCTGTAACCTTCCGGCAGAGCCTGTATCATCTTCTGTATCACGGCGGAAGGGACATTTCCCACATCCGGTTCCTCCTCCTGCTCCTTGTCCGGAAGATCCCACTTGTACTCCAACGTGTCGGAGCGCTTGCGCTTCCGTATCAGTTTCAACGCCTCGTTGACGGATATCTGCCGCATCCAGGCCTTGAGCGAGCCCTCGCCACGGTAGTCAAATTTGCCCAAAGACGAGAAGATCTTGACGAAACTGTCCTGAAGGACATCACGCAGGTCATCGCTGTCAGGCAGATAACGGGAACAGGTGGCCGAGAGATATCTGGAGTAGCAGTCATAGATCTGCCGCATCGCAGCCCGGTCGCCTTTCCTTGCCAGATCGACAAGATTCCGTTCTATGTCTCCAGACAGTGTTCCCATTCAAAAAGACTAATGTGGCGCATGAATAAGGAGGGTGAGAGATGCCGTCCTGCCACCCTCTCATATTCATTTATTTCTCAGACTTCGACAAAGGAAATCTGGAGTAGTACTTCACTTTGGCGCTTCTGTCACCCTGATAGTCCTTCCAGCGGAGGGTAAGAACCTCGCCGTCCTTGACATCCTTCAGAAGCTCGTCGATCCTGAACGCGATGATGCCCTCTCCAATGGTCATGTAACCGCTGTCTCCGTTGCTGTCATGCCTTAGGTAAAGGTCATGTGTGACAGGGTCTATCCCCAGATCGATGATGTGCTTAACCTTCCGGTCGGCTCCGAACCAGGCGGCGAAATGAATGGTAAGGTAACCATCCTCGCAGCAGGTGATCCAATCGTTGTACAAAGCCAATGTGGAGCCTCCCTCCTTCTTGAACTCATCAGAGTAAGGAACCGCCGCCTTGGTACGCACGGAGTCAATCCACGCGACCTTGACCTTCTTGGAGAACAACCCGCCGTCACCACGCTCCTCGGAATACCGGAGCAAGGCCCTGACCTCACGCTTGTATGGATTGGTCCAGTTGACAGGCGACAGAGTTGTCTTCTCATTCACCTGAAAATAAGTCTCTCCAGACTCGGCAGTCTTTATGGTGACCAATGCGTTCGGATTGGGATAATCGTAAGAGTCATCAGACATGGAGCATGACGACAACGACACGGCCAACGCGGCCACAACAGCCACGGCGGCCAAAGCAGTTTTGAAATTTTTCATTTGTTTCATCTCTTTTTTTCATTATTCCAGTCAACTAAATCCTCCACGCAGGATTTCTTGCGTAAAAATGCGAAAAAAATTCTGACTTGAGCAAAAGGAGAGGGTACTACAGGATGGCAAGAAAGTCAAATAATTGGCAATTGTTGCTTTTTTGCCAAAAGTTCAGTATTTTGGGACAAAATATGGTTCATAATGGATAAATTCAAGAAAATAAACAACTTCGACCTACAATTACTAAAAGGGGTGCCGGGACTGACAATCTATGACGATCAACTGTTTCTCAATGACAGCACCGACTATCCTTGGAGCGAGGTCCTCAAGTCTTTTCCGGACTTGCCGGCCAAAGTGAGGTTCACGGTAATATTCATGTGCGTGAATGGAGAAGGTCATGCGAGAATCTCCGGGGACGACTACACTGTCAGGGAGAACGACGTGATAATGATCAGCCTTGGCAACATTGTGGAAAGTATGTCCGCATCCGATGACTTCAAAGCCCTCTCGGTCGCTATCCTTCCTGACAGCAGCCTGATGGATTTCTCCTACAGTTGCACCAGATTTCTCAGAAAATCACTCTTCAATCCTAGGATTCTACATCTTACGCCGATGGAATGCAGGCGGATGATGGCTTTCTTCTCTACAGTCAAGAACATCCTCGTGCTGGAAAACGACATGTTCAAGGCCGAAGCCTTGCAGGGGGCCTACGTGATGCTCGGAAGCTTCCTGTCCTCCAGACTTGCGAACAACACTCAGGAAAACAACACTCTGCCCGTCTCAAGGTGGAGAAGCAATGAGTTGTTCCGCCGGTTCCTTACCGAGCTCAGCCAGCACTACACTTTCGAGAGAAATGTCCAGTACTATGCCAGGAAAATGTGCCTCTCACCGAAGTACTTCGCCCAGATGATCTACCACGAGTCCGGAAAACACGCGAAAGACTGGATACGCGATTTCGTCATCAAGGATGCCAAGGCAATGCTCAAGAGCGGCAACTACACCGTCCAGGAAGTCAGCGAGACCCTGCATTTCGCGAACCAGTCCTTCTTCGGGAAGTACTTCAAGGATGCGGTAGGATGCTCGCCTAAGAAGTACGCGAAAACTGCTACTTATGATTCTTCAGGAGATCACGGATCTCTTCAAGAAGAACCACGTCATCAGGCTTAGGAGCCGGAGCGGCAGGGGCAGCCGGAGCCTCTTCCTTTTTCTTGTGCACCTTAGCCAACCCCTTGATGACAAGGAATATGCAGAATGCGATGATCAGGAAGTTCACTGTCTCCTGAATGAAATTGCCATAGTTCAGCGTCACTGCTGGCTTGACGACCTCAGCTCCTTCCATCACAGCCTTGTGAAGCACAATCTTGAGAGAAGTGAAGTCGAAACCACCGATCAGCACACCGACGCACGGCATGATGATGTCATTGACAATGGAGGTGACAATCTTGCCGAAAGCACCGCCGACAACTACACCGACAGCCATATCGACCACATTGCCTTTCATCGCGAAGTCCTTGAAATCAGACCAGAATTTACGATTTGCCATATCAGTATGTTTTAAGTGTGTTTCTTACAAATTCGTCAGCCTCCGCCAATGTCTCGACCTTACCGACATCGATCAGACGCAGTTCCGAAGGCACGATCCCGTAGATCGGATGCCTGGCGCATTCCTGAATATAAAAGTCAGTTATCGAGAAGCGATCCCCCCAGCCATCCTCATCAAAGACCTTGAATATTCCGCCGGAGACGCAGTGGATGCCTGCGAAGGCATATTTCCGGAATCTCCAGGGGTCGATTTTCCCGTAGGGACTCCTCACCTCGCCCGTCGCCAGATTTGTCCAGCCAACCAGCCTCATCGCATCATCGAAGAGAAAATACCTCTGCGTCTTACGGTCGCTGACAAGGATGTTGGAAAGAGCGTCCGGACGGGCCTGGGCTATGAACCAGCCCACATCCAGATCCGAAAGTATGTCAACATTGTGGACCAGGAACGGGCCGCCCTCAAGCAAAGGCCTGGCGAACTTTATCCCGCCGCCGGTCTCCCTTAAAAGGTCTCTTTCGTCGGAGAAATGGACGTTGGCTCCGAAGTCATCCTGCTCGTGGGTGTAGCCTATGATCGAGTCGGCGAAATGATGCACGTTGATGACGAAATCGGAGATCCCTGCGGCCTTGAGCTTCGACACCACACGGTAAAGCAAAGGCTTTCCGTCAATCGGAACCAAAGCCTTCGGGATCGTGTCGGTTATCGGCTTGAGCCTCGTGCCGAGACCAGCCGCGAAAATCATCGCCTTCATCTACAGAATCTTCTCAATGTCAAGCTCTCTATGGGAAATAGTGATCTTTATGTCGAACTTGTCGGCCAGATGCTGGGCCAGATGCTCGGCGCAGTAGACCGAACGATGCTGTCCGCCGGTACATCCGAAGCAAACCTGCAAATGAGTGAACTTCCTCTCAATGAAACACTTCACATGATTATCCACCATGTCGTAGACATTGTTCAGGAACTTCGTGACACCACCGTCGTCCTCAAGGAATTTGATGACTTCCTTGTCAAGTCCGGTGAACTGGCGGTAATGCTCGTATTTGCCAGGATTGTTGATCGCGCGGCAGTCAAACACATAACCACCGCCGTTGCCGGTCGTGTCAACCGGGATGCCCTTCTTGTAGGCGAAGCTGAACACCCTTACCTCCAGGCGCTTGTCCTCGGCAATGTTGTTGAACTGCGACATCGTGGTCAGTTTCGTGAGTATCTCGTTAAGGTAAGGATAGTCCTTGAACGGCTTCTGAAGAAGACGGCGAAGGTTACCCAACGCATAAGGAACGCTGGCGAGGAAGTGAGGCTTCTTCTCGAAATAGCCTCTGAAACCATAGGCGCCAAGTACCTGAAGTGTCCTGAATAGGACAAAGAGGCGGAGTCTCTCATAGAAATGCTCCTCGTTGACATCCATGTAGCCCTTCAATGCCCGTAAATATGTCTGGATCATCTCCTTGCGGAGGTTCTCCGGATAACGCGAACGGGCCTGCCAGATGAACGACGCGACATCGTAGTAGATCGGCCCCCTGCGTCCGCCCTGGAAATCAATAAAGTACGGCTCACCGTCCTTCATCATGACATTTCTGGCTTGGAAGTCCCTGTACATGAACGTGTCGCCCATGTCCTGCATAAGATCCTTCTTGAGTCTCTCGAAATCGTCCTGTAGCCTGACCTCGTTGAACTCCAGACCGGTCGCCTTCAGGAAGCAGTACTTGAAATAGTTAAGGTCAAAGAGGATCATCCTCTCGTTAAAGGCCGGCTCTGGATAGCATACCGACCAGTCCAGCCCCTCCGCCCCCTTGAACTGAAGTTTCGGAAGCATCTCCATCGCCCGGCACAGAAGCCGGCACTCGTAGGAGCTATATTCACCGCTCTCTCGCCCCTGTGAGACAACCTTGTAGAGCTGGTCGTCGCCAAGATCCTCCTGGATGTAGCGCATACCGTCCTCGCTGACGGCAAGGACTTTAGGCACCTTTATCCCTTTGCCGAGGAAATGGGCGCTGAGGCTGACGAACGCGTTGTTCTCTTCGCGGCTTGTCCCGATGACACCTATAATGGAGACATTTCCGCCCTTGAGGCGGAAATATCTCCTGTTGCTGCCGGAGGAGTTAAGTTCCTCCGTGTCATTCACTTTCTGACCTGTATAACTTTCAAATAGATGCTTGAGTCTGTCCATTTATGTGTGACTTGTTAGTAGAGGCTGTTGTAGGAGACAGCCCTGTTGGAGTAATAGTTGTACTGGTTGGCGAGCCTGCCGTACATCTGGCCGAGCACCTCCAGATAAGGCTTTCCTTCGACGAGGGTAAGGCGATAGACGGTGTCATCGACCTTGTAGAAATCCATCCCGTCAAGGGTGATGGTGTCGTAGTCGTCCGGAAGATCCTCAACCAGAGCGCCGGAAGGAGGGACAATGACCTCGTACTGGCCGTTGGAGTTGACGATGTAGAAGACTCCGTCCTGGTAGTAGTACGGCTGGTTGGCATAGGCATAGCTCTGGACAAGGCCGAGCCTGTCAGCCAGTGAATAAGCGCTGTTGGCCCTTGCAGAATTGAGGGCGAACGAATTGTTCTGGGCTGCGATGGTGGCGTTGTTCCTGGCGATTATCCTGTTCTGTTCCTCGATGATCCTGTTGTTGGAATCGATGGCGCGGTACATCCTGTACGTGTTGTTGTAGTAGGCGAAGCGGACCGAGGCGAACATCAGGTCGGAGACAGCACGGTCGATGCAGACACCGAACGGCGGACGGCAGACAACGTAAAAGTTGCCGTAAGGCCTGTAGTAGATCCCGTCATAGATGCAGTACTCGACACCCCAGTAAGTTATCCTCCTGTGACGCGGAGGGAGTTTGTGAACCCTGTAGCCATAGTAATGAGGATTGTGTCCCCAGAAATGACACGGACGGTCGTACGGCATGAAGTCACGGTCACGAGGCGGGATCCTGTGGACGTTCCTGTCCTCACCGATCCTTATGAAATCACTGCGGTTCTCCTTCATCACATCCTTGCCTGAGAAGGCATTCCTGTCATAGGACGTAAGACCTCCCCTTGTGGCGTTGCCGACTCTCTGCGACTGCTCTCTGCGGACATCTGTCGCCGAGCCTCTGGCAGAACTGCTTCTTGTCGCCGAGGAGCCGCCTACCGGCCTTGCCACCCTGTCGCCGGAACTTCTTGTGGATGAGGACGCTTCCCTGACCGAAGAGGAATTTCGGTCAGATGAGGATGAACTCCTTACCGCCGAACTGGAGCGGCGGTTGTTGTCCTGCGAACTTCTGGACGAAGTGGCCGACGAGTTCCGGGACGAGCCTGTGCCGGAGCGGCGGTTGTTGTCCTGATAGATGCCGCTGTCATCGGAGCGGGAAGAAGATCTGGAGGAAGAGCGAGACATTGACGTGGAACTTCTCACGGATGTCGCGGATGACCTGTCAGAGGATGAGCTTCTTACCGAAGATGAATTTCTGTCGGACGATGATGAGCTCCTTACCGCAGAGCCGGAGCTTGAGCGGCGGTTGCCGTCCTGCGAGCTTCTGGTCGAAGCGGATGAGGAGTTTCTTGACGATGACGACGAGCTTCTTGAGGATGAAGAACTTCTCGAAGACGAGGACGAGCGTGTCTGCGACGATGTCGTGTTACTCCTCGAACCAGTGGAACGTCTTTCCTGTGAATATGAATCTACCGGAACGGCAAGCATGGCCAACGTGATTGCTGACGCAAGCGCGAAGTTAAGAAAATTCTTCATGACAATAAGTGTTAAGTGGTTAATTATAGAGCCAATACTTTCTGGAAAGCTTCTTGAAAGCCTCGACATCCTTTGACCAGTAGTCAACTATGTCCTCAACTTTAAGACGCTTCCCGAAAACGGTTCTTACATAATCTGTACCACAGACCTTGTCGAACATGCTGTTGCGCCCCTTGGAAAGGGTGAAAGGATTCTTGTCCGGATAGAGCTCGTTCACGGCCTGCATCACGTAGAACTGCGTCAGCGTGCAGCAGGCGGCCTCATAGTCAGTGTAGTGGAACTGAACGCCGTGGATCAGCTTTCCTTGAAGGCTTCCCGAGAACGGCTTGAAGTGGATTGTCCTGAATGCCACCCCCGGAAGGTTGTAGCTGTCAAGAAGCGCCTTCAAGGCATCGGCGTCAATCCATTCGGCTGCGAAAACCTCGAAAGGGAGGGTGTAGCCGATGCCGATGTTCAGATAGCCCTGGAACTCACCGGTTATGCCGGAGGACGGATAGTTCACGGCGGACTGAGGATAAGGAATATTCGGGGACGGGAGCACCCAAGGTAGGTTCGTGTCCTGATAGAGCATATTCCTGTGCCATCCTTCCATCGGAATGACGGAAAGCCGGCATTTCAACGGAGCCTCGTCGCCCCTTTCACCGCGGTTCAGCCCCTCCTCGTTGATCATGATGGCAAGCTCGCCGACAGTGAGCCCATAGATGTAAGGAATCTTAAACTCGCTGACAAACGAATGGAAGCCAGGCTCCACGAGGCAGCCTTCCACCTTGTTGCCGCCCAGAGGGTTAGGTCTGTCAAGCACCATTACTTCAATGTCGTTCTCCGCGCAGGCTCTCATCACCAGGCCAAGCGTGCTGATGAAAGTGTAGGAACGGCTGCCGATGTCCTGGATGTCATAGACGACAACGTCAAGTCCCTCAAGCATCTTCTTGCTCGGCTTGCGGTTGGCTCCGTAGATGGAATAGACCGGGATTCCGGTCTTGGCATCCTTGAAATCAGCGACATGGGAGCCGGCATAGGCATCGCCGCGGACCCCGTGCTCAGGGGCGAAAAGCGCCTTGAGGTTGACTTCCGGAGCGGCGTGAAGGATGTCGATGGTGGAGCGGAGATTGTGGTCGATGCCGCTCGGATTGGTCACCAGTCCGACATTCTTACCCACAAGTCCCTCAAAACCACGACCTTCCAGCACCTCGATCCCGGTGCGTACAATCTGTTTCTGTCCGGCCTGCGCGGAAAGGGCCGACAATGCGGCAACGGAGAGCAGGACGGTGAATATTCTTTTGACTGCGTTCATATATTCATTGATTATCAATTCGTTGATTATTTCTTGCCATATTCAGGATCGATCTTGCGGTCGGCGAGGAAGGTGACAACGACGGTCGCTATGCAGCAGACAATCACCATCCAGAAGAAGCCCTTGTAGCCGAGGGACTCCTGCAGGAAGCCGGCGAACATGCCCGGTATCATCATGCTCAGCGCCATGAAGCAGGTGCAGAAGGCATAGTGCGAAGTCTTGAACTCGCCTTCGGAGAAGTACATCATGTAGAGCATGTAGGCGGTGAATCCGAAGCCGTAGCCAAACTGTTCTATGGCGATGCAGGTACAGATTGTGGCGAAACTTACAGGCTGTACCACAGCGAGATAGACAAACGACAGGCAAGGGAGCGTCATGAACGCGGCCATGATCCAGATGGATTTTTTCAGGCCGATGCGGGAAGCGAGAAGGCCTCCGAGGATCCCTCCGAGAAGAAGGAATATCACGCCGAGGGTACCGTACGCTATGCCGACCTGCGCGGTCTGCATCCCAAGTCCGCCGACCTCCCTCGAAGCCACAAGGAACGGGGTGCACATCTTGATGAGGAAGGCCTCCGGCAAACGGTAGCAAAGCATGAATATGATCGCAAGCCACACGCCCGGTTTCTTGAAATATGTCGTCACGGTGCGGCCGAAGCCTTCGAATATCTCGGCCACCTTGTTGCCCGAATCCTCCTGGATGTTAGGCACATCGGACTCCGGCTTCGGAATGGCGAAGGTGTGGTAGAGCGTCAGGGCCGTAAGGAGTGCGCCCGATCCGCCGACGGTAAGCTGCCAGGACAGCGGCACGTTTCCGGTCTTGGTCTCCAGAAGGCCGGCGACGGCGACGATCACGCCGTTGCCGAACACGTTGGCCAGCCTGTAGAATGTGCTGCGGACTCCTACGAACGCCGCCTGGCTGCTCTGGCTCTGGGCAAGCATGTAGAACCCGTCAGCTGCGATGTCGTGGGTCGCCGACGCGAAGGCAGCGAATATGAAAAGAATGAGCGTGAATGTGAACAGGCTCATCGGCGTGGTGCCGGCGGCAATCGTCTCCGCCGACGGATGCGGCATCGTAAGAGCCTGGATCACAAATGCCACGGACATGATGATCTGCATCGTGATGATCCACCACCTTTTTGTCTTGATGATGTCCACGAACGGGCTCCAGAGGAACTTGAGGGTCCACGGCAGGTAGAGCAGCGACGTGAATAGGGCCATCTGTCCGTTCGGAACGCCCATCTTGGCGAACATCAGGACGGAGACATTGTTGACAAGGAAATATGGAATGCCCTCGACGAAGTAGAGGGTCGGGATCCACATCCAAGGGTTGCGTTTGGTGAAATTACTCATTATGTGTTTATTAAATTATCTTCGTTCCAATGTGCTGCCCGGGTAGTAGTGCAGCAGGATCCGATCGAAAGTGTAGCCTTTGGCTGCCATCACAGCGGCGCCGATCTGGCACAGGCCGACACCGTGACCCCAACCGGATCCGTCCAGCGTAAGGTGGTCGCCGTCCCAGTGAACCTCAAAGGCGGAACTCTTCAGATGCGAATCTGAAAGCCATCTGCGGATGATCAATTCCTTACCGATGATCATTGTCTTCTTGTCGCCGACAACCTTAAGCCTCTTCAGTCTTCCGGACGGGCCGCGCTCGACCGGGACAAGGTCGCGGATCGTGCCGAAATCCATCCCGGAACGTCTGCGTACAAGGTCGGAGACCTCTGTCCTGGAATACTCTGTCCTCCATCTGTAGAAATCCCTCGTCTCCAGGTCGTAGTCGTTAAGCACCTGGGACAGAATCTTCTCATCCTTGGTGTCGCAGAACACGTCGCCCCCCTCCACGCAGTCGGCGGTGTCAGGAAGCGGCTGGAGATAAGGATAGTCCTTGTCCTCCCAGCAGGTGCTGAAAAGTTCCATCCGTCCTCCGCAGCACTTCGAGAAGCGTGCGTCGCAGATCTTGCCTTCCGAGGTGAGCACAAGCCCCCAGGTCTGGTCTACGGCTTTGCGGACAGTGTCGCCCACAGCCATCGTAAGTCCTTGATAGCGTTGACAATGGTCATCGGCACAAACATCGAAGAGGGTGTGGTCGTCATGATCGAACCACTTTATGTACTCCTCTGCCCCTTCGACAGGCTCGGAGACCGGGCAGGATGGCCCGGGAGTCCGGGAAACATGACTCTGACGATGCTCCACCTGAGCCATCACCCAGGAACGGGAAATGACGGCGTGGGCCTTGAGGAACTCCAGACCCGCGGAAGCCTTCATCTCGGACGAGATCACACTCAGCAGATAGTCCTCCACGCCGACAATGTTCACGGCTGTGACCTTGCCGCCGTCAACGATGAACTTCAACGTGCCGGCAAACTTCTGCGTCACCTTTCTTTCCCAATGGAAATCCACACCGATCGTCACGCCATAGAGGATGAAGGACGGCTCGGCGAACATAGTAGCCTCGGTCTGAGCCTCAAACACCAGCTCGTCGTACAGCGCGCCGTTGTAGGAAATCCTTCCCTGGGAATATTCCACCTTCTGCCTGCCGGCGCCGTCCGAGATGATCTCGAACTCGATCTCGCTGCCGGACATGATTCCGACCTCAAGCCGCCGCTGCGATCTCGTCTGCCTCCAGATGATCTCTTTCTCCGTCTCCTCGCTCGCGGCGACCTCCCGGACAACCTGCGAAAGCAGCCCGGCGTCCAGTTTGCCGAAATCCTCTTCCCGCGTGGTCACATAGACTCCCGCCAGATCGGCGCACCCAGGACTCATGGCCAGATGATCCGCGCCTGAGGACGAATAGTTGTGCGGACGATGCCTTTCTCTGAATATGACAGCGGTACGGTACTCGCCCTCATGACACCAGGCGATGATGTTCATCTTCGGTTCAGACGAGCCGTCAGGAACAGGAGCGCAGTCCAGCAGCCTGTAGAAGAGCTTGGCCGTGGACTTGGCCGTGGCGCCGCAAAGCACGAAGACGCCGCGGGCATATTCATTAAGGTGGAAGAGTCTGGCTTCCTTGACATTGGTTAGATAGTCAAGGGTATTGTCATCGCCGGCGGCGAGAAGTTCGTCCACCCTGTTCTGAAGAGGTGTCAGACCCTGCGGGCAGGCCTGGAAGTGCATGTGGTCGGGTGCCGACGCTCCGCTCTCCGGGCCGTTGTAGAAGCCGAGATATTCATTGTTCTCCCTGACAAAGTCCAGCAGATCCTGATAGCGGTGCCAGATTGACTGCGGAGTGTGTTCAAAACTTGAGATTACGAGGTGTGACGGGAAGATCGGGTAGGGATTCAGCGTCACGCGGTACCTGCGGCCCTTGCGCCCCTCGAACTCTATGTTGGTCTGCTCGGCGGGACGGTTCTCCGGACACAGGAAGCAAGGCCTCCGGTTGATGGACTCCTTGTCCAATGAGGCTTCGGAGGAGATACGGCGGCACGGATTGAGTTGTACGGTCACCGGTAAGCCCCCGATGCTCAGAACCTTGGATCCGGCCTTTTTCAGGCTGCGGTAGTTTTCGGCGGCCAACGGCCAGACAGAAAGCTGATCCTTGACGAATTTGTCGATTTGATTGTCCATCAGAGTAATGCCAATAACGTGTTTTTGATTGATCTGAACTCCTGCTCGAAATTCGGAGTAAACAGTCCGCGTCCCAGACCCGACTCGATCTCGGACATATTCCAGTAACGTCCCTCCTCCACCTCGTCATGATCCGGATGAAGCGTGAAGTTCCCGACTGCCGCGAAGACATTGACAAGTTCCTTCTCCCTCAAGGACTCCCAGACGTAGGATTTCAGATAGATAGGATTGAACTCCTTGAAACCCAGCTCCTCCGAGGCCTCACGGTAGAGTGCTTCCTCAAGGCTTTCCCCGTAGTCCACGTGACCGCCCACCGCCGTGTCCCAGCAGTCGGGAAGAAGGTCTTTCCTCATCGACCGCTTCTGGATGTACAGGCATCCCTCTCGGTTGACGATGTGAAGATGGACGACAGGAACCATCTCCCCAGCCTTGCGGGGACTGTCGCCCGGATTGTCAATGGAGGGCAAGGGCAGTATGACCGCCGGGGCGGCCGGGTAGATCAGCTCAAACATGGCGTCAGGCTATCGCTACAAGAATAAGCAACTGGGCGACGAGCACCCTCATGAACATCGTCAACGGATAGACTGTCGCATAGTTCACTGAAGGATAGTCGGTTCCGTACGCCCCCTGGGTGAAGGCCAAGACAGCCGGATCCGTCGTGCCGCCGGAGATCAGACCACAGATCTGGTAGAAGTTCAGCTTGCAGACATATCTCGCGACAAGGCCGATCGTGCAGACAGGGATGAACGTGATCAAGGCTCCGTAGAGGATCCACCAATAACCTCCGTTCACGATCGAGCTGACGAAGTTCTGTCCGGCTCCGAGGCCGACGGCGGCCATGAAGAACGAGATTCCGATCTCCCTGATCATAAGGTTCGCGCTCTGCGTAGTGTAGGTCGTGATCTTCCATTTCGGCCCGAAATAGCCGAGCAGGATGGCGATGATGAGCGGTCCGCCGGCAAGTCCGAGCTTGATCGGCTGAGGGATGCCCGGGATCGCGATCGGAATCGATCCGAAGATCACTCCGACGGCTATTCCGAAGAAGATAGGTATAAGGTTCGGACGGTTGAGCGACGAGGTCTGGTTGCCGACAAGACCGGCCACCTCGGCGATGCCTTCCTCCGGTCCCACCACGCGGAGGACGTCACCCATCTGGAGGAAGAGGTTAGGCCTTGCGACAAGACCTACGCCGGATCTGATCACACGCGTCACGCTGACTCCGTAATTAGCTCTGATGTTGAGACTTCTGAGCGTCACACCGGTCAGGTCGGTCTTGGTGACGGTGATCTTTCTGTTGACCATCTTGGTGTCCATCTGCTCCCAGTCCTCAAGGTGCATCGGCACCTCCTCGCCGAATGTGATCCTGACGGAATCGACATTCTTCTGGGAAGTGACGATCAGGAGCTTGTCACCTTTCTTAAGCACGGTATCCGGTCCCGGAATAGAGATCAGGCCGTCCCTGAGGATCCGGGAAATCACAATCGAGTTGCCGAGGTCCCTTGTGGCGTCCTTGATGGACAGTCCGAAGACGGCAGGATTCTCTACCTCGCAGTGCATGCGTCTTGCCACATCCTCGTTATTGTCCTCGCTGTCAAGAGCTTCCTTCTCCTTGTTGAGATCGACTTTGAATATGGCCTTGAAGAACATGATCAACGCGATCACCAGCAGCACTCCCAAAGGATAGGCGACCGCGTAGGCGGAGGCGAGCCCTGAAGTGGCCGATGCGATGTCGGACGCAAGATAGTTCTCGGCGCGCATCGAGTCAGCCATGGTCTGCTGGGCGGCTCCGAGTCCCGGGGTGTTAGTAACAGCGCCGGACATCACACCTACCATCGTCTTGAGATCCTCTCCGGAGATGAAATGGATAGCCACCGTGACGGCCACAGCCAAGAGGACAAGGGCGACGGCAAGCAGGTTAAGCTGAAGACCTCCCTTCTTGAACGAATGGAAGAATCCCGGCCCGACCTGAAGTCCGATCGAGAACACGAACAGGATCAATCCGAAGTCCTTCATGAAACTAAGCACCGTGGTGTCCACACGGAGACCGAAATGGCTCAAAAGAATAGCCACGAACAAAATCCACGTGGATCCGATGGAGATGCCCTTGAGCTTGAATTTGCCAAGATACAATCCTATCGCGATCACAACCGCGAAAACCAGAATCGAATGGGCTATTCCCGCCCCTAAAAACAAATCTCGCATACTTTTAGAAATCTATCTGCGCGCAAAAGCACGGTTTATCTTCAATCTTACCTTCTATGAAGTAGGTCTTGTGTCCGTCCTCACGGACAACGACGCTTCTGAACAGTCTCACCTCCTCCTCCGGCTTGGTCTCCTTGATGAAGTTGACGCTGATGCTCCTAACCCTGTTCCCGGCCACCTCGCCGTAGTCGATGCTGTCCATAGCCCAGACCACATAGCGGGCGTTGTTGGTGTGTCCGAGAACATCGATGTCCGAATAGGAGGCCTTGTGGATTCCGACCTCCTCCGCAGTGACACCCTTTGGCATCACCACCTTGCCGCAAGGTGTCGGGATGGCGTTGTCCGGACATTGGGTCGCCGCCGGGACTATGTCCAGGACCTCGTCGCTTCTTACAAGCCTTCTGGTCTGGACATTCATCACGATCCAGGAAGACGTGCAGGACACAAGAACCTTTGACTTGTCCCCGAAATCCGTGTCGTCCTTCGCCCTAAGTTCGAAATCACGCAAGAAGAAGAGGCCGTCAAGCCCCTTATGCCAGGTGTAGAGGGTGGTCTCGTCCGTCCATTTCGGAGGATTATGGAAATCCATCCGCAGGCGCGAGAGCACCCAGGCCGTGTGATGTTTCTGGAGGTCGTCGTAGCCGAAATGAAGAGCCTGCGCCGCCAGATACGCCATTTCCTGGGCGTGATCCATGAAGGCCGCCGGTTTCAGATGGAACGAAGCGTCCGTGTCGTAGCATGGAATCGTTATGTCTGTGCTGAACCTGTTGTCCGAGACCTTAACCTTTCCCATAGTCATCAATAATTAATTATCCTCAACTCCTCCGGAGTGTAGAGAATGGAGTCTATGAAATCCGGAGCCACGTGAGAGAGTAGTATGAATATTCCTAATGCCAGTGCCACGAGTCCCGCCAGGCCTGCCGCCACGAGGATCGCCGTCCTCCAGCCGCGCCCGCGCCTCCTCGGCTCTTCTACAGGCTCAGGGGCCGGTTTGGCGACTGCTTCCGGAGCCGGCTCTGAGATCATTTCCGGAGCTGCTTCCGCTATCGTTTCCGGAGCCTGCTCCGACTCAGGCTGCCGAGGCGACGGTTCATTCTCTTCCGGCCTTACCTCCGGCTCCGGCTGCGCCACCAGATCCCGCAACGCCGCCACGCTCTGGGCGACCTCGTCTGGAGTCTCCTCATGAGTCTTGAGCGACACCGGCTCAAGCCCCACCGCATAAGGATAGATGTCCAGATCCTCGTCAGCTATGAAGAAGAACGTGTTCTCCTTGGTGGCCCTCAGCCTTCCCAAGCCAGGGAACACGACAAGTTTCCTGGTCTGAAGAGTGGTCTTCAAACCAGCGATGAACTCCGAAAGGATCCTTGCGGATGTCTCGATGTCCGTTCCGTTGACCTTGGCATAAAACCTGGCGAGAAGCCTGTCATTACCGGATTCCCGCTGCCTGAAAGACAGTTTCCTGTAGGGTGGATTGATGGTGTAGCCCTTGTCAGAGAAAGACGAAGGCATCAGCTCGGAGACGAAAGTCCCCAAGCCAGGCAACGCAACTTCATCATTATCAAGGATAAGTCCCTTGACCATCTCTGAAAACAAGTCTATGTCCATTTCCTTCTCCGAAAATTCACACAAAGGTACACAAAAAAAACTACAAAAAAATTTGCATTAACCAGTTTTTGTTGTACCTTTGCACTCCCGAAAGGGACAACCTCGATGAAGGTTGGCAAAATTCCTCAATAGCTCAGTTGGTTAGAGCACCTGACTGTTAATCAGGGGGTCGTAGGTTCAAGTCCTACTTGAGGAGCTTCCAATGAAAACGTCCGCCAATTGCGGACTTTTTTTTATTGTAAATAGTTAAGACTAAGCATCATCGGCGCAACGGCAAAAGGCTTGCGACATCACACTTCGGCAAAGAGCCGGAGGTTGTCGAAGGACGGAGCCAGGGAGCCGGACTCGATGCTGTGAATGATTTCGACGACCTTGTCGTTCATCGGGGTCGGGCAGCCGACCTTGTGGCCGTAGGCGCTGACGGAACCGTTTATGGCATCCACCTCGGTCTTCTTGCCGCGCTCAAGATCCTGGAGCATGCTGGCTTTCAGGCGGGCGTGCTTGCGGATCGCTAACGGGATGATCATGAAGGACAGAGCCTTTTTCACCGGCCCGTTGTAGTCCAGCAACCTGACCACGTCCTTGCCCTGAATCGGCTCGATGGTGACACCGCCTTTCCGGCAGACATCGATGCACTCCTTGATCAGAGCCTGGACTTTCTTTCTGGAAGACCTGTCGGACGCGGCCTCACCGAACGTGCAGCCGAGGACGGCGCTCATACCGGAGAACGCCGAGTTGATCAGCAGCTTGCTCCAACGAGTCCCGATGAAGTTCTCCTCCACCTCAACCGGTCCCATCATCTCCAGAAGCGCCTTGACCTCGGCGAAATGGCCGTTGACCTCCTTGGAGACCGCCCCGAGAGAGAACGTCAGACTGTCCGGCGAACTGGTCAGCTCGCAGACTCCGGGGCCAAGCATGGTGGCTCCCCAGGCGACCGTGCACCCAAGAACGCGCCCCTCCCCCACGATCTCCGAGATCAGCAGCTCCGGCAAACCGTTCTGAAGCGTCACGATCACGCCGTCCGGAGCAAGGAACCCCTTGAGCATAGTCACAACCGCAGCATTATCCAACTGCTTGGTCATAAGGAATATGGCATCATATTCCCCGGTCATTTCCTCCTCTGTCAGAGCGGTGACAGGCTGCGTGAGCTCCACGGTTCCGACGACCTTCGCCCCTTTCCCGCGAAGCGCCGCCACGTGCGCCTTGTTGTGGTTGATGAGGTCCACCTGCCCTCCTTTTTTGGTGATGAACGCGCCCAAAATGGTTCCAAGCGAACCCGCGCCATAGATAGCACTTCTCATATTCATGTATTTATGCCGTAAAAATAATGCTTTCCGTCCAATTCGCAAACTAACTGACAAACAGAGCGGGAAAGGAGACCCGTTTATTCGAGTATTTCATGATGCTTCACCAAATGGACATCAGCCGGAAATATCTCATGGGATAACACTTGTTTAGAAAACAAGAAAAGAGTAACTTTGAAGTCATGAAGATTAATCGGATAACCACACTACTACGCAGAGGTTTCGTATGTGGTAGGCGCTCCATCGCCATGATGGGATGCGTTCTCGCCATCACCGTTTCCTGCAAGCATGCATCTGAATTGCAATATGTTGACCCGGAAATCGGCGGGGCCAGCACATTACTTCAGCCAACCCGTCCTACAGTACATATTCCCAACAAGATGATCAGATGGACTCCGATGAGAACAGACTTGTTGGATGAGTGCATTCGCGACTTCCCTCTGACCATGACATCGCACAGACTGGAATCCGTGTTCGGATTCCTGCCGCTCACGGGGATTCCCGAGGATGGTTCAGTGTGGAAGTGCCATCAGATTTGCGACAATGAAACAAACACACCCTACTCCTACCAAGCCGGGCTTGAAGGCTGCCGGATCCGCTTCTGCCCATCTGAGAGAAGCGGCATGATCGAGGTGGAGTTTGATGGAGACTGTCCTGATAGAATACTGAGACTAAACGCATTAAACGGCGACGGGACGTTCACCATAAACACACCGTCATCACTTTTCGGCGAGGAAACGTTCCACGACATGAAAGCATATTGCTACATTGAAGGCGATGTTCCCTTTACTGTGGTCGATAACGGACTGGAAGAACCAGGTAGCGGACACATAAATGGGAAGAACGGCATTCTACTTCGCCCCCAAACCAACAAGGTCAAACTTCGCTATGCAATATCCTACATAAGCAAGGAGCAGGCTGTCACGAACCTGCGCAAGGAAATCAATGGATGGAACATAGAGCGTGTACAGGAGAAAGCGCGTGACAGCTGGAAAGCCGCCTTGGGCAAGATTGAGGTGAAGGGAGGCTCGCAGAGGGATTTGCGGGTGTTCCACACAGCTTTATACCGATGCTACGAGCGTCCGGTGGACATCAGTGAATACGGCACATACTATAGCGCCTTCGATCACTCGCTCCACCCGGGTAGTTATTTCTTTACAGACAACTGGATCTGGGACACACACCTGGCGCTTGAACCTCTACATATGATTCTCAATCCAAGACTGGAAGAGCAGAAGCTCCAGTCCTACGTTGAGATGTACAGGCAATGTGGAACCGTGCCTTCCTTCGCTGTGATCTGGGGCGATTGGCCGGCAATGACAGGCAACTATGTGGCGGTCTGGATGGCAGACGCCCGGTCCAAAGGACTCAAGTTCGATCTGGAAGGAATCTACGAAGGGCTTAAAGACAATTCTCTCGAATCCACCCTCCTGCCTTGGAGGAACGGGGCAAAGACTGTCCTGGATGATTTTTATAACGAGAAAGGATGGTATCCGGCGCTGCACCCGGAAGAGAGAGAGACCGTGGATGAAGTCAATATGCCTTGGGAAAGAAGGCAGGCCGTCTCTCTGTCAACGGCCTTCTCCTACGCCGACTGGGCCACAGCTCAATTAGCCCGGGAATTAGGAAGGAATGATGACGAGGCGCTGTTCCTTGATAGGGCTGCTTACTATCGGAATGTTTACCGGAAAGACAAAGGGATGTTCTGGCCAAGAGACGACAAGGGACAGTGGATAGAGAATGTGGACCCACGATACATGGACAGAGCCTACTACACAGAGAACAACGCCTACACATTCCAATGGGATGTCAAGCACGACCTTGAAGGCCTCTTCGAACTTATGGGCGGGCGAGCGGAAGCGGAAAAGAAACTTGACGATCTTTTCCACATTATGATAGACCTTCCAAAGTATGAGTTCTACCACATATTGCCTGATGCCACCGGCATGGTCGGCCAATTCGCGATGGGCAATGAACCCAGCTTTCATATTCCATACATCTACAACTATATCGGGCAGCCATGGAAGACACAGAAACATGTTCGCAGACTCATAGACATGATGTTCAGCGACAGTGTCTATGGCATTCCCGGCGATGAGGACGGCGGCGGGATGAGTGCTTTTATAGTGTTCTCCATGATGGGTTTCTTCCAAGTTTGTCCCGGCATTCCGGTCTATGCCATCGGCTGTCCGTTCTTCGAGAAGACCTCTATTTCTTTGCCTGATGGCAAACGGTTCGTCATCAAAGCGCCAGGAGCATCAAGAAACAACAAGTACATCCAAAGTGCGAAATTGAACGGGAAGCCTCTTGACAGATCTTGGTTCACTCATGAAGAACTGTTGTCCGGTGGATTGCTGGAACTCGAAATGGGGACGACAGCCAACCGGGAGTGGGGTCGGAAGAACCTCCCGCCCTCAAGCATCAATTACGGTAAAGAAACCAAGAATCTGTAATCCTTTCGCAGCTAACCTACTGAAACAAAAACATTGACATGGTATTGATGAAAGACATAGCCGAGGCCGTCGGGGTCTCGAACGCGACTGTTTCGCTGGTGCTTGGCGGAAAATCAGGGTCGCGTGTCAGCGAGTCTGTAAAGAACAAAGTTCTTCAGACCGCAAAGGAAATGGGTTATCACAGCAATGATCTGGCTCGTAGCCTACGAACAGGCAGAACCAATCTGATTAGTGTGATCGTCACGGACATATCTAACGATTTCTTCGGCAAGATGTCCTTTTACATACAAGAGGAAGCCAAGAAGTACGGGTACCTGGTCATTACGGCCAACACCAACGAATCTGATTCCGAGCTCGAATCCATAATCCATGTGCTTATTAGCAAAAAAGTGGACGGAGTCATCGTTGTTCCAACCCAAAACTGCAAAGAGATGTTGGAAGACGTGATCAAATCCGGGACTCCTGTGGTGCAGATTGACCGTTTGATCGACACGCTCAAAGCCGATTATGTCGGCACAGACAACTATGCGAGCAGCGCCAATGCAATCAAAGAACTCATCACCTGCGGGAAGAAGAGAATAGCTATGCTGACATTGAAACTGGATGTAAACGCCATCACTGAACGTGTCAGAGGATATGAAGACGCATTAAAGAATCATAATCTGTACAATCCTTTGCTGATCAGGAATGTTGAATTTGAAGAAATACACAAAGTCGGGGAAGTGATGAACGACCTTCTTGGCCAGAAACCGGACGCGATCTTCTTTTCCTCTCGAAGAGTATTCACGCTTGCCATGGATGCGTTGTCAGAGCACCAGCACGATGGTTCGAGCGTCACCCTTCTTTGTTTTGACGAAGCCAAGTCCTACAAGGCGCTGATGTCAGACTGCCTCTGGTATGTAGAACAGCCTATAGAAGACATGGCCAAGAAAGCCTTTTCTCTGTTGATGAGTAAAATACAAGGCACGACAACATATTCAAAACACGAATATTTGTCGTACCTCGTGAAGTAAACGCCCACAAGTCAGATCACGCACATACGCGAAACGGCCTTCTTCCTTTCCGCCGCATGACAGAGTTCTGCCACAGAACGGGTGTCAAGTATGATTCTGTAAAATTCAAGTACCAATCCGACTATTTCCGAGCCTTCCGAAAGGCCGGATAATGCGCACAAGTTTCTGCGACACGAATCCATCGCCTGAGTCATTCCATTCTCCCCAAGATAGGACCACATGGCAGCAGCCGCTCCGACAGCCATGAAAGTCACATCTACAGATTCCGTCAAGGCGAGCCTCATGGCTCCGACAAGACGATCTTCGGCTGCTAGTTTACGGGCGGGATCCGCACCGACACGCACACAAGTGTCTTTCAGCGCCGCATTGGCAAATCTGAACAGCAGATCCGAGACATGCTCCGTAAGCCATTCCAAATCAACCCCATAATGTTTCGATAGAGTGCGGGCGCTTTCTAACATCGCATTCTGGACAATAATCCGCACATAGGGATTGTCTATTGACTGTGAAATGTAGCCCACGCCAAGGATCTTGCCAAGGTAGGCAGTTGTGGCATGCCCCATGTTGTGGATAAACAGTTTTCGTTTCACAAAAAAATCAAACGGTTCGAACGGAACCATTCCTTTTATTTCCGGAATCTCACCCTTGAACGCAGCCTTATCGACCGGTAGGAAGGCATAGTGTTCCGTACAGACTCGCAGAGGATCACCATCACGCATCTCCTCTGTCTGAATAGGCACCATTCTTCCGACGGAAGCCTCCACAAGACCGACCGTCTCATCAAAGCGAGCCACCTCCTCAGGATTAAGAAGAGATTTGATCATGCCCTCCATTATGCGGTTGGAATTGTTGAGATTCTCACAGATGATGATATTCAGTGCCGGACCTCCGATCTCCCACCTCCTGCGGATACCAGCGACAATATTCGGGACTATCAATTCAAGTATGCGGACTCCGACAGCCGTCGCCATGATGTCACATGTCGCTATCGCCTCGGCAACGGCGGGGACATCCATTCCATCAACGGCTGAGACATTCTTTATGGTATAATCCTCCTTTTGATCACCGCTGACCAGGCGCAGTGGATAGGAATGCGCCTCATTCAAACCATTCACAACCGGTTTTGCGATATCGATAAATGAAACCGAATAGACGGACTGGCTGAAAAGGGCGCCGATAAAGCCTCTGCCAATGTTACCGGCACCGTACATGACTGCTTTTTTCATTACTCGAATAAAGGATATTCATTACACAAAAGCACCTTCGCAGGGACATCCTCCTCAATCGCCGGGAACCTTCCGACAGGTTCCAAGAATCGGTTGTCCGCCGTGTCATCGTTAACCATGGACACTTCGCCGACAAGGCATGTGCCTCCTTCCGCCCAAAAAGTGTGATAGATGTAAGGCGTGTAGCAGACACTTTGCCCCTTCTTAATCTTATAAGTTTTACCGGGTTCAAACTCCGTCACGATGCCGTCAACCTTAAGGAATACATGAGTATCGGGAATCAGAGCCTCTGTCTCCAAGTCAGCGTTCCAAAGTTTCATACAGAATTCTCCATCGCCTTCACGGAAGATGATGTCTTCCATCTTGTTCCAATGGAAATGGGCGGGAGTTATCTGGCCATCACGGATCATCATGATCTTCTCGCAATATGGTTTATGATCAAGAGCCGGATTGCCGTTCCTCATAGTAAAAAGAGAAAGGCCTACTTTAGCGAAATCCCCGCTGCCGAAATCCGTGATGTCCCAGCCCAAGCAGTTATCTTTAATTTCCGCACACTCCTTACCCTTTGCCGCCCAATCCTCCGGAGTCCAGTCCGCCCAAATAGGAAGATAAAAACGTGCTTCATTACATAATCTTTTGTTCTCACAGATTATGTTGTTGATTTCAGATCTTTTCATATTTACCCGTTTTTTTGATAATATTGCCTAATGGTCTCAACATCCGGAGCCCCGTCCGTACTGGTAGAGCTGAAGAGGTTGAACCGCGCGCTGGCTGACGCGAATTTTAGAAGTTCCTCAAGTGGATAATTCTCGTGAATAGCATAGAGCGCCCCCGCACAGAAAGCGTCTCCGGCACCCACCGTTGACACAATATCTTCCTTAGAGGGGCTATATGACGGCATTGAGACAGTCCGGCCATCTCTTTCGGCCACAACACTTCCTTCCGGATAGTGGATAATCACAAGATTTCCCACACCGGCGTCTAAAAGTTCACGGGCCGCTGTAGACACTGCCGCCACATCAATGAGACCATCTTCATCACGCATTCCTCGACCGACACAATAACCCAGCTCGACTTCATTGATAATAAGATAGTCGGTGTACTTAAGACATGGAAGAATAACCTGCCTGTAGCGGTCCCCCTCTTCAGAAACAACGTCAACCGATGTCTTGTAGCCTTTTTCGCGCAGGCCGCGAAGGGCTCTTGCCGCAGCTACCCCATACTCTTGATCGGGGGCGTCAAGACTGTCCAGAAGAAGCAGATAGCCTAGATGGAATATTTTTGCAGGAGTATCACATGAAAGCACCTCATCGACACCAAGGCGGGCATTTGCCCCCCGATGGTGAAAGAAGGTTCTTGCGGCTCCGCCATAGGTCTCGGTCATCACATCCGTGTACGAAGTAGATTCACCGTCAAGGATGTGCATATTGCTGGCATCGATCCCATTACACACACAGGCATCCAGACACATTCTTCCGTTGTCATCATTGCCGATGCATCCGCCGGCATAGAGAGGAATACCGCTACGAAGTTTTGCAAGATCGACAAGAACATTGTGGGCACAACCCCCGAGACCTTCATTGACACGGGCTATCGTTGTAAGATTACCCTTTGTCGGATACCGATCTATGAATTTAATGGTGTCAACAACCCAGTTTCCCACTGAGATGATGCCTCTTCTATTATTATCTGCTGGCATCATTGCTGAAAGAATAAGGTGAATCCTCTTCAGTAGTACCTCTGTCCCTCGCAGGACTGGCAGACATCCTGAAGGAAATGTCCGCTCCGGAGACCAACAAGTCGTGAGTAAGGTAGTTACGCGAACTCTCACGTCCATTGACTTTGAGTTTCTCGACATAGACATTTTCCCTACTGTTGCCTTTGGCGGTTATTGTTATCGTCTTCCCCGAAGGAAGATTAACCGTCACCTTGTCAAATAGTGGAGATCCAATCGCATATTCCCCGGAAGCCGGACACACGGGATAGAATCCGAGAGAGGAGAACACATACCATGCTGAAGTCTGTCCGTTATCCTCGTCACCACAGTAACCGTCAGGCGTAGCCGAGTAGAAGCGATCCATCACCTCACGCACATATTTCTGCGTCTTCCAAGGCTGACCACACCAATCATAGAGATAAAGAGCATGCTGTACAGGTTGGTTGCCATGAGCATAGTTGCCCATATTCATCACCTGCATCTCGCGAATCTCGTGCACCACGAATCCGTAGTAGCTTTCGTCAAAAAGAGGCGGCATCTCAAGCATCCTGTCAAGACCTGAGGCCAGCGCTTGCTTACCACCCATAATATCGGCCAGACCGGCCGGATCATGGAACACAGACCATGAATATTGAAGAGCATTGCCCTCCGTGAAGTCTCCGCCCCATTTTAGCTCATTAAACTGCTTTGGAAACGAACCATCCTGATTCTTTCCACACATCAAGCCGCAATCCTCACGATAAAGATTACGGTAATTAGTTGAAGCCAAAGCATATGGAGCTATCTCAGCTTCGGTTTTCCCAAGAGCCTTCCCAAGTTTCCAGATGCACCAGTCGTCATAAGCATATTCAAGAGTCCTCGCAGCACTTTCATTGATCCCGACATCGCAAGGCACATAGCCAAGGCTATCGTAATATTCCCAGCCAAGCCTACCCGAGGATGGAACTTTCGGATGGACACTGTGAGCACCTTTGCAGACTGCCTCCCATAGGACATCTATGTCCTGACCGCGTATACCTTTGATCCAAGCTTCGGCGACCACGGACGCGCTGTTGTTTCCGACCATGCACGAGCGGTGGCCAGGACTGGCCCATTCCGGCAGAAAACCACTCTCAAGATATGAGTTGACAAGTCCCTGCTGCATCTTGGAAGCCTCCTCCGGATAGACCAGATTGACCAAGGCGAAAAGGCTGCGGAACGTGTCCCAAAAGCCGGTGTCAGTGTAGAGATAGCCATCATGAACCTGTCCGTCATACGGGCTACGATGTATTCTGCGGCCATCCGATGTAACCTCTGAAAGATCTCTAGGGAAAAGGAGGCATCGGTACAGGCAAGAGTAGAATGTCCTTAAATTGTCGATGTCTTTATCCTCAACGGAAATCCTGCCAAGAACCTCATTCCAACGAGCCTTGCCTTCGTCCATCAACGAGTCGAAATCTTTCCCGTTCACCTCCGAGAGATTGACCATCGCCTGTTCCTCGCTGACGAAGGAGGCAGACACATTGAGTCCTACCTTCTGCCCGCGAGTAGTCCGGAAACCAACTATCGCATGGGCATGATCTCCATTGACAATCTGCTCAAACTCAAACGGGGTGTCGGATTCGATGACGAACCAGAGTTTGAATCCATCTTCGACACCACCGCCGTTCTGTACAGAGCAACCTGTAATTCTGTTACCGGAAACGCTGACAGTAGAGCCTCCTGCGAATGCATCAACAACCAGATAGGAAAGCTCCTTCTCCGGGTAAGTGATTCTAAACTTGGCGGAATGCTCTGTCGGAGTCAGTTCCACAAAAGTGTCATGGTCCGCAAGATAGACACTGTAATAATAAGGTTTGGCGCATTCACTCTTGTGTGAGAAATAACTCGCCCTCTCCTCCTGATCGAACACCAATCCCGTAGTCACAGGCATAATACTGAATTGGCCATAGTCATTAATCCACGGACTTGGCTGATGGGTCATCTTGATTCCCCTGATCTTGTCATCGGTATAGGAATAGATCCAACCATCCCCGTCAGCTCCTGTCTGAGGAGTCCAGAAATGAGATCCCCAAGGCATAGCGATCGCAGGATAGGTGTTTCCTGCGGACAATGAGTACTTTGACAAGGTTCCAACCAATGTGCTAACATAATCTACAGGACTGTCAAGGGGTGGTTTTTCCGAAACTTCGGATTTAGTTTGACACATTGACAAAACAATTGTCAAAGACACTGCGATGGCCGCCACCAGTGTGAGTTGTTTATTTTTCATTGTGTTATTGTGTTATTGATTTGTTTTTATAGCATAGTTAAACGTTTAACCATATACGCAGAATAACAAGTCAAACGTTTAACTAGCGGCAAAAATAGAAAAAATACTGTTCAATCGCAACAATTATGAAGCATTTTTGATTCGTCAGTAATTTCGAGGAGAAATATCTTTATTGAAGAAGGAGTTTGAGTGATGCATGACTGACGGGAATAGGTACATCTAAAAAGTATATTTGCATTCGCAGTAGGTTTAGGGGACATATTCATCGGATTTTTTTTACAATTGTTGCCGGATTAAGCGATAGAATCGCTATCTTTGTTATCCGTTATGAAGTACGGATTCGACAACGAGAAGTATCTGCGGATACAATCAGAACACATCAAGGAACGCATTGCCAAGTTCGGAGACAAACTCTATCTGGAACTTGGGGGCAAGCTTTTCGACGACTATCACGCCAGCAGGGTTCTGCCCGGATTCCAGCCGGACAGCAAGTTGAGGATGCTCCAGCAGCTCAGCGACTGCGCGGAGATCGTCATTGTCATCAGTGCCAACGACATCGAGAAGAATAAGATGCGCGCCGACTACGGCATCACCTACGACATGGATGTCCTGCGTCTGCACACAGAGTTCATCAGCAGGGGCTTTCTCGTCAGCAGCGTCGTGATCACCCACTTCAACGGCCAGGCCAGCGCCAAGGCGTACAAGGCGAAGCTCAAGAAGATGGGCATCAGGGCCTACTACCACTACACGATCGAGGGCTACCCGAACAATGTGGCCCTGATCGATTCCGAAGAGGGGTACGGGAAGAACGACTACGTGCAGACCACACGTCCGCTCGTGATCGTGACGGCTCCGGGGCCGGGCAGCGGAAAGATGGCCGTGTGCCTTAGCCAACTCTACCACGAGCACAAGAAGGGAGTGGCCGCCGGCTACGCCAAGTTCGAGACGTTCCCTGTCTGGAACCTTCCTCTGAAGCATCCGGTCAACATCGCCTACGAGGCCGCCACAGCGGATCTGAACGATGTGAATATGATCGATCCGTTCCATCTGGAGGCCTACGGCAAGACGGCGATCAACTACAACAGGGACATCGAGATATTCCCGGTGCTGAACGCCCTGTTCGAGGGCATCTACGGCGAGAACCCGTACAAGTCCCCGACCGACATGGGTGTGAATATGGTAGGGTGCTGCATCAGCGACGACGATGTCTGCTGCAAGGCCGCCAACGACGAGATCATCCGTCGCTACTATGCCGCCCTCGACCAAATGGCTGACGGAGAGGACAATGAGAGCGAGGTCGGCAAGATAGCGCTGCTTCTGAAGCAGGCAAGGATCACTACTGAATATCGCCGCGTCACCGTCGCCGCGAAGCAGCGTGAGACCACCGCCGGCAATCCTTCCGCCGCCATCGAGCTTTCCGACGGCACCATCCTGAGCGCCGAGACCTCTGACCTTCTGGGGCCTTGCGCCGCCCTTCTTCTGAAGGCCACAAAGCATCTTGCCGGGATCGACCACAGCGTCAAACTGATCCCCGGCAGGCTCATCGAGCCGATCCAGAAGACGAAGGTCACCTTCCTGCACGGCAACAATCCGCGCCTCCACACGGACGAGGTCCTGATCGCCCTATCCGTCCTTAGCCCGGACGACGAGAACTGCCGCAAGGCTCTGGACACGCTTCCTTTGTTGAAAGGCTGTCAGGTCCACTCAACAGTGCTGCTGAGCGACATCGACAAGAAAGTCTTCAAGAAACTGGGCGTGGACCTCACCTGCGAGCCTGTCCACGAAAGGCACTGACACCTTGGATTTTCCAACGATAATGATTAACTTTAGGCTTTGAAAGCCAGAAGACTATTCTGACTGTAGAACCTATAATATTTATTACCATATTCAGAGATGAACTATTGTCCTCATTGCGGATCGCCGGTACAGCCGGATTCCTCCTTTTGTCAAAGTTGCGGGAAACCGCTTCTGTCCCAGCCTGACTCCGCCGGGCAGACCTTCAACACCCCTCAGACCACCAAAGAGAAGGAGGACAGATGGCTTATCGCCCTGGTCCTCTGCATAGTACTCGGCGGTTTCGGTGTCCACAGATTCTACACCGGCAACACCACCACCGGCATCATCATGCTCCTGACCCTCGGCGGCTGCGGCATCTGGGCCCTGATCGACATCATCATGATCGCCTGCAACACCTATGTTGACGGGAACGGACAGCATCTGAAGTAGACGACATTCACTCAAACATCATCATTGCATTATGAAATTTTGTCCAAAATGCGGGAACGCCGTTCCTGACAACGCCTCCTTCTGTCCGAAGTGCGGCACGAACATCCCGGACACCGATTCCGGCACCACACCGGCACAGGATCCCACTCCGGCGCCTCAGACTTTCGCGCCACAGCAGCCTCCTATGGAGCCATGCCCTCCGACCTACCTCGCCCTGTCCATCATCGTGACCGTACTCTGCTGCCTTCCTCTCGGAATCGTCGGCATCATCAAGTCCAGCAACGTTTCCAAGGAATATGCCGCCGGGAACTACGCCGGGGCAAAGGATGCGAGCAAGCAGGCCAAGACCTGGAGCATAATCGGACTGTGCTGCGGCCTGTTCTGGATAATCCTCTACATCATCCTGCTGGCCTGCGGATTCATGGCCGGCCTCGCTGATCTTTAGAGTCTTCTCTGTCTTTGGCTTTCAGGCCTGTCCCATTTTTAAGATCTCTCCATCCGGAATCATCTCATCAGGCAGATGAACAAAGATTCCTACAAGAAACCAATCCTGTACATTCTGCTCACGGCAGCGTGTGTGGGATTGGTGTTTACATATTCACGTTTCAGCCCCGAAGACAGCACCTGGTTCCCCAAGTGCATATTCCTGCAACTGACAGGATTGAAATGTCCCGGCTGCGGCAGCCAGCGGGTAGTACATAGCCTGCTGAACCTCAATATTCACAAAGCCTTTGAGGCCAACGCCTTTCTTGTGCTGAGCCTCCCCTACATCGCCGCCCTTCTGGCCTCAATTCCACTAAAGTCCAGATTTCCAAAGTTCTACAACGCCCTCAACAGCCTCCCGGTCATCATCACCATCTGCATCCTGGTAATCATCTGGTGGATCACCCGCAACATCTTCGGCTGGTGATTGGCTTGAACATTATTCACTGGGAAAAGTGTAACTTTGCCATTGGAAGACAAATAAGTAGTAACCACCCATAATAAGGCAAAGGACATGTCAACACAAGGTGAAACATACCTCAGATGACTCCTTAATTCTCGTAGATTTTTGTAAAAATCTAGGAAAGGTGTATATTTGTCGTGACTAAAAATCACGGAAAGGTGTATGAAACCACTCCGTAAAACCTTAGGATTCGTGATTATGAAAAGAAAGATTTACGATAAGCTACTTCAGTGGAAGCGAGAGAAAAACGGCGCTACAGCCCTTATGATTGAGGGTGCACGCCGTGTTGGCAAAAGTTACATCGCTCGGGAATTCGCCCGCAACGAATATGACTCATTTATCCTCATCGATTTCAGCAAGGCCCCACAGCGAGTCAGAGGCTGGTTCGATGAGTATCTGGAAGATATCGATACGCTCCTCCAGAACATCCAGCTCCACTATAAGAAAAAGCTTGCAACTCGAAAATCCCTCATTATCTTTGATGAAGTCCAGAAATGCCCTAAAGCCCGCGAGGCCATCAAAGCGCTGGTGGAAGACGGTCGCTTCGACTATCTGGAGACAGGCTCACTCATATCTATCAAGAAAAACGTTGAGAACATTGTCATTCCATCCGAGGAGGATGGTATAGATATGTACCCCATGGACTTTGAAGAATTCCTTTGGGCTATGGGCAACGAAGTCCTGATGCCCTATATTCGGAAGCAGTTCGAGAAGTGTAAGCCCATGGGTGACTTCCACAGAGAGGCGCTGCACTATTTTCGCCAATACCTCATTGTTGGTGGAATGCCGCAAGCCGTAGCCGAATACGCTGCCTCTCGGGACTTTACTAAAGTGGATGCCATCAAACGTCAGATTCTACGCCTCTATAAGAACGACATTAAGAAATACGCAGGGGGCTTGACGGCCCGCGTCAGCGCTATTTACGATGCCATTCCCGGCCAACTCCAGAAGAAAGAAAAACAATTTACACTCACGGCTCTCAAGGATGAGGCTCGTATGCGTGAGTATGACAGCGCCTTCTTCTGGTTGGATGACGCCAAGTTGGCAAATATCTGCTACAACACCACCGCACCCAACATCGGGCTCCAGCTTAATGAAGACCGAACCACCCTCAAATGCTATTTCTGCGACACTGGTTTGCTCATATCCCTCGCATTCAGTGCCCGTGGTATCGTCACTAATGAAATCTACCAGAAACTCATGTTTGACAAGCTGGAAATCGACGAGGGAATGTTAGTGGAAAATATTGTTGCTCAGATGCTTAAGACCGCTGGAAGCAAACTGTTTTTCTATAACAACTACGACAAGGAAGAGGCGGAGAACCGCATGCAAATAGATTTCCTTATCCAAAAGGAGGTTGTCACTTCCAGGCATAACATTTCCCCAATAGAGGTAAAAAGCAGCACAAACTATACGCTCACATCCATCAAAAAATGTATCAAGAAATATGGCCAGTATCTTTCTACGCCCTATGTCTTGCATACCAATGATGTGGAGCAGAAAGATGGGCTCACCTATCTTCCGCTGTACATGACTCCGCTTTTATAAGACCGATATCCGTCAGATAAACAGGCTCTTAAGCATGAATTCTTTTTGTAAAAGAAGAGACCTCAGAAAGGCTTCTTCCATCGTATGCTTTTGCTTGAATGCAGACAGCATTCATGCAGTAGCCTGTTGCTCTTTCAGAGACGGAATAATTTTTATTATCTTTGCTCATGCGGATCTTGGGGCTGAGACAGCAGCGCTAATCCAAGGGACGCATTATGTCATTAATGGAGAAATGGATATGTCAAAAAAGAATAAGGACGGCATTTACCACGGATTGAAAATGAACGTTAGTTCCTCCTTCTCCATCACTGTCTACTTCAAGGAATAATGAATAAACCACATATTAACGAAGACACTGATGAGAAGATTTTTACTGATCGCTTTGGCGGCGGCGCTGCCGGGATTGACTAATGCGGGGCCGCGGTCTGATGCGGCAAAAGCCAATCCGTTCGACGAGGGAAGACTGCAGGACAAGACCCTGAGGATAGACTACATGTTCACCGGATCCGACAAGGATTGCGACATCGCCGTGGCCGAGCTGCTTAGCCTTGACGGGTGGCACGGCAGGAGGACGAACATGAAGGAGGTGCCGCTTCGGGGTAACGGACAGCTGACGATGACGGACAAGGCTACGGGCGACACACTTTACAGGATGTCATTCTGCACCTTGTTCCAGGAATGGCAGGCGACAGAAGAGGCCACGAGAGTCCGCAGAAGTTTCGAGAACGTCTTTCTGGTGCCGATGCCGGCGGCTCCTGCGGAGATCACCGTACAACTCTATGACTTTCACGAGAATGTGTCGGCAAAACTTACGCATCCTGTTGACCCTGATGACATTCTGATAAGACCGGCAGGTGGAGGGCCGCAGACAAGAATGCTGCTTCACAGCGGGGACTCCAAGGAGAAGATCGACGTGGCCATTCTCGCTGAGGGCTACAGCGAAGGCGAGATGGACATATTCTTCAAGGATGCCGAGAGCACGGTGGAGAATCTTCTGCGCCACGAGCCGTTCAAGTCAATGAAGGACAGGTTCAACATCGTGGCGGTGGCCTCGCCGTCGCAGGACAGCGGAGTGAGCGTGCCGCGTGAGGGACTGTGGAAAAAGACGGCTGTGGACTCGCACTTCGACACGTTCTACTCCGACCGCTACCTCACGACCCTGCACCTGTTCAAGATGCACGACACCCTTGCCGAAATCCCGTACGAACACATCATAATCCTCGCCAACACTGACACTTACGGCGGAGGCGGCATCTACAATTCCTACACATTGACGACCGCGCACCACAAACTTTTCGCCCCCGTGGTCGTCCACGAGTTCGGACACAGCTTCGGTGGATTGGCCGATGAATATGCCTACGACGACCAGTTCGTTGAGTATTACTACCCGGACATCGAGCCTTGGGAGCAGAACATCACCACGAAGGCTGATTTCAGCAGCAAGTGGAAAGACCTTTATGACCAAGGTGTTGCCGGGCTTGTAGAAGGCGGAGGCTACCAGACCAAAGGCGTTTGGAGAGCCTGCGAGGATTGCCGCATGAGAACCAACAACGCTCCGGCCTTCTGCCCGGTCTGCCAGCGCGCCATCGAACGGATCATCCGATTCTACACCGAGGAATAGCAACCGCCCCGCCGCTTTTCTCAACCTCGCTGAACCAGTGAGAGTTATCGCAGGAGAGCGGGGAGGGGGGCTTTTGGAGCTTCATCAGAACTTGAACGTCACGCCTATGCCGCCGACGATGCTGGTGCGGTAGAAGTCGTCCTGGCCTGGAACCTGAAGGTTCTTGATGTCCAGTTTCTCGGCAAGGCCGGGAACGGACGGGGCCAGCTGGCCGAGGACAGGAGCCAGTTTCGAAGCGATCAACGCACCGTTTCCACCATAGTCGGCCTCCTCTTTGGTGAAGTGCAGGAAGAAAGTCTTGTATATTCCTAAATCTATGCTGATTTTCTCGGAGGCCCTGATCCGGGCGCCAAGGCCGCCGGAGATCGAGCTTGTGCTGTAACTCAGGTCGGAGATGAACTTGGCGTCGTTGCCGAAGCCGAAGGTGTTGCTGTTGGCGCCGATGCTGAGGGTCACTACGCGACCAAGGTCGTACTCCAAGCCGCCTAGGATCTCAAACGAATTGTGCTTCAAGTAGTTCTGCTTATCGTTCAGACCGGTCTCGTTGTTGTACTGCTTGGACTGCTTGTCGAAATAGTAGTTGGCGCCCAAAGAGATGCGGAAGTTCGGCTTGATGGAATATTCAGCGCCGATGTTGATGTTTGCCGGGATGTCGGCGGCGATCTCCTTGTTGTCATCGAACTGGGATATTCCTGTAGTGTTCATCTTGGTGTCGTTGCTTAGACGCACCTTGGTGTTGAACTCGTAGCGGGCCGAGAAGTTGAATTTGCCGGTCTTGTAGTCAACCGAGAGGACAGGAGTCCAGGCGATGTCCTTCTGATGCGCGTCAAGTTCCTTGTCGCTCACCAGGCCGCCTACCATCCCGACGGCGGTCTCTGTCGGGATCAAGCCTCCTGAGATCGAGGACACAGCCGCTCCGAGCACATTTGCCGCCGGCAGCATCTTGCCGCCGTACTGCAACTGGATGTTCCTGAGGCTTCCGACGTAGTAGTTGGAGATGTAGTTGAGACGGACTCCCGCGGAGACGCTCCACCCGGAGCCGATCTTGTAGCCCAGGTTCAACTGGCCGGCGAAGTTGTACTGCTCGCCGGTGAGGTTGATGTCAGCATCATAGCCGGTAACCATCTGAGCGCCGGCCAGATTGTTGATCAGAGCAGGAATCATGGCCACAGGAGCTTCGAAGGAGCCGAGTCCCTGGTCATATTTCGCCTTGCCGCCTCCGGAGATAACACCGAAATGGAAGGAGGCGAACAGATTGTCATGTTTGAAGGCCAGGCTCAGATGCGGAAGAGCCGGAACAAAGGACTTGCCGGTGTACTTCTTGTAGCCACGTCCCTCATTGTCAACGCCATACTTAAGCGGCTCGTAGGTAGAGGTAGTGTAGCGCCTCTGCAAAGCCGACTGGACATCGAGCGCGAGATGCCAACCGTTGTCCATGAAGCCTATACCGGCAGGATTGAAGTACGCACCCTGCACCCCTATCACAGCGTTCTGCGCAGGATTCCTCAGGTACGCCACATTCTGGTTCGAGTTCGTCACATAACCGCCAGCCTTGGCGGTAAGGGCAGCGGCGCAAATGGCCGCGGCAAATACAATGATTCTTTTCATTTAGTCGAATTTTATTGTAATTTTCGGAACAAATGTATAGCTTATCTCTATATTCACAAACAATTTCGACCTTTTGATATTTTTTAAATTGATTTATGGACAAAACCGAAATGGAATCCATGATTTGGCCAAGCGGTCAAAAACCATTATCTTTACGAAGCGACACAAATCTTATGAATATGCTAAAGCGGAAAATCGAGGCGTCGGCGGACGGGCTTCAGCTGGCTATGCTGATCAGCGAGCCGGCGGGTGAACCTAAGGGAATCGTGCAGATCGTTCACGGGATGTGCGAACACAAGGAAAGGTACATTCCTTTTATGGAATATCTTTCCGCGCACGGCTACATCTGCGCCATACACGATCACCGGGGACATGGCGAGTCCGTGCTTGCCGAGGAGGATCTGGGATACATGTACAAAGGTGGCTGGAAAGCATTGGTGAAGGACATCAGGCTGGTTCAAAACGAGGTCAAGGCCTCCTACCCGACACTGCCGTACACCCTATTCGGACACAGCATGGGGTCGATGGCAGTACGCTCGTTCACAAAACGTTACGACGACAGCATCGACACGCTGTTCGTCTGCGGCTGTCCTAGCCGGAATCCTGCCGGAGGCGCCGGGCGGCTTCTTGCCGGCCTTATCGGAGCGCTCAAAGGCGAGCGTTACCGCTCACCTCTGATGCAAAGACTGTCCTTCGGCTCCTTCAACAAACCGTTCGAATCAGAGGGTTTCCCGTCGGCGTGGGTCTGCTCTGACAAGGAGACGCTAAAGGCCTATCACAATGATCCTTACTGCGTGTTCACATTCACTGTCAACGGATTCAGGAACCTGCTTGATCTGATGCGGGACTGCTATAGCCCGAAAGGCTGGAAGATGGGCAATCCGGATCTGCCTGTCCACTTCATCTCCGGTGCGGAGGATCCTTGCAGAGTCTCCGACAAGGCCATCGGAGAGGCCGCCGGATTTATGAGAAAACTGGGGTACAGGAACACGGATCTGCATCTTTATCCCGGCATGCGTCACGAGATCCTGAACGAGACCGGACGGATGCAGGTCTGGGAGGACGTTCTCACACGGCTGGCGTGATCCAGTTCAGATTTTGACAGGATGGCGGGCTTGTCTGACCACAGTGACCCGGACTCAGACTTCCCTCCAGATGTAGACCTTGTCGCCTCGGCGGATTTTCTTGCCGCCGGGAGTCCTGATGTCATCCGGAAAAGTGACCGGAATGGAGCAAAGAGTTCCCTTCGCGGCCTCCTGCGCCGACTTCAGATCGACTCGTATCTCGCTCACCTTCTGCTCGATGACACCTGTCGTCTCACCGATGATCAGAATGTCGTCACCCGCCCGCAGCGTCTCGGACTCCACCAGCACCTCCGCCACGGAGATCCTGTCGAACCAGTTCGTGATCTTCCCGCTATAGACCTTCTTGCGAGTGGCGTGACTGCCGTACACATCGCTCCACTCACCGAGTCTCGCACCCTGATAGTAGCCATCCCAGAATCCACGGTTGAAGACTTCAGAAAGTTCATCCTTCAAAGAGGCAGCAAGTTCCGGAGTGTAGCACCCCTCACAGACAGCGTCGGCTGCCCGGCGGTAGCACTCTGCCGTCTTCTTGACATATTCAGCGCTCCTGGCCCTGCCCTCGATCTTGAAGACCTTTACGCCCGCATCGATGATCTTGTCCATGAACTCAATGGTACACAAATCCTTAGGCGACATGATGTACTTATTGTCGATGTTAAGTTTCGTGCCGGTCTCAAGGTCGGTGACCTCATAGCCACGACGGCAAAGCTGGTAGCAGGCGCCACGGTTGGCAGAAGCGCCGTAGGTCTGGAGACTCAGATAGCACTTCCCGGAGACGGCCATACAGAGCGCTCCGTGGGCGAACATCTCAATCCTGACAAGTTCCCCTGACGGCCCCTTGATCCCGTCACGCACTATGGCCTCGTGGATCTCCTTGACCTGACGCAGGTTAAGCTCGCGCGCCAGCACGATCACATCGGCGAACCGCGAGTAGAAGCGCAGCGCCTCGACATTCGAGACGTTGAGTTGCGTGGAGATGTGGACCTCAAGCCCGATCTCCCGGCAATAGGTGATAGCAGCCATGTCGGACGCGATGATGGCATTCACTCCGGCGGCCTTGGCGGCGTCAAGAGCCTCCCTCATAGGAGCCAGATCCTCACCGTACAGGACAATATTCAAAGTCATGTAGGTCTTGACACCATATTCCCGACAGACCTCCACTATGCGCGGCAGGTCGTCCGGAGTGAAATTGTTCGCCGAATGCGAGCGCATGTTCAGGTTGCCGACACCGAAATAGACGGAGTCCGCCCCGCCCTGAATCGCCGCGTACAGGCATTCGAAATTGCCCGCCGGGGACATTATCTCAAGTTCCTTCTTGTCCATAGTCACCAAATAATCAACATTATAGCCTCATTCTCGGCAATCTTTGCCAAATCCACGGCACCGACTCTTTGCCGTTTATGAATATTATCCTTCAAAATTAACCTTAATAATCGCCAAACACAAATTTGAGCGGTCATTTTGGCGAAAAAAGACAATAAATGAATATTCAATGAATATTTCAGTCACGAAGAACCCTCATATTCAGAATTTTTGCTAATTTAGCATTTTGACGGCGGACCTTTTCCACCGTAGAATGAAACCATGAGACTGACAATAACACTTGAATATTTCACCTCTCCCGGAGAGGTTCTCTTTCTGATTCGTCCCGACGGGGAACCAATCGCCATGGAATATGTTGCCGGAGGCCGTTGGAAGGCTGATCTGGAGGTGCCGCAGGCGACGAAGACTCTGGATTATTCCTTTGAGCTTCATCGTGACGGACAGTGCGTCCGCCGCGAGTGGAAGGGGCGGATCGTTCCGGTCGCCGGGATCACTTCCCATGTCGCCGGGACCGTCGAAGCGAAACGGAATCATTCCGGCGCTTCAGCAAGTTCGGCGAGCGGAATGATCTGTACGCCGGAAGTTATAGAGATCCAGGATCGCTGGCAGGATCGCCCGGAGGACTCTCCTTTTTGGTCCAAGGCCTTTACCGACGTGATTTTCAAGAGGAAAGCATCATCGGACAAACGCTCAGGCAACGTCTCCTTCACAGTGCCTTGCGCCATAATCCGCAAGAATGAGACACTGGCCATGACAGGAAGCGGGACATTGTTTGACAACTGGAAGAAATTCATTCCGCTGAAGATGTCCGCCGCCCCGCTCTGGGACGTGACGCTCAAAGTCGAGGAGCCTTTCGAGTACAAATTCGTCATACTCAACCAGAATGGTGAGGAAATCTGGGAGTCGGGACCGAACCGCCGGCTTGCGGAAGCACCGACGGAAGGCAACTTCCTTGAGATCAGAAATGTCGTCCCTAAGTTCGAGACAAGGCTCTGCGCCTCAACGGGTTCAGCGGGCGGAGCCTGGCGCGGGGCCGGCACCGCGATCCCTGTCTTCTCCCTCCGCAGCGAAAGCAGCTTCGGAGTCGGCGAGTTCAAGGATCTGAAAAAGCTGGTTGACTGGGCCGCGGCCACTGGCCAGAGCATCATCCAGATCCTGCCGATCAACGACACCACGATGACCGGCACGTGGACGGATTCCTACCCCTACAACGCCAACTCCACCTTCGCCCTGCACCCGCAGTTCATCCATCTGCCGGACGCCGGAGTCAAGGCGGACAGGAAATACAAAGCGCTCCAGAAAGAGCTCAACGCTCTGCCGGCGGTTGACTATGAGAGGGTGAACGGCGAGAAGCTCCGCCTGTTGAGAGAGGCCTTCTCCGCTGGCGGACAGGAAGTTATCTCCAGCAAGGAATATCAGAGATTCTATTCCGCCAACAAGGGCTGGCTCATCCCTTACGCGGCCTTCCGAGTACTGAGGGATCAGAACGGCACGCCGGAGTTCGAAAAGTGGAAAACTCTCTCCGAATATTCAGAGACCAAGGTCAAGTCATTCTGTAGCAGGCACAAAGCCGAGACGGACTTCTACTGCTACCTCCAGTTCTGCCTCGACGCGCAACTGAAGGATGCTGTTGAATATGCCCACTCGAAGGGCATCGCGATCAAGGGCGACCTGCCGATCGGCATAAGCCGCACGAGCGTGGACGCATGGCAATACCCACGCCTGTTCAACCTTGATTCCCAGGCCGGTGCGCCACCTGACGCATTCTCAGCCGACGGCCAGAACTGGGGCCTCCCGACCTACAACTGGGATGAGATGGCGAAGGACGGCTACGCCTGGTGGAAGTCGCGCCTCGGGAAAATGAGTGAATATTTCGACGCTTTCCGCATCGACCATATTCTTGGATTCTTCCGCATCTGGGAGATTCCGACCGGTGTCAAGTCGGGGCTTCTCGGACACTTCAATCCTGCGCTGCCTTACTCTGCCGACGAGCTTCGAGGCCGCGGATTCAATCCTGACTCACAGCTGTTTGTGCCGGATCCTCACCGTGAGGGATGGTATCATCCGCGCATCGCGGCGCAGAACACCGAGGACTACCGAACCCTGAATGGCTACATGAAGGACGCCTACAACAATCTGTACAATGACTTCTTCTACCATCGTCACAACGGTTTCTGGAAGGATTGTGCGATGAGGAAACTGCCGGCGCTTCTGGACTCCACGAGAATGCTGGCGTGCGGTGAGGATCTGGGCATGATTCCGGCCTGCGTGCCTGAGGTGATGAGGGAACTGAGGATCCTTTCGCTTGAGATCCAGAGGATGCCGAAGTCTCCGGAAAAGACATTTGATGATCCGGCGACCTACCCGTACCTGTCCGTCTGCGCCACAGGCACCCACGACACATCCACCCTGCGAGGCTGGTGGGAGGAGGACAGGCAGATGTCCGAGCGTTTCTTCCACGAGACTCTCCACTGCGAGGGTCAGGCTCCATATTTCTGCGACCCGTGGGTGTGTGAAAGAATTATCCGCCAGCACCTTGACTCGCCTTCGATGTTGTGCGTCCTTCCTCTCCAGGACTGGATTTCCATCGATGGAGCCGTCCGCTTCCAAGGCAACCCCGAGGAAGAGCGGATCAA
>HF985991.1:0-30902 GCA_000431015.1 Alistipes sp. CAG:514 | reverse complement strand
AGAGCGGATCAACATCCCCGCGAACCCGCGCCACTACTGGCGCTGGAGAATGCACCTGTCGCTGGAAGACCTCCTGGCCCATTCAGACCTAACCCGTCACCTCCGTGCCCTGATCTCCGACTCCGGCAGAGGCTAAGCGTAGTGTCCATCTCTGCATACCCCCAAAGGCTTCGTACTTGTTCTGGTGAAAGTATGAATATGACCTCTATGGGAACATTTAAAGGCATAAATGTGACTGTGGAGACGCTTTAAGCGCGCGGTGCGGTCACGTTGACAAGTCCGGTGTCCGGTCAGCGTCGCTTCTCCGGCTGGTGGGTGAAGTGGCGCGGGCCTTCCTGGGAGCGCCAGTGGTCGGAGTCGAAATCGGGGTGGAGGTACGGGCCTTCGTGGTCGATGGAGAAACTCAGGTAGGTGATCTTGTAGCCTTGCGCCATGAACATGCTCTCGTAGAAGGTACGGACTTCGAACAGGGCGTCGACCGCGGACTGGCCTGCCACTGACTCCAAGGCACAGCCGGAAAGATCCTGGCGGCCGGTGCCGTAAAGGTCGGCGGTGGCGGCAAGGATTCTCAGGTTGTTACACTCGGCAACCGCTTTGGAATATTCATAAAGGAAACGGCTGTCGGTCTTCAGGTGGACTATGCCGCCCTTTTTCAGGAATTTACGGTAGCGCTCAAGAAAAAGCGGGCTGGTCAGGCGGCAGTTCTCGCTCTTTAGCTGAGGGTCGGAGAATGTCAGCCAGATCTCTGAGACCTCCCCGGGAGCGAAGAAAGATTCGATAAATTCGATGCGGGTGCGGAGGAAGGCGACATTCGGGAGATGGTTCTCCGTGGCGAACTTCGCTCCTTTCCAAAGACGCGCGCCTTTGATGTCCACACCTACATAGTTCAGGGACGGCTCCCTGCGCGAAAGGTCGATCGTGTACTCACCCTTGCCGCAACCAAGTTCCAGCACAATCGGTCGGGCGACGGCGAACATCCTCTCGTTCCAATGGCCTTTGATAGGATGATCCTTGAGTCTCAAGGAGTTGTCGGCCTCGGTCTTGTCCAGAACCGAAGATGCATCCGGCTGGAGAAGGCAGGAGAAAGTCTCGTTCTCCGCGAATTTTCTAAGCTTGTCGTGTCCCATTATCTTCTTGTGAATATGACACCCAGTCCCCTGATAGCCTCCGAGTCATTCAAAACCCTGGCTTTCAGGCGCCAGCGGCCATGCTCGGGCAAACGCAGATCGTCCTTGTAGGACGACACAAAATCCCTCGAATAGTACGACGAGTCCACGGGACTGGCGACGGATATGAATGTGGTGTCTGAAATGATCACAGAATCAGAAGGCGCTATCCATCGCAGATCCAACGAGATGCTGTCAGACGGAAAAACCCCGAACGCGTGGCGTTCCAGCCTCGTGTAGAAACTCAGTCCATGACGCGACGTGGAGTCTGACAAATCCAGCTCGAAATTGTAGGTGTCGCCGTACTCGGCCTTTTCCCTGACCACAAATGGCTCATAGGAGGAAGGCCGCGCGCAGGAAAACACCGACAACATAAGGATGATGAGCAGGAAAAGGCTACGCATCTGTCTTCGGCTTCTGCTCTGGGTTTCTGTCTCCGCGCGGGCGCTGCGGACGGTTGTTGCCATTTCTTCTCGGGCCGCCCTGACGGCGGTTGTTGCCACCTTCCGGCCTCGGCTTGGCCACAGGAGCGGCTTGTCCCTCAGCAGAAGACTGGCCGGAAGTCTCGGCTGCCGGCTTGCCGGCCTTGTTCTTGCCACGGTTCTTGTTCTTGTTTTTCTTAGGCTTGTCGAACCTTGTGATGCTGTCATCACCGACGGCCGAGACGAACTGAGGACCAACCGGTTCCGGTTCACTCCTCAGAGACTCGGGCTTCTGGCCGTTACGGTTCATCATGATGATCTGCGCTACATCGGAAGCGGCAACAGCGTAAAGGTTGGCAAGGGAGCCTTTTTCGTAGGAGAAATACATTATCTCCTGAAGGATGTCAGTCTTCACAAGATAGGCCGGACCATCCTCAAACTCAAGAGGTTCTGTGACTTTAGGAATACGTGACTGGGCATCCAGATAGTTCGCCACCTCGAAGT
The DNA here is from genome assembly GCA_000431015.1 of Alistipes sp. CAG:514. GTDB lineage: Bacteria > Bacteroidota > Bacteroidia > Bacteroidales > UBA932 > Cryptobacteroides. The sequence continues at coordinate 28,810 of HF985991.1, read as the reverse complement.
TGAGACAGCATTTGAGCTTTCCGCACTGGCCTGCCAGTTTCTGAGGGTTCAGTGACAGATCCTGCGTACGTGCGGCGGAAGTGGAGATGGACTGGAAATTGGTGATGAAATTGGCGCAGCAAAGCTCGCGGCCACAGACCCCGAGGCCACCGATCAGGCCGGCCTCCTGACGCGCGCCGATCTGCTTCATCTCGATCCTGATGCGGAACTCCTCCGCATAGACCTTGATCAGCTGACGGAAATCCACACGGCCATCGGCGATGTAGTAGAAGATGGCCTTAGTGCCGTCTCCCTGAAACTCCACGTCCCCGATCTTCATGTCCAGACCGAGTTCCGCGGCTATCCTTCGTGCCTGGATCATCGTCTCCTGCTCACGGGCGATGGCCTCCTGCCACTTGGCGATGTCGAAAGGCTTGGCCCTGCGATAGATTTTCTTAAGCGGAACAGTTTCCGGATCAACACCCTTACACTTCATCTGGCGACCCACCACCGGGCCTTCCAGAGTGACGATGCCAAGATCGTGACCGTTGGTCGCCTCGACGATGACCAGATCCCCGGCCTTGATCCCTTGGCCGGACGCATTGATGTAGATCCCTTTTCTGGTGTTCTTGAAACGCACCTCGAAGAGATCCTTGAACTGTTCCTGGCGTATTCCGTGAAGCCAGTCATAGTCCTTCAGTTTGCAGCAACCCTGACGGTAGTTGCAGTCATATTCACCGGTCTCCTGATCATGCGAGACTGTGCACCCTCGGTTACAGTCGAACTTTATTGCCTCATTATCAACTTTTTCCATAACTCATTCCATACGTTTGTCAGAAACTCAAATACATCCTTCCCACAAGATCAGCGAACAGGATCTTCTGATTCACGTTCCTGTCAATCAGCGTCTGCGCCCTGTCCAGACAGGCGACCGCCATCCTCGGAAAACTCTTCCGGCAACGGGCCGCCAGCGTGGTGAAGAACTCCGCCTCCTCCCGCGAGACTCCCGCGATCTGTGGCAGATTCTGCTGGATCAGGAAGACCTTGCGAAGGGACTCACCTGCAAATTTACAAAAAGCTTTCTGGTTTTCACGCGACGGCAGCGCAGCCATCGCCTCCCCCCAACCCAAAGCGGCGGAAAGATCCTTTGCGGCAAGAGCGTCCACAAGACCTTTGAATATCTCCATCTGGCGCAGATAGTCCTCCTTCCCCGAAAGGTAGCGAAGCGCCGCCCCGACACTGCCGCCGGCCACCGACGAAGCCTGGGCAGCCTCATCCGGCGTTTTCCCGAAGCGGGAGGAAAGAATCTCCGCGATCTCCTGTTTTGAATATGGCAGGACACGTATCGCCTGACATCTTGAGGAGATGGTCTGCATGACTTTCTCCGGAGCGTGGGTGATCATTATGAAGAGTGTCCTCTCGGGAGGTTCCTCCACCGCTTTGAGAAGCCTGTTGGCAGCGGCGGCGTTCATCCTCTCAGGCAGGTAGACGACCACGGCCTTCCATCCTCCCTCCACAGACGTAAGCCACACGGTCTCAAGGATTTCCTTTGCCTCGGCATTATTGATCCCGGCCTGTTTTCCTTCTATTCCGAAAGCTGTGCTGACCTCGGATTCAAGCGCGTAGGGATTGGCGGTCATCAGAGAGCGCCAATACTCAAGAAACAACTCCGCCCTCAGGTTCTCGACCTTTTCAGTGACCTTCGAGCCGTTGGCCACAGGGTAGACATAGTGGACATCAGGATGGATCAGGTTGGAGACCTTGTGCTCGTCCCCCATCACCGCGCCCAGAAAGGCCAGGGTCAAGGCCATCGCCCCGCAGCCGTCATTCTCGTAGAGCATCAGGGCATGGGGAATGCGCCCGCTTCCGGCCATCCCTCTCAATGCCTTGACAGCATCGTGATTACCTATGATTCCGTCCAGACTCATTTGTCCCTGTAGGCTGTAAAGCCGGCGATCTTGACAAGATAGTCCTTTTCCTTCGAGTCCGGCAGCACGGCCAACGCATCGACAGCCTTGGAGACGTAGTCCTCAAGCCTCGACACGGCATATTCGATACCCTTGCCCTCCTTGACGAATCCGACTATCTCCTCCTTGTACTCAGGATGTTCAAGGATGTCCAGCACCATGCCCCTGATCTGCTTCGCGCGCTCCGGCGATGCCGCCGCCAATGCCCCAAGAAGCGGAAGCGTGATCTTCTGCTCCTCCAGATCGATGCCGACAGGCTTGCCGATCTTCTTCCCGTCGGAGTAGTCGAATATGTCGTCCTTGATCTGGAAGGCGATCCCGAGGGAGACAGCATAGTCCCGCACGGCCTCAATCCAGTCTGCCGGGGCGTTCACCGAGATCGCGGCGGAGACGAAGGCCGCCTCGAACAGCGACGCCGTCTTGCTGTAGATTATACGGTAATAGTCCTCCTCCACGGTGTCGCCCGAAGAGGCTTTCTGAAGCTGGAGCATCTCCCCTTCGGCAAGACTGCTGAGGGTTCCCGCGAATATTCTTATGACCTCATTGCAATTGGCTGACGAGGCAAGGATGTTCTCCAGCGCCTTGACAAGCCAGAAATCCCCGAGAAGGACGGACGCCGGGCCACCAAGAATCGCCATGACGGTGGGGGCGCCGCGCCTTTCGCAACTGCTGTCCGCCACATCATCGTGAAGGAGGGTGGCATTGTGGAGGAGCTCCGCCGCGGCGGCATAGCGCACGCTGTCGGCATTGACACGTCCTCCGCCACAAGCCCTGGCCACAAGCAACGACACTATCGGACGCAACTGCTTTCCGGAATGATCCAGTATAGCCTTGTTCGTGGCGTTCAACAGACTGATGTCGCTCTCCAAAGACGAGCGTATCAGCGCGTCCGTGTCCTTCCAGTCCTGTCCAAGGAAATCTTTTATCTCGTCAAGAGTCATTATCTATCTCTTTATCAATCAAGGTGTCCCACCAGTTCAGCCACAGTGTCCGGGAACTCGATCAGTCCTCTGGAGAGCGTGTCCAGCATCCCCGTGCGGACATAGTGGTCCAGCAGATCCTTCAGCGGGTCGTAGAATCCGTCGAGGTTCAGCGCGAAGATCTTACCGGAATATCGCTCCAGTTTGGCGAGCGTCAGCGTCCCGATCAACTCGTCCAGCGTCCCTATCCCGCCTGGCAGGGCGATAGCGGCGCAGGTGCCCTCACGCATCAGTTCCTTGCGTTCGGCCATTGTGTCCGTCCAGATGATCTCGTCAAGTCCAGGGAACTTGTACTGTTCCATAAAGCGGGGCAGAACCCCGATGTGACGGCCTCCGCAACGGGCGACCTCGTCACCTATGGCACCCATCGTGCCTTTGATCGCTCCGCCGGAGACTATCGTGTAACCAAGCGAACAAGCCGCGCGGGTCACTTCCCGCGCAGCTTGGTTGTACTTTTGGTCGATGTCGTAACTTGCCGAGCAGTAAATCACGACCTTCCGTTCCTCATTCATTCACTTCCGGCGATTAAAAGAAGAACGCGGCGGACACCATGACACCGTTGAAATTGTTACCGTTGTTGACAGCGTCCTTCACGGCGTCCTTCACTGTGTCGCCGATCGGGCCGACATTGCCATCCTTGTCATAGATCTTTCCAAAGTTCCAGAAATACTTGACAGAAAGCTGAAGCCTCCAGACATCGACTCCTGCTCCAACACCAAGACCGTACTCGACTTTCTTAAGATTGTCCTTGAGCTTGTCGGCGACCTCGCCTTTGGTACTCTGTCCGAGGCGGAAGCCCACGAAAGGCTCCGCTAAGACATAAGGGCGGAAAGCCAGAAGATCCAGCCCCCACTGCACCTGGACAGGCACCTCAAGGTAGCCTACCTTGGTCTCGAAAGACCCAAGGGATTCCGAGATGGAAGAGCTGTTGAATTTGTCAGCCGACATTCCCTTCACCTGATAGAGAAGGCCCGGCTGGATGGCGAATCCGCCAAGAAGCGGAATCTCGGCGGTAAGGCCTACGTGGTACAAGGAGACGGATTTGGAATCCATGTTCTTGATCGAGGTCGAGGATGAGGTGAATCCTCCCATCAATCCGACACGGGCGGAATTGTAGCGCTGAGCTGAAGCGTCAGTGCAAAACACTGTGGCTGCCACAATGGCGGCAGCGAATACTAACTTTTTCATTTCTTCAGTTTTTTTTGGATAAGATTAGACAAGCGCGTCCAGCTTGGCGGTAATCTCGCTCTTCGGCACATTGCCGACAAGCTTGTCCACCACCTGGCCGCCCTTGAAGAACAGCAGGGTAGGAATATTCCTGATACCATACTCGGCAGCCACATCCTCGCAGTCGTCCACGTTGCATTTCACGACCGTGACCTTGCCGTCATATTCAGAGGCGATGGTCTCCACTGTCGGGGCCAGCATACGGCAAGGGCCGCACCAGGTCGCCCAGAAGTCCACCAGAACAGGCTTGCTGTCAGAGAGTATCTCAGCAAAATTTTCGTTAGAAGCTATCTTTTCCATAATCAATAAAATTAAAATGTCCGGGACGGTAACAACAATTACCGTTCCAGACACAAAGATAGCGAAAAGTCTATAAATAATAAACGGGATTCCTTCACGCTGGCCATGGACGCCATAGCGAACAGGTAGGGAATCGCCGTCAAGCATGGGATGTGCGGATGCTTCGACAGGATCTGTGACCGGGCTATGAGCGGTGTCTGGCGTGCGGGAACAGGAGCGGTGTGGAATGCAGGAACAAGGGGAATGGCGTGGCAGGTAATATGATGAGTATTAACAATATAGGCATTCCCGTGGTGGGGTGTTGGGTACCACGAGAATGCTTATGTTGGTTATTTTCAAGAGGTTAGGTGCCACGGGTTGGAACCTTTGCGCCCGAGGACTAAGCCGGGTCTTTGGCCCACTCCGTAGCTGACCGTGGGTATCAGTCTTTGTTCTTGACAGGGACTTCTATGCCGGTCGGCCAGGTGGCCGGGGAGTGGGAGACGGCGTCGTTGCCGTGGCCGGTCCAGTCCTTCACGGTGTCGCCTTCGCCTTCGTTGAACTTCCAGTAGGCGCACAGGCCCGGGGTCTGCGGATCCACATCGTACATGTTCCTGTAGATCTCCTCCTGGGTGCGGACCACGCTCCAGACGCGGACCTCGCAGATCTCGCCGTCCAGCATGCGGGACATGTCGTCGGGTTCGCCGTAGGAGTGGCCGATCTTGAACATGAAGTGCTTGCCGCGCTCCTGCTTGCCAAGGTTGATGTCCTCTGCCTTGCCGTAGTTGTCGATGGAGCTGTAGAGCTGGCCGTCAACGTAGATGGAGGCGGTCCGGGACTCGGTGTCGTGGGTCACGGCCACGTGGTACCACTCGCCCGGCAGGAGGATCTTGGTCTTGTCCGGAGCCGGGAACTTGATCTCGTGGACCGCGAACTGAAGCTGCTGTTTCGGCCAGCCGGAGTCACCGAAGCGGAGGAGACAGTACTGCTCGATGCCCATGATCGTGGAGATCTCCCGCTTCTCGTCACCGAAGTCGTTGACCCGGACGATAGCCTCGTAGGTCAGCTGCTTCAGGCCGTTGACCACATCGGCGGTAGGGCTGCCGGCGTCGAAGCCCGGCACCTCGAAGTAGTTGTTACGAAGGCTGACCGCCGAGGTGATGGCGCTGGAGCGGCGCACGACATAGCAGACGGTGCGTGAGCCCTCAAGCACGCCCATGCCTCCGGACACGCCTCCGATGGTGACAGGTAGGAGGTAGCCTTTGTCGATCTCAAGGTCGGTCAAGGCGTGGAAGTCCACGGTGACGGGCTTCGAGGCGGCGTGGCCGGCGGGGATGACCACCGAGGAGGCCGAAAGGGTGTAGTGCTTGGGGTCGAGGGAGGAATAGCCTCCGCCGAGGCGGGAACTGTAGAGGGAGACCAGAGACGGGTCGGCTCCGATGCTGACGCTAACGTCCTGCTCGGCCGGGAAGGCGAGGGTGGCGGCGAGGGTGCGGGAGCCGGTCTCGGTCACGTTGTTGAAGGTGAACTGGTTGAGTTCCTTGACGCGGGCGGCGTCGATGTAGACCACATTGTCGAAAGGTGAATCCTTGGTGTAGTCCCGCTCACCGCATGCGGCCAGCAGTACGAGCGTGGCCGCGGCGACCGAGATAATAGTATTAGATTTCGTCTTCATTATATGTCAAGAAGTTAAATATCGCAAAAAGACAACCGAAATAATGAGTATTAATATCTTAGTTTCCAGTTAAAAAGGAATATGGAATTACGCTTGGTCATTTACCGGCATCGATAAACAATCAAGGATAGTTCTTGTAATGAGAGGTGCCTGTCCAGCAAACAGTCCTACCCCAAAGGCGCGAGGCAAAACAGTTCATTTTGCTCGAGGCATCCCATTCCCTAAGGTTGAACATCATCACTTCCCCGTATCCGGTATAGTTGTTTGCACAGACACCCATTGTGGAACACGGAGGATTGGTGGATGATTGGCTCTGAATATGTACCGACAGTTTTGCCCACTTGCTGTTCGGAAGTCCGGAAGGAAGGGTTGGATTACATCCGAAATCAGTGTGCATATAGTCAAGCGAATTAAAGACGGTCGCACCCATATAAGGAATATAATTACCAAAAGAGAATGCCGTGATCAGTTTGTTAGGCATCAGTTGGCGAAGCCTGGTGACGAGATTGCCTAAAATGACCGCACTCGGAGATGGCAGTCCGGCAGGTGCCAGATCGTATCTCGCGTATTCATCATCAAGATCCACTCCGTCCAGCCCGTAGGTGTTGACACAGGTAGCCACCTGCTGGGCAAAACTTTCGAGCATGGCCGGGCTGAGGTTAGCGAATCCTACTCCGGTGTGATCGCCAAGCAGACCAAGCAGAACCTTGATCCCCTTGTTCTGCAATGGCTGAACCAAGGTGCTGACATTGTTCAGAATGTAAGTTTGATTCTGGTTGTGATGCAGCCAAGCGGAAGTAGCGTTTCCGCGGATGTTGGAAGCGAACAGAATGACGTGGTCAACAACTTCCTCACGTGGGGAAGAGTTGCAGAAGTAGTACTCTCCGGCATTGAGAGGGTTGATGTCGTTGGTCTCAATATAGACCGTGAACTTAGGAGTCTTGACTCCGACGGCCCGAGTAGAAACCTCGGTCTCATTAGATGCCGGATCGTTTGTTACCGTATCATTACGGTAGCCGGAACATCCTTGGAGGGTTGTTCCCGTTATTGCTGTCACTAACAGCAATGAGAAAAGATTATTAGTATTCATATTAAAAAATGTTGGGATTAATGATGTAACGCATAACGTTCGGTTGTCTTATTGCGATATATCGTATTAAAATATATTACTGAAATAAAATGATTCTACAGTGTTCATTTACCAATCTTTCCAAAAGAACTTGAAGCCACGACGATAGGACTCGTCATTTGGCGAGACCATATAGAAGGCATTCCCTTCTCCCTCTTCAATTTCCCCAGTGAATGGATTTTCCTGAGGAACCCAGCCGTCATCAGAGAAATAATTCAAGTATTCAAAAGCCGAAAAGAGGGGGTGGCCTTCATATGCTCCATCTTGTTCGTTAGCCGACAGATCGAAGCCAAAAACAATCATGTTATTCTTTTTCCTGCCTTCAGATTTCCATTTCATGACTCTCCTTTGTCCACTGAGAATAAGATCTCCTCCGGGCTGTCTTGCAATATTCACGCTTCCATATTTTTCAGGGGTAAGACCTGCGATTGGCTTTCTTTTGTAATCGCTGTAAGGGGATTCGGTTTCCCAAGGCTCGATAATTTGGGTAATCTCATCGTAAGAAAAATAGCCGTGCCAGGCATAGTCGATGTACTTGCCGACTTCGATGCCGCCGCAGAGGGACACATCGTGAAAGTACTCGGTCGGCTCTTCCTTGTCCACAAGGGTCAGGAGTTTGTCAGGCATGGCCTCGCGCAGGGACTTTATGAGTTTCGGGTAGGAGGTGGTGTTCATCGGAGGCATTCCCTCCTTGCCGTAGCCGCTGCCTTCATCCCACAAGTTGATGCCGTCAAGTTTGTATAATTCAACAACCTCCTTCACCTGTGAGGTGAAGTCGGCGATCTGGGTGTCAGTCATGTTGCAGAATCCTATCCCTTTGCCTCCTCCCTGGATGCATAGGCAAACTTTCCTACCCCTGTTCTGCAACGGACGAATGTATTTGTCGGCATGTTCAAGGACATAGCGAAGATCAGAATCCAATGACAGTAGACTTCTTCCTGAGGACGGGGCGTAGCTGACAGTGGATTGCCTGAGATTGACCAGATTGCCAAAAGAACAGACTTTTTCAGTCTCCCAAGTCAGTAAGCTTGTTTTACCATATAAGAAGACATCCGCAATTAATGGCTGGTACCTTTCGGTATTCACGTAGAACACGGTGTAAAACTCCGTATCTAAAGAAATCTCCACGCTCGGATCAATCGTGTTTTCCCAAGACCTTATATTGGGTCTGAGGTTAATAAAGTATTGCAATATATTTTTATTTGGAACGTTCGGACTGTTTTGGGTGGACAGTTCCATATTTATGGTCAAAAGATAAAGAGTGTTCAAGTCAAGATTATCAGTGGAGACAGCACATTCGATTGTTTCGGAAATGTTTTTCCCCTTGGGTATTGTTAAGGTTTTTTCTGACAGAGTGATGTTATCATCAGGCAGCAATGCTGCCTCGTAAAGAGGAGTTAACGGAAAAAGCTTACGGTAGGCTTCTATTTGGGTGTTTAATCTGTCCACCTCTGCCATGAAGGCATCTGTGAGATCTTGACCTAAACAGAGAGTGACTTCAAGATCTTTGTCAATAGGACGATTAAGTTCATAGAATAGTTCATCCATCAATTTTGTTTCGGTGCCATCTCCGGTTAACAACACAATTCCGGCTTCTCCGGAAAAGGAGAGTTTGCTTCGCAGTGAACCGGCAATGTTATTATAGTCGCTTTCATCCAACAAGTCGCCGACTGCCAGCGGGATGCTATCCTCCTCGCACGCGGTGAGCCCGGTGGCGGCGCAGAGGGCGAGCATCGGGAGGATAATTGTGGTTATGTATTTCGTTTTCATGTCTCTTGTTTTTTATGGGTTATCTTGACGGGTTCATCGAGCGGATGACCGAGCGGGTGACCGTGTAGTTCATCGCGGAGTTGTAGTAGTCGTCTCCGATGCCACGGATGGCCAGACCTCCGAGCGGGCCGAGGGAGGCGACATAGTCCATGATCAGCGGGACCTGGCTTTTCTTGACGTTGTTGCCGTCGGCCATCTCGCCTCCGATCGATGCGGAGAGCAGCACCTTGTCTTTGCTGATGCCCGGGGCGGAGAGAATCCCTGCCATCATCAGCTTGAGATCCACGACGTTGTCAAGGTCGGCTGTCGGCGCGACCAAAAGGCTGAGCTTCGCGATGTCCGAAGGCTCAAGGGCTTCCGGCAGTCCTTCGAAGACCAGCGTTCCGGACGCTCCGGCGGCGGATGAGAGTCTTGAGACGATGAGTGCGGCTGCCTCCTTGCGGGCCGCTATCTCGGCGTCGGTGCCGGAGTAGAGCGGGTTGCAGGTGAACGCGAATCCGTCCAGGCCGAGTTCGGCTGCAAGGCCGGTGATCTTGTCAAGATAGGCTCCGAGTCTGGAGACATCGCCCAGCTCGGTTCCGGCCATTCCCGCATAGTCCACCAGAAACAGAACCTTGGTGCTCTTCTCCTGAAGTGACGGGATGTCCTCCTTGTCGAATCCGGTGAGCCTGTCAGGATGGGCGAGGGTCACGATGTCCAGAGAGTCAGGCAGGGAACGGAGGTAGCCGCCTTCGTTGACGGGTTTCTCGGCTCCGTTGTCGAAGCGGGCGTAGGTGAGGAAGTGGCTGCTGTTCTTGTAGTCACGCAGGACTTCCATGTAGCGTGTCCATAGTTCAGGGGCGCGTTCCTTGGCCCCTTTCACCTTCAGCTCCAGAGGCTGTGTCTCGTTCCACTCGGAGCAGCCGGCCAGAAGACAGGCGGCGGCGAGGAGCGAAAGGCAGAAGCGGAGAAGAAGGGTGGCAGGTGATGCTGTCGCTTTCATATTCATATTCATTAATTATCTGTTTGATTGTCGTTTGTGTCACTCTTTCGGATGGAGGGAAGCGGCCTCATGGCTTTTTGTCCCACCAAAGTCTTGTGCCTCCGTTGTCAGGGCCTCCGAGGGCGGCGACGGCGGCGGCGATGTTCTTAGGGTTCTCTGAATACTCCAGAGGCGGGTACCATAGGCGCCTGATCATCACGCCGGAGTCGATGGTTCCTCCGCTCTTGTTCTCCACAACCGGGATGAGTTTCGGGTAGCCGGTGCGGCGGAACTCGCTCCACGCCTCGACGCATAGAGGGAAAATGGCAATCCATTTCTGGGTGATGACGCGCTCAAGGTTGCGTTCGAAGTTCGCGTCGCCGTCCTCCCAGGCAATGGTGATCCTGCTGCGCGGGCCTGTCTTGTCGGAATAGGTGCCAAGAGGGTCGTTGTAGGCGGCGGGGATTTTCTCGGTGTCCGATGAATATTCATCCGCCCCTGCGACGCCGTACTGCTCGAACGAGAGGGCTATGGCGGTGTTGTAGAGAGACTTCGCATCCTCGCCCATATTCCATCCCCTCAGCGCTCCCTCCGCGCGGAGGAACGTGACTTCGGCGGCGTTCATCCAGAGGAACGGGCTGGTCTCGGTGATGACAGGACGGGAGTACACTCCGGTCACGATGTCTTTGTTGGCCACGTCGATGCCGATGCGGATGCCGTAGAAGTCCTCCTTCTTGTTGTAGAGGCCTTTTGTGAACATCTTCTCGCGGCGAGGGTCGGAGTAGCCGTTCATGTAGCTGATCAGGTCGGCTCCCACGCGGTGGTCGCTCCAGTCGTTGAACACCATCGCGGAGCGGTTCTCGGCCACGGTGAGGAAGGCGTTGTCGGCGTTGGCCGTGATGACCCCGGCGGCGACGGCCTCCTCGGCTGCCTTGCGGGCGGCGGCCTCGTCGGCATAGACCATGCGCATCGCCATCCTGAGCTTCAGGGAGTTGGTGAAGCGGAACCATTTGGCGAGGTCTCCGAAGTAGACATCATCGTACTTGCGGAAGGCTTCGGCGCCGAGGCCGAGGTTCTCCGAAAGGACGGCGCTGACCTCGTCGAGCTCAACGAGCATCCGGCGGTAGACCTCCTCCTGGGTGTCATAGGCAACGGCAAGGGACTCTCCCTCGGTGTCGGCGAGTACTTTTGAATATGGGATCGGGCCGTACATGTCGGTCATCCTGTGCATTATCGCCACCCTCATGAGCTTGGCAAGGGCCACGGCCACAGGATCGTCCGTGAAGTTGAGGATGTCGCGGTAGAACGGGTACGTCTTTGTGAACACATCCGAGAATGTCTTGTTCTGCCAGTCTACCGGAGGGTTGTAGGTCTCGAACTTGTCCGTCCAGGCCACGGTGGCTCCGAAGTAGCCGGCGAATGGTCCGGCGGCCAGGGCCTCGATGAACTGGTAGAGGTGCTCCTGGGTCGGCACGACGAGGCCTTGCATTCCCTTGAGGGTGGAGCCTATGATGTAGCCTTCGCGCTGAAGCTCCTCGTTGTCAACCTGATAGGGTTTCCTGTTGAGTTTGTCGAAGTTGTCCGTGCAGGAGACGAGGACGAGAGCCAAGGTGATGAGGACCGTTGTTATTTTGTGTGGTTTCATGTTCTTTGGGCTTTAAAAGTTAATCCTTGCGTTCAGACCGACGCTGCGGGTACTCGGCATCATGAAGTAGTCGATGCCCTGGTAGTAGTTGCCCGTGGAGGCCACAGACTCCGGATCGAACGGCGCTTTGTTGCAGATCATCAGCAGGTTGCGTCCGACAACGGAAAGCTGTACGGAGCAGATGTTCCCGAACCAGGAGCGTGGCAGGGTGTAGCCTATGCTGGCTTCCTGGAGACGGACGTTGGTGGCGCTGTAGGTGTAGTACTGCGGAAGCCCGCTCTGGGTGCCGATGGCGGTGTACCAGGTCTGGGCGTCGACAAGGGTGCGTCCGTTGACGAGGACTCCTCCGTTGTCCCTCGCGAGGGCTGATGACTCGGAGACTCCGTACTGGTCCATGGCCGCCTGTGTGGCTGAGTAGACCACGCCGCCAAGACGGGCGGTGACGAGGGCGCTCAGGTGGACACCCTTCCAGTCGAAGGCGTTGCGCCAAGCCAGGTTGGCCTTAGGGAAGACGCTTCCGAGCTTGATGTCCTGAAGGTTGTCAACGGTCACAAGGCCGCCGGACGGGTCGATCTCGACCATGCCGTTCACGTCGCGCTTGAGGCCGGACTGGGTGTAGAGGTCGCCGAGGGTGCCGCCGGTCTTGAGGATGAACCGCGCCTTGCCGAGGCCTCCCACGTCAAGCCTGTCCTTGTTGATGATCTCTCCGGTCTCCGGGTGGCGGTAGTCTTTGACAAGTTCGACGATGCGGTTCCTGTTGGCGGACATCGTGAAGCCGGACTCCCAGCGGAAGCCGTTTCTCCATGTGTGCCGGTAGCCGAGGGATAGCTCGACTCCCTGGTTGCGCACGTGACCTGTCTGGAGGTAGATCGTGGAGTAGCCGGACGAAACGGAGATCTTCGGGTCGAAGGTCTGGTTCATGGTGTTGGCCCGGTACCAGGACAGTGCGAGACTCAAGTCCTTGAACAGGCGCAGATCCAGACCAAGTTCCCAGGAGTCGGTGCGCTCGGGCTTGAGGCTGCCGATCGGGTAGTGGGTCTTAGGTTTCCAGGTCTGGGTGGTCTCGTCATATTCATAGGTAGGCGATGTCAGGTTGCGCGGGTACGGCATTCCGACGGAACTGAAGGAGGCGCGTACCTTGGCGTAGTCGATCGCCTTCGGCATCGGAAGCATCTCGGACAGGATCGCCGAAAGTCCCACGGACGGATAGAAGAACGACGAGGTTGATGAGTTCGCAAGCTGGGAAGCCCAGTCGTTCCTGCCGGTGAGGGTGAGGAACAGCATGCTCTTCCATCCGGCCTCGACACTGGCGAAGACGGACTGGGTCTGCTCGTTCCATCCTTCCTGACGGGCCTTCTTCTTGGTGTTGTCCAGATCGAAGACGTTGAACACGTTAGGGATACCGTTCTCCCTGATCGGGCCGCGGTAGCTCAACTCGTCGTAGCGGTTGTCGGAGATGCTGGCTCCGAGGTTGGCCACGATGGAGAAGTCGCCGAATCGCTTGTCAACGTTGGCGAGGATGTCGGCGTAGGTCTGACGTTCCTGTGGATCCGCCACGGCGTAGTAGCCTTGGGTGCTGCCTTCGGTAATGGTGGAGTTGGAGCTCGCGTAGAGTTTCTGCTCGTACTTCGTCGTGGAGTTGTCGATGCGTACACGCCCCGACAGGTTCAGCCAAAGGGTGATGTCGTAGCTGAGGGCGGCGGAGAGCATGTAGCGTCTGCGGTTGTTGAGGCGCAGGTTGCGGTAGGCTATCCAGTAAGGGTTCTGCATCCTGAGGTCACCCTCGCCCTGCGGCCAGAACATGGTCTTGATCTTGCGGGCCGGATCCCAGCGCTCGAAGGTCTTGACGAGACTGAAGTCGTCGCCGCGAGGGAACAGGTAGACCGGAGTGACCGGATTGGAGTAGACTCCCTGGTTGGTCATGTTCCTGTCATTCTGAATGATGTAGCTTCCGCCGACATCGAGGCGCATCCTGCCGTCCAGGAAGCTCGTGCTGTTGCGGAACGTGAAGTTGAGACGGTTGTAGGTGTTGTTCGGAACCATGCCGTCGGACTTGACGGAGGCCGCGGAGACGAAGGTCTGGTTCTTTTCCGTTCCCGCGGAGAGGGTCAGGGAGTTGGTGTAGACCTTGCCGGTCTCGAAGAAGTCCCTCGGCTCGTAGCCGGTGCGGGAGGACTCGTTGAGGAGCGGCCCCCAGCTGAGGATCGTGGAGCCGTCGGACTTTCCCCGGCTTCCCGTGCCGTAGCGGTTCTGGAACTCAGGAAGGACGAACGGGGTGACGAACTCGGTGTTGGTGGAGAAGGTGACCTTAGGCTTTCCGGCCTCTCCCTTGCGGGTGGTGATCACGATGGCTCCGTTGGCCGCGTTGCTTCCGTACAGCGCCGCCGCTGCCGCTCCGGTCAGGACGGACACACTCTCGATGTCGTCAGGGTTGAGGTCGGCGATGCTCTCGGTCATTCCCCTTGATCCGAACTCCTTGTCGCCTCCTCCTCCGAAGTTGTACATCGGAACTCCGTCGATGACGTAGAGGGCGTTGCTGCTCTGCTCGATGGACTTGACACCACGCATCACCACCTTGCTGGCTCCTCCGACTCCGGCGGAGCTGCTGTTGATCGTGACACCGGCCACCTTACCGCCGAGGCTGTTGATGAAGTTGGCGTCCTTGACGGCGAGAAGCTGCTCGGACTTGACCTGCTGGACGTTGTAGCTCAGGGCTTTCTGCTCGCGTCTGATGCCCAGGGCCGTGACCACGACCTCGCTCAGCACGTCCACGTCGCCTGTCAGCTGGATGTTGTAGACAGCCTTCTCTGTCACCTTGACGCTTGCCGGCTGGTAGCCCAGATAGGTGAAGCGGAGGACGTTGCCGGTCGAGGCCTCGATGGAGAAGCGTCCGTCGATGTCGGTGATCGCTCCCACGTCTGTGCCTTCCACGGTGATGCTGGCTCCGATGAGGGGTTCCTGTCTCTCGTCAAGCACCCGTCCCGTGATCGTTCGTGACCGCGGGCGGTTGTCCTGAGGCTTAGGGACGATCTTGATGTAGCGATCCTTGATCTCGTAGGTGAATCCTGTCCCGCCAAGGATGGCGTTCAAGGCTTCGGGCAGCCTCGCGTCCGTAAGGTTGAGGGTGATGGCAGGGCTGGACTCAAGGGCGGAGTCGTTGTAGCCGACCGAGAGGCCTGACTGCCTTTCGACTTCCTTGAGGGCGCTGACCACGGTGATGTCCTTTTTCTGAAGGTTTATCCTGACATCTCCCTGCGCGCTGGCCGGAGGAGAGATCAGGAACATGCACAGAAGCCAGGCGAGGGCCATGAACGCCGTCGCCCGCTTCCGCTGTTTCGCATTATTTTTGTAATTTCGCAGCATAGACTACTTAATAATTGGTTCATTAATTTTGTTGTTTTTGAAGCGCCGGAGCTGTCGCCAAATTGTTCGCGGCGTTTCGGGACTCAGGACAGATGCCTGATTGTTGGGTGGTTCTTGATTTCGGATCCGGGACGGAGGCCTGCTCGCCGGCAACCTCTCCGCTCTTGGCGGTAACCGGTTGCCTTGAATGGCTGCCTGTGACGACATCCGTACTGGTCATGGCGGCGGTGTCCGTCCGGGTCCTTTTTTACATGGTGAAAAGTTTTTTAAAGGATTACTTTAAGCGTTAACGATCAATCTATTATCGTTCAGACGGCTCGACGGCGGCACCTTGTGCGGCCGGAGCGGTGTCTGAGGTGATGGTCATCGGACATATTCCTTTACAATCATTTCCGGGTGATGCGGCATTTGTCGTCTTCGATCCGGAATCTCAGGATTCCGGTCACGTCGGTGATGACTTCCATCACTTCTTCAAGGGAAGCATCCTCCCTGAAGCGGAAACTGTAGCGGTCCGTGCTGAAGTCGTGGAGCCTGTAGACGAATGTGATGTCGAAGCGCCGCTCAAGCACGGTGATGATGTCGGAGATGGTCATCTGGCGGAAGACCAACTCACCTCTCTTCCATGCCGTCACGTCCTCAATGTCAGGCACTTTCAGCTGAAGGCCGCGGTCGTCCTTGTTAAAGACCAGCTGCTCTCCCGGGCGCAGGATTCTGCTCTTGGAAAGGTTGTCGAACTCGACAAGCACGCTGCCTTCGAGGAGAACGGCGCTGACCGCCTTGTCGTCGGGATAGGCCGACACGTCGAACTCCGTTCCCAAAGCCGTGACCTGGAACCCGTCCGTCTTGACCACGAACGGCCGCTTCGCGTCAGGCTGCACCTTGAAGCCCGCCTCTCCGATGAGGAAGACACTGCGCCCCTTCCGCCCGAATTTCTCCGGGTAGAGCAGGGTGCTGCCCGAATTGAGCCGCACCTCGGTGCCGTCCGGCAGGGTGAGCGACTTGATTTGTGAATATGGAATGTGCGCCTGGACGAGGTCTGGTTCGTCTTTCGCCATCCGGAGGAGAGCCGCCCCCAGCGAGAGGGACAGCAACAGTAGTACAGAGGCCGCCGATGGCCAGAGCCACCTTGGAAGTCGGCGACGGATGTGGGTGGATAGGATTCCGCTACGGAGCCGGCTACGGATGCCGGTGTATGGGATTCCGCTACGGAGCCGCCATTCGGCCAGAGCGCGGTCAAGGTCAGGTTCCTCAGCCTGCAGGAGCGTCTTGTCGAAGAGTTCCCTCAGCGCCTCCTCCTTCTCTTCGGCGTGGTTACCGTCCGTCAACCAGTCATAGAATCGTGCGGTGGTCTTCTTGGAAAACCTATGCCCGACGAACAGAGAGATGATTTTTTTCGCGTACCCGTTCATATTCAAGAAGTGTTATAATCAGTGTCACTGACTATAAGACGTATAAACAGGGGCGACTACTTAAATCTTTTTTGAATATTTATTGAGAGAGCCGCTTGGATTTGTCTGAGGACTATCTCCAAGCCACCTTCATGGCACCCCCATTCTGGCAATCCGCGCCGAAGTGTCGCCCGGTCACCGGAAGGTGTCGGGCATTCAGAAATTTCAGCATAATCGCAAGGCTTTCCAAGCGGAAGCTCAGATGAGATGCAGGAGGAGGAACAGGAAGATGATTCTGCGAAGTTCCCGGAGGGCCAGATAGATTTGATGCTCAACTGTTCTGGTGGAGAGTCCGAGAGCTTCGGCGATCTCCTTGTTGCTCATGCCGTCAAGACGGCTCATCCGGAATATTCTTTTTCTGCGCTTCGGGAGCCTTTCGATGGCCAGTTCCATCAGCAACTGGATTTCCTCGGCGTAGAGAGGGTCGAGGGGAGTGCTTTCGGAGAATAATCCATCAAGGGCTTCCGGGCGGAAGTCCCCTCCGTGTGGGCTGGTTTTTCGCCTTTTCCTGATGAAGTCCAGGGCGGCGTTGCGCGCCATCGCGTAGATGTAGCCGCTGTGACCGCCGTCTCTTTCCGCCCAGATGTCGTGTCTTGTCCATAGTCTGGCGAAAATGTCTTGGGCGAGATCCTCGGCGTAGGCCTCCGACTTCAGCAGGGCGGCGATGAAACCCTTCACTGCCGGATAATGGGCGATGAATATTCCTTCGAACCGCTTTATGAGATCATTTTCTTCTGTCATGGCCTGGACTCATTTTCGGCACAATATAACAATAACTTACGGAAATCCTGCGATTCCGCAGGATCTCCGCAAGCATTTTCGTGAGCACAAAAGAGCGGCGCTGACGGCTAGACCGTCTGCTCGATGTTCCAGACAAAAGCCCTCAGACCAAGATCCTTATAGGCTTTATCCTTCTGACGAAGCGCATCCAGGATCGGAGTGACTTTCTCGTCAGGGACAATCGTCAGGATGGCGTAGTTCTGCTCAGGCCACGCATGGTCACCGTAGTGAGGGATTCCATCAACCCCTCCCCTGCCCTGGATGTCCAGCCACTGGGTGAACCCTCTCTGGCCGAACCCCTCAAGCAGCTCGACAATCTCGTTGCCGTAGGCTTGATTATATGATATAAATATCGATTTCATATATCTTTCGCAAATAAAATGTCAAATGAAAAGGAATCAACCTTTGATCCGCGCCAGCTTCCTGGCCTTGCGTCTCTCCTGCGCGGTGGCGAGAGAGCAGTAGATCGTCGGAATGAGCACCAGGGTGACAAGCGTGGAGATCGTCAGACCCCAGCAGACCGTCATACCGAGCGAGCGCCAAAGTTCGGAACCTTCTCCGCGTCCGACAGCCATAGGCACCATACCGAGCACTGTCGTGAGGGTGGTCATAAGGATAGGACGCAGACGGCTTCTCGCCGCGGTGACGGAGGCATCGACAACGCTCATGCCCCTCTCACGCATCAGGATCGTGTAGTCAATCAGCACGATACCGTTCTTCACTACGATACCAAGCAGGATGATGATACCGATCATCGCCATCACACCGAGCGCGGTGTTCGTGGCCCAGAGACCAAGGATCACACCCGTGAACGCGAACGGCACGGAGAACATGATCACGAACGGACTCATGAACGACTCGAACTGGGAGGCCATCACCATGTACACAAGGATGATGATCAGAACCATCAGCACGACAAGGTTCAGGAACATGGACTGCTGGTCCTCGAAGTCACCTGAGATGTCGGTGGAGATGTTGTTCGGGATGTCGGTGGTCTTGATGATGGCGTTCGTGGCGGCCACGGCCTCGCTGAGGGCACGTCCGGCAGAGACGATGCCGGTCACGGTTATGTACCTCTCACGGTTCTTCCTCTCGATTGTCGGAGGGACCTTGGACTCGACCACCGTACCGAGATCCTTGATGCGGACGGCCTTGCCGGCAGGGGTGTAGACCACGATGTTCTCGATGTCCTGGACGCTCGAACGGAACTTCTTGTCGTAGATGACGCGGATGTTGTACTCCTCGCCTTCCTCACGGTAGAAGGATCCCACCGAGCCGTTCATCGCGGCGCTGAAAGCCGCTGCGGCTGTCGTGGAGTTAAGGCCGTTGAGAGCCAGCTTTGTCCTGTCGAAATCCACCTGATACTCAGGAGTGTAGTCATCACGGCTGAGAACAACCTGCGTGAAGTTCTCGTTGTCCAGCATCTTGCCCTGGATCTCCCTGGCCACGCGGTCGGTCTCGTCGAAGTCGTAGCCGTAGATCTCAAGCCTGACGGAAGCGGCGCCGCCGACTCCTCCCATGCCCTCGGAGACTGTACCTTTCTTGACTTCAGGATACTCCCTAAGATCTTTCCTGATGATGTCGGCGATCTCGGATGAAGAGCGCTTACGGTCTTCCATGGAGCCAAGGTTGATGTTCATCGAGATGATGTACGAACCGTTGGACTGCATGCTTCCCCAGGCGTTGTCGGTGCTCGCCTGGCCGAAGCGGTACTGAAGCACCTGGATCTCAGGAATCTCTGACTTGATCCTCTCGGCGAAGTTCTTGGCGAACTCACCTGTCACGGTCTGCTCGGTGCCGACCGGAAGTTGGATGGAGACTGTCAGACGACCTTCGTCGGAGTACGGGAAGTACTCGGTCTTAAGTCCGGGGCCAAGGAGCGCCAGGACGGCGACAAAGATGGCAAAGCCACTGAATATCACAGTTTTCCTATGCACCATGCACCAGCCGATGATCTTGGCATAGCCATCTGAGATCATGTTGAGGAACTTCTCCACATTATCGAAGATCGCCCTGTGGAGCCTGCCGTTCTTAGGCTTGTTGCTCAGCATCCTTGAGCAGAGCATCGGAACAAGGGTAAGCGCGGCGGTAGTGGAGATGATCATGATGATGCTGACAATCCAGCCGAGCTGCTTGAACATGATTCCGGCCATTCCGGAGACCATGGTGAGAGGCAGGAACACGCAGAGCATCGTAAGGGTGGAGGCGATCACGGAGATACCCACCTCCGAGGTGCCGTGGACGGCAGCCTCCGTTGGCTTCTCACCTCGCTCCAGATGAGTAGAGATGTTCTCCAGCACCACAATGGCATCGTCCACCACCATACCGATCGCGATGGACAAGGCCGACATCGAAATGATGTTCAGTGTGTTGCCCGTGGCATAAAGGTAGATCAGCGAACCCAGAAGGGCGATAGGGATGGAAAGCACGATGATGAACGTCGCCCTCCAGCGGCCAAGGAATATGTAGACGACGAGCATGACCACAAGAAGGGTTATGAATATCGTCTCTTTCAGCGAGTTAAGGGTGTTAAGAATGTTCGTTGAACTATCGACCACAGTGGTGATCCTCACATCGGAAGGAAGGGTCGGCTCAATGGTCTTGAGCTTTTGCTTGACACTTCTGATGACGTTGACGGTGTTGGCTCCGGACTGCTTCTGGATGGCGATCATCGCGGATCTCTCACCGTTGGTGAAAGACTCCTGGGACTTTTCCTCAAGACCGTCGATGACGGTGGCGACATCCCTCAGGTAGACTGTCTGCCCGTTACGGGTGCTGACCACGATGTCCATCAGCTCGGAAGGATCCTTGAACTCTTTCTCCACACGGAGAGTGAACGACTCGGCGCCGATGTCGATGCTGCCGGAAGGCACGTTGCGGTTCTCCGCGGCGATGATCTGGGATATTCCCGAGACACTCAAGCCATAGGCTTCCAGTTTGTTAGGGTCGCAATAGACGTGGATTTCCCTCGCCGGCGCGCCGGAGACGCTGATGGTGCCGACTCCCTTGACACGTCCAAGCGGAGTGACAAGCTTGTCGTCGAGGATCTTGTCAAGGCCCATGAGGCTCTTGTCCGCCTTGGCCGAAAGGATCAGCACAGGCATGTCGTCCATGCCGAACTTGAAGAGCACCGGCACGGACGCTCCGTCTGGCAGGGACGAGTTGACAAGATCCAGCTTGTCCCTGATGTTGTTGCAGGCCTCGTCGATGTCAGTGCCATATTCAAATTCCAGGACGACGATGGAGACATTCTCCTTTGAGCTGGAGGTGATGTCCTTGAGGTCAGCCACGCCGTTGAGCGTGTTCTCAAGCACCTTCGTCAGGTTGTTCTCGATGTCGGAAGCGCTCGCTCCCGGGTAGGACGACATCACCAGGACGACGTTGGCGTCGAAGTCCGGGAAGTTCGCCAGGGATGTGTTCATCAGTGAGAAGACTCCGAAGACCGCGAAAGCGACAAAAATCAACGCAGTCGTGACGGGCTTCTTCACCGCTGATCTGTAAATGCTCATAGTTCAGATTCTTTAGTTGTTCTTTGAGATCTCGACCTTGGCTCCGTCCTTCAGGCTGGAGCTTCCCTTCGTGGCGACGACATCGCCATCATTCAGACCTTCGAGGATCTCATAGTACCTGTCGAAATGGCGTCCGATCTTCACGATGACGCTGTTCACTGTGCTGTCGGAGCCGACGACATAGACGCTTCTCTGGCCGGAGCCCTGCATCTTGACGACCGCCTCGTCCGGAACAACGATGCTGTTGTTGACACCGAACTCGACCTTCGCCCTCGCGAACATCCCCGGACGCAGCGTCCTGTCGGTGTTGCCCACCAGAACCTCGGTCGTGAATGTGTGATTTGTCGGATCGATGGTAGGATAGACCTTGTTGACCTTTCCCGTGAATGTCCTGCCAGGGATGGCGTCAGCAGTGATCTCCACCTGGTCGCCCTTCTTGACCTTGGTGTAGTCGGACTCGGAGATGCCGACCAGAAGCTTCACAGGAGTGATCTGCTGGACGACGAAGATCGCCTGGCCGGAGTAGAGGTCACCCTGGTCGTAGTTCCTCGCGGTGACTACACCGCTGATAGGGGAACGGAGCAAGGTGTTCTCAAGCAGGTTGTTGTAGGATCTGCGGCTGACCTTCCACGCCATCTCGGCGGCGTCGAAATCAGACTTTGACACGCCACCCTCCTCATAGAGGCTTCTCAGGCGGCTGAGCTCGGTCGAATCGTTGACAAGCTTGAGCCTCGCCTGGTCAAGCTGCGCGGCGTCCATCTCCGCGAGGAGCTGGTTCCTCTCCACAAAACTGCCCACATCCACCTTGATGCTCTTGATCCTGCCGCCTGTCTGAGGGGCGATGTTGTTGATGGCGAACGCCTGGACGGTCGTTGAATATACCTCCGTCTGGGGCACTTCCTGCCTTGTGGCAACCGCCGTCGAGATCAAGGTAGCCCTTTCCTCAACCTGGGCGGAAGCCCCGGCGTTGTCTGCCTTCCTGCCGTTTCCGCAAGCGGCCATAAGAACGGTGGCCGAGGCGAAAATCATAGTCCTGATTGTCTTGTTCATATTCTTGATGTTTTTATTTTTTACATATTCTCAAGGTCGATTTCACCCTTCTCGTCGATGAAATCGTAGCCGAGGGTCTTCTCGAGGTTGGACTTCGCCACCACGAAATTATAGACAGCCTGCGACTGGGCCAGACTGGCCTGAGTCAAGGTCAGCTGAGCGTCATTTAGTTCCGTGATCGTGCTCTTGCCGACCTTGTAGGACTTGGCGGCGATGTCGTAGGCCTTCCGGGCGAGGGCCACGGCCTCGTTGGCGGAGTTGAAACTCTTCATGTTCGTCTCCATAGTGTTGAGGTACTGGCGGATGGCGATCTTGAGCTGGCGCTCGGTCTCTATCCTCTGGAGGTCGAGCTGGGCGGCCTGCACCTTGGTCTGGCGCACGTCATTGTGGCGCTTTCCGCCGGAGAAGATCGGAATGGAGATGCTGACACCCACATAGGAGTAAGGAGACCACTGGTACTCGCTGAACTTGAAGTCGTTGGTCATCGCGATCATGCTGTACGAGAAGTTCGCGGCTATGCTCGGAAGATAGGCGGCCTTCTGCATGCGGACTGTCGAGGCAAGCTGCTCGGCCTGGATCTCAAGCTGGCGAAGGGTGGTGTTGTACTCCAAGGATGGGTCGCTGTTCTCGTTGATGTCCCTGAACATCTCCTTGGAGAAGTCCTCCAGAGAGCCGGACACGTCGATGTTCCTGTCAAGATCCACTCCCATCACGGCCTTGAGCTGCCAGAGGGCGAGAATCACCGAACTTTCGGCATTGTAGACGTCAGGGATGGCGGCGGCCACCGTTGATTTTGCCCTTGTATATTCAAGCTCGGAGGCTTTCTGCGCGTTGTAGCGCCTCTCGGTCTGGGCGAAGTTGTCAACCGCGTTCTCGTAGACATCCTTGTAAACGTTGAACGCCTCCTTGGCGAGCAGGACGGAGTAGTAGGCCTGCTTCACCTGTGTAACCATGTCCAGCCTTGAGGAACGGGCCTTCTCCACGGCGAGATCCACGCTCTGGCCGGAGATCTTCAGGCTCTCCCAAAGCTGGGCGTTGACGATCGGCATCGAGGCCGACACACCGTAGTTGTAGGTGTTCCAGCGGCCTACGGCGAATCCGCCGCTGCCGGAACCGCCTTCCGTCTGCTCAATCTTCACCGGATCCATCCCGGCCTTGGCGGAAAGCTCATTGATGCGCATGAAGTATGGACCCAGAGAGCTCAGGAAGCCCATTCCGCCTCCGCCCTCCTCGTCCGAACCGCTGTCCGAGTCCATATACATAACCTGTTTCTTGATAGTCCTCTGATAGGCTCCCGAAGCGTTGATCTGCGGGAACAGGGAGGCGTAGGTGCCTTTCTTGGCATATTCCGTACGCTGGATCTCCTTGTCTGCCACCTTCACGGCGACATTCTCGCTCAAGGCGATCTGAAGGGCGTCGTTCAAGGTCAGGGTCACCAGCGAGGTGTCCTTGGGCGACTCCTTCGGGATGGTGTCATTCCGGTACTGGGCCTGCGCTGCCAGAGCAAGCGGCAGGGCCGCGGCGGTCAGAACTAGATACTTCAATCTGTTTTTCATACTATACTAACTATTTTTACAATTATCCATTGATGAATATTCCTCAAAACCCTTCGGCGTGAGCAGCACCCTTGTCACGATGTCCTCGAAGGCCGCGGAGAGCGACTTGAACGAGACCCTCTTTCCCTCGATGCGGTGGCCGCCGTCAAGGTACTCGGCCATGCCCTCGTGCATGATGTAGATCAGCAGCTGCACCCCCTCAACGTCCATGTCGGAACGGATGAGTCCCTCCTTCCTTCCGGTGTCGAAAAAATCCACAAAGAAGTTGTGAAGTGCCTTGGAGCAATCCTCGGCGTGCTTGATGAAGGTCTCAGGATAGTATTTCATGATGTCCTTGACCATCCTCTTGTCCTTGTCCATGGTCTTTTTCCTGCCTATGAGGGCGAACATGGCCTTAAGCACCTGAACGGCGTTCTTGCCTTCGACCATCCTCTCGAACTCATCCTTCTTCCTCTCGACATTGTAGGTCACCACGTCGGCGACAAGATCCTCCTTCTGGGCGTAGTACTGGTAGAATGTCTTCTTGGAGATGCAGAGCTTGCGGCAGATGTCATCGATGGACACCTCGCGGACCCCATCCTTTGAGAAGAGTCCGTTCGCCGTCATCATTATCGTTTCCTTTGTCAATTCAGCCATAATCTCTATAATTGCGCCAAGCCATTCTGCAAATGCTATGCAAAAACCGTCATTTTTTCAAGCAATATAATAAAATAATCCGCCACCTAAAAAGCAGCGGATTAACCAAATGATTTATTTTCAATAAAATAAAACGATGCACCGAAAAACTTAAATATTTTCCAAGTTTCCTATAGTACGCCAAAATGCTGAAGCGCGGTGACAATTCCATCCTCATCGACAGTGTCAGTGACATAGTCTGCGGCGGCCTTCACATCGTCGGTGGCATTGCCCATCGCGACACCGATCCCGGCATATTCAATGATCGGGATGTCGTTGCCTCCGTCGCCGAACGCCATGCACTCCTCGCGTGTCACGCCGATGCGCTCAAGGATGCGCGCCGCGCCGTAGGATTTTGACAGGCCTTCCGGGACAATGTCCAGAAAATAAGGGTGCCAGCGGGTGTAGGAGACATTCTTCAGCACCGGATAAAGCAGCCTTCGCGCCTGTTCGTCATCAAAGAATATGGTATATTCATAGACCGTGTGATTCTCCGCGACCTGCTGGAGGTCAAGGAAGCAAGGCGGGCGCAGGTTGATCATCTCTGCGATCTCCATCGCCTGCGGGCTTGCATGGTTGATCCCCGCCACGTTGTCGGCGAACACCCAGCAGGACACCTTCTCCCGCTCAGCGATTTCGGCCACCTGAAGGGAAGTCGCCTCAGGAAGCGGGTGACTGTCAATCACTTCCCCGTCAAGAGTCGTCTCCGCCCCGTTCATCGCCACATAGCCGTCGAACGGAAAGCCGTCCAGATTGTTCATCACCAGCCTCGCCCGTCCACTTGAAATGAAAAGCTTCACGCCCTTGGCCTGAAGCTCATGAAGTCTCTCCTTAAGATTCTCGGACATCCGGTGAGTCGTGAAACTCACGAGGGTGCCGTCTATATCAAAAAAAATTGCCTTTACCATAAATTATCCGTTAAGGCTCTTGGCGTAGTGGGTGGGCTCGGACTTTTGGGGCTTGGCGGCGGGGATGACAGCGGCGGCGGGAATCTTCTTCTTATAGGAATAGACCAGGAGTCCGATGCCCAGAAGGACAAACGGAATGCTCAGCCACTGTCCCATGTCCAGAACCATCGCGTTCTCGAAATCCACCTGCGGCTCCTTGATGAACTCTATGAGGAAACGCATCCCGAAGCAGACGATGAAGAATATTCCTATGAAGGAACCCCTGTACATCTTGTCCAGCTTCTTGACATAGAGCCACAACAGCCCGACACCGAGGACCAGATAGCTCAGCGCCTCGTAGATCTGGGTCGGATGCTTCGGCTCGGTCTCCCCCCTGCGCTCAAAGACGAACCCCCAAGGAAGGTTTGTCACATCGCCATAGATCTCTGAATTACAAAGATTTCCAAGTCTGATGAAAGTCGCCGCGAACGCCACGGCGATCGCCAGATGGTCAAGAATCCACAGGAAATCGATGTGGTTCTTCTTCCCGTACCTGCCCGCGAACCACCACATGCACAGGAGCAGCATCAGCGCCCCCCCGTGGCTGGCGAGTCCTCCGTGCCAGACGGCGAAGATCTCAAGGAAACCTTTCCAGGAGCCGAAATAATAGTCCGGCTGATAGAATATGCAGTGCCCGAGACGGGCTCCCACAAGAGTACCGATCAGCAATGTGTACAGAAGCGGATCAAGAAGGGCCTCGTTGACCTTTTCCCTCTTGAAGAACCTCGCGAACATCCAGTAGCCAAGAACGAAACCGGAAACAAACAGGAGACCATACCACCTTACGGCGAACGATCCAATCCTGAATATCTCCGGATTCATATTCCAATGTACGAACAGAAGATCCATAACCTAAAAATCACTTTTCGTACAAACTTACATAAAATCTGCGATTCTTACGCCCCTTCGCCCGAGAAATTTAGAGGAAGGGGCGTGACGGTCGCGCCCCGGCTAGTCGCGGATAGCGGCGATGCCAGGAAGATCCTTGCCCTCGATGGCCTCAAGCATTGCGCCGCCACCCGTGGAGACATAACTTACCTTGTCGGCGAAGCCGAGCTTTGTCACGGCTGCCACTGAGTCGCCGCCACCTACGAGAGAGTAGGCACCGTTCTGGGTGGCCTCGGCCACGAACTCGGCGATCTTCTCGGTACCGTGGGCGAAGTTAGGAAGCTCGAACACTCCGACAGGGCCGTTCCAAAGGATGGTCTTGGAAGCGAGGATGATCTTCCTCCAGTTCTCAAGCGAAGCGTCGGAAGCGTCCATTCCCTCCCAGTCATCAGGAATGTTGAATATGTCGAATGTCTTGCGAGGAGTGTCGTCGCTGAACTCCTGGCCTGAAACCGTAGCGACTGAAAGTGAAAGATTTACACCCTTCTCCTTAGCCTCTTTCATAATCTCAAGAGCGTCCGGCATAAGCTCGTCCTCATGGAGAGACTTTCCGATGTGGCCGCCCTGGGCCTTGATGAAGGTGTAGCCCATTCCTCCGCCGATGATCAGGTTGTCAACCTTGTCAAGCAGATTCTTGATCACCCCAAGCTTGCTGGAGACCTTCGAACCTCCGATGATGGCGGTGAAAGGACGCTGGGCGTTCTTCAGAACGTTCTCGATGGCCTTGACCTCTTTCTCCATCAGGTAGCCGAACATCTTGTCATTCGGGAAATAGGCGGCGATCAGCGCGGTCGAGGCGTGAGCCCTGTGAGCCGTGCCGAAAGCGTCGTTGATGTAGCAGTCAGCGTAGGAAGCCAGCTTCTTCACGAATTCCTTCTGGCTTGCCTTGACAGCCTTCTTAGCCTCGGCCTTCTCCTCATCGGTAGCATCGGCGGCGAGTCCTCTCGGCTTGCCCTCTTCCTCGGCGTAGAAACGCAGGTTCTCAAGCATCAGCACCTCACCCGGCTTGAGGGCGGCGGCCTGAGCGTCAGCCTTCTGGCAGTCCTCGGCGAACTGCACCGGAACTCCGAGGCACTCGGAGACGTGGGCGAGAATATGTTTGAGGGAGAACTTAGGGTCAACTCCCTTCGGACGTCCGAGATGGGACATGAGGATGAGGGAGCCACCTTCGGCAAGCACTTTCTTGAGCGTAGGGAGAGCCGCGCGGATGCGGGTGTCATCAGTGATGTTGAAGTTTTCATCGAGCGGAACGTTGAAGTCCACTCTCACGATAGCCTTTTTGCCTTTGAAATCGTAGGTGTCAATGTGCTGTTGCATAACTTGTTGTTTTAGTAAAATCTTACAAATTCCGAGCGCAAATATAGTAAAATCCAGCGGATTACGTATCAGTCAATCAGACTATAACGATTAAATCCTGTCCCGATAGAACAAAATAGGCTTTCTTTTTCCTATATTTGTACGCTATGACGATCGAGTATGTTCCTAATAACTGGAAGGACTACGAACTTCTGGATTCCGGCAAAGGAGCCAAACTTGAAAGGTTTGGTGAATATGTTCTTGCCCGTCCGGAGCCTAAGGCTCTGTGGGACAAGAGCATGAGCGATGCCGAATGGAACACTCTCGCACACACCCGCTTCACGCCGGGAGCCGGATTCGGCAAGGCCGGGAAGGAGGACAGCGGGACGTGGGAAAGGCTTAGGAACATGCCGGATCAGTGGTGGATCCGCTATGATGGCGGCCCGAAGTTCAGCCTCCGCCTCGGACTCACGTCCTTCAAGCACGTGGGAGTCTTCCCGGAGCAGGCCGCTAACTGGGACTACATATTCAGACAGACATCGGACATCGCCGCGAAGACAGGCTCACGCCCTAAGGTCCTGAACCTGTTCGCCTACACGGGAGCGGCATCGCTTGCCGCCAAGTGCGCCGGAGCGGATGTCACACACCTTGACTCCGTCCGCCAGGTTGTCACCTGGGCGCATGAGAATCAGGATCGCAGCGGCCTCCGGGACATCCGTTGGGTGGTCGAGGACGCGATGAAGTTCGCGAACCGTGAGGCCAAACGCGGCAATCTATACCAAGGCATCATCCTGGATCCTCCGGCCTACGGCCACGGCCCGGACGGGGAAAAATGGAAACTGGACGAATGCCTTTTCGACATGATGAAGACCGTCGGGAGGATTCTCGCTCCTGAAAACAGTTTCCTTGTCCTGAACCTTTACTCCAACGGTTTTTCGGCCATCCTGGGCGAGACCGTTGTCCGTCAGGCTCTCGGTCTTCCAGCCGACGCCTCCTTGGAATCCGGTGAGCTGGTACTTAGGGACAGGTTCGGCAAGAACCTGCCGCTGAGCATATTCGTACGACTTAAAAGGTAACCGGTCATGAAGTCGCTCGTCAGATTATGCCTGGTTTCCGTTGTCCTCGCCGCCCTTGCGTTTTTCTGCGACGGGCTGCGGGTCAACTTCCTTTCCTCGCCACAGGACAAGGCTCACATCGGGGTTTCTGCCGCTGCTTCCTCCGGAAGTATTTCAGATCCGGCAAATTCTGATCATTCATTCATAAAGTTCAACACGCCTTGCCTCTCCAGCCCGACGGCCGAGGGGCAGACGGTAGTACGCACAGTCACAGGTGCTTCCGGCAACGTGTGCAGACACACCCGCAGGACAGACATCCTGATCGGAATCCTGGGTTCCAGGATCCTGACCGGTTCCGTCATCCTTAAGCATTCCCTGCCTACGCTGCGGAAGCTGCGTCTATAGCGGTCGGTTTCCATATTCCAATTCCACAAAAGTGCCGCTTCTTCCGGTGGCACAACGGTGTGTATGAAGGCGATCCAGCATATTCCTGATCCCCGCACCCCGAAGGGTGCCGCTCCCCTCTTTTTTGAGCGGCTCACCGGATCATTGCGTTATCCGGCAATGGATCCACATTATATTATTAAAGGACAACTTTTAAAACAATAGTTCGTTAATTTTATAAGTTTTA
>HF985990.1:9883-10966 GCA_000431015.1 Alistipes sp. CAG:514 | reverse complement strand
CCCATAAAAAGACTGCAACCGGCATCACACTGATGCAAGTTGCAGTCAAACTTTATCGACGCACGTACTTCCTCGAATGCTTACGATCCTACAGTTGACCGGGCTTACCGAGAAACAGGTAAAGGCATTAAGGTAATGACCCGAAAAACAAGGCGACCGGGATCTCCGGTCGCCTTGTTTTAATAAGCAGGTTTAAAGTTAAAGAGGGTTACCTTGCGAAATACATGCTCTCTCCATTGCTTCCGTTGTAGTTCGCCTGATAGACCACATCGTAACTGCCAGAGATTGTGGAGTTGTCAGCTGATGTTGCCTTGGCGATCGAAACACCACAGATGTAGTATTTTCCGTTGCTGGTCTTCTGACCGGCACCGAAGTACTGGTACTTCAAGGTCTTGAAGTTGTCCTTCGCTGTAAACCAAAGCCAATCATAGTTGGTCTCGGAGAAATCCTTAGGAGCGAAGTTGTAGTTGCCCCAACCGTTTCCTCCCGAGCACTCAGGTAAGTAAACGCAGAACTTACCGCCACTTAGCGACTGAGACTTGCGGCGGTCAAGGAACAGGCCCACCTTGGCTGTCTTGTTCTTGTAGTCAATCTCGACGCATGCGTCAAGGATCGAGTCGAGGTAAAGTCCCTTGACACCCACGTTGTTGACATGCTCCGCACCATTGGCGTCCGCCAAAGTCTCCCCGTTGAGAGGATTGCCGAATGTCACCGTTGTCTTGTCAGCGTTCACGTTTCCCTTACCCAAAGTCTTGTTTGGATCAAAGAGTTTGGAATATAACGTCCAGGAACCCTTGAAATCGGCAGGAGAAAGCTGAGTCACGGTGATCCTTGAGCCGGTGGTAAACTCGATTGTTGCGGTACGAGGACTTCCTGTAGTGTTCTCCGTCCAACGAACGACACCGTCCTTGTAGGTAAGCCATCCCTTGTCAACCGATGCATCGCCTCCAAGAATAGGACGATAGCCAGCCTTGTCGTTCTTCCACAATTCGAGTTGCTCAGGCTCGGTAGGCACACGTGCCTCGACCTTGACCTTGCAGGACGCCGTCTTCCCACCGTCGGTTGTCGTGGCTGTCACCACAG
>HF985990.1:0-9866 GCA_000431015.1 Alistipes sp. CAG:514 | reverse complement strand
TGGCTGTCACCACAGCCTCTCCTGTCGCCTGTCCGGTAACAACGCCGTTCTTGTCAACAGTTGCGATGTCCTTGTCCGACGTAGACCATGTCACAGACTGGTCAGTGGCGTCGGAAGGATTGACTATGGCCACCAATGTGGCTGTCTCATTTTCATAGACAGTGATCTCCGCCTTGTCAAAAGACACACTCTGAACAGGCTTAGGATTGACAATGATCTCACTGGTTGCCTTAAAACCACCATCGTCAGTGGTGACGGTGATGGTAGTGGAACCAGGAGACAGAGCCACAACTCTACCAAAGTTGTCAACAGACGCGACCTTTGCATCGGAAGACGCCCATTTGAAGTACTTGCTGGTCGCATTATTTGGCGCTACGGTCGCTGTCAATTCCGTATGCTCACCGGCTGTCAGAGTGACCTTGGCCGGACTTATTGAGACACTCTCGGCCTTTACGAAACTTTCCTCATCCTTACATGACGAGACGAATGCCATCGCAAAAACTGAAAGAACGCCCAATATCAATAATTTTGCTTTCATATTCATAATTCATTAATAATTCCATGATTAGTCTGCCCAATGAGTGTTGGTAGTGGTCTCGGATCTTGGAATCGAAAGAACCATCTCATCAACCGACAACGTGCCTGTCCTGTAGTGGTTGTTTGATCCCGTGCGGTTGACACTGATGTTCCAACGCTTGTTGTTGTAGAATTCACGTCCACCTTCGCACCACATCTCGATGCGGGTCTGAAGCTGGACCATCTGGAGTGCGGACATCCCCGACATCCCGCTGTAGTTATCACAGGTGAGAGTCGGCTTGCCGGCCTTGGTACGGGCGGCGAGCAACTTGTTGAGAACCTCTTTGGCCTTGGCATCCTGTCCACTCTGGGCATAGGCCTCGGCAAGCATCAGATAGGCCTCGGAAGAACGGAAGATGTAGTTGTCACAAATGATCTGATGGTCACGCACGGTCACACCCTTAGCGAAAGTCGCGGCGAATTTCATACTTGAATATTCCGGAATCTGCTGCTCCAGAGTCTTCCCATCCGAATCAAGGATGTACTTGTAGTTGGCTGTGGATGTGGTGAATATGTCCTTTCGGAAATCATTCGCGTCAATCTTGTCATAGAGCCTTGAGTCAATCCGAGGCGGCTCTCCACTCGAACCGGCCACACCATTGGCGAATATGTTGAAGAATGACGATGTGTAGGTGTTCGAGCCGGCGCCACTGATGAATCCCATCAAGGCCTCAGGGTTGGCGGCCACGACAAGGAAGGCGTTATCCTCAGACTTGCAGTCCTTGGTTCCATCGCAATAGGCCTTGAAATCCGCATCCTTCGCACCGTAGTTCGCCTCCTTGATGAAATTAGGGAACTTGCTGACAATCTCAGACGCAGCCTTGATACAAGTGTCCCAATCCCCGGACCACAGAGCGGCACGAGCAAGAAGGAACTGAGCCACGCCACGGTCAACATCCTTAGGCTCTGTCGTATAGCCCATTTCCGCAAGATCCTCGACAGCCTCGGTAAGATCCTCAAGGATGAACTTGTAGGTGTCCGTGGCGGAAGAGATAGGCGCAGGATCGTTTGTACCGTAAGACTTATATATAGGCATTCCCTTTCCGTCCTTACCACCATTGGTGTAAGCCGGCTGGAAGCGCTCCATAAGCTGCATGTAGGCGTACGCGCGGACCGCAAGAGCCTGTCCACGATACTTTCTGGCATTAGCTCCGGCTTTAGCCGCCTCTGGCGTGAGGTAGAGGAGAGCCTTGTTGGCTCCCGTCAGCATGCTGGCGCTAAGAGCGTAATAAGGGTAGGTGTTGTCAGTGAGGCTGAAGGTCTTGATGAGCTCATAGGCTGTCTCATGCCCACTGGACGCCGTCACGGCGGTTCCAGGTATGACATCGTTGCCTCTTAGGCTCATCAGGTAGTCCTGGTCAATCTGCGAGTTGAGAGGATAGGACGAATAACCTGTCCATGTCTGACCTGAGATGTTGAAGAAATTCTCAAGCCCTGTGCCGACAAGATTAATAATCAAGTTCTTGGCACTCTCATCTCCTTCTTCAAGAATCTTCTGAATCTGCTTGTCCGTGATGTTGTTAGGAGGAGCGAC
Source organism: Alistipes sp. CAG:514 (assembly GCA_000431015.1). GTDB lineage: Bacteria > Bacteroidota > Bacteroidia > Bacteroidales > UBA932 > Cryptobacteroides. Next base: position 7,756 of record HF985990.1, on the reverse strand, counting down.
ATCCAGAGACTTGCATGAGCTCAGGGAGAAGGCGGCCAGCAAGGCGACCGCTATGTAATTTATGTACTTTTTCATAATTAACATTTTCTTAAGAAATTAAAAGTCCAGGTTTATTCCGATAGTGTAGGTACGCATATTCGGGAATGTGTAGCTGTCCACATCGTTATAGCCACCGGAAGCGGACATTGTAGGATCTATGGCCTTCGCCGCCGAGAGGATGAACAGATTGTCAGAAGAAGCGAACACCTTGATGTTGCTTACGACCTTGTCGATGCGAAGCTTGTTGAGAAGCGACTTGGAGACATTGTAGCCCAAAGTAAGGTTCTTCAGACGAAGGTACGAGGCACTGAAAAGACTCTCGTCGGTGAAGCTCCAATTGCCGCCATTGGCGGAAGTACCGCTGAAGTAAGAGTTCTCTCCGGCAGGGTACCACTGCATAGGGAAGCCGGCTCCCGTGTTGTCCGGTGTCCAGGTGTTACCCTTCACATCCTTGGAGACAAACATCATCCTATACATCTGGGCGTCAACCACATTATAGAGGTACTCCGCATAGTTGCGGCTGAAGAACTTTCCTCCGATCTGATAGGCAAACTGTGCGTTCACGTAGAAGTTCTTGTAGGAGAAACTGGTGTTGAAACCACCTTGGAATGTAGGGATAGCGCTGCCGACCTCGTACTTGGAAGCATTGGCGTAATTGGTTGTCTTCACGCTGCCGCCGACCTCGGTGTCCTTATACTTACCTGCCGCGTGGTCAGCTTCGGTGACCCTATGGAAGTACATAGGAAGACCGCTGCTCTGATCGATTCCGGCATATTTGTACATGTAGAGATTGAACCAGTCCCGACCGATGCCTCTGAGATAAACATTGGCATTTTGCTGGGAGCCTCCGGCGGAAGCCCAAGAGCCTTGGTTGTCTTCCCATGTTCCATCAGGAAGTCCCTCGGCGTGGGCAGGGATGGCATCATCAGGAAGGTCGGTTAGTTTGGTGGTGTAGTGAGTGATGTTGAACGCCACGTTCCAGCGGATGTCCTTGGTTCTGATGATGTCGGCGTTGATGTCAAGCTCAATACCACGGTTTGTCAACTCTGCGATGTTGCGAGGCAGCGTTGTCTGTCCCATTGCAAGATATGAAACCGGCTGACTGAATTGAGAGTTGCCAGTGACACGGTTGTACCAGTCAAAGGTGAGGTCAATCCTGTTGAAGAGGGTAAGATCAAGACCCACGTCAAAAGTTTTGGTCTCTTCCCAAGTGAGCTGCGTGTTCACGAGACCTCCCATAGAAAGCTTGTAGCTGTCACCGGTTGGTCTGCCGGTACCATTGTTCGTTGTCTGGTAGGTAGTGCTGTAACCCCAGGTTCTGTAAGTCTGGTAGCGGCCGATGCCGTTCTGGTTACCGATCACACCGTAGCTGGCGCGGAGCTTACCATTATTTAGCCAGCTGTCCCTGAGATCCTGCATGAACGATTCCTCAGTGAAGCGCCAACCGGCACCCACAGACCAGAATGTTCCCCATCTGTTCTCTTTTCTGAACTTAGATGAGCCATCACGGCGGACGGATCCTGAAACATAGTACTTGTCAGCGAATATGTAGTTGGCGCGGCCGAGCCATGATCTCATTCTTTCTATGTCATGACCATAACCTGGAGTCGGAGCGCTTCCGGCACCATAGTAGCGTCCCACAAAGTTGCCGGCCGCCAGGAATCCAGGTATGAACTCATCCGCGGATCCCCAGTTCACAGTCTGCTGCTCCCAATCACTGTCTTCGAACAACGCCATCGCATCAACGTGATGTTTTCCAAAGTCCTGATTGTATGTGAGCCGGTGCTGTAGATTCATCACCTCGATGTCGTTCATCCTCTTGCCGAAATATCCACCGATGCTTGCGGCGCGACCGGTCGTTCCATTGTAGTAGACGGTCGTTGTCCGGTTGATCTTGTCGTAGGCGAAGTCTGTCCTGAAAGTGAAGTGATCCAGGAAAGGAATCTCGATGTAGGTACGGGTGTTCAGAGTAGAGGTAAGATCCTCACGGATATCGTTGTCCATCGCATACATGATGTCCGTTGATCCGTAGTTGTTACCCGTCTGTCCGAGAGGGGAATAGGTCGAGTTATAGAGATAGTTGCGGACTCTGTCCCCGTTCTTGTCATAGATGTAGTTACCTTCGGCATCGTGGGCGTAGAAAGGCACGATCGGTGTGTGACCATTGACATAACGAGTGATGTTACCCTGATTGGAACCGGAGTTACGCGCGGCCCAGTAAGTACCCTGATAGTTTGTCCTTGAACGGGTGTAGCCCACATTCGCACCAACCTTCAGCCACTTAAAGAGGTTGACGTTGATGTTGGCGCGGCCCGTGATGCGCTCGAACCTTGAATTAGGAACATAGGAAGGATCTGTAAGATAACCCAAAGAAAGGTAGTGATCCTCCTTGTCCGATCCACCGCTTGCGGAAAGATCGTACTGCTGACGGAAGCCGGTCTTAAGAAGAGCGTCGGCATAGGTGTCGTCGTAAAGAAGGGAAGCGTTAGGGTTGATCTTGCCGTCTGTACCGACGAGATACGCACCTGTCATTGTCGAACTTGCGGAAGAGCCTGTGCCGTCAGGAGTGTAAGTTGCTCCAGGCACATTGTAAGCCATATAGTTACCCAACATATTACGTCCGAAGCTATCGTTCAGGCCAATGTAGTTGAACAAGTGCTGGCTGGCGAACTCTGCGGCGGCGTCGTGAGACACATTAGGATTGCCGATGTTGGTGTAATACTCCCCAGTCTCCTTGTTGAGTGCCGGACCGGCGCCATTTACACCATAGCGATAGGAGTTATAGATCGACTGCCAGAGATATTCATAGATTCCAGCGGCATTGTCAACCTGCCCTACCTTGTAGGAACCGACGGTGTTCCAGCCAGCGCGTGCCTGGAAACTGATTTTTGTCCTGCCACTGTCACCTCTCTTGGTGGTCACGAGGATGACACCGTTGGCTCCGCGTGATCCGTAGATGGCCGTTGAGGCGGCATCCTTGAGGACGGTGATGGAAGCGATGTCTTCCTGATTCATGTTTGACAGAGGGTTGTCTCCCTGGGCAGGAACACCATCGATGATCACGAGGGCGTTGGAAGCCCCGACATTGGTGGAGCCGAGACCGCGGACACGAAGACCAGCGTCGTTACCAGGCTGACCGTCAACAGAAGCATACACGATTCCAGGAACGGCACCTTCCAATGCCTTGGTCGCCGAAGAACTGTTCTGCGAAGCGATCAGTTTGTTGTCAATCTGCGTAAGGGATCCAGTGAGATCCTTGCGCTTGGCAGTACCATAACCGACGATGACAACCTCGTTGAGAAAATCAGCATCGCTCTTGAGAACCACATTGACCACAGAAGACGATCCGAGCCGTACTTCCTGAGATGTGTAACCAATGCTTGAGAAAACGAGGATAGCTCCCTTTCTGACATCTGTCAGACTGTAGTTACCATCCAAGTCTGTCATCGTGCCGGTCGTGGTGCCCTTTATGAGGACATTAGCGCCGACACAAGGCTCCCCAGCCTCGTCCGTGACCTTACCGGACACGGCAGACTGGGCGAATGCCTGCACTCCGATTGTCAGAAGCACAAGCAATGTCGTAATTAATCGTTTACCCATAAACTGTGTATTAAAAAAAGTATTGTTAAATTCCTTTATCTTTCCTCAATCGAGTAACTTTGGAGAAAAGCCTTAACATTACAAAAATAGGTTATCATTCCCGATATTTTTATATAATTTTTGACAAAACGACTTTGAATTCTGATAACGCAAACCTTTTCGCAAGCCTCCAAAATAAAGCCGGAAAGCTACGAACTCAAGGCTTGAGGAAAGGCAATGCCCTTCCGACACCCTCAAGCTCAAGGAGGAGTTCGGGGCGGCAGATGTCGGCTTGGAGGAAATGGATCGGGGTGTCCTTGAAATGTGAGATGAACATCTCTCTCACCGGCTCAAGATCCTGCGGGCGGCGGACGTAGACGCGGAGGTACCCAAAGCGGAAGGCAGAGCAATCCGGGGATATGTTGGAAGGAGCCACCAGATGCTCCACCACATCGATCGCACCGAGCGCCTGGACACGGGTGTCTTCCGAGAACTCGCTGTCCTCGCCTTTGATCGCGGCAGTTCCCGAAACGAAGACCACATCCCCAAGAAGCCTGCCACGCTCGAACTTGGGAGTCGTGCGCACCGCTTCCTTACCGGAGGCCAGAACCCTACCTGAATATCTGTGCGCAGGCACCTGCAACGGGTTGTCCAAAGGTAGGTTAGCCCCGTCGAAACCTTTGACGGCATACACAATGACCATCACTCCCCCGGAGTCACAGCCAATACCTGTCGCCGCAGGATAGCCGTCCACCCACTCGGCACCTGAATAGAAATCCGACCGCTAATTTCGGCATTTATTCCGACAATCGGAAGACTATCAAGTCCGCACGGAACACTTTCCCACCAATGGACATTCATCCAGACCGGTCAGCAGCTGTCGCGGACAATAAGTGTAGGGGCGATAAGCCGTTGGACTGCAGGAAGATCCTGATTACGGTTCTCGATAATGTCAACAAGCGTCTCGGAGGCGAGGCGACCGATTTCAGCGAGCGGCTGCTCGATGCGGGTGATCGCGGGATAGAGGAAATCAAGGAAGCCGTTGTTGTCGAACGAGATGATGCCAACCTGCTCCGGCACATTGATTCCAAGCTCCCTGAACGCGCGGATCGCTCCAAGAAGGATGGTCGATGAATATGCGAACACGGCGTCATACCTGACTCCGTCCGAGAATATTCTCTTAACCTGATTGTAGCCGTTCTCGACGGAGAACGCGTCACCCACAACGGCATATTCAATGCCCTTGTCCTTATGGGCGTCGATCGCATCCCTGAAGCCTCTGACACGCTCCATCGAAGGGGTAGAGTCCTCAACTCCCTGGATGGACAGGATGTTGCGGAAGCCACGGTCGATGAGATACTCAGTGGCCATGAAGCCGCCGGCATAGTTGTCGGTACAGATGTAAGGAAGTCCGGTCCCTTCAAAGTAACGGTCGATCAGGACTGTCGGGATGCCGTTCGTGATCTCGTCCGCAAGTCCGGACGAGTTGCCGACCGGAACCGCGATAATACCGTCCACGCTCCTGGAACGGAACATACGCAGAGAACTTTCGAAATCCTGCTGATTCTCAAGCGAGTCGGCAAGCAGCGTGTGGTAACCGGCTAGTTTGAGATTCTCGATCACGGTGGCCGCGAGAGTGGCGAAGAACGGGTTGTCTATCCCCGGAACCGTCAAACCGATGGTGAACGTCCGGCTGGTCCTCAGACCCTGGGCGAGCAGATTGGGAGTGTAATTCACCCTCTTCGCCTCCGCCCGTATTATGTCTATGGTTTTCTGGCTGATCCGGGATCTTTGAGCCTTGCCGGAAAGTACACGGGAAACGGTTGAGACAGAATAGCCGGTCTGCTCGGATATGGACTGGATGGTGTTCTTACTCATAATTAATGTCTTGGTTGGCAAAGATAGGGATTTTTTAGCAGATATTGACCTACCTCGATCAGCTAATACAAGCAAACGTCTGACGTTTCCCGACACAATTCTGATATATTTTCGTAAATTTGGTGACGGAACGATAGAAAAGCTGGCCAACGTTCTCCAGCGAAATAATTCAAGCGCATAGTATATTCTTTTAGATTATGAGGAAAAGTATTTTCACATTCGGTATCGCGGCTCTTATCCTTTGCGGCTGCGGAAACAAGGTTATTGAAGGATCAGGGGATGTCTTGAACATCATAATGGAGACCGACATCGGTAACGACATCGATGACGCGATGGCGATGGATCTGCTGTACAAGTACCTCGACGCCGGAAAAATCAACCTTCTGGCAGTGAACATCAATAAAGAAGGAACCGCTCCTGCTGAATATGTTGACATCCTCAACACATGGTACGGTCACCCGGACATCCCGATAGGAGTGATTCGTAACGGCGCTGATTGCGAAAATGACGCACCTAACTATGCCAAAGCAGTGGTGAATATGAAGGACTCCTACGGCAATCCAGCCTTCGGGCGCTCCATCAAAGAATATGACACCCTCCCTGACGCGCATATCCTTTATAGGAAACTTCTGGCAAACGCTGATGACAATTCGGTCGTCATAGCCTCTGTAGGATTCTCGACCAACCTCATCAGACTACTTGACACTCAGAAGGATGAATATTCAGAATTGAGCGGAAAAGAGCTTGTCGCAAAGAAGGTCAAGCTGCTTGTCACGATGGCAGGAGATTTTGAGGATCCGAATATTCATGAATATAACATCGCCAAAGACATCCCCGCGGCCAAGATTATCTTTGAGAAATGGCCGACACCTATCGTCACGTCCCCATTCGAAGTCGGTTTAAGAATCGAATATCCTGGCTCCAGCATCGTGAACGATTTTGGATGGGCCGGGCTTCACCCGGTAGTCGAAGCTTACAAGGCTTATCTGCCAGAGCCATGCGACCGTCCGACCTGGGATCTTACAGCAGTACTGTATGCGGTCGAGGGCAGTGGCTGGTTCACGCTCTCTCCTGCGGGCAACATCGCCGTGACAGATGAAGGCTCGACCATCTTCACTCCGGACGAGAACGGCACCAGACGTTATCTGTCTGTAGATGAGAATCAAGCAGATTCCATCAAGACCCACTTTGTGGAGATGATGACATCTGTTCCTCTGCATAGAAAAAATGGCTCCGCCAAACATTGACACCACTAATGCATGACGGAACCTACTTGGAAACTATAAGCCTTATGACTTCTCGGCGGCCACCTTGTTGAGGAAGCACTGGATGGTGTTCTCCATCAGGCAGCAGATGGTCATCGGACCCACTCCGCCGGGAACAGGGGTGATGACGGAGGCCTTCGGCTCGACTGAGGCGAAGTCAACGTCGCCGCAGAGGTTGCCGTTCTCGTCAAGATCCATACCCACGTCGATCACGGCGGCTCCTTCCTTTACCATGTCTCCGGTGACAAATTTCGGACGGCCGATGGCTACGACGAGGATGTCAGCCTGCCTTGTGATCTCGGGAAGATTCTTTGTTCTTGAGTGACAGATCGTTACCGTAGCGTTCCTGTCAAGCAGGAGTTTGGTGATGGGAAGGCCGACGATCTGGCTGCGTCCGATCACCACGGCGTTCCTGCCGGCGATCTCATAGTCAGCGTCCTCAAGGAGTCTTATGATGCCCATCGGAGTACAAGGAACGACGCAGGACGCGTTAGGCCTCTTCTGCCATAGGGCGGCGGTGTTCAGAGGGTGGAAGCCATCCACGTCCTTGGACTGGGCGATGGCCTCGATCACCTTCGGCTCACTGATCTGTTTAGGAAGAGGGAGCTGGACGAGGATGCCGTCCACGGTGTCATCGGCGTTGAGTTCGGCGATCTTGTCAAGAAGTTCCTGCTCAGGCGTGTCGGCGGGCATCCTGACTGTCGTGTTCTTGATACCCACGACATCGCAGGCCCTGGACTTATTTCTGACATAAGTCTGGCTGCCTGGGTCGTCCCCGACGAGGATCACTACCAAATGAGGCACTCTGCCATACTTTGCAGGAAATGTGGCCACCTGCTCGGCCATCCGGGCCTTTAACCTGGCCGCAAGGTCTTTTCCAGATATAATCATAACATTTGTACCTCGCTAAAAGGTTATTACTAATTGAAAAAACATATCTCACGTTCAAAGTGCCTACCACGACAATCTATTCACGTTACCCTCTCCCTAAATCC
>HF985989.1 GCA_000431015.1 Alistipes sp. CAG:514 | reverse complement strand
CTTAGGGGCGCTAGAATTTGATGCGGTTGCCCTGCGCCATTGGTTGGTGCTACGAGTTGCAGGGAGATAATGATAAAGCCTTGGAATACTTCAACCAGGGCATTGATCTGGACAAAACGTATTCATATTTATATGTAAGCCGTGGAGACCTCTTAATGGAACTTGGCAGGCGGGAAGAAGCCCAATTAGATTATGAGAAAGTACTTGAAATCGATGATGAACCAGAAGATGGGAGTTGAGAACCCTTCCACCGCCACCATCGTGTGCCAGGGTGAAACCTTTACCTTCAAGCTGGACCAGGCCCTCGCCGACAATGGCGGCATCTTCCTGATCATCGAGGCCACCGAAGGTCAGTCCAATGGCGTTCCCCGCGCCCACGTGAAGGCCTCTGCCATCAAGATGGTCGAGGAACCCACCGCCAATGCAATCGACATCCGTGCCGATTACGTGGCTAAGAACGGCGCCCCGAGCGCAGCAGCGCCGAAGATTTTCTTCCGCTACTACTACGTCAACTCCAGCACCGGCGAGAAGTCCGGCACCATGCTGGCCGAGGTGGCGTGGACCGCAGCTGCCGCCGGTGGCGGTGACTAATCTTCCTGATGGCCTTCTGGCCTGGTACTGAAAAAAGATTCCTGCCTTCCTTTCGGGGGGGCAGGATTTTTTGTTTTTATCCGGACGTATGGCGTGGAAATGTCGTGGGAGGTTCCCGGTTTGACCCGGCTTCCGAGCCCCCAGTGGCGGGCGTATAGTATAGGGGACGATATTAAAAGAAAACATACACAACTCATTCAGACTTTGTATGAGATTGTGTATGGCCTCTGTACTTACTGATAATCAGCGTATTTTGTGGAGCAAAGGAGAAGGATGACGACCTTACGGTGGAGGGATGCCTGCGCTATTGGGGAGACACGGCTCAGGATGTACTCCATTTGGAAGACGATGAATATTACCGCTCGGATTTCACCAAAATGATAATTGTGAACGCCATGCTTCAACAAGAGAAAATAGGCGACATGGAGGTAATGACCTGTAGTCCTTACTGGGACGCCTCCAAAGGCCTGAAAGCGACAATGAGCGATAAGGAATTGGGCCTTGAGAACACTCTTGACGATGGAACGACTTGGGACGAAGGCCAGATTCGTCATCCAAAACTGGAACACATCTGTGTCTGCTATGCCACCCACGCGCTTATCACCCACTCGGGCTATTCAATCCCGGATTTCCTTCGTTTGAACACCTTTGAGGTGAAAGTAAACGCGATGATCCAGCAGATCAGCGAGCAGGATGGCTCACGTCTCTGGTGGTGGAAAAACTGTCGTGAACAGCAATTCGCCGACAAATTCCTCCATGAAGCGAAGCTCCGTCCATCAGGGCAGTCACTCGGTGATTTCATTTGGGGCAGGGGTGTTGAATATTTCGACCTGAACGAGGTGGACGATGTAAGCAAATTACCCGACTGCCGGCAAGATGACACTCTGGTTCCCACATTTCTGCATACCCTGTGGCTAATGGCCACGAGTATGCTTTAGTCTTACTCTCTTCCAAGTGAATTGTCCAGATTCGTATTCGAGAATAAACTTACACTTCCGTGTTCTCAAGTATGTCTTGCTAAAGTACATAATCATTCTTGAATATGCAAGGCTGCCGCTTATCTTTTTTTAAACCATCATAAGCCACCCATTGGAGCTATTCTGGTGATTCTTCCGCGACAAAGGTAATACCGCTAATTGCTATTTAGCGGCAGTGTGAGCTGTCGAGAAAACGATCGATAGATTTTTATAAGGGTTGCTTGATATTTTTGTCAAAAAAGATGATCTCTTGTCATTTCGAAGCGGCACGAAGACCAACTCCCTCTGCCAACGAATAATACGAAACACCTTCAGCGCAATCGCCAACAGAACGGCATGGGGACGGCATTCGGGTGAAAAACTATTGCCTTCATTGTGAAGAAATTCAGCCTCAACCTATGCACAGCCTTCAGGATTGGTGATCGCGCTGAAAGTGTTTTGCAAAATGGATGATTCAGCAAGAAGGCAAGGCCACATCTTGGTCAGGCAACACATTGCTTGGCGAATATGTTCAGGAATACTCGTCCCTTTCCTCGGCAGGAGGATAAATGTTCGCATGTCGCAATGTTACAAGCCTATGGATGGATTTCAAGTGGTGGTGATCCCTTGAAGATCAGTTTTTGTGTTGGGGAGTGCAATACCGTCGCGCTCCTTAGAAGGAGAAACTTAGGCCACCTTGGATGGCGAACTGCCAGGGGTGTGCTTTGTCGGAGGTGTGGGTGTCGGTGCTGCCGTCGTGGGTGATGCGGGAGATGCTCACCTCCCGGTAGTTGTCTGTGATGAAGTAGTGGAAGGAAGGGATTACGCTCAGTCTGAACCGCCATAGGTTGAGTGACAAATCCAGACCAGCGTCGGCCGTAAGGCTGAAACGGTTCTTGATGTAGACGTAATGCTCAATCTCCTGTTGTCCGATGTAGGAGAAGCCGTGCGGCTCTTCCCGGTGTCCGAAAATGTAGCCCGGAGTCAGTCCGGCGAAGAATTCGATCCTGTTGAAGAATCCGGCGAAGAAACTTCCCAGAATGGTGCCGGCATCCGGATTCGTTCCGAAATAGCTCTTGTTGTGGTATGCTCCGTAGGCGGCGTTGTTGGCGCCCTGCCTTATTGATTCCTTGAACGATGTGCGTTTTCCGTTGCTCCACGACACGGACAGAGGAATCCCGAGGTAGTCGTTGATGTCCATGTTCTCGAACATCCACTGCACGCCTCCCCGCACTCCGAAGCCTTTGTCGTTGTACTTCCCGTAGGTGAGGCTCATCACCTCTCCCGAATTAGCACTGGTGCTCTTAAGCGGAATCCTCACTCCGGCGGTAAACTTAAAGTCTTGATTGTCAGAATGAACCCTTTGTGCGAAAGCCGCACTTCCTGTCAGCGAAACCAGCGCCAGCACCACTAATAACTTTTTCATCCAATTAATTGTTAGCCTGTCCTCCCCGTTATCCAAAGAACATGCCATTCCTTGACCGCAGATAGTTGGCGAACAGCCTCTTGTCCCTTGAGAAAACTCAACCTAAGACAAGGGTTTTAATCCATTCACAGACAATGAGTTGCCTGTTAACTGGAATTCTGGCGTTCTTCCACAGCATCCGCCCCTCCGGTGTCCTTGTGTCGCCTCTTTCTTTCCCGCAGGAAGCCCTCGTCAACGCCACGGACGGGATTACAAGTTATGAGATTTTCATAGAAGTCTCATGATCAAAGTCTTCTGCTTGCCAATCACACGCAAAAGCATGATCACTTCACATAGTAGCCGGACTGGATCTCAAGTGTCTCACCTCTCTTGACGGCGATGTTCTTTCCGGTGCAGGAGGTGCCTCCAAGTCTGTACTGGACAATGTAGGTACCCTCAGGGAGGCTGGTCTCGTAGCACTCCTGATAGGAGTAGACACTGCCTGACGGATCGAAATGATAGCCTTTAGGATCACTCGGACTCTTGGAGTCAATAAAGACGATGTCCGTCATGTACTTGCCTTTCTCGCTGTTGACGAACTTCACATTGCCGCAAGGAATTCTGTTCGGAACCGGGAGGTCGATGAAAAACTCCTTCTTCTCGATGGGCCGGTTCTGAATGCCGTACGGTCCGCCAGGAGCACTGGAGCAAAGGTCACGGTAGTTCATGTCGCTCAATGTCACTTTCATACGGTAATGGGTGGCGGCGTCGGACTCCACAGTGTTCTCCACACTCCAGACCCAACCGGAATGGAAATCAAAAGTGGCTCTGGATATGGCCGGAGGCTGAGTGTTGACCAACTCCGGCAGGTTCTTCACCTCCAGTTTGTAGTGGATGCTTCCGTCAGACGATTTGTCGATGATGGACAGGTCCCTGATCTCACGCGTCCTTGAACTGCTGAAGTTGCAGCCTGAGCTCAAGGAAAGCCCGGCGCCGGCGGCGCCACCGGACAAACCGGCCTCGAACGACCATGTCACACCGGAAGTGTAGGTCTGGGAGTTTATCGTGGTTGAAGGGGACGGAACCTGATTGAAGCGGACCGGAACCTGATTGCCTTTGTCATCGACCAGGGAGATGTCCACATTGTAGCCGGTCAGGAAATAGCCCATGAAATCGCCGGTCCAGCCATTCGGCAGCACCTTGTTGAACTTACCGGCGTACATCCCGGACGAAGCCACCGAGAACGTGGCGTCAACGATGTAGAAGTCCCCGATGTAGTTGCTCTTGGACGTTTTGAACGCATAGAGCGGGATGACCGAGTAGTACTGCTCGAAGCGGCCTTCGCCCGTCACCCTGAACTCCTTCTTGCCGTCCTTGAAGATCAAGCCATTGTCAATCTTGTAGTCATGGGACGAGAACAGATGGATGGACTGGAGCAGGTCGTCTCCCGAGGTGTTCGCGGAATGCGCGTCACCGACCCATGACACAAGGCCGTTCAGGTTGGCTGGAGGAAAGTCATCCATTGAGAAGACCTTGCCGCTCCTGTGGAACGCCACGAAAAGGCAGTCGTCCAACGTCTCGGCGGACAGAAAACCGATGTTGTGCCGCGAAAGGAACGTCAGCAGATCCGAAGTCGGAGAGACCACGACCACCGCCGCTCCACGCTGGTAGGCGCTCAAGATCTCATCGTCCTTGACATCCTTCTCGCTCACAAAAACCACCTTCGCCTCCTCGCAGGAGACCCTCTTCCCGGTGAATCTTGAATATATCAACTCAAGGATGTCGCCATCCAGTTCAGACAGTACACAGTAGGGCAGGTCCGAGGTGCGGTTCTCCTCGACGGGCTCCGGCTCCGGTTCCGGATCGGGGTCAAGGCCTGATTTCCCTCCGCAGGCGGCCAGCAGGCCAAAAGCCGCGCAAAGCGCAAGTATATTCAGAAAATCAATTATTCGTTTCATGGTCATTGGATTTCATTCAGAAGGTTCATGAATATATTCATAGTTTTACTTGAAGCCGTAGCCGGTTGATAGTCTCACCGATCCTCCCGGCCTCACTCTGACAAGTCCGGTGTAGTTGCGTTTCCTGGTATTGCCTTTCGCGTCCTTGATGTCGCATTGCAGCTCGTAGTCGCCGGCCACCAGGAACAGGGAGCAGGTGTTGCCTTGGCCGTAGACGCTTCCGTCATGGTAGCTTCCGGTCTCGGGGTGGCTCTTGTTGTACAGCCTGACATTGGTCATGAAAGTGCCCTCCTCGCTGTTCGTGAGGTCGAATTTCCCGGTCGGCCCCCTGTTGGGCACAGGAAGGTCCTTGGTGACGGAATACTTCTTCTGAACGAACTCAAGATCGTGGTAGTCAACACTTCCCGAGTAGAAATAGGAAGCGCCGTAGACAAGGTTGTAAAGATCTATCACAACCCTGTACTTGGTCTCCACGTCGTAGTCCTCCGCCGGGACAGCCCACACCCACTGGCTATAGAAATTGACGGTCGAGGTCGAGACAAGCGGAGGGTCTGTGATTTTCAGGGATTTCAGGCGAGGAAGATTGTTGATCTCGTAGTCGTAGCCGACCGTGGAGCCTTCGTGCCTGTTGAGCACATCGCAGTCGCTTATTGTGCGGGATGTGCTTGAGGAGATGGAGAATCCCGTGTTTGATGAGATCATCGGAGACGTGCCGCCGGTGATTCCTCCGCCGATGGAAAAGCTCCAGCCGGTCGTGTAGCTGGTCGAGCCGATGACGGTCTCCGGTGTCGGAGTCTGGACAAAACGTCCTACTGGAGTTCCAGCGGTGTTTAATATGTAGATGTTAGAACTGAGAGACTTGAGATAGAAACCGCATATCCTCGCTTTCACCAAGCCGTGCGTCTTGGTGAAATTCCCCGTGTACATCTTCCCCGACACGACCGAAACGGTGGAGGTCATGAGGTAGTAATCCATGGCCTCCGAGTCACCGCTCTTGAATCCGTGCATCGGTGTGACCTTCAACTGCACATCTATGGAAAACTCGCCCTCAAGGTAATCGTGTTTGGAGGCCGCTACGTTGGTTATCTTCTCGCTGACCTTGTCAGAATAGGTCGTGTACAGGCATGACTCCTCCCAGAAAGAGGACGGGTCGAAGTTGCCGGCCACGTTCAGGATGGCGTTGTTGGTCCAGGAGACAAGGCCGTTGAGGCATTCGTCCACCTCCAGACCCTCCGCCGGAGTCCGCACGGCACAGTGGCCGGAGCGTCCCTGCTGGAAAGCCACACAGAGGAAATTTCCCGCCTCCACACCGAGTTGTTCAAGCAGGATTTTTGACGGATCGCAGACAACCACGACGCGCCCCTTGAGTGTGTCAAGTCCGGAATAGCCGGCCATGTCCGTGACAATCACTTGTGCGTTGTCAGCCGAAGGAGCCGTCTCTTTCAGCCGGCCTTTGACAGCGTCCGCTAAGTCCTTAGAGAGGCCTTCCGAGACCCATGCCGGGAACGCGATCTTCTTCGCCGTCGGCGAGCGAGGAAGGCTTGCGGTAGTCGCCTTCAATGATGACCTCATCACCGTAATCCGGACTGTCCTTGGAGCAGGAGACAAGCGTAAGCACGAACGCCGGTATGGCCAGATAAAGTAAAAGAGAGTGTTTCATGGTATTACAGTCTGTAAGGCAGTTTGCGGTTGTAGTCCTTGTCCACACAGATAGTCGCCGTCTTCTTTGTGAGATTGTAAACGACTGACCATTGCGTGTTGCTTGTGATGTCTCCTCCCTCGGATTGCAAATCTTGGTGCACGGCATCAAGCAGAGACATGCATTCATCTTCCGTCATCACACGGTTCTTCTTTTCCAATGTCTCGTGGAGCTTGTCGTACCGCTCTTTTCCTCCTCCGACATTCCGCCATCCCTCGGACAGATAGAAATTGGTGACGTGGTCGGTGTCAAGCAGGTTCATCGTCCAATCTTTCGCTGACGGATCACTCAGCGGCGGCACCTCTCCCGGGCGGTAATATTCCACGACAACGCTCTTTCCGCTTGCGTCGGCGATCAGGAAATGATAGTTCGAGTCCGAATTCTCACCGTCCGCGAAAAAATTGTGGGACCGGAAAACCTCCACGGCTTGCTCAACGCTTGTACACCTGTCCAGCACCAGCCTGATGGCTAATGTCGGGACAATGTCACTCTTCCCGGGGTCATGCTGTACCGCCCCGCCGGTACCTCGAAGAGACAGGACACCTATGAACAGTCCCGCATCATTCATCCCGTCCAGACAGCAGTAGATGGATGCGGTCACAGGGATGGAAAGATCCGTCTTCCCGTCCGACAACGCACCGGCCACATAAGTGTCTTTGTCCAGAAATGGAAGGGCTGAGATGCAGATGGACTCATGCACTCCCTTTGTGACATTGTGTACAAGCACATTGGAAGACGACACAAATCTATAGTCAAAGTTACGTCCCACCAGCACGTCTCCTTCCTGGGACTTGACACAGAAAGCACTGCATCCGAAATCCACGCCACCGTCAGCCTTGCCCAGCGGAACTGTTGTCAGCATCGGCACCACTTTTCCGAGAAGTTGCATGCTGGAACTCGCCCCTCCGCTAGACATGACCTCATCGATGTGGTAGTCCGAACTATATTTCACTGAATATAAATGCCCGTCCGCCAAATTCTTCAATGTGGACACCATAGCCTTCTGATCATCATTCCTCAGATAATCAGCAGGGTTTGCGGCGGTTTCGGTTTCTCCCTTATCACAAGAGGACAGAAAGAAAACCGAGACTGAAAGACAAGACACAAGATAGATAAGACGCTTCATCGTTTTGATATTGTTTGAAACATACCCGGAAGCCTCAGGGTGGCTCACCACGCCCAAGGAATTTGTGAGACAAAAATACTAAATGAAGCACCCGAAGAAAAGACGGCTCCGACGAATTTTGCCGAGCCGTCAAGAAATTGTCGTACGGACAACCTTATTTTGTCAAATCAGCATTTTTTTGCCGAACCGATAAATTGCTTATCCGCCATTTTGTCGGGGTCATACCCTCTCTCTCCTTGAAGGAAGCATTGAAATTGCTCACGGAAAGAAAGCCTGATTTTTCCGCGATTTCGGCGATGGACCTGTCAGGACTCTCCAGCAAGGCGCGTTTTGCATAGTCGATTCTCATTCCGCAGATCCATTCCCGGAAAGTCACCTTGTAGGTCTGATTGATAAAAGCGGAAAGATACGTCCTGTTTGTGTACAGGGTTTTGGAAAGATCCGCTATCGTGAGTCCCGGCTTCAGATAGCCTTCCGCCTCCACCCATTCCTGCACAAGACGTTGCATTTCCGGATTGCAGGAGAACGTTTCTGTCACAGGAAGATCCGGTCCCGGGTCACTTTCGATGGCACGTTCGACGGTTTCATAAAAAAGCATGTAGTTCTGGTAACTTACATACAGATAAATGTAGAACGGAACGGAAGACAGCACCCAAACAAAAACAAGATTGTCAGGAAGGAAGGTCAGCACAGAACAACCGATGCCGAAAATGAGCATCCAATATGTCAGTACCGACATCCATCTGACATAGGTCGCGATATGGTCAGAATAGGTGTCATCCATCTTTTTGACGGCCCGATGGTAGGCCTTGAGCAGGTGTGAGGCCAGAGAGAAACCATACAGGGCAAGCATCAGGGCTAATGAATATATCAGGCCGGCTTTCAGTGTGCCGTCTTCGGTGAACAAGAGCGCGGAGACGGACAGGATGACATATAAAAGCCATGACAGACAATGTCTCACAATGATCTTCCGTGTGATGTAGGAGCGGTTCAGAAGTGTGTGAAGAGCCGCGACGAACAACCCGTAGCCGAAGAAATACGTTGAGAGATTCATCACAATCGCTGCATTGACGTTAACCTGCCTTATGTCAAAGCACAGATGGACGGCATAATTTGCCGCCAGCACCAAAAGCGCCGCCCCCATTAAATTCCTTGACCGCAGGTAGTTGGCGAACAGCCTCTTGTCGGGGACCTTCCCGAAGAAGAACCTAAAGACAAAGAACGCCATCAGGGTCAAGGCAATGCATAGGGAGTATCTGTACAGATCGATGTTCATGGTGTCAATGCGATGGAATGCCTTTACTCGATGCAACTGGTGAGACAGGTCATCGAGGCGTCGGGACGGAACTCGATGCCGGTGGAGGTGGCGGGGATGAGAACGGTCTCGCCCTGACGGAGGGTCACGACGTGCTCCTGGCCGTCATTCTCATGGTCAACAAGGCTGCCGCCTCCGGCGACGCACATCACGACCACAAAAGAGTCCAGTTTAGAGAGATCCTTGGCGCAAGGCTTGTCCAGGTCGAAGAGCGAGGTGGTGAAGTACTTGCAGCTGACCAGTTTGGTCTCGGCGTCCTTGACGCGGGAATATTCAGTCCTGTAGTCCGGGTAGACATCGTAGTCGATGGCCTCCTTGGCCTGCTCGATGTGCAGTTCGCGGGGCTTTCCGTCAAGACCCAGGCGACCATAGTCATAGATCCTGTAGGTCAGGTCGGATGTCTGCTGGATCTCGGCGACGAAGGCTCCGGCCCCGATGGCGTGGATGCGGCCGGCAGGGAGGAAGAACACATCGCCGGGAGCGATCCTGTAGCTTGCAAGCACGTCGGTGATGGTGTGTTCGTTGACTCTTTGCTCATATTCATCGGGAGTGATCCACTCGGTCAGACCGCTCAGCAGATGGGCTCCCTCGTCGGCTCCGACCACATACCACATCTCGGTCTTGCCTTTCATCCCCGGATGGGTCTTCGCGGCAAGCTCGTCGTTCGGGTGGACCTGGATCGACAGGTCGCTTTTCGCGTCGATGAACTTTATCAGTAGCGGGAATTCCGTGCCGGTCTTGGCGAAGACCTTCTTGCCGACGAGTTCAGGACCATATTCATTCATCACATCGGTCAGGCTTTTGCCTGCAAGAGAGCCGTTGGCTATCGTTGAGACATGGCCCGGGACAGCTGAGATCTCCCAACTCTCCCCTATCTTGTGCCGCTTTGTCTTTACGCCCTTGAACGGGGCGATCTTTTCTCCGCCCCACACCATCTCACGGAGATAGGGCTCAAATTTCAGAGGGTACATATTCGTTAAGTTCTTTTTAAACAATTATTTATCCAGCTCTGTCAATGCGAACGCATAGGCTCCGAGCGAGATGGCCTTGCTGGCTCCGATCTTGGAACGCATCACGCCGACGCGCTTCTGAGGGTCGTAAACCACCTCACGGTCGCTGCCATAGACCTTCAAGGAACGTGCCTCGCCACGGGCGAACTGCTCGAACTCGGCCGGATCATCGAGGTTATAGACCTTCATCTGAACCCGGTTCAGTTCCTCACCGGTGAGCTGGTGCATCTTACCGCGCATGGTGCGTAATATTCCTGGCATCAGGTACTTGTAGTTGTTCATCACTCCGCCTCCGATCACGATCAGGCCATCGATCAGGGTGACCGCCGTGGCCATCGCGTCGCCCGCGACCTCGCCCATCTTGTCGAACGCCTTGATCGCGGCTTCCTTGTCGCCAGGCCTCTTGCCCTCGCAGACCTCGGCGAGATCCTTAGGCTCAAGACCGTGGTTCGGATTGCCGGTCAGCTCACCGTAAACTCTCTTCACGGCACGGATCGAGGCACCGTCCTCGACGATGATGTCCGGCATATCAGGATGCTTGAGACAGAAAGTCTCCACGCAGGAGTTATCGCCACGGTTAAGCTCACCGTTGATGACAGTACCGATTCCCAGACCTGTGCCGAACGTGTAGCCGATGAGGTTGTGGTAACGCTTCGCGCTGCCGGCCTTCGCAAGCCTTTCATTGACCTCAGGGAGAGCTCCGCCGAGAGCCTCGCCATAGGCGTAAAGGTCGCCGTCGTTGTTGATGAACACGGGAATCCCGAAAGTGTCCTCAAGGAAAGGCCCGAGGGCGACCCCATCCCTGAAAGACGGGAAGTTAGGAAGGAAGCCTCCGATGATTCCGTCAGGATAGTCGGCGGGTCCTGGGAAGCAGAAGCTGATCGCGACAGGTTTCTCCTCTCCAAGTTCCTCTTCGATCTGACGGAATCCCTTGACCATCGTGCCGAGGCAGCGGTCAAGGTTGTCGGCGTTGGACGGAAGTGTGATTGGTTCGCAGCAAAACTCACCACCCTTCATCGCGCCGAAGACCATATTGGTGCCGCCGGCGTCAAGGGTCATAACAACTCTGCTGTCATTTCTTATATCAGACATATTCTTGTGTTTAAATTATTGACCAACCTCCTTGAATATTCAAAAAAATCAAGTCTTTTCGTTGCAAAGATAATCATTATCCGTCTTTCGGGCTCACCGTTTGCAGGGAAAATTCGTACCTTTGCACCAATCCTCTATTCTTCACCACTTGTGGTGAAAGCAAGTACCTCCCCCGAGGGGAGGGATTTAGGGTAGGGGTAACGTGAATGAATGTGGGTGGGCAATCACCTTCGGACGTGAGATAAGGTAGTTTACAGCGGGTAGTTGCCTACTTGCGAGAGTTGAAGTTATCTATGCAGAAAAGAAGAAATCGCCAAGGTGGCGAGAACGGCGGTAGGAAGAGCCGCGACAGGAAATTCGGTGCCAGACAGAAGAGCAAAAGAGTGCTGGAAGAGGTGACCGGCAAGGTTCAGATGACAAGGGACGGCTATGTCTTCGTGATCATCGAGGGCGAGCCGGACAATGATGTGTTCGTCAAGGCGTCCAAGACCCGCGGAGCCCTGAACGGGGACATTGTGAGATGTGCGGTCACAAGAGAGAGGAAGGATGGAGAGGAAGGTGGACGCGGAAAGAAGGACGCTGGCCGTCGCCGCGAAGGAGAGATCATAGAAATCATCGAGCGCAGCCACAAGCCGTTCGTGGGTGTGCTTCACATAGTCGGCAGACAGGCGTGGGTGCTGATGCAGTCAAGGAATATGCCGTATGACATCAGCATCGATTTCGACACCTTGCCTGAAGGTGCGAAAAGGGGGATGAAGGTGGCGGCTGCCATTGACGGCTGGGATAGAGGCGAGCCTACTCCGAAAGGTCACATCGTGGATGTGCTTGGCATGCCGGGCGAGAACGACACTGAGATGCACGCCATCCTCGCTGAATATGCACTGCCTTACAGATTCGAGCCGGAGGTGGAGAACGCCGCCGACCAGATTTCCGAAAAGATCACGGACAAGGATCTGAAGGAGCGTCGCGACTACCGCGGCACGCTGACATTCACGATCGATCCCGCCGATGCCAAGGACTTCGACGATGCGCTGTCATTCAAGAAGTTGGACAATGGTAACTACGAGATAGGAGTACACATCGCCGACGTGTCGCACTATGTGCTTCCGGGAACGATCGTGGACAAGGAGGCACAGGAGCGCGGAACGTCGGTCTATCTGGTTGACAGAACCGTCCCGATGCTTCCTGAGAAGCTGTGCAACAAACTCTGCTCTCTCCGCCCTCATGAGGAAAAGCTGACATTCTCGGTGGTTGTGGAGATGACGCCGCGCGGCAAGATCGAGAGCCGCTGGTTCGGACGTACCGTCATCTGTTCGGACTATCGTTTCGACTACGACGGAGCCCAGCAGATCATCGAGAGCGATGGTAAGGAGCCTGCGGATCCGGCCATCGGTCAGGATGTCAGGGAGGCCATCGTGACGCTCAACAAGCTGGCATTGACACTCCGCAAGCGTCGTTTCGCCTCAGGAGCCATCAGTTTCGAGCGTCCGGAGATGAAAGTCGAGGTGGACGCGACCGGAAAGCCGATCAGGGTTTACGAGAAAATCACCAAGGAGGCCAACTGGCTGATCGAGGAGTTCATGCTTCTTGCGAACCGTTCCGTGGCCGAGTTCATCGCCACTTCCGGCAGGATGGACGGCAAGGCCGACAAGAAGGCCAAGACCTTTGTCTACCGTGTACACGGCGAGCCTAACACGGAGAAGATCGCGAGCCTCGGCCAGTTCGTAAGCAATTTCGGGTTCAAGTTCGGGCCGAGCGGCAACGGACGCGAGATCGCCAAGTCCCTGAACACGCTTTTGGCCGAGGCCAAGGGCACGCCGGAGTGCGACGCTTTCCAGATGATCGCCCTGCGCTCGATGGCCAAGGCGATCTACACCACCGACAACATCGGCCATTACGGCCTTGCGTTCAAGTTCTACACGCACTTCACTTCCCCTATCCGCCGCTATCCTGACACAATGGTACACAGGCTGTTGTCCCTCTACCTCGACAATGCCGAGAGTCAGAACAAGGAATATTACGAAGCCCAGTGCCAGCATGCCTCCGAGCGCGAGCAGATAGCGGCGAACGCCGAACGCGACAGCATCAAGTACAAGATGATCGAGTTCATGCAGGACAAGATAGGCAATGAATATGAAGGCTCGATCTCCGGCCTCACCGAATGGGGTATGTACGTGGAGATCAAGCCTACGATGATCGAGGGTATGGTCGCCCTGCGCGACGTGAAGTCCGACTTCTTCGAGTTCGACGAGCAGAACTACCTCATCCGTGGCCGCCGCACCGGCAAGGTCTTCCGTCTCGGCGACCCGGTCAAGATCCGTGTGAAGGCCGCCAATCTGGAGCAGAGGCTGCTGGACTACGAACTTGTTGACGCCACCACAGACAATGGTTCATCCAATGACGGTTCCGGTAGCGGTTCCGCTGACGGCAAAGCCAAGAAAAAGCCTTTCTACGCCGCCGTGGCTCACACCGATGACCAGTCTAAGCGCAAGTCCTCCAACAAGGACAAGGGCCGTCCCCGCAAGAAGTACGGCCCTAAGTCCTCAAGCGGAAAGAAGGGAAGGTAGGCCTTGCCACCGGCTCTTCTATCATAGGAGGAGTTGAAGTCGGATGCGCTGCTTGATCTTCATGTGACTGTCACGATAGATGACGCGGACATATTCAGGAAGCGGATAGGTAAGACACTCCCGGCTTTGCCAAAGATGGGGAGACGACTTCCTGCGCAGCGGAATGAACTCGTCCTGATGTTCCTTGCGGTATTCGCGTGACATTGAGGCGTTGAATTTTATTATATTCTCTACCTCGGGAGCGGTTCTATCGCTTGGCTCGCATGTCCGCCTTCGTGGGCACCGGACAGTCACCTTGCCATCAGCGGCGCCTCCGAAAACATTGACATACAGGCGATAGCTCCTCTCGCTTCCGGCCTTTGAAGTTCCTTGCTCTGAAGCGTCGGCTTCATGTTCGCGTAAAGCCGTCTCTCGCTTGCACGGAATAGCCCACACCGACAGTTGTTCAGATGTCGGCCTTCCTATGCATTTGTACCTGAGCTTATAATTTCCGTCACGCCTTATCTCCATCACGAAATAGCCTCTTGGAGCACCGCAGTTCTGCATGGCGTAAGGTACCCCTTCAGAATCTTTCACTCCCCGCCACCAACTTCCGCAGGCGGCTCCGGCGGTAATCTCGGGAATAGAATCGTCCCTCGCCACAGAATGAGTATGCCCGCTGACATACAGCATTCGTACGGAGGCGGGTATCAGCGCCAGTACGGAATCCCTGCCTTTCATCTGGCTAAAAGGAATGTGTGTCGCGAGTATGGTCAATGCCGGGATTCTTTCATCGTGTCTCGACCGGCCAGTCCGTGCCTCACGGTCTCCCGGCGCCTCTTTCAACAATGAATCCAACCAATGTTTCTGCATCTCGGTAAACCCTCCCTCATAATCCGTCATTCCAGCCTCAGAGTGCCGCACATTATTCATCATGATGAACCGCACATTTCCTCGGACAAAACTTGTGTCCACATAGCCGACAACCCGGCGCCATGTCACCAAGTCACGAGGCCTGTCCTCGTTCCCGGAAGCCTTCCTGCCACGGTAAACGTCCCTGTCATGATTGCCGGGAGTCAAGAAACAAGGAAATGGCAGTGAATCGATAATGCTCAAAGACTCAGGCAATAACGGCATACTGTCATTGACCAGGTCTCCTAAGAGAAGGCACAGGTCGAGATCCTTTCTTTTGGCCAGTTCACGATAAATAGACTTGCGCGCATACCGCATCTCTGTCGCGTTGTCCACTTGCGGGTCGCCCACAAGCGCCACTCGCAAAACTTGTCTTGAGTGTCTCTCTGATTTGCCTCTGCCATCCTTGGCCAATCCGGTGCTACATGTCAAAGCTAACGTGATGGCGACCAGCGCGAAATGTCTTGGTAATCCTGATCGAACCATATTACTTCCTTAAGATTCCAAAAAGTAACCGGCCATCGTCAAGCCTGTGCCAGGTAGCGATGGCCGGTTATAGTCAATTACATCTAAGTAACGTAAAAAAGGTTATTAAATTACTCACCAGAAGAATAAAGAACATACTTCGTAGCTTTGTCAATAGTCTCCTTGGAAACAATGTATCCAAGGCCCTTGTCATCAAATCTGAGAACTACAAAATCACTTGGATTAGAAGATAGTTTTTCTTCATTCGACCAAGTCTTTGTCTTTGCGTCAATGAATGTGAAATAAGCATATTTGTCATTACCTTCCGGTTTGGTGTAAACAACATAAGGCACATCGTTAGAATCAAGGCTCATTGAGGCAGACCTACTTTTGTCGATGTCAATAGTCATTTCTCCACCGATGAGCGTCTGGGCTTTATCTTTAGCGGCTATCTTTACTACAGCAAGATTAAACAATTTCTCAACGGAATAGTCTCCACCTGCCATCACATAGATATCTCCATTAGAAGCGATATCGAAATCAAAAGCCCTGAGATTGAGAATAGCATCTGTAGATCCATCAGCCTTTTTCAGTTTCAGACTCTCAAATACTGCACCCCAAGCATTGGAAGCATACTTGTACAAAGAAACGCTCTGGGTATTCTGGTTATATATAAACAAATAAGGAACACCAGCTACATATTTGCCCAAAACACAATAAGCATAATCCGTAGCATTCCTGCCAGGAATACTAATGGCATTTGTCCATGCAGAACCATCGAAATGAGCAAGATTCAGTGCACGTCTTTCCACTAGAACTTTTCTTTCATCATTGTACTGAGCGCACCAGATATCGGAAGTGGAAAAGGCAAACAGACCAACTGAAGAATTAGAACCACCTCCAGTCTTATACATAGCATTAGCTTCACCTACCAATTCGGCTTTTGAACCTGATACCTTCATGACGCACTGCTTCTTTACGACTTTATCCAAGAATGACACGTAAGGAGTTCCATCAGAACAGATGTCTATTGCAAAATGCTCTGAACCAACTTCCGCCAACGCACCTGCGACATCCTTGAGTTCGGCGCCGTCCAATTTAAGGAGGTGTGGCACGGCGACCTTGTCCGCATTGACGGAGGAACCTGCCACATAAGGGGCTCCATCCTTAGGATTAATCGCAAAAGCAGGATTACTGTCCATGACCAATGAAGACTCGGCCACCTTGCCCCATTTGGCAGGTTCGGCGATCTTTACGGACACTGTGTAAGCCTTGAAATTATTCTTAAGGAACACCACAAGCTGTACTTCGGCTGAGAAATCCACAGGAGTGACACCACTTACGATGTTCTTCCCGTCAGGAGCGCCGCTTGCGTCAGCCACGTTCACGGAAGCCCCCTCTGTCACCGCGAACCCGGGAACGAGAGTCTTAAGAGCGGCAGGGTCGGTACCATAGGGTAAGGTGAAACTGATAACGCCCGTGCTGATGTTTTCCGCGATATAATCAGTCTTCAAAACGCCGGCATTGTCCTTGGCATAAAAGCCGAATGATGAGAATGAGACGGGGATGATTTCTTCCTCCTCCTTGTTTTTGTCGCAGGCAGCGAAGAGTGCTACACTCGCAAGAGCTGCCAATAAAAACCGTTTGAACATAAATTTAAAAATTGTGGCATAACCATGCCTGATTACTAATATGCTATTATCTTATTATCTTACACTGTACTTTCTGAGGACCAAATCCTTCATCAGTTTGTCCGGACCCGGATAGCCGAGCGTCACGCCTTCTGCTGACACCAGGCTGATGGTCACCGTGTTATCCTTCGACGCATCGATGTCATGAGGCAGCCAGTCGATTTTGATAACCTGGTCATACACGCCCGGCAAGAATGTGATCTTACCCCCGGCAGTCGCCACTTTGTAATCCGTCCCCTCCGCCAATCCGCCGCCGCAAGTCACCTCGAATGAGACGACAATCGGTTCTGTCGGCTTGGGACCGGTGTAATGCACTGTGTATGAGCCAGTGAACTCTCCTTCCGCGTTGATGCTGACCACAGAGGACTTCGCGGTGTCGAATGCCACGAAGGAATCCTTGAAAGTCTCGATCTTGTTGCAGGCGCAGACCATGGCCGTAAGGGTCAATGCTGCCAGCCCGAGACCTTTGCCCCACAGTCTCCAAATGCTGTCAAATCTATGTAATGCTTTGTTAATCATCTTTTTGTGCTGTTTATAGGGTTTGGTTGCATAGCCTTGTTCGCATCCAACTCCACAAGCGGTACCGGGAGTATGAACCTGTCATCCGGGAACGTCATGGACAGTACGGAAGAGCCGCAGGCGGCATCTCTGGACAAGGCCTCATGCCTTCTTGTTATGTCGAACAATCGATGGCCCTCAAGAAACAGCTCCTTGATGCGTTCGTTTTGGATAATCACATCCAGGTCATCTGCATTGGCATAAGCAATGTCGATGTCGGACACATTCACGCCCCTTGCCCTTGCCTCCAGCGCTGCGACATCAGCCGCCGCGGAGGCGAGATCTCCTTCGTGGCAGGCGGCCTCCGCTCTGATCAGGTACATCTCCGAGAGCCTTAGGACGAATGGGTCGTAGCGTTTTTCGCTTTCGGCAATGTCTTCGGTGTCAATAAATTTCATGCAAACTCCGCTGTAGCTTCTTCCGTCTGCGGCTGTGTGGGAAAGTAATTCGGAACGGATGTCCGAACCGGCCCATCTGCTGCTTTCCGAACTGAAAAGGTCGAGGAGTTTGCCCGAAGGATACATCTGAGGATTCGTGTAATCGAAGGTTGACCTCAACTTGGCTCCTGCGGAAAGTCCGTTGAGACGGAATATCGCCTCCTGACCTTCCTTGCGCCTGCAGAACATCGCCACATAATCAGAGCGCGGAGTCAGTGAAAGGCCATAACCGGTAATCACTTCGGAAGCACATTTGAGTGCGTCTCCATAGTTCCCCATGTAGAGATGGATCCTGGCCATCAATGCTTTGCAGGCGGCAGGAGACGCATAGAAACATCCTTTGCTCCATCCGTCGGAGAACATCTCCAACGCAGTTTCGAGATCTCCAAGAATCTGTCTATAAGTGCTTGCGGCAGAACTTCTTGCGATTTCATCCTTGACATCAGGGATTTTGGTCATCACGGCTGTTCCGAGGTGCGAGGCATCGTTGCTGTAAGTGTAGGTCTGTCCATAAGCGAGGCAAAGATCCAGATGCAGCAAGGCTCTCAGAAAATATGCCTGGGCTATGTAGTTGCGGACAGTCGCGGTCTGCTGCGGGAAGCGCTCGGAGACAGATGGCCCATACTGGATCACCTCATTGGCATTGGCGATAATCTCATAGCCGTTCTTCCAGATGTATCCAACCGCCGTAGTCTCCTCACTTTCGTCCGAAATAAAGTCGAACTGCTGTCTCCATTCGGATGTTCCTGACTGGAAACGTACAAGATCGCCTGTCACTTCCGGGTACAGAACCATGTAGGAGTCATAGAACTTGTAAGTAAGCCCATAAGTGCCTGACACCGCAGCCTCCAATGCGTAAATGTCAGAGTAAAAATTCTTTATGGAAGTCTTGCCGGTCTTTTCCACCTCCAGAAAATGACAAGAGGCCAGAAGCGGAAGCATCGACAGGAAGGCAAGTATATTCTTTATTATTCTCATTCTCGGATTATTGTTAAATGTACTAAAAACCGATGTTGACACCGAGTGTCAATGTCCTTGTCCGCGGATAGCCATACATCATGGTCTTGTAAGAGTTCAGGCCGCTTTTCTGATCAGGCGTGAATATGTAGAGATTGTCGATCACCATGGATGCGGACGCACTCTTCAGGTGCATTCTGGCAAGCAGTTTCTCAGGAAGGTTGTACGTCACTGAGACATTGCTCAAATCGAAGTTGGTTCTGTTGTAGATGAATCTTGTGGAGTTCATCGTCGATTTCGATGAAAGCTGTGACACTTTCGGGAACTTGGAAGGAACCCCAGGAGTAGTCCATCTATATTTGTAGACCTCCACGGCCTGGTTTGCACTTATGATGTCATAGCCGTCCTTAAAGTAGATGCTTGCATAGGTTGGCAATGCGTAACCGCCTATCAGATAATTGATCTGGAACGAGAAAGTCCAGTTCTTCCAGCTGAGGTTGTTCACCAGACCTCCGCTCAGAATCGGTGTTCTGCTTTTATAAGGAACCCTGTTGGCGGTACTGTAAGTGCGGGTGATGTTTCCGTTCTTGTCATACCACATCGGAGAGCCGTCGCTTGGATCCACGCCAGCCCAGCGCACAAGATTCCATGTCTGGGAATCGTAACCTTCCATCCACGCGTAAGATCCGAAACTGGTCGGAACCCCGTTGTACAATTCGAGAATCTTGTTCGAGTTATGCGCGATGTTGAAATTCGTCGTCCATGTGAAGTTCCTGCGGGCGAAATTCGTGCTTGAAAGGCTCAGCTCAACTCCGCTGTTCCTCATCCTTCCGATGTTGGAAGAAACTCTGTCTGAGGATAGTACACGTGAAACGTAGATTTTGCTCAGCATGTCACTGGTGACATTGTTGTAGTACTCTAGTTCGATGTCGATTATCTTTCTGAGTTCGAGACGAACACCGGCATTGATCATCCTGGTCTTCTCCCATGAGAGGCCAGGGTTTGGTATGGAGCCGATTATGGCTCCGGTGCCGCCGGCGTAGGAGTAACTGCTGCCATAGACGTAGGTGCCGTCTGCTCCGGATGTGTCCACACGGGAGTTTCCTGTAAATCCGAACGAGGCCTTGAGTTTCAGCATCTTTATCAGTTCGTTGCGGAAGAAATCCTCTTTGTGGACATTCCATGACAGGCCGGCTGACCAGAAGTTGGACCATCTGGAGTACTCGCCGAAGTCGGAGTTGCCGTCACGTCTGATGTTGAATGAAGCGTAATACCTTGAGTCGTAGGAATATACCGCCCTTCCGAGGAAGGACATCTTGCGTTCGATGTTCGCCGAGCTATAGCCCTTCCTGGAGGCCTCGTCCGCATATCCTACCTCTTGAATGTTATCGTTCATGAATCCGCTGCCTGTAGCGTACAGGGTCTGATACTTAACCTGTCTGAACTCGACGCCGGCATAGGCGCTGACGTTATGTCTGTCAGCGAATCTCTTGTCGTAATTGAGCCGTTCGACATTAGTCCAGTTCATGTATGACGCGTCAGCCCTGCGGGAACTGCCTTTCGGATTTCCCGCCGAGTCCATTCCGCTCAGAGTCGTCCGTGAATAATAAATGTCCTCGTGACTGTGGGTGTAATCAATGGCATACTGCGAGGTGAACTTCAGTCCGTCGAATATTTTAGCCTCTACTGAAAAATTAGCGGAGGTCATCACTGAACGCTGTGTGTTGGTGTTGGCCTCACGGGCAGGCACCTCGTTCTTTGTGAACTTACGCATGACCCATCCGCCGGAGGCCTCGTCATACACCTTATTATAGAGCCTGAACGACCCGTCACTCAAGTACGGCTCAAAGATCGGAAGGGTTTCAAGAAAGCCTCTGTACAGAGGGAAAAGATTGTTGGTGTTGTAGGACGCTGAGAGCTGAGCGTTGAATCTCAGCCATTTGGTGAAATCGTAGGAATTTCTGGTCCTGAAGGAGAAGCGCTGCTGGCTGTCACTTTTTACAGTGTTGTCTGTCTTGTAGTAAGAGCCTGTCACATAATTAGAGGTCTTCTTCGTGCCGCTGGTGAGGGATAGGTCGGCGTAGAGATTGGTGCCGACTCCTAAATATTCTTTTGACCAGTCAGTGTCCGTCGTGGAGTAAGAATTATAGTCGTTATCCTGATAGGGGAATGTCTTAAGACTGTTTCCCGCATTGGTCCAGGCCTCTTTTGCGACTGCAAGGTACTGCTCCTGGCTCATCATTCGGAACTCCGTGCTTTTATCTATGGTCGCCACGCCGAAGTTGACTCTCGCGCTTATTGCGAGAGGCTTGTTGTTGGAGCCGGATTTCGTGGTCACGAGAATGACACCGTTGGAGCCGTCCGCACCGTAAATGGTCACTTGGTCAGCATCCTTCAGAACCGTAATGGACTCTATGTCATCAGGATTCAGGTATGACAACGGCGAGACGGTGTAAGATGTTCCCGCCATCTGATTAGTCCTGCCTCCTGTGTAGACAGGCACTCCGTCGATGACCCAGAGAGGTTCGTTCGAAGCACTCAAGGACGCTTCTCCCCTGATTCGGGTTTCATACCGGCTTCTGGTCGTGCCGGCGGCGTCAGTGTTCGGCTCGATGCTCATACCCGGAACCAGTCCGGTCAGGAGGTTGTCAATGCGGGCTTTCGGTTTGTCTTTCAGCTGGTCCGCGTTTACCTGAAACGCGCTTCCGATCAAGTCTTCACGGCTTTGCTTCGTTCCATAGGCACCGATGATCACCGAGCCGTCCAGCTCGTTATCCTCCTCAAGGCGGACGTTCAATGTTCTCTGTCCACTGACGGTTATTTCCTTTGTGCGCATGCCAAGGTATTGGAATACAAGAGTATAAGATTCCCCTTCGGCGGGAGCCTTGATGCTGTAATACCCGTCAATGTCAGCGGATGTCCCGATTCTTGTGCCTTTAATGATCACGCTGGCCCCAGCCAACGGCTCTCCGTCGGCAGTGGTGATTTTTCCCGTGACTTTATCGGTGATTTTGTCAGAGGATGTCTTGGTCTGATAGGTGTCACGGCTCCTCCTGTCGGTTCCCGCCGCCTGGATGTCCGGGGAGGGAAACGATAAACATAAGACAATCAGAAGTATCTGACTGTATAATACTTGCAAAGTCCATTTCATACACTGCCAAATATAGTAATAATTCTAAAAAAAGAGTGGGCTTTGTCCGGAAAATCCGGATTTTCGTTGTCCTGGCGAGGTTTTAAGAACCGCTTATTTCTCAGTGAGTTCGATGGCGACACCGCCGCCTCTGGCCATGAAGACAGGGATCACGCTTTCGGAAGTCACTTCCTGTTCGGTAATCGTGTAGGCCTGCGGATTCTTCTGGTAGTCGGCATCGGGAGCGTCGGCATAGATCTTGGCCACATAGGTCTTTCCCGGATCCAGGAAGTTCATCGGGACATCCAAAGTCCTGCTGTTCTCGTCAGTGACACCACCGACAAACCATTGGCCTGATTTCTTGGCCTTGCGGGCGACAACAATGTAGTCACCAGGCTCGGCGAGGAGATATTTGCTCTTCTGCCAGTCCACGGCGACATTCTTGATGAACTGGAACGCGTCGGCAAACCGGTCATAATGCTCAGGAAAGTCGGCGGCCATCTGGAGAGGGGAGTACATCGTCAGATAAAGTGCAAGCTGGTTCGCGATGGTGGCGTTGACCTTGGATGTGTTCGAGCAGAATCTGGAAAGATCCATCTCGAATATTCCCGGGGTGAAATCCATCGGGCCGCCATTGAGTCTTGTGAACGGAAGGACGGTCACGTGCATTGGCTGGGTTCCGCCGAATGCCTGATACTCAGTACCTCTGGCGCTCTCGTTGCCGACGAGGTTAGGATAGGTGCGGCAAAGGCCGGTCGGACGGACAGCCTCATGGGCATTGACCATGATGTGGTGCTTCGCGGCCTCCTTGACGGCATAAAGATAGTGATTGACCAGCCACTGACCGTAGTGATGCTCTCCAAGAGGCAGAATGTCACCGACATAGCCACTCTTCACGGCATCGTAGCCATACTTTTCCATAAGACTGTAGGCGGCATCCATGTGTCTTTCATAATTACGCACGGAAGAAGAGGTCTCGTGATGCATGAGAAGCTTGACACCCTTCGAATGGGCATAGTCATTCAGAGCCTTGATGTCGAAATCAGGGTACGGTGTCACGAAATCGAACACATAGTCCTTGTTACAGTTAGCCCAATCCTCCCAGCCGACATTCCAGCCCTCCACAAGCACCTCGTCGAAACCGTGCCTGGCCGCGAAGTCAATGTACTTGCGGACATTCTCGTTATTGGCCGAGTGCCTGCCGTTCGGCTTGGCGGAGGCGTAGTCGGTGACACCGAGATGAACCGAGGAGAAGTCGTCCGTGTAGGCCCAGGAGCCTTTACCGGTGATCATCTCCCACCAGACACCCACATATTTCACGGGATGAATCCATGAGACGTCGTCGTAGGCGCAAGGCTCGTTGAGATTCAGCACCAGCCTTGACTCCAGCTGCCTGCATGCGTCATCCACCACCTGGACAGTTCTCCAAGGACTCTTGCAAGGAGTCTGAAGACGCCCGCGCCAACCCTGCGCGTCAGGTGTAAGCTCGGTTCTGAAGGTCAGTGTCGAAGGATCCAGATCCAGACTCATGCATGAATAATCAACCAATGCGGCCTCATGAATATTCACGTACAACCCTTCGTCGGTCTTCATCTGGAGGGAGGTCTGCACCCCTGTCATCGAGAATGGTGTCTGTGATGAGTTCCCGCAGAACGCGCTCTCCATCCTGGACTTGATCCCGCTGAGGCGGGAGACGGTATATTCATACTCCTGGGTGTCGTAATCGCCTGGGATCCAGTACGCTGTGTAGTCTCCGCCCATGGCGAACTCCGTCAACTCATCCTTGATCACGAAATAGGTCAGTTCCTTCTGTTCCGGGAACTCGTAGCGGAAGCCGAGGCCGTCGTCGAAAAGGCGGAAGCGAATGGTCATCCTTCTGTCTGTGGCCGTTTGCACGAGATTGACAGCCAGTTCATTATAATGATTGCGAATCTCGGATTCCTCACCCCAGACAGGGCTCCAGGTCTCGTCGAAAGAGCAGGTGTCCACGCTCTCCACCTTGAATCCGTCGTGGAAAGACCAGCACGGTTTCCCGTCCTCTTTCCGGATGCCCTTGTCCCCGAAAACCAGTTTTCCAGCCTTAAGCACACCGCGCATCTCATACCCCAGATGGCTCGGACGAAGAATGGTGGTCTCGCCGTAACTTAATGAATATGTTGGACTTCCGTCCGGTGCGATGGTGAATGTCATGTAAAGCTTCCCGTCCGGAGATTTCAATACGGAAACGTCGGAAGGCTCTGCCTGCTCTTTCTGGCCGGAGCCGCCGCAGGACAGAATCAATGTCGATGCCGCGCAAATGGCCGCACCTGCTAAAAGCAATTTCTTCAAAAGGTTCATGTCAATGATGATCTGCGTTAATCAAATTTGAATATGTAATCTCTGCCTCAATAGGTACCAGGCGGCCATCAACTGCAGAGGCAGGATGAGCAGCAGCACAAGCCACAGGGCTGATTTCTTGCTTGGAAAAGAGTGTCCCATACTAGGTTCCTTTTACAAATTAGCCTTGGCCTTTGCCGGCGCTATACGCTGAGAGCAAAGGCTTGACGCAAAGGTAAGTCATCCGCGCCGCAAATCCAACATATTCCTTTAAGAATATGCAGGACTTGCGGGCGGGCGAAAGGAGGCCGAGCCTCGTTGTTTTCCTCTGGAGGCGCTATCGGTCGATGGTGATTCTGTGGGTGCCTGGCCTCAGCTGGCGGTCGGAGCAGCCGTCGATCCGTACGGTCGCGGTGGTGTTCTCCGGGATGGTGACATCAAGATGGATCTTGCGTCCGTCTTTTTTCCAGCCTGCCTTGATGAGGCCTCTGACGGAGTTGTAGGAGGCATTGGCCCACTCCAGACCCTCGACGAAATGAGGGGCGATGATGATGTGGCCGAAACCTGGGGCAAGATCGTCTTTCCTGATGCCGACGATGTCATTCACAAGCCATGCGGAGATGTCTCCGAAGAAGATGTGGTCGAGCGACGCGTCGTTGAACCTTTGTGACAATGTCCAGGTCTCCGCAAGGGAGGTGTAGCCGTCGTGGATCCATGCGAGCCAGGACGGATGATCCTCCTTCGAGGCCATTTCGTACGCCAGGTCGGCAAGGCCATATTCAGTCAATGTCCTGAGGACGACCTTCGATCCCATCGAACCGAAGTTAAGGTGGCCGTCATTGTCCTTGACAAACTCTTCCAGCTTCGCGACAACCTTTGGAATCTCCGGACCCGGCACGACCTTGACGTACAGGGCGGCTGCCTGGCCGGTCTGCGTGCCGGAAGCATAGACTCCGGTCTCCGGGTTGTAGAACTTCTTGTTGATGGCGTTTCTCAGGCGATCCTCGTTGGCCATCAGGGTTGATGACTCTTTGCTGAGGATGAAAGAGAACTCTTTCATTATCCTGTAGTCGTAGTAGTAGAACAGCGCGGAAGTGAACTCCGTAGGGGTCTTCGCCTCGTATGGGAGCCAGTCTCCGATTCCGTAGGACACAAGTCCGTCCGGATCCTCCCTTGCCTTAAGGTAGGCGAGGTACCTCTCGCACATCGGCCAGACCTTCTCGATGATGGTCTTGTCGCCGTAGTAAAGGTAGAGGTTGTACGGGATGATGAACATGGCCGCGTCCCAGACCGGGCCGATCCAGTCGTCGTAGCCCCAGTCGCTTGTCGGGATGATGCCGGAGATCTGCCCGCTCTCTTTCTGGTTGTCAATGAAATCGTCCAGCCATTTCTCGTAGGCGAGGATGCTGTCGTAGTTCAGCAGACCGATCTCCTGAGAGAGGTAGGCGTCCGCCGTCCAACCGTTTTTCTCCCTTTGAGGGCAGTCGGTCGGGATGGACATGAAGTTGTTGCAGTAGGTTCTTCTGGTCATGTTCCAGAGGGTGTCCAGCAGCTTGTTGGAACATTCGAATGTGCCGGCGGATTCCTGATCCGTGTAGAAGTACAGCGCATGGAGCGACTCCTTGTCCAGCTTCATCGGGACGCTGGTCTTGACCTCGGCGTAGCGGAATCCGTGGTAGGTGAAGGACGGAGTCCATTCCTCAGTGCCGCTTCCCTTGAGGATGTACTTGTCTGTCTGGAACTCGTAGCCTGGAAGAGGCTTGTAGTAGATGTTGATGTTCCCCGGCTCAAGGCTGCCGTCTTCCTTGACAAGCTCGGCATGGATGACCGACACTTCCGTGCCGGCCTCACCGCTGACGCGGAGCCTGCACACACCGGAGATGTTCTTTCCGAAATCGAATATGTACGATGTGTCTCCGAATGATCTGACGGCGACCGGCTCGATCTCTTCCGTAGGCCTGATCTGCGGCATCTTCTGGGCCACGAGCAGAGGCGACGGGTCCGGAACCTCTCTTGCTGTGCTCCACGAGGAGTCGTCGAATCCGGTCTCGTACCATCCGGCGATCTCTTTCCTGGCGTCGTAGGTGTCGCCCGAGTAGATGTTGTTGCTGATGTACGGCCCGTCGGCGGTTGTCTTCCAGGTCTTGTCGGAAGCGATCACGCTCGTGGTTCCGTCCGCATGTGTGACATGCAGCTCCAGGATGAATCTCGCCCTGCCGCGCCATCTGGCATTCTCGAAATTCCAGGTGGCCACAGGCTTTATCTCATTGTAGAACCCGTTGCCTAGCACGGCGGTGATCACGTTCTCTCCGGATCTGACCTTTCCGGTCACGTCCGTTACGGTGTAGAGATTCCTTCTGTCGTAATGGGTGTAGCCGGGATCAAGAAACGCGTCGGAGACCGGCTCGCCGTTCAGTCTTACCTCCGCGTAGGCGCACGCGCTCATGTAGACTCTCGCCGAGACTACATCCTGCCCGGCGTCGAACTCTTTCCTGAACATCGGGGCCGCCTCGAAATCCTTGTCATGGGAGTCTGTGACCCAGACCGCTTTCCAGTCAGTCCTGCCCATCAACGCGGTCCGGAACTTCGCCGGCTCCGAGACAAGAACCTTGGTGGAGTCCGCGTTCCAGGCGGTGACCTGCCAGAAATATTCATGGTCGCTTACCATCAGACCGGTGTCCTCCATCCTCGCGAACGGAACGGATGAGGTGACCGTCCCGGAACACCAGATGTCAGGGGATGACAGCTTCTCTTCCGAACTGGCTACGGCCAAAGAATAGGAGTGCTGGACAAAGCCGTCCACCCCATCGTAGATCCAGGTGAAGCGAGGCGCCTGTACGTCCACCGTCAAAGGTGACCGCTGGTACTCGCATCTTAAGTCCGTGATCGAGTTGCCGGCCTCGTTTCCCACAGAGCAGGAAAGCATTGTGGCGGCAAGGCACAAGCATGTGGTGAGAGAGAATGAAAATCGCATAACTTAATCGAATAAATTGGGTATTTTTCTTCGCAAATATAGTAAAATATTCATATATTTGCAGCTAACAAATAGTATTTTACAATGAACATTATTTCCTGTTTCAGAGGAGCCTTGCGGGCTGCCTTATGTTTGTCCGTCCTCTCGTCTTGCTCAGGGGCGGTTACGGGTCCGTCCTACGAGGTGAGGACTCCGTTGTCATCCACCGGGATAAGGCTTGAGGGGCTCGGAGTGGAGCTTGACCCTCATTTCATTTCCCAGAATGTCACCAGAAACGACGGCGCCACCCTGGAGGACTGGCGTGACATTGTTGTGCGCAGGGTGAAGATGATGGATGTTCAGAGATTCCGCGTCATGCTGCTGCCTCATTGGTGGGAGCCGGTCAATGACAATCAGGATTCCCAAGTGGCTGACATGGACAGGTTTACTTTTGATTCTGCCGAGATGAGGTCTGTCTGCGCGGTGCTTGATCTGGCTCAGGAGACGGGCGCGAGTGTGACGTTGGTGCTGTGGGGCTGCCCTGCGTGCTGCTCCTTTGTGGACGAAGGCGTTCCCTCTCACGGACAGAGGCACTTCCTATGTGACAGGAGCGGGACGAACTGGGTGACGGCTCCGGGAGACAATGAGGAGTTTGCCGAGAACTTCTCCGTGGTTGTCAAGCATCTTATTGAGGACAAGGGCTATACCTGCATAAAGGAGGTCACTCCTTTCAACGAGCCTGACGGCAATGTCTGCGAGCCGGATCAGTACATCCAGATCGTAAAGGCTCTGGACAGGCGCTTCCGCCTGGACGGTATCCGTGACAAGGTGCGCTTCAATCTGTCTGACAACACGGACTGCCGCCGGTTCTTCCTGAAGGAGTGCGCCGACAACCTTGCCGACTATGCGGACATGTTCAACTCCCACACCTACATGTGCGGCTACGAGTCGCCGAACAGTTATGCCCTCGGATGGGAGAAGGACAACATCGATGTCGTCAGGAAGACAGGCAAGCATCATTTCGTCGGCGAGTTCGGCTCCAACCTCTGCCAGGGAGCGTCAAGGCAGAAGGACATAAATTGGTACAAGAGGGGAGTGCTGATCACCCGCAACTGTCTGAATTTTCTGAACGCCGGTGCGGTAGGCGCGAGCTATTGGTCGCTGATCGACCAGTACTACAATAAAGGCGCGTCCTACGGGGAGATGCAGCAGCTCGGCCTTTGGCGCTATAAGAAATGTGCCTATCAGGGCGCGGACGCGGAAGGCTTCGAGGAGGACTACCAGCCGAGGCCGAACTACTACGCCTACTCACTTCTGACCCGGTTCGTCAGGAGGGGCGACGAGGTCTTCCCGCTTGACCTGCGGAATGAATATGCCGCCGGCACCGCGTTCAGGTCTGAGGACGGAAGGTGGACCTATGTCTTCGCGAACGGCTCGGAGGACGATGCCGAGTTCAATCTGTTCAACGTCAATGACGTGAATCTCGGCGATTGTGATGTCTACAGGTACACAGAGGCCGGTCTGCCGGATGATGATTCGATGATCTCGCCTTGCGGTGTCCTCAGGTCTTCGGGGAAGAGCTACAAGGTCTCCGTCCCTGCCCAGAGTGTCTTGCTCCTTGAACAAAAATATTCAGAATAATGAAAAAGTTGATCTTACTGGCGGCATTGTTGCTGTCGCCGCTGTCCATGCTGTCGCAGAACGCAACCATCGAGCATCCTTGGAAGGGGGCGAGAGTGGCTTTTATCGGTGATTCGATAACAGATCCCGGCGCGGTGCCGGACAATCATGACTGGACCGGACGGGATGACATCCATTATTGGGGCTATCTCCAGAAGTGGCTGGGGATCAGACCTTTCGTGTATGGTGTCAGCGGGCGGCAATGGAATGATGTCGTCAATCAGGCGGAACAGTTGAGGAAGGAACACGGTGACGATTTCGACGCCATCACGATATTCCTTGGCACAAATGACTTCATCGGCGACGTTCCTTTGGGGGAATGGTACGAGCGAACGCTCAAGACCACGAAGGCGGCGATGGGGTACCCTGCGAGGGAATATGAATGGCTCGCCAGAACCCCGGTGATGGACAATACGACATTGAGGGGACGCATCAACATAGCTGTCAGCACATTGAAGAGTATGTTCCCGCAGAAGCAGATCGTCATCCTCACCCCTATCCACAGGGCCTTCGCCACCTTCGGCGCGGAGAATGTCCAGCCGGACGAGTCTTTCCCGAACAAGATCGGGATCTATTTCCTTGAATATGTCAACGCGGTCAAGGAGGCGGGAAATGTGTGGGGAATCCCTGTCGTGGATCTGAATTCCCTGTGCGGCATCAATCCGATGATCGAGGAACAGGTGCTCTATTTCGGCAACAGCGAGACCGACAGGCTCCACCCTAACGCAAAAGGACATGAGCGCCTTGCAAGAACGCTCATGTACCAGTTGCTTACGTTGCCGTGCAGGTTTTAGGACGGAGTCCTCCTACTCCGGCTTGATCTCCTTGAACTTGTTGTTGTACCTTCTCATGAAGCCGAAGGCCATGTTGCCATATTCAGTGCCGGCCTTGAAGCTCCATTCGATGTCTCCTTTCAGGGCGTAGTTCCAGATCAGTGACAGCTGGACTTTCTGAGAAAGGTGCATTGAGTAGTGTCTTTTGACGATCGTCGAGTCTCCTCTGGCAGTCTTCGGCCCGGTGAACTCGCCGATGTAGTAGGCCTTGCCCAATGTGGCCGCCGCCTCCTTGGCCTTCGCCACCTGATAGGAAAGGTTCAGTTCCCCAAGATCCGAGAAGACCCGTGGCTCATCGTAGACATGTTCCGACATTCCGTTCATCGGCTTTGGCGTCATCACTCCTGTGATCTCGACATATTGCTTGAATGAGTCGGTTGCCCAGGACTTGTTGTGCGCCAGGTTCCACTGTGCGTTGCGCATGACGCTGTGTCCGCTGAGTATCAGGCGGTCCTGCGGGTCGAGCGAGGCGACGGTCTCCGCGAATCCTTTGCATGCGGTCTCTACCGCTGCCGCCGGAAATTCCGCGTAGCCTGCGATGTCGATGTCGGCCCCGAGGTTGAACTCATTGCCGAACTCCCAGGCTGCGAGACATTTGTGATCCTTCAGCGTGTTGACGATGTCCTTTGTGTAGTCGATCATCAGCTTGTAGGTCTTGCTGGATGTGTTGCCCCAAGCCTTGATCTCCTCTCCGCAGTATTCAGGGAAGCATTCCTTGTTCCAGAAGACCGACGGGATGAGAAGGATGTGCCTCTGGTCGCACAGGTCGGCCAGTTTCTTGAGATTCGACAGAAACTGCTCCTTCTGTTCTGTGTAGTAATGCATCTGGCTCGCATAGAAAGGACTGCAACTGAAGCGTACAATCGGAACCTGCTCTTCCTCAAGGACTTTGACGGTTCTCTCCATCATGGCGGTCCCCATCCTGTCCGCTTCGTGGCATTGGACGAAGAGGTTGTAGCAGTTGACTCCCGTGACGTAAAGAAGCTCTCCGCCAAGGGTCATCCTTGGCTTGCCGAACTTCGTCGAACCAAGCTGTAGTCCTAATTTGCCGGAATAGCTGTCTTCCCAGTAGACCTCAGGGGCGTAAGGGGCGGTTTTTTCGATTTCCTTTTCATCGCTGTCCTTCTGGCAGGCTGACACCGCGAACGCGAGAGCGATGACCGATAGTGTGAGGATTACTTTTTTCATAATAAAGAAGATAAGAGGAAGCCGGCAGGTTTCCCTGATCCGGCTTCCAACACAACCAATATTAAATTATTTAGAGAATCTTACGCAACGTACAGGGTGTCCGGTCGCGCGGTCATAGTTGTCGTAGGCATCGTCTGTTCCGCGCAGTCTGAACGCATTTTCAGGATTGCCCCAGGATGTCGAGCAAGACCAGAGTCCGCAGAAGCCTTCCTGATTAAACCAACCGTAACCGCCGGAGTAGAGGAATCCGCTGGCCGGAATCTTCAGCTGGCCGTTGAACAACGTGATGAAGGAACCCTGGTTGGATGCGCCGGCTCCGAGGCCTGCCGCAAGTGCGTTTGCCGTGCAGACTGAATAACCCGCAGGGCAAGGGTCGTAGATGGTCTTGATGGAAGACTTGGCCGCAAGACCGTCAGCTTCGAAGTTCACACCCCAAAGGTATCTTTGCGGAGCCTCAAGCAGCCAGTCATTGTTGCGGCTGGATGCCCTGATGTAAGTGTCCGGATGTGCCACTGAGTATTCAACTGTGTTCTTGACGTTTTCATCGTCATTGGCCCCGCCGGCGACAGGATGGAATTTGCCTTCTCCCTTTCCGCTGTCGAACTCGATGATTGATGAGAATGGATCCTTTCTGCCCCACTGGAAGTAGAGTCCATGATCATCGACTGACTTCGCTCCGAGGTTTCTGTCCATGAAGTCCCATTCTCCGAGATGCAGGTCTTTTATCTTGCCTGTACTCCAGATGTTCCAGCTCCAAATCACGTTTCCTGCCTCGTCTGTCGCGGCGATGACGGCGTTGCCGTCCTTGCCGGAGCATGCGAAGTAGATCTTGCCGTTCTCGTAGGAGACACCGGTGATGA
This sequence comes from Alistipes sp. CAG:514, assembly GCA_000431015.1. Classification (GTDB taxonomy): domain Bacteria; phylum Bacteroidota; class Bacteroidia; order Bacteroidales; family UBA932; genus Cryptobacteroides. The sequence continues at coordinate 26,121 of HF985989.1, read as the reverse complement.
GTCCGCTGACTTCTTCCCAGACGAGTTTGGCTCCGGCAGGAGAGAGTGTCGCTGACTGATCCTTGAATGTAGGATGGATACCGGCCTGTCCGTTGCCTTTGACCGTGGCGTCAAAGTAGTAGCCTCCGCCGGATGTGATCATGTAGCAGTTGGCCCTTTCTGTCTCATCTTCATTGATGTCGGAGTAGAGTACGAACTGTTGACGTGAGATGTTGAGTACTCTGGCTTTGGTGATCTTTTTCGGCCCGGCCACGTCGATGAAGTTGAGTGCTCCGTCGGCGGACTGTACCTTGATGCTGAATCCCTCATCGTAGTTGCCGTAAGGCAGGAACACCACGAAATCCTTCGCCACTTGCGTCAGCTGTATGCCGCCATCACAATCGATGACCGTGGTAGAGGAGCCACCACTCATCTGTACAGAGATCACACCTTCATTGTCAGCAGTGACCATCATGTCTCCGTTGATGATCTCACCGCCTTTGGCTGTGATTTCGACCTTGCTTATGACCACCTCCCCCGTGAGTTTCACGGATACACCTCCGAGAGGAGCCACGAATGACAGATTGTCGCTCTTTTTCTTGTCGGTAACCGCCACCAGCGGACAGACTCCTGCGTCGTAGACTCCTGCTTTGGAGAAATGGATTGTTGAAGGAACGACTGTCCTGATGGTGGCGACTCCATCCGTCATGGTGACAGTGGATCCTTCATAATAAGGAGACACTGCCACAGTGCCGCTGATGGTGGCGCCGTCGTTCCCGCCATCAGATTTGAATTTCCCGTTTCTGGAATCGGCGCCAGAAGACAATCTGTATTTCTCGTTTGCCTTCGAACTGTTGAAAAGTCCGAAAGTCGCGCCTTCGCCCCAGTACAGGGCGTTTGATCCGTCCATATATTCCTCGACGATCTTAGCCTTGACGGAGCCTTTCCCGAAGAGTCCGCCGTCCTTGGTGCAGGACATTGTCGCACAGACAGCCGCTGTTATAGTGAGTATAGATAGTAACTTTCTCATGTTTAATATGTTTTATGATTATTCAGATGCTAGTATCCCGGGTTCTCCACGATGTTCGGGTTGAGCGCCACGGTACCGTCACCGATCGGCATGTAGTAGTTGTTTGCCGGGAACTGAGGATCCTGGATCCTGTCGTCGATCCTTTCCTTAAGCTCAAGCCAGAACCTTGGTGTTCCCTGTTTGTAGGATTCCCAGTCAAGAAGGTAGTTCAGTCCGGTGTGAGGGCCGTTAAGCTCTGCCTCGGCCTCTCTCCAGCGGCGGAGATCCCAGTAGCGGTGATCCTCGAAGCAAAGCTCAAGCTTGCGCTCGCGGTGAAGGCTCTCCCTGTCGATGCTCTTGAGCTCGTCGGCTCCGGCGCGGTTCCTGATCTGGTTGACCGCGTCAAGCGCCTCGGCCTTGTTTCCGAGCTCGAACTGTGCCTCGGCATAGTTCAGCAGAACCTCGGCGTACCGGAAGATCTCGTAGTCGGTTGTGGAATAGATGAACCACGTCATGTTGTCTGCCTCTGGGTCGAGGTATTTGCGGATTCCGAAGCCGGTGTGGAGGTTTCCCTGGTCGCGGAACTCGTTCATCTGGTCTCCGTAGCACATCACTCCTTCGTAGGCCGGTGTGGTCACGTTGTGGAACACGCTGCCGTCAGCAAGGCGGATGCCGTTGTACATGCTGATGGTGTTCTCCCCGAACACATCCCCTCCGACCGCTCCAGGCCATTCCGAACCGTTCGTCCAGAACCAGGCCTCAAGCCTTGGGTCTCTCTTGCCGATGAACTCTTCCATGCTCCAGGTGTGGGACTCCAATTCGGCTTTGTCAATCTTTCCTGATGTACCGTCGATGAAATCAAAATCCTCCACGAAATCATAGTATGGAAGCGAGTACTGTCCTACTGACCAGGCGTTTGGCTTAGGGCAGTTGCAGATGTCCCAGGACCATCTGTACTGTGTGCCTCCCTTGCCTTGATGGCGCTTCACCATGATGGCCTCGGAGTTATCCTTCACGAGGAATATGTCTCTGAGCGCCTCGACCTTGGACTGCCCTGCCGTTCCTTTGTAAAGAGAATAGCCACACTCGGTCATCACTCTCTTGGCTGCGTCGGCGGCGATCTGGTAGTAGTTCTTCGTTGTTCCCTGAGGGATGCCGTTCAGTCCGTCGAGGGCGACCTTGCCGAACTGCTGGATGCTTCCGGCGTAGAGGGCGACTCTGCTCAGCAATGTCAAGGCCGCTCCCTTGCCCGCTCTACCGGCCTCGGGTTTCGCCTCCAGTCTGTCGGCGATGTCCGTCAGCTCATCGATGATGAAGTCGTAGCTTTCCTGCTCGGTGGAGCGTTTAGGGAACATCTCCTCGTCAGGAGCGTCAATGGAGGTCTCTTTGGTGATGATCGGAACTCCGCCGTAACGCTTCACCATGGCGAAATAGTTGAATGCCCTGAGGAATCTGGCCTCGGCCTTACGCACCGGCGCGTTGCTGGCAGGGGAGTCCTCGATGTTGTCGATGAAGTGGTTGAGCTGGCGGTTGAGGTAGTAGCCGTTGTTCCACCAGCGCATGGTCGTACCGTTGGACTGGAAGCCGTACTTCTTGACTCCGAGATAGTTGGCCTGGGCACCACGGCCGCTGTACTTGCACTCGTCGCTGATCGTGTTCGCGTGTATCGGGCCTTCTCCTTCCGCCGAGACACCAAGATTGTAACCCCAGTTGGAGGAAGAGGAGAACTCGACATTGACTGGAGAGTTGCCGTAAAGGGCCACGGCATCGTTGATCATGAACGCGCTCATCGCGTAGAGATCGGCCAGGTGGCTGTCGATCAGGAATTCATCCTGCCACACCTGTGCGTCCGTGTACCTGTTGGTCGGGGTCTGTTCGAGGTAGTCTGAACAAGCTGTGCCCAGAATCATTGCTGACAACAGCAGACTGTATGTTATCTTTTTCATATTCGTAAAACTTAAAGGACAATATTCAAACCTGCGCTTATCGTGTATTGCTGAGGGTAGGAGTATCCGACGGTGGCGCCGGCCTCAGGATCCACTTTGTACTTTGACACAGTGCTGAGTGTGAAGAGGTTCATTCCCGCCACATAGATCCTGCACTTCTGGAGTCCGATTTTCTTGACAATCTTTGAAGGGATGCTGTAGCCGAACGATGCGTTCTTGAGCCTGAGGTAGGCGACATCGCGGTACATGAAGTCGGAAGCCCATCCGTTGATGGCCGCTCCGTTTGGCCTGGCCACGAGAGCGTTCGGGTCGGCGTTGTGGACCGGATCATAGTAAAGGTCGCAGTAGCTTGCCGTGTTTGTGTCGTAGTAGACCGCAAGGGTGTAGCCCCACGCGCCCTGGAACAGGAGTGAAAGGTCGAAGCCCTTGTAGCCAAGGTTGAAGTTCCATCCTGTCATCCAGTGAGGAGTGCTGCCCTTGCCGATCTCAACCTGGTCTTTCCAGTTGATCACGCCGTCATTGTTCACGTCCACCAGTCTGACGTCACCTGCCGCAAGGGTGGAGTTGTCGTTGTTCAGCTCGTCAATCGTGACACCCCAGTTGTCGACGGCTTCCTGGCTCTCGAACAGACCGTCGGTCTTGTAGCCGATTTGTCTGTCGATCCACTGTCCCTCTCTGAAATAGAGCCTCTTGCGGTCAGGGTCGGTCTCTTCTGCCTGGTCGTAGTAGCTCCACTTGGATCTGTTCCAGGAGATGTTCGCGTTGACATCGTAGGTGAAGTCGCTGATCGATCCGGATGTTCCAAGTCTCAGTTCGAAGCCACGGCTTCTGATCGAGTTCAGGTTCTCCTGAGGAAGTTTCGCCCCGAAGGTGTTCGGGAGAGATGATGACCTGTAGCCAGGGATTCCTGTGCGGTCTCTCTGGAACATGTCGAACTCTCCGTAGAGCTTACGTCCGAAGAACGAGAAATCCAGACCGAAGTTGTAGATGGCCATCTTCTCCCATGAGAGAAGCTCGTTGGCCATACCCGTGGCTGCAAGTCCCATGGAAGTGCTCTCTCCGAATGTGTACGGAGCGTCGTAGGTGTAGCCGGTCAGGTAGTTGAAGTCTGCGACGGCATCGTAGCCGGAGGTACCGTAGCTGGCGCGGATTTTCAGATTGTCCACAGCGCTCACCGAGCTGAGGAAATCCTCTCTGGCGATGTTCCATCCGGCGGATATGCTAGGGAACCAACCCCACCTGTACTTCTTGGCGAACCGTGATGAGGCGTCACCTCGTACGGTTGCCTCCACCATGTACTTGTCGCGGTAGTTGTAGTCGAGTCGTCCGATGACCGACACGCGGCCATAGTTGCTGCTTCCGGATCCGTTGACCGCCGTCTCAGCGTCACCCGCCACCATCTCTTCGATGATCGTGGTCTTGAAGTCCTGAACCTTAGTGTAGAAGTTCTTGTTGTGGTTGATCGTGGTCTCGAACATAGCGAGTCCGCTGACGTGGTGTCCGTTGAAGTCACGGTTGTAGTTCAATGAATATTGCTGCACGAGATTCGTCCCTTGGCCGTGATCCTCACGCAGTGAGCTTGGCTCGACCGACTGGCCGGCGAAGCCATAGAAGTCGGCTCCGGCCTCGTAGGTGTAGAACGAACCGCGCTTGTGCATCCATTTAAGGAATGAGCTGTTGTAGACGTACATGATGTTCGCCTTGGCCTTGAGCCCTTCAACGTATTTCGAATTGTACTCGGCGAAGCCCGTGAACTTCATGTTGTTGTTCTGAAGATCGTAGTAGCCTGAGTTGTCGATGTTCACGGCCCAGATCGGCGAACCGTTTTGCATGTTGGCGTAGGACAGCTTGCTCTTGTCAGGGAGTGACAGAGGGTAGCGAGGGTCCGCTGAGTAGATTATGCCCTGCCAGAAGTTCGTTCCGTCCTGGTAGAGGTCACCGCCGCTCGGGTAGTCCTTGTCGTCCTTCATGTATTGCATGTTCATGCCGACATTGATCCTGTCGCTCACCTTCGTGCTGAAGTTGACCTGGAAGTTGTACCTGTCGTAGTGTCCGCTGTTCGGCTTGAACTGAAGTTCCTGCCGGTTGTAGCCGAAGTAGCCGTAGTACTTTGTCTTTTCGGAACCTCCTGAGACAGAGATGTTATGATTCTGCTGAGGAGCGTACTTGCGGATGACGGCGCTGTACCAGTCCGTGTTCAGATACTCCGGATTTGTTCCGAGTTTGAAGAGTTCCAACTCCTCTTCAAGGTAAGGCTTGCGTTCTTCCACTCCGCCGCCGTTCATGTAGATGTCGTTCTGGAAAAGGGCTCTCTGGAACGAGTTGGCCGGACGTGTGGTCACGGTGTTGCCCTGAAGGGAGACTGATGAGTTCACCGAGATTGTAGGAGCCTGGTTGGAGCCGGTCTTCGTGGTCACGAGGATCACACCGTTACCTGCTCTCGCACCGTAGATCGAGCCGCTTCCGTCCTTTAGGATCGACACGCTCTCGATCTGGTTCGGATCCACCCTTGTAAGGTCGCCCTCGACACCGTCGATGATCACGAGAGGGGAGCCGAAGCCTCGGATGTTCAGTGAGGCGTTGTCCTGTCCAGGAAGACCGGAAACCTGCTTGGAGACAAGTCCCGGAAGCTGTCCGGCAAGTGTGTGCGAGGTGTTGGTGGCCGGAGCCGTGGTCAGTTTTTCAGTGTTGATCTGCGAGACGCTTCCCGTGATCGTGGCCACGCGCTTGGTGCCGTAACCCACGACAACGGTCTCGTCAAGGAACAGATTGTCCTGCGAGAGAGTGATCGTCATCTGCCCTGAGGCCGCGACAGTCTTTGTGGCGTAGCCGATGCATGTGATCTCAAGGCTTGCCCCCGCCTTGACGGAGATTGTGAATTGTCCGTTGGAGTCTGCCATCGCTCCATTGTTGGTTCCTTTTTCAACAATGTAAGCTCCGACTACTGGATTGTTCTCCGCATCGACCACCACGCCTTTGACAACGAGGTCTTGTTGAGGGATGGTCGCAGCGGCAGATTGCAATGCCGTGGGCAGTTGTATGACCGCCAATAGCAAAAAGCAAATACAGGATTTGAGGATTTTTTCCATACGCCTTTGTTGTTATGTTAATGATGTTATGTTGTGATTAATCGATTAAACATGTGGTTAAATGTAAATCCACGACAATAACAACAGTATCTACGTGGAAATTAACGTTGCAAATGTATTAATAATAATAAACCGATTAACTTTGATTTCTGACAAAGTGCTTTGAAAATTGATAAAACTTAGCCTTCGAAAACAGGCTTTAGATCTCGACAATCTTGCCTTCGAAGACTTTCTGGATGGTATAAGGGGTGCCGTTGATCCTGTTTATCAAGATGTTGACTACTTCCTTTCCCATGCTCGGGATTGGTTGCTCGACGTAGAGCATAGGGAAATCGACCAAAGCGAGCGCGTCGGTCTTGTCAAAGCATGCCACCCTGACCTTTCCTCTGAAGTCGATTTCTTTGTGCCGGAGGTGTTTCATGGCTGTGAAGAACAGCTCATGTGACTGGAAAATCACCGCGTCTGCGGTTGAGGAGCCGATGAACAAGTCTTCAATCGCTTGCTCAATGTCCTCTGACTCAGATGAGTAGTTGATGTTCTTGACTAATTCCGGATGGAGTTTCCCATTGTCCTCAAGAGCCTTGATGTAGCCTTCAAGTCTGCCGTTCAACGCGCTGGTCTTGTGCTTGAGCATGGCGATTCTCTTCCGTCCCGAAGACAGGAGTCTTACCGTAAGGTCGTACGACGCCTTGAAATTGTCCAGAATGACATAGCTTGCGTCCACGCCCGGAATGAAGCGGTCCACCTGAACGAAAGGAATATTCATCGCCATGATCTGCTTCGCGACGTGCTGGCTGTTGTTGGTCGGCACCATGATGATGCCGTCCACCTGACGGTTGGCCAGAAGATGAAGGCCGTTCAGCATCTGGTCAGGATCCTCGTTCGAGTTGGTCACGATTGTTGAATAGCCCATTGAAATTGCTTGCTGCTGAATATGATAGACCAACTCTCCGAAGAACTCGTTGGAGATGTCGGCAACGATGACCCCAAGGGTTTTGGTCAGACCGGTGCGGAGTCCTCTGGCCAGTTCGTTCGGAGTGTAGTTCAACTCCTTGGCTGCCTGTATGATCCTGTTTGTCAAAGATTCGCTTATGCGCTTGTCCTTAGCCTTGCCGCTGAGAACGAGGGAGACGGCGCATCTTGAGACTCCGACCTTGTCGGCAATATCCTGCATTGAAGCCTTTTTCATCAACTAATCGATTAACTGTGTACTAAGTTGTTATATGAGCCTGTTCGGCTGCAAGTTCAAGTAACAGGGCTTGTGGCCGCTGTTCGCTGCCGGATGGCAGTTCAAACATAGTCATAAAAAAGATATTTGCCTAATTTTTATGCATATTTTTGCAAATTGAAAATTAATGCCTAAATTTAACCGATTAACTTGAAGAGTTAGCGAGATTATTCTTATATATTATATTATGCAGAAGTCAAATTCCAAATTTGCAGTCCTGCCCGTAATGTTCGGCTTTTTCATTATGGGATTCGTGGACATCGTGGGCGTGGCGACCAGCTATGTGAAGGCTGATTTCGCCGGCATGGACGACAAGGTGTCCGGGCTGATCTCCTTGTCTTGCTTCCTTTGGTTCCTCATTCTGTCCATCCCGACAGGAATGCTGATGAACAGGATCGGACGTAAGAAGACCGTGGTTGTCAGTTTCGCCATCACCGCATTGGCCATGCTTATTCCTGTCCTGAAATATGACTTTGCCTTTGTGCTTGTCGCGTTTGCCATGCTTGGTATCGGCAACACGATGCTTCAGGTGGCGCTCAATCCTCTGGTGACCAATGTGGTGTCGGCGGAAAAGCTGACCGGGACGATCACTTTGGGGCAGTTCATCAAGGCCATGAGTTCGTTCCTCGGGCCTATCCTTGCCGCGATGTTCGCGGGCAGTGTCTGGGGCTGGAAGGCGATCTTCCCTGTCTATGCCGCCGTGACCGTCCTTGCGATGGCATGGCTCGCGGTTTCTCCTATTCAGGAGCAGTTGATAGAGAAGTCGGAGATAACATTCGCGAGAACGTTCTCGTTGCTGAGGGACAAGTACATCGTCCTCTTCTTCATCGGCATCCTTGTTCTTGTCGGTGTGGATGTCGGGATGGGTGTCACGTTTCCTAAGCTGCTGCAGGAGAGATGCTCCCTGCCTTTGGAGAAAGCCGGGATGGGCAACAGTGTCTACTTCCTCGCCAGGACGGTCGGCGCTTTCCTCGGCGGCGTTGTCTTGATGAGGTTCTCCGCGAGCAAGTTCTTCACGGCCAGCTCGTGTCTGGCTCTTGTGAGCCTTGTCGGCTTGATCTTCTCAAGGAATCTGACAATGATCCTGTTCTTCGTGGCTCTTTTCGGACTTGGCTATGCCAACCTGTTCTCGATCATCTTCTCGCTCTCCATGCAGAAGATGCCTCAGAAGACGAACGAGGTGTCAGCCTTGTTGATTGTGGGCGTGAGCGGAGGAGCTGTACTGCCTCCTCTTCTGGGTGTCATCACGGACACGTTCGGCACACAGGGTTCCGCGCTCATCACCCTTGCCATTGTCTGGGTCTACATGGTGGCGCTCATTCCGTTCGTCAGGAATGTCAGACCGTCAGGAAATGAAAACTAATATATTCAGTGTGAAATGAAGCATCGCTTGTCAACATTGATCCTTACAGCGATAGTGTCGCTTGTATGGGCCTTGCCGCTGTCGGCGGAAAGTGTCTCGTTGAACGGGACTTGGACTTTGGACTATTGGGAGCAGAAAAGGATCCCGGTTGTCTCGCCGAAAGGCATGCAGGGTGTCGAGTATGAGACCATCAAGGCGGAAGTGCCTGGAAATGTGGAGCTTGACCTGCTGGCCGCCGGCCTTGTGGAGAATCCAGAGATAGGGAGCAATGTGTACCTGCTCAGGCCTTACGAGGGCTGCCAGTGGCGTTATAGCAGAAAATTCGTCTCTCCGGAGCGCTCGGACGAGGACGAGGTGGCGATCCACTTCGGCGGCATTGACTGCTATGCCGAAATCTACCTGAACGGCAGGCATATCGGCAGCGCGTCAAACATGCTGATTGATTATGAATATGATGTCACGGACGCGGTCGCCGCTCCCGGAGAGGAGAACCTGCTTGAGGTCTACATCAGGTCATCCGTGATCGAAGGACGCAGGAACGTTCCGCCTGTCATCAGCTACAATTTCGCCCAGCTGGAATCGGTCTATTCCCGGAGGGCTCCGCACACCTATGGCTGGGACATCATGCCGAGGCTTGTCAGCGCGGGTCTGTGGCGGGATGTCACACTGGAGGTCAAGCCTCCGGTCCACATTGTGGACACCCATTGGTACACCGTGGACGCCAACGTGAAGGAGAGGACCGCGTCGGTCTACCTTGACTACACCATCACGTTGCCGGTGAAGTACCAGGACGGCGCCATGACGGCGGAGATCACGATCAGCAAGGATGGTGTGGAGAAGGCAAGATGTTCAAAGAAGATCACCTCTCACGCCGCGAGGGAGATGTTCTGGTTGAGCGATGTGGACTTCTGGTGGCCGAGGGGCTACGGGGATCCCGCCTTGTACGACGCCACATTCAGGATCCTTGACCAGGATGGCAGGGAGGTGGACGCGGACAGGAAAAGCATAGGTGTCAGAACAGTCAGACTTGACATGACTCCCACGACCTCCGAGTCCGCGCCGGGTCGTTTCTGCTTCATTGTGAACGGCGAGAAAATCTATGCTCACGGCAGCAACTGGACTCCGATGGACGCTTTCCATAGCCGTGACACCAAGCATCTTGAGAGTGCCTTCGCGATCGCCAAGGATTTGAACTGCAACATGCTGAGATGCTGGGGCGGCAACGTCTACGAGGATCATGCGTTCTTTGATCTGTGCGACAGGAACGGCATCCTTGTCTGGCAGGACTTCGCGATGGGCTGCACACTTTACCCGCAGGATCCTGATTTCCAGAAGGCCATAGCGCAGGAGGTGCGCTCGGTGGCGCTCAAGCTCCGCTCGCATCCTTCCCTGGCTCTGTGGGCGGGCAACAACGAGAACGACCAGACTCTGACGCTTGGCACCCTGAGGAACTTCCGGATGGATCCGAATGACGATGTCGTGTCAAGGGTGACCATCCCGTCGGTGCTTTACGAGGTGGATCCGACAAGACCTTACCTGCCTTCGTCTCCGTACTGGAGCGAGGAGCTTGTGGCGACTTCCTATAGCACGGAAAACATCCCGGAGGATCATCTCTGGGGACCGAGAGGCTACTACAAGGATCCGTTCTACACGGAGGCCAAGTGCATATTCGTCAGCGAGATAGGCTATCACGGCATGCCGAACAGAGAGAGTCTTGAGAAGATGTTCCCGAAGGAGTCGGTCTACCCGTGGAGCGACGTGAAGACGAGAAGGTGGAACGAGGACTGGCTGACGAAGGCCGTGAGAATATTCAAGGAATGGGGGTACACTCCGGAGAGGAACAACCTGATGATCAATCAGGTCAAGCTTTTGTTCGGCACTGTCCCGACGGATCTGGACGAGTTCATCTTTGCCTCGCAGAGTGTCCAGGCCGAGGCCATGAAGTACTTCATCGAGAAGTTCCGCGGGCATAAGTTCGAGCCGAACACCGGCATGCTTTGGTGGAACATCAGGGACGGCTGGCCTTTGATCTCGGATGCGATCGTGGATTGGTACAACAGCCCGAAGATGGCCTATTGGTTCATCAGGAACGCCCAGACCGACGTTTGCGTGCTGATCAATGACGCGGTCGATGGCGGTTACCCGCTGGTCGTGGCCAACGACACCAGATCGGATGTCTCGGGAACGGTCACCGTCACGGATGTGAAGACGGGGAATGTCGTTTTCAAAGGAAGCTATGAGGTCGCCGCCAACGGCAGGAAGGAGATCGCCTCTCTTCCTCAGAGGCAGGGTCAGGGAATATTCAAGATTTCCTACACGGGCAGGGCAGGAGAGCGGCTGGAGAACCACTATCTCTACGGCAACGCTCCGTTCGACCTGAAAGAGTATCGCTCTCTTTTGAAGAAGACCAAGATGTTCGAAGTGAGATAAGAGTTTAAGAATATGGATAAAAGATTATTACTTGGAGTGGACATCGGCGGGACAAAGTGCGCCGTCACTCTTGGGGAGTCGGAAAACGATGGTATCACGATAAGGGACAAAGAGGATTTCGAAACTACCGGCGTCAATGAGACTATCGCCGGCATCAAGGCCGCAATCTGGGAGGTTCTTAAGCGTAATGCTGTCAGCAATAAGGAAATAGATGCCATCGGTGTCAGCTGCGGCGGCCCGTTGGACAGCAAGGCGGGGGTGATCATGTCGCCGCCGAACCTGCCCGGTTGGGACAACATTCCGATTGTTGGTTTGCTTGCCGAGGAGTTCGGCGTTCCTGTGGCCGTGCACAACGACGCCAATGCCTGCGCGTTGGCCGAGTGGACATTCGGTGCGGGCAAAGGTTCGAGGAACATGGTGTTCCTCACTTTCGGCACCGGTCTGGGAGCCGGACTGATTCTTGACGGCAGGCTCTACACGGGGACAAACGACAATGCCGGCGAGCTTGGACACATCCGTCTGGAGAACTACGGCCCCGTGGGCTACGGCAAGAGCGGTTCCTTCGCGGGCTTCTGCANCGGCAAGAGCGGTTCCTTCGAGGGTTTCTGCAGCGGAGGCGGTATCAGGCAATTGGCTCAGTCGCTTGTGAAGGAACGCCTTCAGATGGGTCAGAAGGTGAGCTGGTGTCCGGACGGGGACGTGGACAGGATCACGGCGAAGATTGTGGCCCAGGCCGCGAGGGAAGGTGACCCGCTGGCCAAGGAGGTCTATGAGATCTCGTCCCGCCATCTGGGGGTCGGACTCTCTGTCGTGATGGACATCCTTAATCCGGAACTCATCGTGATCGGAAGCATCTATTCAAGAAATGAGGACATGATGAAACCTTTTGTGGACGAGGTGCTTGCGAGAGAGGCACTTCCTTTGGCGAACAAGGTCTGCAAGGTTGTCCCGGCAGCGCTCGGAGAATCGATAGGAGATTACGCGGCACTCTCGGTGGCTGCGAATATTCATGGATAATTGATTTATGAATATGACAAAGAACATAATAGAGCATAGCCTTGAGGAGGCTTTTAACGAGTTGAAAGGGTTCCTTGCCGATCCGGCCACGGTTCCGGCGATCGGCAGGTGTGTGGACATCCTTGCCGAGTCGTTGGAGGCGGGTGGCAAGGTGATGAGCTGCGGCAACGGCGGCTCCCTGTGTGACGCCACCCATTTCGCGGAGGAGCTGACGGGTCGTTTCAGAGGAAGCCGGAGACCATTGCCGGCGATGTCTATCAATGATCCGGCCTATTTCACGTGTGTGGGCAATGACTTCTCTTTCGGGGAGATATTCCAAAGATGGGTCGAGGCTTTCGGTAAGCCGGGGGATGTGCTCCTGGCGATCAGCACGAGCGGCACATCCGGCAATGTGCTCAAGGCGGTCGAGGCCGCGCGTAGGATCGGGATGAAGGTGATCGCCTTGACTTCCGTGAAGGGCAGACCGTTGGCGGAAGCCGCCGACGTCGCCGTCCTGGCTCCTGACGCACCGCACTCCGACAGGATTCAGGAGATCCACATCAAGGTGATACACATAATGATAGAGGCTCTGGAGAAGAGAATGGGATTGTAGTATGAGACGTTCTGTTTTTTCATTCTTTTTTCTGGCAGCTGTCCTGATGTCTTTGCTGTCTGGCGGCCTGGCCTTCGCCCGGCCGGTGGTGAGCATGCCGGGAGACAAGGTGAGGATCTCATCGTGGATAGACTCCCGTTTCTCAAAAGGCGCTGCCCTGCCTTTCTCCTTCGCTTTGGACGGCGTGCCTTCGTCCGAGTTCATGGGACGTTGGAAGAGAACTCGTCAGGTTCTGCCGTCAGCCGATCCGTCAGCTGTTTCCTTCAGGTACACCTGGACCGGTTCCAAGGAGGGGCTGTCCGTCATCTGTGATGTCACGGGCTACCCGGAAAGCAACCTTGTGGAATGGGTGGTGCGTTTCAGGAACATTTCCGGAAATAACTCCGGGCAGATCTCCGATGTGAAGGTGGCCGACATGAGGATGAAGTTCCCGTCCGCGGGTCCGGTGTCGCTGCACTATGCGGAAGGCAACAAGATCTCAAGGGCTGACTACGCTCCGAGAACCGCCTTGCTTGAAGGTGACAGAAGTGTCCGTTTCGAGCCTACCGGCGGCAGGTCGTCGAGCGAGGCTTTCCCTTTCTACAACATTGAGTCTAAGGCGTCCGGCCAGGGAGTCATGATGTCGGTCGGATGGTCAGGCACTTGGTTCTCTGACTTCAGGTCTGTCGACTCAAAGTCTCTGGATGTGTCCGCCGGCATGCCGGACGTTGACTTGTACCTGAGGCCGGAGGAGGAGATCAGAGTCCCTTCCGTGGCCTTTCTTTTCTGGAGCGGGCAACAGATGGACGGCCACAACAGATTCCGCCGCTTCCTTCTGGAGCATCGTTATCGGAAAGTGCACGGCGAGCAGGTCCGGAACTACCTGAGCAGTGGCTTCAACTACCGTGACCCTCAGCCTTTCGGGGAATATTCATGCATCACCTCCGAGTGGGCGGTCGCGATGATCAACCGTTACCGGATGTTCGGTTTGGTTCCCGACATATTCTGGCTTGACGCAGGATGGCACACGGGAGCATCTGACTATCAGCATGGACAGAACTGGGCTTCCACGACAGGGAACTGGACCGTGGACGCGAAGAGATTCCCTCAGGGGATGAAGCCGGTTTCGGACGCCGCTCACGCTGTCGGAGCGAAGTTTATGCTGTGGTTTGAGCCTGAGAGGGTTGTCAAGGGAACCCAATGGTCGGTGGAACACAAGGACTGGATGCTAGACTGTCCTCAGCCCAAAGGATCCGAGCAGGCCGACTGGCTGCTTTTCGATCTTGGCAACGACGAGGCCTGCGACTGGCTCTGCAGGTACTACGGCGATCTGATGGAGGAGAATGGAGTCGATTGGTACAGACAGGACTGCAACATCCAGCCGGCTCCGTACTGGGCCTACAATGACGAGCCTGGCAGGAAGGGCATGAAGGAGATCCGGCACATCGAGAACCTGTACCGCTTCTGGGACTACCTTCTTGAACGGTTCCCGGAGATGGTCATCGACAATTGCGCCTCCGGCGGGAAACGTCTTGATTGGGAGACGGTCAGCAGGAGCGTTCCGCTCTGGAGGAGCGACTACTACCACTACGACGATCCCGATGGCTACCAATGCCACACCTACGGACTCAACTATTTCCTGCCGGTTCATGGCACGGGAATATTGCTGCCCGACCAATATTCATTCAGGTCAAGCCTCTCGTCCACGCTGATCTACAACTGGAAGATCACGGAGAAGGGTGTCTCCGTGATTGAAATGCAGGATCGGCTGAATGAGTACAGGGGCATCCGCGACTACTATTTCGAGGACTACTATCCTCTGACCGGCGACGGTGATCTTACGGGCCACGATGTCTGGCTGGCCTATCAGATGCACAAGCCTTCGGACGGCTCCGGAATCGTGGTCGCTTTCAGAAGGGAGGATTCCGGCGCCGATCATTGCGTCGTTCGCCTGGGAGGACTCTCTCCTGACAAGCGTTACAGATTGACGGACAGCGATACCGGGGAGATTGTGGAGAAGACCGGACTTGAACTCTCCGAAGGATTGACATTAAGACTAGACAACCCCAAAAGCTCACTTTTGATTAAATACGTAGAACAATGAAAACGAAACTGATAGCACTTGCTTTGGGTGCATTTTGCTGCTGTGTGGCATCGGCCCGTTCATCAATGGTAATGACCTCGAAGGATCAGTCCTGCGACAAATGGATCGAGAGGCATTTCTCTAAAGGAACAACGCCTCCTTTCTCCTTCAACTATGACGGAGTGTCTTCGGATCTTCTCCTGAAAAAATGGACTTTCTCCAAGTCGGCGCCGGTCGCCCTGGAGAATGGCGAGACTCAAAGGTCTTTCTTCTGGACGGACAAGGGCACCGGCCTTCGGGTAGAGTGCAGGGTCAAGACTTTCAATGACTTCAACGCGATGGAATGGACCCTGTACTTCAAGAACCTGTCTTCCGGCAATTCCGGACAGATCTCCGATGTGAAGGCTGCCGACATCGACCTTAAGTCGAGGCGGGAAGGGGACTGGTCTCTTTTCTATGCGAGAGGCAGCGACGCCGGGAAGCATGATTTCATGGCACAGACGAAGGAATATTCAGTCGGCGACTCCTTGGTCATGATTCCTAACCTGGGTCGTTCGTCCTCTGTCAGCTTCCCTTATTTCAACGTCAAGACTCCGGAAGGCGGCATGGTCTTCGCCATCGGTTGGACGGGATCCTGGAAGGCGGAGATTATCCGTCCCGAGCAGGATTGCTTCAGAGTCTCGACCGGACTTAAGAACCTGAACACCTATCTGTTGCCGGGCGAGGAGATACGTACTCCGCTGACGGCGATGATCCCTTGGCAGGGCGAGGACAGAATGGACGGACAGAATATCCTCAGGCAGTTCATCATGAGGCATCACTATCCGAGAGCCGGGGGCTATCCTGTGGAGCCGCCGATCTGCAGCAGCTTCAACTATGGCGATCCTTCTCCTTGCAATGAATATACTTGCATGACTTCTGAATATGCAAGGGCTCTTATTCACCGCTATGAGGAGTTCGGCCTCCTGCCGGAGATCTTCTGGCTTGACGCTGGCTGGTACGAGAAGGCCTCCGACTGGAGGAACGGCTACAACTGGGCCAACGCTGTCGGCAACTGGAAGGTGGACAGGAAGAGGTTCCCCGGAGGTTTGGGGGACATCGCCGATGTCGCCCATGAGGTCGGATGCCAGTTCATGGTCTGGTTTGAGCCGGAGAGGGCCATCAAGGATTCCTACTGGGCTTACGAGCATCCTGAGTACATGTTGCTGGCCGGTGGCGGCAAGGCTGTTCCTCATGAGATCGACAGGAAGACCCAGGACTCGTTCCTGGTCAATCTGGGCGACGAGGACGCCAACAAATGGCTCAGGGAGAATGTGGCCAAGCTGATAAGGGACAACAGGATAGACCACTATCGTCAGGACTACAACATTGATCCGGAGTGGTTCTGGTACAGCAATGACGAGCCTGGCCGTAATGGTATCTGCGAGATCAGGTACATCTCCGGACTCTATAAGTTCTGGGATTACCTGCGCTCGGAGTTCCCGAACCTGTTCATCGACAACTGCGCCGGTGGTGGAAGACGGCTTGACCTGGAGGCGACCTCAAGGAGCATCCCTCTTTGGAGAACGGACTACAATTATGGCGAGCCTATCGGCTATCAGTGTCACACCTACGGACTTAGCCAGTGGCTTCCGGTAAGCGGCACGTGTCTGGCCAAGTCCGATGTCTTCTCCACGAGGTCAAGCTACGGGGCTGCCGTCACATTCAACTGGAAGATTACCTCGGCTGGCTTCAACATCCTGGAGATGCAGAAGCGTCTGGCGGAGTTCCACGACATCCGGCCTTATTTCCTGGAGGACTTCTACCCGCTTTCCGGCTATGGTGACACCACATCCGATGCCATCTGGCTTGCCTATCAGCTTGACAGAAAGTCTGACCGCTCCGGTCGCATTGTGGCTTTCAGAAGATCGCAATGCCCTCAGGAAAAGATTGTAGTGAAGCTCAGAGGTCTAGACCAGTCTGCGGTCTACGAGCTTGAGGATCAGGACACTATGGATTGCGTTGAGAAGACCGGGGCGGAATTGGCCGCTGGTTTTGAACTGGTGCTTAAGGATGCCGGCTCCTCGCTGTGTTTCAAGTATAGGGCAAAATAAGATATTCATTAATTCATGAGGTTCGGATTTTTTGCCGCCGCTTTGGCTTCGATGTTTTTTTGTCAGACGCTCTCCCACGCTGACGTCCGGACGGACGTTTCCCCCGGTGTGGGAGAGAGTCCTGACACTGTGCGCCCGATGACTTTCTTCCAGCTGAACATCTGGGAAGGCCTCGGGAACATTGACAATGGCCTTGATGTCTTCAAAGATCAGCTGTTGGCTCTTATGCCGGATGTGGCCTCGTTCTGCGAGTTCCCTTCCCAAGGGGACGAAAAGGTCGAGGAAGCTTCCGCCGAGTACATTCTTGGGCAGACAATCGACTACATATTCAAAAAAACCGGTGTCAGGTACTACAAGACCAGCATGAGCGGCAGAGGGACGCGGGGAGTGTTGACGAGGCATCCGGTTGTCGAGGGCGCCGCCGCTGTCGCTTCCACCTCCGCTCCGGGGCAGCAGCAATGGTTCTATAGGACTGTGATTGATTTCCATGGTCGTGAAGTTGCCGTGTACTCATCCCATTCCGTCCATTATTACTATGCCTGCTATCTTCCAAGGGGCTATGGTGACGGTTCCGATCCCTATGGCTGGAACAAGCTGGCTGGCGGCCCGATCACCGATGTGGACCGGATCGTCGAGAGGGATGTCCGCGGAGACAGGGTTCAGATGGCCATGGATCTTGACAATGACGTGAGGGAGCAGGCCGCGAAAGGGCGGCTCTGCGTCTATGCCGGCGACCTGAACCAGCCGTCTCATCTGGACTGGACGGAGGAGACCGGGAATCTTTGGGGACACAATGGCGCTGTCGTTCCGTGGAGCGTCTCGTCTTACTTGCTGCCGAGAGGTTTCCGGGATGCCTACAGGGTTGTTTATCCAGACCCTGTTGTCAATCCTGGATTCACCTGGCCGGTCTACAACAAGGATGCGAAGAAGGGTACCGCATGGGCTCCGGAGGCTGATGAGCGTGACAGGATAGACTTTGTGTACTATCTGGAGGATGACAGGATCAGTGTGCTGAAAGCGCAGCTGGTCGGCCCTGCCGCGACAATCGAGAAAGGCTCTCCCGTTGACGACCCTGTTGTCCGGGACGAGCTGATCCTTCCTGCGAATGACATCTGGTGCAGCGATCATCGCGGCCTCCTGATCACCTTCGGCATCCGCTGAGATCTTCTGGCTTGCCACCCGGCTGAGTTCCGGTTCTTCTGGCCGCGGGGCTTGTCAAAGCGCCCTGCGGCTGTTATTGGTTGCGTATCTTGTTGCCGAGGATGAAGCCGAAGATACCGGTCAGGATGATGCCGATTGTGGTTTGGATGACATTCAGCATGTCCACCAGCGGGGACACGTCGCGCAGGATGTCCGAATCCATGCCGGCCATGTTCTTAAGGCTGACTCCGAGGGCCTGGCCGTACTCCAGAATGGATACGTTTGACGTGAAGGCCCAGGCGAAAATGAAGACAGTGACCACGTAGGTCATCACCATCCGGAACATCGACTCTCCGAAGCCGAAGAATATGTCCGAGAAGTAATTGGTGATGATCTTCCACGTGTTGACGGCCTTCTCTGTGAAGCTGACTTTCGGATTGGCGTAGTCCGACAGCATCCTGCGGCGTTCCATGCGCCGTCCGCGCACATAGGCCCAGTTGCCGTCGGCGATGAATCCTTTGCCTGTCCACAGAGCGTTGAAGTTCTTGAAAAGTTCCTCGGCCTCAAGCCAGCGCCCTTTCAGAGCCGCCTCCGGACTCCAGTCCGACCTGCGGTTCAGGTCGTTCTGCCTTTCACCGGTTCCGAAGTCGTGCCAGTCGCAAAGGAACTTCCGGTAGGCCTCCTTGTCCTGCTGGAGCACACGGCCGTCCTTGAGGTTGCCCTTACGGATCACCGCTGAGTCACCGAAATAGCATTTGGTGAAGCTGCAATTGGAGAAGATGCTGTGATTGAAGATTACGATTCCTTCAAACAAAGCCCTGTAGAAATCGCAGAAGTCCACCTTGGCATCCTCGAATGTGCCGGCCTCGATGTGGGCGTAGCGGAAATCACACCAGGCGATGTCGGCCTTGCGGAACCGGCAGCGGGACAGGCTCGCGCCTTTGAAACTCACGCGTCTTAGCTTGCAGGAAGTGAAATCCACCCCGTCCAGCACAGTGTCAGAGAGATCCTCCCCGACGAGTTCACCGCTTTCCAGCTGTTTTTTCAGTTCTTCGACATTCATAATCTGTTACAAGTGTGATTTGTTGATAAGGTGATCTGCTTCACTGCCAAATCCTTCGGCACCCTCTCGGAAGCAAAGATACTCAATCGTTCCGAATATTCATATTCCTGAATGTCGAAGCCTTGTCTACTGCCACATTTTTTCAGTAAAAAGCGTTATCTTTGTGTCACGAAGCAGGCTGCCGCGGGAAAGTTTCCCGGAGCGAGGAAGGCTCATTTTTTGAATATTCATAAAACACTTATAGACAATGGCTAAGAATTATTTCAGGAGGTACATCTGGCTGATTGAGCTGATCAACCGCAAGGGGTACATCTCCTTCCGCGAGATCAGTGACGCATGGAGTCGCAGCCCGCTTAACGAGACCGGTGCCCCGCTGTCGGAAAGAACGTTTTTCAACCACAAGGACGCCATCTTCGACACTTTCGGGATAGAGATTCTCAATGACAGAAGCCTCGGTTTCTACATCGGACACTCGGACGTGGGTAACGACGAGACCGCCGACTGGATGCTCCACACGCTGTGTATGAACAACTTGCTGCAGGAAAATTCGGACATGAGGGATCGGATTCTCGTGGACAGGGTGCCTTCCAGCGAGAAGTTCCTCACGAATGTCATCAGCGCGATGAGGGACTCCAAGACCATCATGCTCTATTACCAGAGCTTCCGTCATCCCGAGCCGCACGGCTTCAACGTGCGTCCCTACTGCGTCAAGTTTTTCAAGCAAAGATGGTATATGCTGGGAGACAGCGACTTGGGCCTGCGGGTGTACTCGCTGGACCGCTTTGTGGACATGGAGGAACTGGACATCCGCTACGAACTGCCGAAGGGCTTTGACGCGGAAGGCTACTTCCGTAACTATTTCGGTATCATCGTCGGGGAGGAACCTGTAGACGTTGAGATCCGCGTCGCCGCGGACCAGGTCAAGTACTTCCGGACACTGCCGCTTCACAAGTCCCAGAAGGAGGAACCGCGGAAGGACGGGAGTTCGGTCTTCCGCTACCGCATCGCCCCGACCTTCGATTTCGTGCAGGAGATCCTCTCTCACGGACCGGATGTGGAGGTGCTGTCGCCACTTGATCTGCGTGAAAGCATAAAGGGCGACATCGCCCGTATGGCTTCCCTTTATAAGGTTCCCTGCACGGACAATGGAGGGACAGCGGACAATGAACGGAGGTAGCCGTGAGAGACTTTGCGGCGATTGATTTCGAGACGGCCAACGAGTGCCCGAGCAGCGTCTGCTCGGTCGGGGTCGTGATTGTGAGGGGCGGAGAGGTGACGGACAGTTTCTATAGTCTGATCCATCCCGAGCCGGAGTACTACAAATGGTTTTGCCAGGAAGTTCACGGTCTAGGCCCGGAGGACACGGATGACGCGCCTGTCTTCCCTCGCATCTGGGAAAAGATCGAGCCTTTGATCGAAGGTCTGCCCCTTGTGGCGCACAACAGCCGCTTCGACGAGGGCTGCCTAAAGAGCGTGTTTCGTGTCTATCAGATGGACTACCCTGACTATCAGTTCTTTGACACCCTTGCCGCCTCCCGTAGGCACTTCGGTCACACCCTTCCCAACCACCAGCTCCAGACCGTCTCCGCCGCCTGCGGCTACGATCTGACGCACCATCACCATGCCCTGGCCGACGCTGAGGCCTGCGCTGCCATAGCGCTGAAGATCCTCTAAGCGGCGGTGCCAGGCCTGCCGCTATGCCTGCCTTGCCAGCTTAACCGCTCTGCCAATCTGCCATATTGCTGCCCTACCATACTGTCGCTCTGCCGCCCGGCAAGCCTTGCAGACATTGTCGGGATTGGGTGGCGGTCATTCGGGTTTAGAGGTGGGCTGGAGAAGATGGCGGCCTCAGATCTCGATCATGGGGCTGGCGAGCGCCTCGCGGAGCTGGTCGTCGTAGCGGAGGCGGATCTTGATGCCGGCCTCCTGGAAGTGGTAGCGGACGGTGATCTCCTCCTCGATGAACGGAACGATCTCGTCCTTCTTGAGCCTGAGGAACGTTTCCTTGTCCATCTCCAGAGCTTTCTGAAGGGCGTCAAGCTCCGCTGACATATTCTTTGACAGCCCGTCGCTCTCCAATTCCTTCTTCATCCGGTCAAAGTAGGTTCTCGCGCCGGAGCGGTAGTCGAACTCCTTGGTCTTCGCGAATGCCACGAAGTCCGCCCAGTCCTTGTCGCTGAGGTGGAAGTCCTCGTCCGCGCTTTCGTGCGAGCGGACATATTCAAGTACATACTGCTCGATGATTCCGGAATAGACAAGGGAGTAGGTCAGGCGGCTGTACTCATGCCCCTTGAGCGTGACATCCGGGGTGATGCCGCCGCCGTCGCGCACCGTCCTGCCGTGGGCGGTCTTGAACTCATGTGTCAGTGAGTCAGGAATATGCCCGACGCTGCCGTCATCGTTGCGGTGCGAGTAGTCTATCGCCTGGACGCAGCGGCCTGACGGGGTGTAGTACTTCGCCGTGGTGACTTTCAGCTGCCCGTTGTAAGGGAGCGGGCGGATGCTCTGGACAAGCCCCTTGCCGAAGGTCCTTGTGCCCATAACCGTGGCTCTGTCAAGGTCTTGAAGGGCTCCGGTAACGATCTCGGAGGACGATGCCGATCCGGAATCCACCATCACGATGATAGGGATCCGGGTGTCGATCGGTTCGGAAGTGGTCTTGTACTGTGTCTCGGTGCCGGCTGCCTGGCCTTTCGATGAGACTACCAGCGAGCCTTTCGGCACGAAGAGGGACACGATGCCCACAGCCTCGCTCATCAGTCCGCCGCCGTTGCCGCGAAGGTCGAGAACCAGTTTCTTCATACCCTGCTTCTTGAGTTTCAGGAAGGCGTTCCGCAGCTCTCCGGAGACATTCTCCGTGAATCCGCTCTGGTAGATGTAGCCGGTCGTGTCGTTGAGCATCCCGGCATATTCAATGTCAGGAAGATGGATCCTCTCGCGTGTGACGATGATGTCCACAACATCCTTTGAGCGCACCTTCAGCACCTTGAACTTGACTGTCGTGCCAGGCTTGCCCTTCATCCTGTCGGAACATTCCTGGCTGGTCAGTCCGTGGGTGCTCTGCCCGTCGATCTCCATAATCTCGTCACCGCAGCTCAATCCATGCTTCTCCGCCGGTGACCCTTTGTAAGGCTCGTTGATGATGACGTTCCCGTCCTTCTCCGGCTTGTAGATGAGCGCACCGATGCCGCCGTAGGACTTGTTGATCATCATCATCAGATCCTCGTTCTCCTCCTCCGGGATGTAGACCGTGTAAGGGTCAAGGCTCCCCAGCATCGCGTTGATGCCGGCCCTTTCGATCCTGTCCACAGGAAGAGAATCCACGTAGGACCGGTTCAGTTCCTTGAGTATGGAGTTCTGAATCTCTGTCCATTTCCCAAGTTTGAAACTCTGTGACTGCCCGAAGGCCGCGGTGCCGACCAGTACGGTGAGCGAGGCCGCTATCAATGATTTAATCTTCATATTCTTTGAATATATCCCTGAATATCTCCGCCTCCGCCCTGGTGGCGGAAAGCCAAAGCACGAGCGCAACACCCGTGCCAACCTCGCAAATTTAAACATTTTCCGCTATTTCATGATTATTCCGGGAATATTCTGCCGTCCGTGCCTGACAGCTCGCCGCATCTTGCCCCGCGTGGACGGTCTGTCAGCTCTTCGCCTTCGTCGCCCGCTCTTCCCTTTGACCATTTTTCTCCGCCCAAAGCCCCTTTTCCCGGACAAGTGGATGCAATCGAGCCCTTTCTCCGGTCGATCCGCCCTTTCCCCGGACATAATTCCTATCGTTTGGGTACCGCCGCCAATATCACCAGACTCAAGAAGACCTTGACCGAGAAAGGTCTGATAACAAAGTCAGTGCCAATGAACTACGAAATCTCTGACCCAATCCTTTCCCTCTGGCTGAAAAAAGAGTGTGGAAGAAATAGAATTAAATTGTATTTTTGAGCGATTATTGATTGGATGAATATGACAAAAATAGTTTTTGCGACGGGCAACCGTGGGAAGCTGAGGGAGGCTTCCGAGATTCTTGGGGATGGGTTTGAGCTGGTTACTCCGGCGGATTTCGGGATCACGGAGGACATTCCGGAGACGGGGGAGACGCTTCAGGAGAACTCGCTCCAGAAGGCTCGGTACATTTTTGACAGGAAGGGGTGCGACTGCTTCGCCGATGACACGGGGCTGGAAGTGGATGCCCTCGGCGGAGCGCCCGGAGTCTATACGGCACGTTATGCGGGACCGTCCAAGGACTTCAATCTGAACATGGACAAGGTGCTGGCCGAACTCGCTGGACTGGAGGCGACCGGGCGGGAGGTCAGCCGCAGGGCACGTTTCCGCAGCGTCGTTACCCTCATTCTGGACGGGGAGGCGCATCAGTTCGAAGGCACGATGGAAGGCACGATCGCCCGGGAAAAGTCCGGCAGGGGAGGCTTCGGCTACGACCCTATATTCATACCTGATGAATATCCTGGACTCACCGCCGCCGACATCACGGAGGAGCAGAAGAACGAAATCTCGCACCGAGGCAAGGCGCTCCGGGCGATGGCACAGTGGCTTAACGGGCGGCAAAAATAAGCTGCCGGAAAAGATGCAAGTTGTTGCCAGATGCGCGAAAAGGCTGAACTCATAGTCATCGGCCACACCAAGGTCGGCGAGAATTCCATCGTCCTGCACACGATCAGTCGGGAATATGGAAGGAGGGGCTTCCTTGTCAAGGTGAGTCCCAAGACGGCGATGGCCCTTTTCCTGCCCTTGAATATTCTTGAGGCGGAGGTCACCCGGAACCCGAAGTCGGACCTCTGGTTCGCCCGCAACTTCGTCAGCGTCAACCCTCTCGTGGGCGTGCGCGGGAATATTCATAAGAACACGATGACACTTTTTATGAGTGAGGTGCTGTTCCGGGTGATAAAGGACCAGACGAACGAGGAGGGGCTGATGGATTGGCTGAAGAGATCCATACTGACGCTTGATGCCCTGCAGAGCGACTTCGCCAATTTCCATCTGTGGTTCCTGCTGGAACTCTGCTCCGTCCTCGGCTTCAATCCCGACTCGCTCGGCCTCGCCCCGTTTGCAGGGAAACATCTAGATCACATCAAGTCTCTGCTGACCGGTTCCTTCGGCGAGGCGATGCTGCTTCCTCTAAGAGGCTCCGACCGCAACGAGATCGCCGAGTGCATCCTCAAGTACATCGAGCATCACACAGAGTCTTCCGTCAATGTGCGCTCGCTGGCTGTGCTGAGGGACATTTACGGTTAGGTCCCGCCGGCACTCGGGTGCGTAAAATCCCGGTTTTCAGGTCCAAGGGTGTATAGGGTGCGGAAATACGGGATTTACCTTATACTAAAGAGAGGATGGCTAAGGTTTTTTAGTCATTCTCTCTTAATTTTTTTGTCAGATGAGGGTTTTTGCTTATATTGCAAACTATTAATAACAATAACAGTAACCAAGTCGACCTGTTTATGGACAGATTTGCAAGAAATTTTAACTTGTCAAGCGGAGCCGCCGCCATTGTCGTGGCCTGCTTCTTGACGGTGCCATGTCATAAGGCAACCGCTGAAACACCTTCCGCCGTTCAGGCAGAAGTGACCGCTCAACAAAACATCGACATCAAAGGCCGTATAGTTGATCAGAACGGGCAGCCGGTCATCGGCGCCAGCTTGTTCCAGCAAGGAACAAACAACGGGACCGTCGCTGATGTTGATGGTAGATTCTCAATCAACGTGCCGAATGGCGCGTCTCTCAAGGTTTCCTGTCTTGGCTATCAGGATGTCATTGTCACGGCCAGGAACGGGATGACAATCATGATGAAGGAAGACAACGAGGTCCTCTCCGAGGTTGTGGTGGTCGGCTACGGAGCTCAGAAAAGAGCCGACATCACCGGTGCAGTCGCCTCGGTCGATGTCGGAAAGACTTTGGAAAGCCGTCCTATCGCCGATGTCGGCCGTGGACTTCAGGGTGCTGTCCCGGGAATGAACATCGTGGTTCCTACCGGAGAGGTCGGTTCGGATCCTCTCATCAAGATCCGTGGCCAGATCGGCTCCATCAATGGAGGAAGCTCTCCGCTGATACTTTTGGACAACGTGGAGATCCCGAGCATCCAGCTTGTCAATCCTAATGACATTCAATCGATCACGGTTCTGAAGGATGCCGCGTCAGCCTCCATCTATGGCTCGAAAGCCGCGTTTGGCGTTGTGCTCATCACAACCAAGAACGGCACCCGCGGCCCGAAGCTTCAGGTGTCATATTCAAACAACTTCTCATGGCAGAACCCTGCCAAGGAAATCAACATCGGAGGGATCGAGGCTCTTGAATATACCTACGACGCGCAGGTGAACAGGGAGTCTCCGATGCCGGCCGGAGGTTTCTGGAGAATCGACGAGAACAGCCTTGAGAAGGCCCGCCAGTGGCAGGAGAAATATGGCGACACGGTTGCCTGGAACGATCCTATCCTTTACGGTCGCGACTGGTACTACGATGGAGCCAACAAGTACGGCTACCGTCTCTATGACGGCGTCAGGGCGATGGTACGCGAGTGGGCTCCTTCCATGACCCACAACCTCTCCGTGACCGGCTCGAAGGACAATACGTCTTTCAACATCGGTCTTGGCTATCTTGACCAGAGCGGCATGACAAAGCCGGCCAAGGTGGATGATTTCAAGAGGTACAACGCTTCCTTCGGATTCACCAGCGAGGTCAACAAGTATCTCACTCTTCGCGCCAGCGCCATCTATTCGGACCGTTACAAGCGGTATCCGGGAGTGGGTACGACCTCGGCTGACCCTTGGCTTTATCTCTACCGCTGGAGTCCTCTCTTCCCGATCGGAGTTATGGAGAGGGACCACTATCTGCAGGAACCGGCGTACGAGATGATGGCGGGCAACACCGACAGCCTGAGGAACAAGTACTTCAACATGAATCTCGGTATGACCATCAATTTCACCGAGAACTGGAACTTCTCGTTTGACTACACCTATGACAGGCAGATGACCGACAGGAACAATTCCGTGGTCTATTTCGAGGCCGGACAGCACTGGTACTCCCCGACAGCCTGGGTGGAGAACGGCAGTCAGGTCTATGTCAACGAGGAGGGTCTGGTTGTCGAGTCCGGAGGAATGC
>HF985988.1 GCA_000431015.1 Alistipes sp. CAG:514 | reverse complement strand
GAAGTCCTTGAGGAAATTCACTCCGGAGATAAACTCGCCGCAAACTACTCATTTCTCAACTTCAGTCACATTGAAGGACTTGCAGAAGTTTCTTTGAGCCCGAGCCCACCTCCATTTATGAGTCTCATTGCAGTTGCCATAGCATCGCTTTCACTCACGCCACTTATCTTCAGGACAGTCTTCTCATCGCAGTCAGTAATCACGTTTACCATACATAGATGAACCATGTCCATCCTACCTTTATTGAGAGCCTCGCTGCACTGAATCGTTTACCAGCAGATCTTAGTCAACGAAGCAGGACGCATATCCTTCAGCATCTTGATCTTCACCTTTGCATCTATCCCGTCAGCATTGACCTTCCGGAACCGCAGGCATCCGCAGGAGCATTCCCACATGGGCGGCCTGCGCGGTATCCTTTCTCCTCCCATGCTTGAGTTCTTACGATACTGATAGAGGAACTCCACCTCAGTTATATCGCCAGTCCCATAGACAATATCCCAAACAGGCTCTCTGCAGACAGGGCATTTGTCCGGCTTGCGAAGCACGTTTGCTATTCTAGAATAAAGTGCCATATCATTATTTCTTATCCAGCCTGCTTAAGTTTTACGATGATCTGCATGCGGTTGTAGGTTTCATTTGATCCAAAGAACATCGTAAATTACTAGACGCTTTTTGAAAAATCATTAAGAGCGTCTATTATGGAGTTTACCCAAAAGTCGACGTTATGTCTGATGCCAGGATGAGCTGCCGCAAGGATCAATCTGTCCTTATGGCGATACTTTGTCAAACTCAATTGTCTATCACCCGACCACACGATTTCGCCATTAATCTGATTGTCCATTACGTAAGACCCCGCAAGGTCGAAAGTCCCTCCGAAGATAATGACATCGGGATTGTATAGCTTGACTTGTTCAACAAATATATCATTCCAATTGTCATCAAAAGCATTCTTCCACTTGTTATCTGATGAACTCGTCAATCCGGGCATCTTGCTCAGGTTAATCCAGCATGTATCCAACAGAACATCTCCCATCTCCGGGTCATTTCTAATGTAATCCATTTCGTTATAATGCTTGCCATTGCGAAATCCATAAATTGCATAGATTACTCGTTGCCAGGTTCTATTCGGCCATACGTGAGCCGCGGATTGCGCCCTCAGTAATTGTGGGAAATCCCATCCTCCACCATAAGGGATTATACGTCCCTGATTGTCTTTGGTCGTATCGTCATAAGGCTCTTTCAAGACAATCATCACTTTTGGCGTTGTTGCAAGATAGGATGCAATATCAGCAACTCCATCGGTAATAGGCCACACATTATCCGAATTCTGCCCAGTCATAAGGTGCCTTTCTTTTGCCCTATCCCATACTCTTTTAGAAATATCCGCCTGATGATTTCTCATTGTTTCCGCATCAGTCCTCAGCCGGAGTCCTTGCGAATCGATTTCCTTTGCAGTATACTTCTCCAGAGGCAGAGGGCAAAGAGAGCGCACAGATTTTCCGCAGCTCAATGCATAGCCAATCTCTCTCGCTGTGCTTTCTCCTACATACCCGCCCGGATTGACAACGTATATCTCGTCCGCCATGTCAATCTTGGAAAAGTGCATATCATCCAGCATCTCCTTGGTTCCTGCAGTCCACACCTCGTCATCTCCGCTGTGCCCGAAGAGACCGACGGAAATGACGATATTCCCTTCAAGGGTGAGTTCCTTCTGCACGCGATAGAAGTCGTCCTTGAAGCGCGTGCTGCCACATAGTGTCACTACTTTGTATCTGCCTTGCACTCTATTCAATATTTTAGATATTTATTTCCAACTAATCCGTCAATCGCTGAGATCTTCTCTACGGTTGTAGGTGACATTGAATTCCTTACAACGGCGTTCATCCTGATTTATGGAATCCAGACTAAATCTTCCGTATTTCTCATAAATATCAAGACCTCGTCCGAGACTGATTCTCCATCCATTATCAAGGTCAATGTACCTGTCGTGGTCGGCATTGAAATCATAGGTAAATTCAATGCCGTGTTCTGACAAATCATCCTTAATGTCATCAAAAATATCTATCATCTCTGGGATTATGTCATCATCATTCTGCGTTGACAAATGGATAACAAGTTCTTCTGGTGTTAGACAATTCTTTCTTGCGCATTGAATAAACTCCAGGAAGTTGCTGATCTGATAGGGATATCGGATAAATGGATCTACAAGAGTGATAGTCTTGGCTGATTGCAGATATTCTCCAAAGAGACTATCATAAGATACACCTGTCTGATTCATTCGTATGCTTCTGATTGATGACACCAGCGAGCAACCACTAGCGATTTGACGCTTTTGCCTCTCTTGAATTTCAGGTTCCATTTGCATGGATGCTCTTTCCTCGACCCTGATTTCATCAGACTGTGGTCGATAGTTCAATTCTTCCAGGGTCTTCACAAGCCTCGTGTCTCCAGTCTTTAATACCTGATATTCAAATTTTGCCGGTTCTGCATTGAATGTTTCATCGATGATATAAAGCTGATCTTTTACTCGCTTACGACATTCAGCGGCAAAGTCTATAATCTCCAACGCCTCATCACAAGTGTAATTTCCGTCAGGGTACAACAGTTTAATCATACCTGAAAAAGTCTTGCGGATTGCAAGATGGTCTCTTTCCGAAAGTGATCCGTCAAACTTGACATACTTCTTAAGGTCTCCCGAATAATCAATATTGCGAAGCTCATGAAGTATCGCGGCGATATAATCAGTTATGAGACCATAGTCGGAACTGAAGCTGTCCTTTTTCAACATCTTCACCTCCCATCCGGGATTGTACAGATGAATACGGTCAAGGAATGCCCCCTTTATAAATGCAGTGGGAATTGACTCGAACAGATGAGAATGCTCAAGCATATAGCTGACGGTATGCTTCGTGTTACCAACAAAACTTATTGAAGCGCTGGCCTCGTGTGGGTTGCCGCCACGATTGAAGGATTTGTTTGCCAGATAGTTCTGCATCGTGTCTATGAGTACCGGATCAACGGACTTTCCTTTCTGCTGCTCGTATTCGTCCCATGCTACCACATCCCAATAACCTACGAGTCCGAGAATTTCCTTGTTCCCGGACATCTTCACGAACAGACGTGCAGAAGTGACGTCTCCGCCGCTGACAAGAACTCCATAAGGAGAAAGTTCCTGAAAGACATGAGACTTGCCCGTGCCCTTAGGGCCCAGTTCCATGAAACTGAAGTTGTTCTCGATATGAGGCATCAGACGGGCCAAGACAATGAATTTCTCCCTCCGATTGAGTTTTTCCGGATTGAGACCTACCGTATGCACGAGGAAGTCAATCCATTCATCTGTGGTAAACTTCTTCCGCTGTGCTATATATTCCTGAATATCCACGTTTGAAATCTGGATAGGCTTCAGCGTCTGAATTTCCCAATGAATCTTAATGTCTTCTCCAGGTATGTATCCGATTGTCACGATACACCATACGCCATTTCCAGACAACAATTTCTCGTTAGCCGTAACGTAATTTGTAGCTATTGGAATTCCGGACAATCCGAGGTTGGCAAAGGACGCAACATAGCAATCCATTTTTTCGTTCAATGAAACAGAAACCTTATCAATGACACGATACCTTCCAGCCTCGTGGATCTTTCCTTTAACAATCTCAGCATCCGCCCTATTCACATAGTTGTTGCGAATCACGGTCTTTACCTTCTCAAGCCCTTCTTCGATTATCTGCTCGTCGTCGCTGGCACAATATTGTCCCAGCAAGTATTCAAGAACATACGTCGGTACCGGAAGATTTCCTTTGACCTGAAATGCCAAATCCTTTCTAACGACCTTCCCCTGGAAGGCTTCCAATATTTTTTCTTGAAGCGTCATATTATTAAAAGTCCTGTTCGATTAAAGTCTTATTCGTTACCGTCGCCTTTGCAATAGGATTGAGTTTATCTTCCACATCGAATATTCTCAATTCAAGCAAACCGCCTGCTGGGGATTTGCTGAGAACAAGTTCCACTGTTGATAATCTGTTCTGAGGGTTAACGTCACTGCTGTTAAGGAGAATTTCCTTCTCTGTTGTGAGAAGATCCTTCCCCTCATATATGCCGCACACGATTGTCCTCTCACGATAGTCTTCAGAGACAGCCTGATCCTGAATTAGATTGAATTTTAACCGACTTGATATGATGCTGAGAGCGGAACCAATGAGAGTCATGCCAACTTTAGGCTTCGCGCCCTCCTTCTGGTTGTGGCTGTATAAAATCGGTATAATCATCTCCTGCAGTGAAGCGCCTCCATGCGCGAACTCATATCCGCCGCCTTCTGCATATAGCCTATTAGTCCCATCAGGTACAGCTACATACTTGCCTGAACCGCTCATGGCTGATACAGACTCCATAGGAAACTTTGAAATTCCAAGTACTGGAGAATTATCATCGGTGATATAATATCTTGTCTTACGCTCATCGTATGTGTCAGCTATTTTATGTTTGTCCTTTTCTTCGAACCTGATGTCATTAAAAAGGAAACCATGGTCGCTTGTTACATAGACGTTCGCTACATTATATGTCGCGTGAAGAGACGGCACCAGTTTTTTGATTTCGGAAACGGCTTCTTTGCAAGCCCGGGTTGTCTTCGCTGGATTGTCGTGAGAAATGGAATCTATTGTATTATGGAAAATATATACCAAAGGGCTCTTGAAAAGTTCTCGTTTCTGAGTTGAAGACAGCTTGTCAAGTTCATTGTAGTCCACACATAAGGCATTCGGCTCATATTTCTTCAAATGAGCGCTGCGCTTATCAATAGAGTTCAGGTCTTCACTATCGACCATCAACGTTCCCTCATTGTATTGGAGAGATTTATGCGGCAACAATGTAACCTTGCTGTATTTAGTTTCAGTAGGAAGAATAGATAGAGCCGATTCCAACTTAGCATCGTGTCTGTCCTTCCCAAGTCCGTTAAGTATTTCTACTGCGACTTCATACCTAAGTGCATCGCTGATGACAACTACTCTCTTGACATTGCCACCTTTCAACTTGTCATCGTAGAAGTTCTGTTGATGAAGTACGCCTTCCATTTTTGATAATGAGACGCCGCTTTCATTGACACAATTAATCCATTCCAGATTGAAGAGGTTGCATTGCTTGGAGTATTCGTCATCCAGCTGTTTCTTGAACGAGAGTATACAATCATAGATTGGAATAATCGGTTCTATGTCGGAGAATACGTCCACGGAAAAACGATAGTAGGTGTCAACCAGATAGAATTCTGTTGTGTATTTGTTTACATAATCAAGAGGTGTCCTCAATTTGTAAGTTCCCATCGCTTGAATTTTCTCAAGCATATAGCAGGCATTTGACAGAAAACTGATTACAGGCTGCAGCTTGGAGTCCACCGGAAGACGCAAAGACAACGAGCGTAGTCTTTTGTTAATCTCTACAGGCGCAATGAATGCCCGTTCTTCTACAAGACTTTTGATGACGGGATAACAGAGATCCTCCGTGACAAAAGAATACTCGGCATCCGGCCCATACCATTTGATTATGTTCTCCTCTTTGATTGAAGATGACAGATTGCTGATAGCGGTCATGAACTGGTCAGCCAATATTGAATGTCCTGTCGCATATTCACGAAGGCTGTTAAGCCTCTGAAGGACTACGGCATCGTCTATCCTGTACCCTTTGTAGTCATCGGCAGCTACGACTGGAATTCCTTGAATTATTGCATTATACTT
This sequence comes from Alistipes sp. CAG:514, assembly GCA_000431015.1. Classification (GTDB taxonomy): domain Bacteria; phylum Bacteroidota; class Bacteroidia; order Bacteroidales; family UBA932; genus Cryptobacteroides. The sequence continues at coordinate 1,801 of HF985988.1, read as the reverse complement.
GAACGATTCCGCAAATTTATTCAATCTTGCATCCGTCTCAATGTTGATAGGATAGCCTGCTATGGAGACCATCTTTTCGGACAAGGCTGTCAAAGCATCCGTATTGTTTTTCAACAGGCGGATAAACGTATCACGTTTGCCCGATTCGGATTCTATACCACACAGGCATACGAGTTTGATGAGGATATCCTCCCAGGACAAGAGTTTTGACATCCCCATGTAACCGGAAATTAACGCCCTATTGCATATGTCAACGGAAAACACACCTGGAGAGTAGCACTCTGAAAGAATCCTGTCATATTTAGTCATCTGCATCTCTGCAACATGACGAGCAATAAAAGGAGCAAAATTGGATTTAATGCCCTTCAGTTGCATAAAGGCGACATAATCCTCTTCGTTATAAACCATGTTGGCTTTCATTTCACCATAAAGCGGGAACGAAGAGTCAGCGTCGCCAGTGGACGGGTCTGGCACCTCCTTGAATACGAGAATAATCTTCTCGTCTTTCCAATCATGTGCAAGTCGATATTTGACTGTGAACCAATCTCCAAGGAATATCTCCAAATGGTAGTTAGGCCTCCAGTCCAGCCCCTCGAGTTCAACTGCAATGTACCCCATACTGTCAAATATGAAAAGCACATGCAGCTGCGGATTTCCGTCAAAATATGAGTAGATCTTATCTTGTATCATTTTACTTAATCTTTGCCAATACGTCACCAAATTTAGCGTAGTTCACTACGACGCCGTCATCAAGATCGAAATTAATCTGCTTGTCAGCAATGGAGTGGAGTCTGTCGTGATATTCCTGACATTCGACAAGAGCCGCTTCCATCTTTGTGAGGTTTTTCCTCTCAATTGTGGTGAGATCTGCACCACGTTCATTATCCTGTTGAATGCGAGTCTGCAGATACTCGATATATGGAAGAAGATACTTGGTACGAACCTTCTCAGCCGTATAAGGATTCATTCGATGCATATATACGAGTACTTGGAACGCACCCTTCTTAGAACTGAACAACCAGTAGATAGGTCGGTTCTGATACATCTTCTTGTGATCTTTCCAAAAGTCCTTTGTCAGATAATCCTCGATGCTCTTCCCGAGGCTATGTTCGATAAAATTAAGATTCTCAGTAAGACGCTCATCACCGAAAACGATGTGAACAAAGTTCACCATCTTCTGAATGGCATTGTCGTCTTCGAAAGGATTCTGACCACCCATGAGAGGGATTATGCCATCATCATCGATAGTGAACGATTTGCCATAATATTTATATGAACAGATTTCCTTGTCCTCTGGATAGTATGCGATATTTAGGCCCGGCTTATCCAGACGGTAGCGGCCCATCCAGCATCCGATAGCATAACTTATCAGTTGCTTGATAATGACGTCGTCGTTCCATACAATAGCATTATTCTCTATGGAAATCTCGCCTTGCTGGAGGATTGTGATTTCATTCAATGGAACACCGGGAGTCAACTCGTCTTGCAACCCATAGATGTCTATGAACTGGCGGTTCAGCTCCTCTTCATTCTTGTGAAGTTGCATGAAATTGCGCTCCCATTTCGTCTTGTATTGCTCCATGCGCCATTTAAGACTGTCAAATTGTGGTGCAGCAGGGTCGATGCAAATATGCTCGCTCGTCTCCTCGAAATGCTTCTCAATTTCGTAATTGATATTATCTATGTAGGCGTCGGAGTCAATAGACAGCAATTCGTTGCACTGGAAATCCCATGAAATTTCGTGAGCATCCCAGTCTTGCTTGGATATAGTCACGTTTTGTTTTGCCATATAAATGATATG
>HF985987.1 GCA_000431015.1 Alistipes sp. CAG:514 | reverse complement strand
CTGTCGAGAATGGAATCGGAACGGAATATCATCCCTCGAGACTGTTGCTTTGCGATAATAATAAGTGGATTTTATCAGCGTCACACAAACAGGAAAAGAGCTCCACATTTTTTACGACCAGTGATGGGGGGAGGAATTGGGAGAAGAAATTCAGTCCTGGTGGGGGCTGGAATTGCAACAATATCGTGATACAGGATAGCATCTTATACTGTTCTTTTTACGATTTGGTAAGAAGAGGAGTGACTGTCAATAGAGGTCGGGTTATGTCATCAACAGATTTTGGATCAACGTGGAAAGATCATCTTTTATTGAATGACGAAGTCCAGCAATTACTGGTTGCTGATCAAACGATAGCGGTCCAGCTTCTTTCCGTTTCAAAAAGAGACGGAAAGAAAACTTATGACATAGGTTATTCCATTGTTTTTTCACATGGCGATGATAAAATTCATTGTCTTCATAGTCTTGATAACGCCTTTTCATATAGTTTCTCTCAAGACAAAATTGCCGTTGATGTAAACAATGGGGACTATATTCTCATAATCAATCCCGCAACAGAAAAAATTGATTCAGTCCGAAATAATTTCAAGACTGCCTATAAATTTATTTATGGCGAGGACATCCTCGGAGTCTGGAACGGGAAATTGGCTGATTACTTCAGGATTGTCGGGGATTCCGCCCACTTTGTGTCCCGCATAAAGTTCCAGGGTCCGTTTAGCGATCACATCCCGGACAACCTCAATTCTTTCTCTGAATATGCTCATTCGACAATTTATGAATATGACTGATTATCACCTGAATAGCCTACGCTTAAAGATCCGTATGGCCACAAGTAGCAACTTCTCCACCGGAAGGAACGCCGAAAGGTTCCTCAAGCCGCTGAACAGCATGTTGGAAGGCGTGAACGCCTCCTTGACATCAAGAAGCGACTCACGCACAGCAAGTTCCCTGCGCCGAAGGCGCTCCCGGACATCTTTCTGGGCGGACTCCAGCCCGTCCATCGTCTTGATTTCAGAGTATCTCATGGCCTATCTGTCCTCGTCAAAGAAAAGTTTGATGAACATCGGAACGAAAGTATTGCGGAAAAGCCTCTTTCTCAGCAGGATGACAATCCCCAGAATCACGGCGAACACCACGGCCACGATCCCCGCGCCGGCAGCATAACTGCCGATCAACTCCCCGATCCACATCACGCCACCGACCGCAAGCGCTGTCAGTATGACCGACACGATGAACAGGACAAGCAGCATGTAGAGCAACTTGCCGAGCGTCAGGGAAAGCCCTTTCGCCGTCCTCAGCTTAAGGTCGTCGATCCGAGCCTCAACATAGTCGGCGGTGTTCCTGCCAAGATCCTCGACAGGTTTAGTGAACTCGCTCATCGTCAGATGTTTTCTGAACGCCCATCGGCATATTCAATGTCCTTCTGAATGGCGCTTTCCAGCTTCTCCAGACGCTCAAGGATCCTCATCCTCACATCCTCCTTCAGATCCTCAGCCTTGTCCTGCAGTTCAGCCCTGAGGTCATTGAGTTCCATCCTGGCGAGCCTGGCCCGCGCCTTGGCCGAATCAGCCGCATCGCCGGCAGTCTCCCTAAGTTTCCTGCGAGTCTCCTCGCCCCTCTCCGGAGCGAACAACAGCCCCAGAGTCAGCCCCGCGGCCGCCCCCGCGACAAACGCGAATAAAGAATCTCCTCTCATAACATTCGATTTTCACAAACTTACATAAAAATCTGCGATTTTTACGCCCGTCCCATAAGAAAGGAACAGTTTTTTAGAGGAAATCTAAACCATACTGATCAGAAATCCAATTCATCAGCGCCGATTTCTGTTTGCCAACACAAACGGAACTCCTCGGGCAAGTGACAATAAGGCCATAACGCAACCCGTGAGTGTCCCGCAATCCTTCCGGGCGACAGAAAAGGGTTCCACAATCCTCTCGTGCGCAAAAGTGACCCTCTCACGTACGAAGGCCTTATTTTGATCCTCCTCGTGAGCAGGGAGGCCAGGTCTGCGCACGGGAGGGACTGCCGAGGCTGCCTCGTGAGCAGGAGGGCCGGGGCTGCGCACGGGACCATAGACATTATTTTCTGACAGGGGCGCACTGGACGCCGAGGAGTTTCAGGGCGGAGACGAGGTCGGTGGTGACGGCTACTTTGTACTTGGTGGAACGGAACTCTATGCTGTACTTGGTCTGAGGGTCGTAGAGGTACATCTTCAGAGGGACGGTGCCTCGGTTGGACTGGATCAGGGACACTAAATCCTTGCGGAACCTCTCGGTCAGCATCGGGGTAGTGATGCTGATGGAAAAAGCGTTCAGCATGGTCTCGTTGACGTTGCCAAGAAGCATTATCTTCTTGACCCTGAAAGCGTAAGGCGAAGTCTTGCCTTGAGCGCGCTCCTCTGGCTTGATGAAATATTTCTCCTCGATGTCGCCCTCGATGTAAAGGTTCTCGTGCGGCTTCATATAGCTCATAAAAGCCTCGTGGTCACGTCCGAACAGCGCCAGCTCGTAGGCTCCGCTGTAATCCTCCAGTTTAGTCTTTGAATATGGCTTGCCGGTCTTCGTGGTCAGGGTGCCGCACTCGGTGACAAGACCGGCAACGGCAACCTTCATCTTCTTCTTGGAGGACTCACACTCGGCCACCAGCTTGTTCAGATTGGCCAGCTCGCATGTCGTAAAACTCTCAATCTCAAAGGCGTATTTGTCCAGAGGATGAGATGAGATGTACATCCCGACATATTCCTTTTCCTTCTGGAGCCACTCGAAATCATCGTCCGCGCCGACCATTTCAGGGATTTCAGGGCGCACCGGCCTCATCTCCTCGGCCTCGCCGAAGAGCGATGCCGCTGAATCGACGGCGTCCTGGCAGTAAAGGGTGGCGTATCTGGCAAGTTCGTCGATGAACAGGTTGCCGCTGCGACAAGGCAGGAAGAACTGCTTGCGCTGGATGCCGAACGAATCGAAGCCTCCTGAATATACAAGGCACTCTATCGCCTTTCTGCCCAGCGAGTTACCAAGCCTTTCGATGAAATCGAACACATCGGCGTAGGTACCGTTGGCTGCCCTGTCGGCGATGATCGCGTCCGCCACATTGGAACCGAATCCCTTGATCCCCTTCAGGCCAAAACGGATGTTGCCTTCCTTGTTCACGGTGAAGTGTGAATATGACTCATTGACATCCGGATTCAACACCTTGATCTTATGAGCCTTGCAGTCGGACAGAATCTTCTTGATCTCCGGCATGTTGGAGAGGTTGCAGGAGAGGTTGGCGGCGAAAAACTCGGCGGGATAGTGGCATTTCAGCCAGCCGGTCTGGTAGGAGACCCATGCATAGCAGGTGGCGTGGGACTTATTGAAGGCGTACTGCGCGAATTTCTCCCAGTCCTTCCAGATCTTGTCTAGAATCTTCTCCGGATGACCGTTGGCCTTGCCGCCCTCCATGAACTTATCCTTGAGCTCGTTCAGAATCGCTATCTGCTTCTTGCCCATCGCCTTGCGGAGCTTGTCCGCCTGACCCTTCGTGAAGCCGGCCAGCTTCTGGGAAAGAAGCATCACCTGCTCCTGATAGACGGTCACACCGTAGGTGTCCTTGAGGAACTCCTCCATCTCCGGGAGGTCATATTCAATAGGCTTGAGTCCGAGTTTTCTGTCCACGAAGTCCGGGATGTAGTCCATCGGGCCCGGACGGTAGAGGGCGTTCATCGCGATGAGGTCCTCAAAACGCTCAGGATGCAACCTCTGGAGCCAGGTCTTCATGCCCTCGGATTCAAACTGAAAGACGCTGTCCGTGTCGCCGTGTCCATAGAGTTCGTAAGTCGGCTTATCGTCAATCGGGATCGCCTCGATGTCGATGTCCGTACCAAAGCGCAACTTAATGTTGTCCAGACATTTGTGGATTATGGACAGGGTGTTGAGTCCCAGGAAGTCCATCTTCAGCATACCGACTTCCTCGATGTAGTGGCCGTCGTACTGCGAAGTCCAGACGTACTGTCCGGACTCCTTGTCCATCGAAAGGCAGATAGGAATATAGTCGGTCAGGTTGCCTCGTCCGATGATCGTGGCGCAGGCGTGCATTCCGACCTGACGGATACAGCCCTCCAGCTGACGGGCATATTTCAGAACCTCCCTCACCTGCTCTGTTCCGTTTTCCAACTCTTCCTTGAACTCAGGCACAAGACGATAGCAGTTCTTCAGGGTGATCTTGACATCCACTTCCTCCGGTCCCTTCTGGAATGCCTTTCTGACTGTCTTCTTCTGCCCAGGATTGTCAGGATCATCGACCTCGACATCCTTTTCTATAACCTTGAATCCCGGCTTGAGATCATCCAGATCCGGATTGAAAGGATATTCCTTCTCCACCTTCTCGCTCAGGCGGTCAGGCACCATTCCGGACAGGCGGTTGGACTCATCGATCGACAGGTCGTGGATTCGCGCCACGTCCTTGATGGCACCCTTGGCCAGCATCGTGCCGAATGTGATGACCCGGGAGACGTGATCCTTGCCGTAGGAGTCCTCGACATATTTATGCGCCAGGGACAGATCCTCGAAATCGACATCTATATCCGGCATCGAAATTCGGTCCGGATTCAAGAAACGCTCGAACAGGAGCTGGTACTTGATCGGATCCAGGTTGGTGATTCCCAAGCAATAGGCCACCACGGATCCGGCCGCGGAACCACGGCCTGGCCCCACCATACTGCCCTTCGCCCTCGAAGCCGCGATGTAGTCCTGCACAATCAGGAAGTAGTCCGGGAAGCCCATACGGCAGATGGTCTTAAGCTCGAAGTCTATCCTCTCGGACTGCTCGGCGGTCAAAGTCTCCCCGTAACGCCTTTTGGCGCCCTCGTAGGTGATGTGGCAGAGATAGGCCACCGACTTGCAGAACTCGTCGCCACGGTAATTGCCCTTCTTGTCGCATTTTCCGACCTCGATGACATCCTTGTACATGTTCAGATAGTTGTCCAGGTCGTCAAGGAAGGCCTGGTCGATCTGATACTTCGGAAGCACATGGTCGCGGTCGATCTGATATTCCTCAACTTTGGAAGCTATCTCCAGAGTGTTTTCCAGCACTTCCGGATGGTCTGGGAACAATGCCGCCATCTCCTCCTCGCTCTTCAGGTACTCCTGCTGGGTGTAGTGCAGGCGCGGCTCCTCGTTGATCTTCTTACCGGTGTTCAGACAGATAAGATGGTCGTGCGCCGGGCCGTCCTCCTTGTTCACAAAGTGGACGTCATTCGTGGCGACCACCTTGACACCCATCTCCTGAGCCAACTGGAATATTCCCTCATTGCTGATCTTCTGCTCCTCGTAGACATCCCGCGAGAGTCCGGGAACCTCGGTCTTGTGGAGCATCACCTCAAGGTAGTAGTCGTCTCCGAAGACCCTCTTGTGCCACTCTATCGCCTTTCTCGCCTCGTCCATCTTTCCGGAGACGATGTTCTTGGGGATCTCGCCGGCAAGGCAGGCGGAGCAGCAGATCAGATTCTCGTGGTACTTCTCGATGATCTCGTGCGAGACCCTCGGCTTGCCGTAGTAGAGACCTTCGATGTGACCCTGCGACACGATCTTCATCAGGTTCTTGTAGCCGTCGAAGTTCTTGGCCAGCAGGATGAGGTGATAATAGGATCTGTGCTCGCTGTCCTTGAGTTTCGGATCATAGTGGCGTGTCACGTAGACCTCGCAGCCGATGATCGGCTTGACCTTGAAATGCCCGGTCGCCTTGTCCACATGCTTGCCTGCGAACTTGAAGAACTCCTTGACACCGTACATGTTGCCGTGATCCGTGATGGCCAGGGCCGGCATCCCCATCTCCTCGGCCCTGTCGAACAAGGTCGAGATGGAGGAGAATCCGTCAAGAATCGAATATTGCGTGTGGACGTGAAGGTGTACAAAAGCCATGGTGACAAGTCATTTTTCAAGCGCCAAGCCAAACCCGCCCATCGCCGGACAAACGTCTCCCGACAAAAGGCGAATCGCAGCAATACAAAGATACCGAAAAACCCTATCCCCGCAAAGCCGCCTTCCCCGAAAAGTTATCAACACCTCGGAAAAAGTCCCGGTTTCAGCCACATAAAACTCAGAATTATTCCCGAAAATAAGAGTAAATAGTCGGAAAAAGTCCCGATTTTAACCATCCAAAACTCGGAATAATTCCCGATACTATTTGTTATTCAATTGATTTATTGTAAATTCGCAAAAAAATATAAAAAAAGAAGCCATGCTATATAGAAAATTCGCAGCCCATCTGGAAGACTTTCTCCGGAACGAACCTCGTAAGATAATGCTCGTCAATGGCGCCAGGCAGATTGGCAAATCGTACCTGATAAGGCACGTCGGCAACAAACTTTTCAAGAATTATGTGGAGATAAACCTGAAAGCGGACAAGGAAGGCTCCGGAATATTCGCGTCTGTCCGCAGTGTAGAGGAGTTTTTCCTGCAATTGGGTGCGATCGCCGGGAACAGATTAGGCAATCGGGACGACACGATTGTCTTTCTTGACGAGATTCAAAGCTATCCGCATCTGATGACGATGCTCAAATTCCTGAACGAGGACGGCAGGTACAGGTACATCGCCAGCGGCTCGGAATTAGGTGTGGCTTTGGCGCAGACCCCTTCCGTCCCTATCGGCAGCATAGCCATCGAGCAGATGTATCCGCTTGATTTCGAGGAGTTTCTTCTAGCGATGGGATGCAGTCAGGACACTATTGACGGGATGCGGGAATATTTCCACGACAGGAAGCCGTTGAACGATTCCCTGCACAACTATATGCTCCGGCAGTTCAAGATCTATCTTTTGGTGGGAGGAATGCCCGACGCCATAAACAAGTTCATCAAGAGCCGTAACATCGCCCAAGTCCGTAAGATCCAACGGGACATACACTCCTTGTACAAGTTGGATGCGTCGCAATACGACGAGGAGAGGAAACTTGTCATCCGCAAGATCTATGACATGATTCCGTCCAACATGGAAAACAAGAAGAAGCGTGTCATCGTGAAGAACATCGAGCAGACCGCCGGTCACAAGCAGTTCAGCGACTACTCCGATGAGTTTGACTATCTGGTCAACTCCGGTGTTGCTCTCTCAGTCCAAGCCATCAGCAATCCGAAGTTCCCGCTGAAGGAGTCCGAGAGCAAGAATCTTATCAAACTATACCTCAGCGATGTAGGCATTCTGACTGACCTTCTTTACAGGACAAACATCAATGCGGTGCTTGGAGACGAACGCAGCGTCAATCTCGGCTCAGTCTATGAGTCTGTAGTGGCACAGGAGCTCCACGCCCACGGATTCACCCTGCACTACTACGACAACAAACAGCGTGGAGAGGTCGATTTTCTGATTGATGACTACGACAATCTCACAGTCCTGCCCATCGAGGTCAAATCAGGCAAGGATTACAAGGTTCACAGCGCCCTGGACGCCTTCCTTGACACCCCCGACTACCACATCAAGAACGCCATAGTCCTAAGCAACGAACAAAACGTCCACAAGGAGCATGGCATCACCTACCTCCCCGTCTATTACGTGATGTTCCTAAAGCAAGACAACACCCCGGAAGAAGATCTCGTCATCCCGAATCCGACTTTGCAAGCCTAGTGGCGACCGTGCACTTAGTAATCCTTAAAAAATAACTTGGTAATCTTTGATTGTCTTTTCGGTCTATATGTGTTTTCTCATCAGTCATGTGCCACCGGCACACTCCTTCTTCTAAAAGACATCTATCCTCGAAAATACCGCCAAATCTTTACCAACTTATTTTTTAACGCTTACTTAACTAACTGACAGTGAAACGAAAGGGCATCCTCGTGGTTCAAGTATTCAGACCACGACAATGTTCTGTCCGCTGATTATCAGGACATTATCCGCCACTGATTTCTAATACGCCCGGCCGTACATCTTCGGGGAGTTGAAGGCGGGGGTGTGGCCGGAGAGGCGGAAGAGTTCGGGGATGGTGACGATCTCGTAGCCTCGGGCCTTGAGGGCGGGGATCAGGGTCTTCATGGCCTCTACGGTGCGCTCGTTCGTGTCGTGGAAGAGGAGGATGCGGCCATCCTCGACGCGGGCGAGGGTCTTGGTCACACGATCCTCGACCGGCATGTCGGCCCTCCAATCCTGACAGCTCAGGCCGGCTATGAATATCTTCCCGCCGACCACCTCGGCGACGTGGGCGTTGTGTGCCGTGAAGGGAGGACGGAGGTACACAGGCTTCGCACCGGCGTAGGCCTCGATCAGGGAATCGGTCTTGGCGACCTCCGCAAGAATCAGAGAGTCAGGAATCTGCGTGAGATTAGGGTGGGAATAGGTGTGGTTCTCCACATCACATCCCATCCGTACCATCCGGCGGATGATAGGGGCGGTCTCCTCGGTGATGTTCTGGCCGATCAGGAAGAACGAGGCCTTCACACCGTTCTCCTCCAGCACGTCCAGCATCAACGGGGTGCATTTCAGGCTCGGGCCGTCATCGAAAGACAGGGCGACATATTTCGGTTTGGAATCCTCCACGCAGCCGGAGTCGCAGCCGCAATCATCCTGGGCGTAGGCGATGCCGGCGGAAAGCGCCAAGGCTGCGGCCAGCATATTCAAGTATTTGAAAATATTCATTTTAAAACCCTCTTCCGAACATAGACCAGTACTTCGCCTCAAGCTCCTTCCAGCGGGCGGCGCACTTGTCGTGGATGGCGGCGGTGTAGGCGTTCAGCAGCCTCGCCCTCTTGCGAGGGGTGGCCTTTGAATATTCAGCCTCAAGCTTCGGCAGTCCTTCGAAGGTCATCGCCTCCATCTCCAACACATTGTCGGTGAACTCCTTCTTGGTCTTCTGCCACGAAAGGGTGGCCAGCTTGTTGGCGCGGCGGAACTCCCACAGCACGCTGTTCGGGTAATATTCCTTCTGCCCGCACTTTTCAAAGGCAGCAGGGAGTTTCGTGCTTCCGCAGAAGATCGGAATGCGAGGGCTCTGCGCCGGGTTGTCCACAGCGTACCAGCAGACTCCGCCGATGCCGTCCGGCAACCACGAACGACTCTGGATGACCGTTGAATATGAACACCAGGCCACCGCCAGCGTCCTCTTGAAATCGATCACGCCCGGAGCGATGCTGTTCAGCGTGTTGCGCATCGGAGTGGTCAGCCAAGGATTGGCCAGAGGACTCATCTCCTTGTGCGCCGGAACACCATTCTTCTCAGGCACATCAATCGTCCAGTTCTTGCACATATCCCATTCCGTACCCTCGTAAGTATCTCTCAGCAACGCCATTACCTTCCTGACATCCACCAGCGAATCCGGCTTTACGGAGAACGGGAAATCCTCCATACCGTACTTCAGTCCGAGCGACGGTGCCAGCAGATCGAACACCCTGAACTCCCTCTCACGGTAGTTCCTGCCCTGTGCGTATGAGCAGACGATCACCTTCCAAAAAACGAAATCGCCCTTACCATCCCAAAGGCCGTTGTCGATAGCCACCTGCTCAAGGTTATCGGAAGCCATAAAGTTCTCTGTATCAGAACGGTCAATCTTTCCGATTCTTGGGATATTGGCGGAAATCCCGACGTGCTCGTCCGGAATCCTCTGGGCCGCCCAGGCCGCGCCGATCCTATGCTTGCCGACTCCCACGATCTCAAACTGCCAGACCTCCTTCGGGTCGGAGACCGTAAGACATTCACCACCATCCCCGTAGCCATATTCCTCTGCCAAAGAGCCCATCACTTTGACGGCCTCACGGGCGGTGGCGCTCCTTTCCAGCGCCAGACGGCAAAGCTCCTCGATGACCAGCGGCGCGTCGTGGTTGATCAGGGTGTCCGGCCCGGTGAAGGTCGTCTCGCCGATGCCCACCTGCTTCTCGTTCAGCGAAGGGTAGCCGGTGTTGACGAATGAATATGTGTGCGCGACCTGCGGGATCTCTCCCACGATCTTGATCCCGGCGGTGTCGGTCACGAACTTCGTCTTACGCCAGTTCTTGCGGATCGGAGTCATCGAACCGGGCTTGTGATCCTTGGCCGGAACGATGTTCACCCAAGTGTGGGAGGTGCCGTCGCATGTGTGCGAGGTCATCACCGACCCGTCGGTGCTCGCCAGCCTACCAACCACAATGCTCGTACATTCCAGCCCCGAATTCTCATCATCCTGAGCCCAAGCTCCGAATCCCGCGGCACAAAACGCCGCCAGCGTCACAAGAATTTTTCTCATCTCTATCTTATTGTTTGTTTATTCTCAAAGACTTGCGAACATCCGCTTACCTGACAGGACCGGCGATGCTGACACAAGCGTAAAACAAAGTTTATTATCCAGGCTAAGTAATCTTTACCAACTTATTTTTTAACGCTTACTAAGATACAACTAAAACCGAGATTTTTCAAAAAAAGACTTTTTCAAGTGGACTCAATTGTTCATCTTTTTGTTCGATTGCAGGTTCTCCACATACAGAGGCAAATGATGGAGATTTGTAGCATCCGCATCGGTTCTAACTTGAACTAGAGGATAAAAAGAGGGCAAAGAAGAAAGCAGAGGGTTCTGCTCCCGTCTTCACCCTCTTGGTTATAGGCTATGATTTACTTGCCAATCCATTCTATTGTCATAGGGTTTCCTACAGTGGTTATCATAGGAGTTGGATTGACTACTGAAGTCTGAGGGTTGAGATAATATATGCCCTTGGTGTTCGCTGAAGCATTGCAGATGGCCAAGCCGTCTTTATACTTAGAGACCAATATACCATAGCCGTTGGACAATTCCAGCCCTTTTATTTTCGTCATCTTCCGATTGTATAGGTCATAGACTACGGCTCTGCTCGATATAGAGGAATGTCCTGTTTCTCCGGGTCTGTAATAACCTGGAATATCAACATATCCGTAGGCTTTACCATTGGCCACATAACAAATGGAAGCAGCCCAACCTGCTGTTTTCTCTTCTCCTTCGATAGTTGCACCGGTTATCGTCCAATGGTACGTGGGATCAAAATCCGTATCACCCTTTTTGATCCGCAGTATGCCAGCCTTATGTCCTGCTACCATTCCGAAATTGCCGAGACAAGAGATGTATATATCCCCTTTTTCATCCATGAACAAAGACTTCGGGTCAATGGGACGTGTAGCTTGAGAGAAACCGCTGGCTTTCTCCGAAATCATCTTGACCAGCTTGTCCCTCCTTGTGTCAATAACGGCAACATCTGCTTGTTTGTAATTTTCCGGGCTTGTCCAACCACCCACCATCTGACTTAGACCTGCAAACACGTAGCCGTCACGTTCTATCATGATTCCTATGTCGGGATTATTGTCTTGTATGCCTAAAGATGTCAGGTCTATCTCTCCCGTCTTCTGCATGGTTTCAGGATTAAAAATGTAAATCTTTCCCAATCCTGCAAGCGACAGATACGCCTTTGTAGGAGACAGCTTGACGAGACTATTGGCACTGTTATTGGCAGGCAATGGCATACTGCCCATTTTCTGCAAACCACCGTTTACGCGGCGATACCTGACCAGTTCATTCTTGTCCATTGTCATGTGATAGCTCGGGAATACATAGACCTCATTACCTATTACCACAGGGTAAGAACTTCCAAAGGGAACATTTATGCCATTCTTATTGTCTACAGTCATCGTCGCGCCCAACTTTGTACCAGACGCGAAAAGTAGACACGGAGAATTCGCGCCGAGAAGTAGAAAAGTGTTCCGTGCACAGATCAGGCTCTTCCGCTCACGAAGGTTCCCATAAAGGCCTTGTTGTGAGCAAAAAGGCTGATCTGGCTCACGAGGTGTTCACAAGGAGCAAGGTGGTGCGCAAGAAGGAGGCGAATCACGCGCGAAGATCACGCGTGTGTCGCAGACGGTTCAATGTATTGGGTCAAGACTGGTCAAGTGCCTTGAGAATCTCGGCGGCGAGGGCCGGGGAAACGAGTTTGGAGAGGTCTTCGAGGGGGGCGGCGGCGATGCGGGCGACTGAGCCGTAGTGCATCAGAAGACGCTTCTCGGTCTGCTCGCCGACACCTTTGATCTCCCTCAAAGCACTCTGGATCTGGGCTTTGCTCCTGAGGCTGCGGTGGAAGGTGATGCCGAAGCGGTGGGCTTCGTCACGGATCTGCATCAGGACTTTAAGAGCCTGCGAGTTACGGTCCAGAAACAGAGGATAAGGATCGTTCACCCTGATCACAAGTTCCATACGCTTGGCAAGGCCGATGACCATCAGTCTGTCCATCAAGCCCAATTCGGCGAGAGCCTGGCGGGCGAACTCCAACTGCCCCTCACCGCCGTCTATCACTACGAGCTGCGGAAGGTCATCCGGAGCCTCTTCAAGCATTCTTGAATATCTTCGGTTGACGACCTCCTTCATCGAAGCGAAGTCATTGGCCCCGATGACCGTCTTGATCTTGAACTTACGGTAATCCTTCTTGGACGGCACTCCGTCACGGAAAACCACACAGGAAGCCACCGGATTGGTCCCCTGGATGTTGGAGTTGTCGAAGCACTCGATGTGGGTCGGAAGCTCCTTCATTCCCAAGGCCTTGCGCAAGTCCTCAAGAACCATCCTGCGATATTCGTCAGGATCGGTGTGCTCCCTCTGCTTGATGGAGTTGAAAAGATATTCCTTGGCATTCTTGACGCTCAGTTCGAGAAGGGAAAGTTTGTCGCCGCGCGCCGGGATGCGGAAGTCGATGCCGTCTATCTCCACATCCGGCTTGAACGGCACGATGACCTCTTTCGCCAATGCACCGAACTTGGATTCTATCTCGGCGATGAACGTGCTGAGTACAGATGCCTGCTCCTCCTCGATGTTCATCTTGAAGCCCAGGTTCAACGACTGGATGACAGATCCGCCACGAACACGCAGGAAGTTTCCGAAAGCCTCCTGGCCATCGAAAACCAGAGAGAACACATCACAGGAAGTATCTGCGACAGAGGATATTATCGAATGTGAATAGTGCTTCTTCAAGGACTCTATCCTGTTTTTACAGACCTGTGCCTCCTCGAAACGGAGCTCCGCGGCCGCACGCTTCATCTCGGCCTCATATTCACGGATTATCTCATTCACGCCACCTTTCAGCAGACGGGTGATCTCGGTGACGTAGGATGAATATTCCTCCTTGCTGATCGCGCCAACGCAGCAGCCTTTGCAGCGTCCGATGTGGAAGTCAAGGCACGGGCGGAATTTGCCCCGGAGGATCGCGTCGCCGGTGATTTTCAGGTTGCAGGAGCGCAGCGGGTAGTTCTTGCGGAAAAACTCCAGCAGGTAGTTTGCGTGCGAGACCGAACTGTACGGCCCGAAATAGGTTCCGTTTTTCCTGTCCACGCGGCGGGTGAGAAAGACCTTCGGGAAGTCGTCGTTCGTGATGACGATCCACGGGTAGGTCTTGGAATCCTTGAGCAGGATGTTGTAGCGAGGCTTGTACTGCTTGATGAGATTGTTCTCCAGCAGCAGCGCGTCGGCCTCCGAATCGACGACAGAGAACTGTGCGTCGGCGATCTTCGAGACCAGCAGCCTGGTCTTCACATTCAGCCTCTCCGGCGGCACGAAGTACTGCGCCACCCTCTTGTGCAGATCCTTGGCCTTGCCCACATAAATCACCTTCCCCGAGGAATCGTAGTAACGATAGACCCCCGGGGAATGTGGAAACAGGGCGATTTTCTCCCTGACTGTAAGGTTCTTTCCGCCCACTCTTACTTCTTGGCGGCCACGTACTTGGCTACCTCCTCCTCGATGCCCTCACCGCGGAGATCCCTCTTAAGGATGGTTCCGTCAGGACCGAAAAGGATGATGTGAGGAATGCCCTGGATGCCGTAAAGCTCGGTAGGAACCGTCTGAGCGTCAATGATCTCCTTCCAGTTCACACCGTAGGCCTTCGCTGTGTCAACAGAAGCCTGAGGCTGATCCCAGACTGCCACGCTGAGGACATCGAAATCCTTGCCGGCGTACTTTTCGTAGACCTTCTTGATGTTAGGGATCTCCCTCTTGCAAGGGCCGCACCAAGATGCCCAGAAGTCAACGAGGACGTACTGACCCTTGCCAACAAAGTCGGAAAGCTTCACGCCGTTGATGTCGAAGTCGGTGAACATCATGCCCTCGGCGGTGTTCTTCTTGGAGTCGTTCTTAGCTTTTATGGCGGCGACGGCCTTGGTCTCAAGGATGGCCGGATCAAGCATGTTCAGAACAGAATCAACCTGAGCAGGAGTGAGGTCATACTGAATGTTACCTAACAGGGACGCGCCAATGGCGTTGTCGAGATTCGCCTCAAACGTCTTCTTGCTGAGTTCCTCCACGGCGGACTGGTAAGCCTCGAAAACCTCATTCTTGGCAGAATCGGCGGCCTCGTCGCCAAGAGCCTCAAGCTTGGCTCTAGCATCTTTCTCAAATTGAGCCATAGCGTTGGCAAAGGCATTGTACCTCTCCTGTACAGAGACAGACGGAGTCTTGGAAGCGATCTCGCAAGTACCGTCTTCCTTGACAGTGACCGTCAACGGAGTACCGTCAGAAATGAATCTGGCCCTTACTCCTTCCCCGGTCAGCGTGGCGAGCACGGTCTTGGATGCAGGAAGCTCAACGGCGAACTTCCCGTCCGTCACCGTGAGGGTGGTGTCAATTCCAAGATCGGAAATCTTGATGCTTACCTCTTCAGGAGCATTGCCCTCGAAAGAACCTTCGATGGCTGTCTTGTCAGAAACCTTCGGTCCGCAAGCGACCGCGGCGATGGCAGCCACAGCCGCCAGAATGAATGAATTACGTTTCATATTATATGAATATTAATGAGCAACCTCTATTCTTGCGGCAAGGGCCGCCGTCTCCGCCGACCCAGACTCGCATAGGGTGTAAAGTTATGAATATTTTCGATAATATGAGTATCTTTGTTCAAGATTATCAGATATTTATTCTACATGACGCTTAAAGCCTGCATAAAATCAATGAGGCTCAGGACTCTGCCTCTGTCCTTGGCCGGGGTGATCCTCGGGGTGACGCTCGCGGCGGACAACACAGATGTCAGCCCGTGGACAGCCGCGCTGATCTTCCTGACAACGGTATGTCTGCAGATCCTCTCAAATCTGTCCAATGAGCTCGGCGACACCTTGAGCGGCACAGACTCGGCTGACAGGCAGGGACCTAAGTACGCACTCGGCAGCGGAGACATGACCATCGGAGACATCAAAAAACTCATCCTGATGTTCATCGGGCTTTGCGTCATCTCCGGCCTGGCGATGATCCAGGTCTCCTTCGGAAGCCTATTCAAGACAGAGTCTATCTGTCTGGAAGCGCTTGGCGCGGCGGCTATCGTGGGTGCGATGAAGTACACTTTGGGCAAGAATCCTTATGGGTACAAAGGGCTGGGCGACGTGTTCGTGTTCATATTCTTCGGCCTTGTGTCGGTGCTTGGCGGCTACTATGTGGCCGCGCGGGAATTGCCGCCAATTCTGATGTTGCTGCCGGCGGCGGCCATCGGGCTTTTCAGCGTCGGGGTGCTGAATGTCAACAACACAAGGGACATGAAGACGGATGCGGTCAACCGTGTGACGGTGGCCATCAGGCTCGGTCTGAGGGGTGCGAGGATCTACCAGACCGTCCTGATCGCGATGGGCTGGGTACTGATGGTCACATTCTGCCTGCTCTACAAACCAGATCCGGGACACTTTCTGTTCCTCGCCGTGGCACCGCTACACATGGTTCACCTTCGTGGAGTGTGGACCCGCACCGAGAAGGCGCTCGACCCGATGCTGCCGCTGCTAGTGATGTCAACTTTCATCCTCTCCATCCTCGCCGGAGCGGGATTTTTAATTTTCTAGGAATATGCCGACAAAGTCAAAGGTTAAGAATATGTTC
The DNA here is from genome assembly GCA_000431015.1 of Alistipes sp. CAG:514. Taxonomy (GTDB): domain Bacteria; phylum Bacteroidota; class Bacteroidia; order Bacteroidales; family UBA932; genus Cryptobacteroides. The sequence goes on along the minus strand of HF985987.1, from coordinate 942 downwards.
GACAGCATCGCTGGCGACTATGACTCTCTGAATCACATCCTTTCGCTGGACGTGGACAAAATCTGGAGGAGGCGTGCGCTGAAGCGGATTGTGGATGCTCCGGCTCCGGTCCAGGTTCTGGACCTGGCCTGCGGAACGGGCGATTTCTCCATCGCCATCGCCAAAGCGCTGAGCGGGCCGTTGAACTTGTCGAAACGACTTGATTCCGAGGAAGCGGCGTTTCGACAGGCTCAACGGCCAACTCACGCGGTCACGGAGCCTGTCAAAGTGACCGGCGCTTCAGTGGTTGGTGAGCCCAGTCGAACCACAAGCTCGGCGACTGGAAGTCACGTCACCGGCGTGGATCTGTCGGAGGGTATGCTGGCCGTGATGCGTGAGAAGGTCGGCAAAGCCGGTCTGGCCGACATGATCAGCATAGAAGAAGGCGACGGCGAGGCGCTACGCTTCCCGGACAGCACCTTCGACCGGGTCACCATAGCCTTCGGCATCAGAAACTTCGAGAATAGAGAGAAAGGCCTAAGGGAAATGCTCCGCGTCCTCAAACCCGGCGGTCGTCTCGTGATCCTTGAGCTCTCCCGCCCAGAGAACAAAGTCATCCGCTGGTTCTACGACCTCTATTTCCTGCACATCCTCCCGAAGATCGGCGGCAAAGTCTCCGGTGACAAAGCCGCCTACGCCTACCTCCCCACCTCTGTGGCCGCCTTCCCCGGCAAAAAGGCGTTCATGGCCACGATGCGCAAGGCCGGCTTCCGCGCCGTAACCCACAAAGCCTTCACCCTCGGCATCTGCCGCATGTACACCGGCGAGAAATAACCCGATCCCACGCCCGCGGAGTCACACCCGGCACCTTGAGGGCGGAACTTGCGGCGATTCACGCCCGCGGAGTCGCACCCGCCACCTTGAGAGCGGAACTTGCGGAGATTCACGCCCGCGGAGTCACAC
>HF985986.1 GCA_000431015.1 Alistipes sp. CAG:514 | reverse complement strand
TTTCAACTTCTCAAACACAGGGTTTTGCACATGAGCCGTTACATCTTACAAAACACGTTCAGCCTCAAATGCCTCTGAATGGGTTGATTCGCAGGCTTACATGAAAAAGTCTTGACTTGCCCTCGTAGTTATTCATCCAATGTTCCGCTCTAAGGCCTTCCGCGGGCATTTGACCTGAAGGCATTTTGCAAAATCGCCGCAAGATACGCCCGGGTCTTCGGGAAAGAGTCTCACGGGGAAGCGGTGTCATTGATCCGCTCTATGAATATTCCTGTGCCAATACTCCTCCTCGGCAATCTTCCGGGATTCCAGGGTTCTTGTGGCGGATGAGATGTCAAAGTCGCTTTGGGCGATTTCCGTCAAAAGGCAATTTGTTTTCAATGGGGTTTATTCTTCCGGCGGATTTGATTATCTTTGTAGGCTACAATTAATAGGCTACTGAATATGTTCGATAACTTACAGGAGAGACTTGAGAGATCCTTCAAGATTCTGAAGGGTGAGGGTAAGATCACTGAGATCAATGTCGCTGAGACGCTGAAGGACATCCGGAGGGCGCTGCTGGACGCGGACGTCAGCTTCCGCGTGGCCAAGGACTTCTGCGACAGGGTGAAGGTCAAGGCCATGGGACAGAATGTCCTCACGGCGGTGAAGCCACAGCAGATGATGGTCAAGATCGTCCACGACGAGTTGGCCGAATTCATGGGCAGCGCTTCACAGGACATCAACATCAAGGGGAATCCCGGAATAGTCCTGGTGGCGGGTCTCAACGGTTCCGGTAAGACCACGTTCTCGGCCAAACTGGCCAACAACATCAAGAGCAAGAGGGGCACGAAGGTGCTTCTCGCCGCCTGTGACACGTTCCGTCCGGCGGCCATCGAACAGTTGAAGGTTCTCGGTGAGGGGATCGAGGTTCCGGTCTACACGGAAGAAGGTGTGAAGGATCCGATCCGGATAGCGAGGAACGCCATTGCCAAGGCCAAGGCGGAAGGATATTCAGTGGTCATCATCGACACCGCCGGCCGTCTGGCTGTGGATCAGGAGCTTATGGACGAGATCTCTGCCCTGCACAAGGCCGTGAACCCTACAGAGTCATTATTTGTCGTAGACGCCATGACGGGTCAGGATGCCGTGGAGACAGCCAAGGTCTTCAACGAAAGGCTTAATTTTGACGGTGTTGTACTCACGAAGATGGACGGTGACACCAGAGGCGGCGCCGCGCTTTCCATCAAGTACGTCACCGGCAAGCCGATCAAGTTCATCTCCTCCGGAGAGAAGATTGAGGCAATGGATGTGTTCCACCCGGGACGTATCGCCGACAGAATCCTCGGAATGGGTGACGTTGTCTCCCTCGTCGAGAAGGCACAGGAGCAGTTCGACGAGAAGCAGGCGCGTGAGACCAGAAAGAAACTGGCCAAGGACAAGTTCGGACTGATGGACTTCTACAATCAGATCCAGCAGGTCAAGAAGATGGGCAACATCAAGGATCTTGCCGGAATGATCCCTGGGCTGGGCAAGGCCATCAAGGACATCGACATCGACAACGACAAGGCGTTCAAGGGGATAGAGGCCATCATCATGTCCATGACTCCTGAAGAGAGGGACAATCCTGAGATCATCAACGGAAGCCGCCGCAAGAGGATCGCGGACGGCAGCGGCACCAATGTGGCCGAGGTGAACAAGCTTCTGAAGCAGTTCGAGACCACCAGGAAGATGATGAAGACGGCGCTGACCGGGAACCTTGCCCAGAAGCTCCGCGGCTTCAGAAGGTAGAATCATAAACAGCAAAACAGCCGCCTCTTCTTTCCGAGGCGGCTGTTTTTATATTCATAAAGCGAAATATTCCTTGCGGCGAGGGGCCTCGGCAAGGCGGTCTGAATATACCGCCGGGGCGAACGGACGCATGTTGTAGCGGGAAGCCATCACCTGACCGTAGGCTCCGGCGCTGCGGATCCCAATAAGGTCTCCCCTGTGACTCTTGGCGAGCAGACGCTCCTTACCGAAAGTGTCTGCCGACTCGCAGACGGGACCAACCACGTCATAGACACGATTCTCGCGCGCGTCATTGTCCTCATAGTGAGCCGAAAGGTTCTCGATCTTGTGATAGGAACCGTAAAGGGCAGGACGGATGAGATCGTTCATGCCGGCGTCCACCATCAGGAAACGACGGTTCTCCCCCTTCTTCACAAACAAGACCTCCGTGACTAGCGAGCCACACTGCGCCACAATGGAACGCCCAGGCTCCACATGGACAACCTGGTCGGGACGACGCCTAAGATTCCTGTCGATGGTTCCGAACCAGGTCTCAAAGTCGGCCACCGGATTGACATCCGGCTCATCATAATCGATGCCCAAGCCTCCTCCCAAGTCTATGTTCTTGACGATCATCCCGTTAGCCTCAAAGCGGGACACGATGTCATTGACCTTGGCGCATTCCAGCTTCACAACATCCTCAACATCAAGGATCTGCGAGCCGATGTGGAACTGAAGCCCGTAGAAATCGATGTTCGGGCAAGCGTTCACCAAGGCCACGGCCTCGTCAAAGCTCCTGTCGGAGATTCCGAACTTGTCCTCGTACAGGCCGGTGGTAATGTAGTGATGCGTGTGGGCATCGATGTTCGGGTTGATCCTAAGGCTGACGGGAGCCCTGCGGCCAAGCCTGCACGCCAGGTCACCGATGATCTCGATCTCCTCAAGAGACTCCACCACGAAGGCACCGATGCCGACCTGAAAGGCCTGGCATATCTCCCTGTCGGACTTTCCGACTCCCGCGAAGAAAATCTTCCTGGGATCGTAGCCGCACCCCACGGCGAATTCAATCTCGTCACCGCTCACGCAGTCCGCTCCAAGCCCCTTGTAGCTGATGATGTCGTTGAGACGGCTGTCCGAATTGGCCTTTACCGAATAATGCACCTGTATGCCGGTCTTTTCGGAAAGATCGGCGACCTTGTCCACAGTACGCATAAAGAGGTCGATGTCATAGTAGTAAAACGGTGTCGCGACCCTGCGGAAGGTAGCGTAATCATCAATTCTCAGCATAATAAACATTCATTAGACACTCCCCCGAAGGCGAGCGCGCTCGTTATTTTATTGTTCGTTAACATACAACAATTGCAAAAGTAATCTAAAATTTCTAAATTCGCATACTATTGTACGTTCAGAGGAGTTTTCTGACACGAGATAGCATTTGAAAATACTTTTAACATTAGGACAAAAAATGGAAAAAGGACCTATTTCACAATTCATCACCCACAACTACCGCCACTTCAACTCGGCATGCGTGGTTGACGCCGCGAAGGCCTACTGCGACCTTCTCGACAAGGGAGGAAAGATGTTCCTTGCTATGGCCGGTGCCATGAGTACCGCCGAAATCGGACTTTCCCTCGCGGAAATGATCCGCCAGGACAAGTTCTCGTTCGTCTGCTGCTCAGCCAACAACCTTGAAGAGGACATAATGAACCTCGTCGCTCACTCACACTACTACAGGATCCCGGGCTACCGCGACCTTACTCCTCAGCAGGAGCAGGAGCTGCTTGAGAACCACTACAACCGTGTGACCGACACCTGTATTCCGGAAGAGGAGGCTTTCCGCCGCCTGGAGGGTGCCCTCGTCGATGTCTGGACAAAGGCGAAGAACGAAGGAAAGAGGTATTTCCCTTATGAATATATCTACCAGCTTCTCCGCAGCGGCGTTCTGGAGCAGTACTATGAGATCGACCCCAAGGACAGCTGGGTGATGGCAGCCTGCGAGAAGAACATTCCTATCATCTGCCCTGCATGGGAGGACTGCACCACCGGCAACATATTCACAGCCCACTGCATCCGCGGCGAGTTCCCTACCAACCTCGTCAAGACCGGCGTGGAGGTGATGATGTTCCTGGTTGACTGGTACAAGGCCAACGCCACCGGAGCCGGAGTGGGATTCTTCCAGATCGGTGGCGGCACCGCCGGCGACTTCCCTATCTGCGTCGTTCCGATGATGGAGCAGGATCTCGGATGGAAGGGCACACCGCTCTGGTCATATTTCTGCCAGATCTCAGACAGCACCACTTCCTACGGTTCATATTCAGGAGCCGTCCCTAATGAGAAGATCACCTGGGGCAAGCTTTCCCCTACCACTCCTCGATTCATCGTGGAGAGCGACGCTACAATCGTGGCGCCACTGATCTTCGCCTACGTGCTGGGCTGGTAGTCCCCACCCGTCACAGATCTTAAGGTGATGGTCGGCAACCCATAGTCGGTCATCACCTTATTCATATAGAAAACCATAACCACCAATTGACCAAACACATGAAAGCGCTAGGAACCAACTACCCGCTTCTTTTCAGCATTTCCAAGAAGCTGCAGAAGATCCACAGAAACAATGTCTCCGGAATCAAGGAGACAATCACCGTCCGAAAAACAATCGCCAAAGTCAAGATGAAACTTGACAAATGGGTCGAGGAAGGGAAGCACCGCGACTCCTATGACTCGATGGACGACCTTCTGAACGAACTCGAAATCACAAGTGAGGAGCTTTCGTTCTACTGTTCCAAGGTTCTGAATAAGAAATTCTCGACATGGAGGAAGGATCTTCGCATAGAAGAGGCGAAAGAACTTCTTATCCAAGAGCCTGAAACCCCGGTGTGCCACATCGGCTTCGCTATAGGGTTCAATGACAAATCCAACTTCAGGCAGCAGTTCCGGAAGACAGTCGGCTGCACGCCGACCGAATGGCGGGAAAGGAACATTAAGGAATATTCCGATTCGAAGAAGTAAGAGGTCACTCCTCTCGGTCGCCGCGTTCCGACAGGCTCAGATGACTGCCGGAGCGCGATGGCCGGTAAGAGGCAAAAAAATATTCATTTTTTCTTTGATTGTTAAAAAACTTCATTATCTTTGCAGTGTACTAATAAACTATTACACTAACAAGATATGATAGAAATCAAAGACCTCGCTTTCAGCTACGGCAATGTTCCGGTTCTGAAAAGCATCACGACAACGCTTGAGGAAGGCCGCATCTACGGTCTTCTGGGCGAGAACGGCGTGGGCAAAACCACGCTTCTGACACTTCTGTGCGGGCTTAAGAGAGTGACCGGCGGCAGCATAACGACCGACGGAGAGAATCCTTTCGACAGAACCCCGTCCCTACTCCAGAACCAGTACTACCTTCCGGACGAGGTTCTTCCGGTGCCTGTGAAGGCCGAGAGCTTCGCGAAGGAGAGAGGCAGGTTCTGGCCTAATTACGACCACACCAGATTCCTTGGAATCATGAGGGAGTTCGAGAACGACCCTGACAAGAAGATGAGCCAGATGTCAGCCGGACAGCTGAAGAAGGTCTACATCTCCCTCGCCCTGGCCTGTGGATGCAAGTACATATTCATGGATGAGCCGACCAACGGTCTGGACATTCCGTCCAAGGCGCAGTTCCGGGGCGCGATCATGAAGTACACTTCCGAGGCTTCCACCATCGTGATCTCCACCCATCAGGTGCGCGATCTGGAGAACATCATCGACCCTATAATGATCCTTGACCGCCAGGACGTTCTGCTGAACGCCACGGTGGAGGAGATCACAGGCAGACTGTACTTCGACTATGGAACGCAGCTGCATCCGGAATCCCTTTACAGCGAGCAGCTTCCGGGCGGATTCATCCAGGTCCGTCCCAACACGACCGGCGAGGACAGCAAGATCAATGTCGAGGCCCTCTTCAACGCTGTCCACAAGAACAAGGAACTGATCAAGGGCATGTTCAACAACAAACAATAAGGAGGAATGGCGATGAACAATAACTTCAATTTCGGAAGGTTCGGGAAATATTTTGTCTACGACCTCAAGAGGCAGTGGAAAAACATCGGAATGCTGGTGCTGACCTTCGCGCTGTCCCCTGTCATTTTCTACATGCTCTACATGTTCTTCGCGGCGCTGTTCGACGGAGGCCTGATGAAGCTGTTCTCTGGAATGAGCATCGACGGTCCCTCAATTTGGGTAAGGTTCGGGATGGCCGCCGTGATGATAACGATCTTCGTGATGCTGTTCCCGTCCAGAGCCTATGGTGAGATCACCGACAAGGCCAAGGGTTCGGAATGGCTTATGCTGCCGGCCTCAAGGCTTGAGAAATACGTGTCCATGATGCTGGTCACCCTGCTTGTCATACCTATCATGTACATAGTGGTCTATCTTCTGAGCGACGGCCTGGTGTGCCTGTTTGACAAGAGCTGCGGTGGAGCCCTGATATCGTTCAGAATCAACGACCTGCTTCAAACCACGGACATCATCATTCCGGCAAACGGGCTGTGGATTATAATTGCGAACACCGTGCAATACGCGATCATATTCCTCCTCGGAGGCTTGATATTCAAGAAATGGAAGGTGGTCGGAACATTGCTGGCCAACTTTGCCATAGGGATGTTTTTCTCCACGCTGATCAGCATGCTCTTCGCGAACATGGATCCGGTAATGGTGGGCGAAAAGTTCATGAACTGGACAGTCCGGCACGCCGACAGCGTCGATCTCTGGCTGAACGGGTTCATCAACTTCTGGACATTATTGATAGTCGCGGTCTGCGCCATCTGGATCTGGTTCAGGCTCAAAAGAATCCAGCATTAATAGTTTACGGTCATGGAATTTAACTCGAACAAGGCGATCTACCTACAGATCAGCGACATGATCTGCGAGCAAATCCTTTCCGGCGCGCTTGCCGCCGACGACAGGATTCCGTCCGTCCGTGAATATGGCGCCTCGGTCGGCGTGAACCCCAACACGGTGATGCGTACCTACGAGAAGCTCACCAACGAAGGGATCATCTACAACAAACGCGGCATCGGCTACTTCATCAGCTCGGAAGCCAAGGACATCGTACTGGAAAACAACCGCAAAGAGTTCCTCGAAGTCGAACTGCCCGCCGTCATCAAAAAAATGGAGCTCCTCGGGCTCGACCCGAAGGAGCTGCTAGATAAAAGCAATTGGGTAATCTAAATATTTGAATATCATGAAGTTTTTAAAGAATATACTGACTGTTGCGGCACTGGTTCTTATGGCGGCAGGCCTGTCATCCTGCTACTTCAGATTCAGTGACAAGACGAAAAAACTACTCAAGAATGAATTGAGATACACCCTCTCGGATCTTGACGTAAAAATCGACACCGTCACATACAATGTCGGGCAGTTCAACGCGGTTGACATCGACATGATCATGGACGACATAGTCATTGTCCAGACAGAAGGCGAATCCAAGGTCGATCTGATGGCCTGCGACTTTCTGATCGACTCCATTCTGGTGACAAACGAGGAAGGCACACTGAAAGTACGATTAAATGACGGTACCTCAAGGCCTCAAGGAAGGATCAAAGTCCAGGTATATGCACCTGCACTCTGCAGCATCTCCAACAATGGTTGCGGCGACATAAGCATTTCCGCATACAAAGGCGACTCGCTAAGCATAAAGACAAGCGGCAGTGGTGATGTCATCGCCACCAATCTGGAGATCGCCGGCAAACTGTCCGTACACAGCGTAGGCAGCGGCGATCACGAGTTCGAGCACATCACCGCCGCCAACATGGACATCGCCCGCAGCGGTTCCGGTGACGGCTGTTACGCCGACCTGAATGTAGCAACCTTGTCCGTAGCCTCATCCGGCTCGGGCGACATAACCCTCTCCGGCGAGACCGGCTCGGCATCGCTCAACAGGGTAGGTTCCGGCGACATAGATGCCACCCATCTAAAAGCCAACACCCTGAAAGTCAACGAAAGCGGCAGCGGAACAACCCTCCGCTAACTTCCCCAAGACTGCCATACAGAAATACCCCAGTGAGGATTGAGATGTCCGTACTCCCCGTAAATGGACGGCAACGATTTTTCACTCCTCACAGGGGTAATTTTAGTCTTACCGCCGCCTTGATGGTTTGAAGCATCAACAGTTCGCGCGATTACAGTTTTGGCGCGACAACGGTTTTGGTGCTACAACGGTTTAACATGACAACGGTTTGGCGCAACAACAGTTTAATGCGACAAACCAAGCCAGAATTCCTGCGAACGGTATAAAGTCCAACTCCGCCCAGAAGTTCCGGGGAACCACAAAGCCAAGCGACCTTGGCAGGATTACAAGTCCAGCCCGACACAGCTCTGTATGCAGCACAGAAGGTCGCCAAGTCTGCCGAAGCTCCAAAGATAAAAGCGCACGTCTGACCAGGAACGACGCATCGATAGCCACCAACTCTGCCGAAGCGTCGGCAAAGAAAACAAAAGCCCATCAACCACGACCGAAAGCTTCACCCTTCCCGGGCCAGACAGGTCATGACCAGACAGGCGGATACCGTTATTCCATCACCTAACCGACAGAGCCGCGCGGGATGTTTTACAAAACACGTTCATGACAAAAGGCCA
>HF985985.1 GCA_000431015.1 Alistipes sp. CAG:514 | reverse complement strand
ATGCCACAGTGTTTTTAAATTTTTAACGTAGTATTGATAATAAGATCATTAAATGATTTCACGAGTATTACAAGCCAGTTATGACGCTCACGACATAAGGAACGATGAGATGCATAAGCACAATAGATACACATCCCCTATGCCCGTTATTATTTATAAAAGTAATGATTACCTGAATTTCATCATTGGAGGTCTTAAACCATCGGTAGAGAGAATCGAGATTTTTACACACGATAGCTTTTTTTACCGATGTTTAAGAGCGCTCTTTAATGGACGCACTCAATATCCCAAGCATTTTTTTTTCGCTTTATTTATCAATTAAGACGATAAGGACACTAAAAAAAGTAAAAGAACCCGCAATATTATTAGGTGAATTTGATATCAGACTTCTACACTTGACTGCTAATTTCCTCCGTAATACTAATTATACTTTTTTTTGGTCCTGGAATGACGTCAGTAAAAAAGAGTTAGAGGCTTTGCGTAAGCATTCGATAAAGTACGACTGTCAGTTTGATTAA
>HF985984.1 GCA_000431015.1 Alistipes sp. CAG:514 | reverse complement strand
CCTGCGGGCGTGATTCTGCCTAGAAGTCGCTCGTGGGGCGTGGATTAAATTTAGGAAGGAATGATGGTGGAATTTAGAACGTGATGTTGGATGGAATCGGAGACGTGATGGAAGTTGGAATTGGGAACGTAATGGAGGAAAAGGTTAAGGACGTAGTAGAAGGTGAGGATAGGGATGCGGTTGAGGAAAGGATGGATGGTGAAGATGGATGGTGAAGATGGATGGAGAAGATGGATGGAGGAAAGGGATGGAGGAGATGGATGGAGAAGATGGATGGAGAAGATGGATGGAGAAGATGGATGGAGGAGATGGATGGAGGAGATGGATGGATGAAGAAGAGGAATGGATGAAGGAGAGGATGGATTGAGGCGGGAGAGGTGTCTTATTCAACGGGTTGATAATAAGTGAGTTGAGTAGCAGGGGTGCTGCCGCTTAGGATTCGGATCAGGTCGCGGAGGATTAGGTCGGGGCGGACCACGCCGCTTTCCCAGAAGTCGTTGCCGCCTTTGGCGTTTTGGCGGGAATTGTCGTTCCAGACCACTTGGGGCGAGGCTTGACCATCTGTATGGGAGGATTCATCTCCGGACGCGGATCCTCCCACGGACGCGGAATCTCCTGCGGAGACAAATCCATCCACTGAATCGGAACTACCCACTGAATCGGAACTGCCTGCTGAAGCGGAACTGCCTGCTGAAGCGGAACCTCCCACGGAAGCAGAACCTTCTCCGGACGCGGAACCTCCCACGGACGCGGAACCTCCTGCGGAGACAAATCCATCCACTGAAGCGTAACTACTTGCGGAAGCGGAACTTCCCACTGAAGCGGAACTACCCACTGAAGCGGAACTACTTGCGGAGCCGAAACCATTCGCGGCGGCGTTTTTCTGAATATTCATTAGAAAGTCACCGAAGAGGGGGTTGACGGACAGGAGTTGGTCTAGTGTGCGGCACCATCCGACGTTCAGCCAAAGGGAGGCTTCCTTGGAGAGTGAATATGCCCGCTCGACGGAGATTTGTCCGGAGATGGAAGTGCCTGGCTCTGAGCCGAGAATCTCTCCGCCAGCGTCTCGCACCAGGTGAGAGAGGTAATTCTCCTGGCCGGGAATGAACCACTGATCCTTGTAGGGGATGTTGACCAGAATCTTTCTTGCACATATTCTTTGCTCGGCATCAGCGCTTTGTGGATCCTCGCCCGGAACGGTCATCATGGCTCTGACGGAGTCCCTCAGGGCTTGGTAATTCTTCGAGACCACGGCCAGAACCGAGTCCGCCGCGGACATGTTTCCTGTCAGCGCTCCGAAAAGGCGGACATAGGAGGCGCGGGCGAGGGGGTGGCTTTCCAGATGCTCGTTGACGGTGAAAGTGCTGATCCCCAGGGACTCCAGCTTGGTGAGGAACTGTGATTTGACGGGTGACACTGAATATGTAAGGACTAGTTCCGGCTTCAGGGCCATGATCTTCTCATAGTCGGGGCTTGCGTCGTAGCCGATGTCAAGGATTCTTCCCTCGCCGATTCTTGCCCTCACGGTGGAGTCGTAGACATATTCAGCGCCCGAGACTCCGACAATGGCGTCTTCGCCGCCGATGGCGCGGAGGAAGCCGATGTGCGAGGTGCTCATCACGATCAGTCTGCTCAGCGGGCGGCTGATGATCAGCGTGTCGCGGGAACCGTCAAAAGGGGAGAGTGAGATTAGTGAATATCCTCCCTCCGGTAGCGGCCGAACAGCCAGAAACAGCGGCTCGCACTCGTCAGCAGCCGTTGCCACGGCGTTTTTCCTCGCACATCCGCAGATGCTGACGAGAAGGATCGTGGCCGACAGAATATATTCATAAGTCTTCATCGCTCGCAAATATAATTTTTTTTTGCTATCTTCGAAGATTAATTGTCCGGGAATAGGCAGAAACTGCCTTGCGCCGCGTTCCCGGAATCATTCCCCGCCTTTTGTTATGGCGGATAAGAGAAGATGGCAAGGCTTGTGATTGAGGGGAAATATTCATTTATTATGGGAAAATATAATTTTGATGAACTGACCCACAGGCGCGGAACCAACTGCGTGAAGTGGGATGCCGAGAGTCCGGTCGGGCCGATTGATGAGGATGTCATCCCTATGTGGGTGGCAGACATGGACTTCAAGGTTGCACCGGAGATTGTGGAGGCGCTTAGGAACAGGGTCGATCAGGGGATTTTCGGCTACACGCATGTGCCGGATTCCTACTATGAGGCTGCCATCGACTGGTGGGAGCGTCGCAGGGGCTGGCACACGGAGAAGGAATGGTACAGCTACATCCCTGGCGTGGTCCCTGCCATGTCTGTGGTGGTCAAGGCCTTGACGCAGTACGAGATCGTCGGAGGTGAGGTTGTCGAGAAGCCTGATCATGGCCGCGGGCCTCACGGCGAACTGCCGAAGATGATCATCCAGAGTCCCGCCTACAACTGTTTCTTCTCCACTGCGAAGAACACTCTCTGCGAACTGTCCATCAATAATCTCATCTACGACACCGAAGGTGATCAGGCCACCTGGTACATTGATTTCGAGGATCTTGAGAGGCGCGCCGCCGACCCTATGGCCAAGGTGCTGCTCTTCTGCAACCCTCACAATCCGTGCGGCCGCGTCTGGCCGAGGGAGGATCTGGAGCGGGTGGCCGACATCTGCCGCCGCAACGGCGTGATCGTCATCAGCGACGAGATTCATTGCGAGCTGGAAATGCCTGGCTATCATTTCACTCCGATGGCATCGCTCTCGCAGGCATCGCAGGACAACACCGTCACGATGAACTCGCCGAGCAAGTCTTTCAACATCGCCGGCCTCGGAATCTCCAACATCATCACCAACAACCCTGACTGGAAGAAACTAATCGACCGGGTCATCAACATCAACGAACTCTGTGATGTCAATCCTTTCGGCGTTCTCGCCCTTCAGGCGGCCTACAACGCGGGCGAGCCGTGGCTCAAGGAGCTGAATGAATATATCTACGCGAATTATCGCACGATGGTCTCGTTCTTCGAGGAGCGTCTGCCGGAGTTCCCGGTCAGCAAACTTGAAGGCACCTATCTGGCCTGGGTGGATGTAAGGGCTTTGAATATGTGCGCCAACGACATCGAGAACAGTCTGTTGCAGACCGAGAAGGTCTGGATCAACTCCGGCGTGATGTACGGTCGCGACGGCTTCATGCGAATAAATCTGGCCTGCCCGCGTGCCCGTCTCCAGCAAGGCCTTGACCGCATCGCAACCGGATTTCACCGCCTGATGAAATAAATGGTCGCTGAGCTTGTCAAAGCGATAAATATCAATTTGCCGTCGAAAAATAACCGCTGAAATCAGCCACCGAAAAAAGGCAAAAGTCAAATTTTGCACGTTACCAAAATTTGACTTTTGATTTTTCGGCGGCTTGCGTGTTTATGTTAGTTTATGCATAATTATATCATATTGCTATGCGATGACATACTTTATTTTGCTTTGTATTGCTTTATTTAGCCATCTAGGTTCAGTGAAGTGTAACCACAAACCTTAGCCACCCGCGGCTATAAGCGGGTGGGGCCCAAGCGCAGCTTGGGAGGGACGGAGCGCGAAGCGCGGAGGGTTTGTGGTGACACTTCACTGAACCCTGGCCATCACGAAACGTCGTTCAGAAAATAATCTGAAAATCAATGATTTCGTTGTTGTCGAAAGTGCCGGTGATTTGAGAGCTTACATCGGGGCGGATTGTCAGCGGCTTGCGGGATGCAAGTTCTACGGCGATGATGTCGCCGGTGCGGATGTAGAGTAGCTTTGTGGCTTCCACGAGAGCGTCCTCGATCATATTCAAGGATGGGCGGTCGAAAGTGAAAAGCTCAACTTCATTTCTGAATAGGCTGAATCGGCCATCTTCTTCCAGCCTTTGCGGCTGGAACATCGGCGTGGGCAGAAAGGATGTGTGATCCAGACAGATGGCCTGGGCGTAACCTTCAGGGGTGCCGTCAAGCATATTCTCCGGGTAGAGGAGGACTCCGAAACCAACTGAGTCGTAGTATCTTGACGCGAATTTCCTGCCGACGCTCCGACCCGGCTTCAGGATGCGGGCGGAAAGTACCGGCGAATATGTCAGCTCGTCCACGAACTCAGGAGGGTAGAAATCCTCATTGTCCTTCTCCCATGTCGTGTCCGGCCGCACGACGATACTGCCGGTTGATGTCTTTACGATTATATTCATGAATCAATCTTGCGCGCTTGGTTGTCGGCGAGAAGGGGCGGGTCATTGTCGGTGCTTGCGACAAGCGCCTGGACACCCTAGAAAAGCCTGCCGCCTCCGAATTTGTCCTTAAGGCCGGCGATTGCGCTGTCAAACGCCTCACCCTCAAGAGGTTTGCTCATCTCGGCTTCACGAGCCTTGGCCGCCTCTCTCTTCTCCTTTTCGAACTGCTCCTTCAGGCGGGCGAACTGCCGTTTCGTGTCCATCGTGAACTCTCCGTTGTCGATCCAGGCGAAGTAGGCCGGCTCGGTCTCGTACACCTCCCTGGCCGTCCTGCCCTTGTGCTTCCCGAAACTGATCGTAGGCTCGTCATTCTTGCCGAGGACCAGCCTTCCCGCGTAGTCCACGGTGCGGGGTCTTCCGGCCACTCCCGAGAGAAATTCCACATCGTTCTTCAGCGTCACCTCATGGTACTTCGTCGGCGACTGGTACATGTCCAGCTGGCCTTTCAGCACCTCGTAGGTCGCCATCGTGTCAGCCTCCGCCGAGTGTGCGTTCTCGAAGTCCTCGCCGCCGCAGTAGAACCGGTAGGCGGCCTTGAGGTTGCGTGGCTCCATGTAGTGGTAGATTGTCTGCACGTCGATCATCTGCTTGGAGTGAAGGTCGATGTCCGTCGCCTCCAGTGTAGCCTGGGCCTTCGCCTTGTTCTCCGGAGTGTTCTTCGGATCCTCGATCCTGCGTTTGCAGTACGCCCTCACCCTCTCGATCTCCTCGGCCAGCATCGGCAGGTCGAACTTCGTGGAGTTGTAGCCGGCCAGGTCGCTGTCCTTCAGCCATTCCACAACCTCGGAAGCGATCTCGATGAACTTCTTCTCACCGGCCACATCCTCGTCCTTGATACCGTTCACCTGGCTGGCGCCCGGATCGATGGGGTGCTGCCTGCGGAGGGTGTAGTCCCACGGACACACACGCCACGTCTTGACCTCGTGGTGGTGGTCAGGGAACACCTTGACGAAGCTGAGTTCCACGATGCAGTCATTCACGATGCTTAGCCCCGTGCTCTCGATGTCGAAGAAAAGCAGAGGCCTCTCAAGAGAAAGTTCCATAGCCTGTCAATTACGTGGATTAGACCATGATAGGCATCAGGATTCCGCAGATCTTGCCGCTTTCCTCCTCGTCCTCGGAAGGAATGATAAGGGCGGCCCTGCGCGCGTCGGCAAACTTCATCACCACAGTCTCGCAGCTCATGTTCGCGAGGATCTCGGTGAGGAATGTGGACTTGAACCCGATGGAAAGCTCGTCACCGTTGTAGTCGCAGCTGATCTTCTCGTAGGCGGCGATGGCGAAACCGAGATCCTGCGCCGTGATCTCCATCTGTCCCGGCTTGAGGTCGAGCTTGATGTGGTTCGAGGCCTTGTTGGCGCAGACGGCCACACGCCTTACGGTGTTCAGGAACAGGGCTCTGTCGATCTTCAGCACGCTGGAGTTGTTCTGAGGGATCACGTCACGGTACTTAGGGTACTTGCCCACGATCAGCCTGCATACCATAGTGGTCCTGCCGAATGTGAACAGCACCGTGCTGGAGTCGAATGCGATCTCAACAGTCCCGTCATCCTTGCCGAGAATGGATTTCAGCACGGCTGCCGGCTTCTTGTGAAGGATGAAGGAACACTTCTCAGGAGTCTTGACCTCCTTCGCGGTGTAGCAGATCAGCTTGTGCGAGTCAGAGGCCACCAGGGTGGTGGACTCGGGGCCGAAGTCAAAGAATATACCGTTCATCGCAGGCCTGATCTCATCGTCTGCCGTGGCGTAGATCGTGCTGTTGATGCCTTCGATGAGGCTCTCGGCCGGGAACTCGATCTTCTCGGCGTCGTCGCCCGTCCCCTTGATCTCAGGGTAGTCCTCGGCAGGGAAGAAAGGAAGCACGGAGTTACCGCTCGTCCACTTGCACTCGATGGAGCTGTCGCTGGCCGTGCTGATGGCGACCGGCTGGTCAGGGAGTTCCTTGAGCAGATCGATCATGTGCCTTGCGGGAACGGCGATCTTGCCTTCCTCCTGTGTTGTATCGACTTCAATCTCTGTTCTGAGCGTGAGTTCCGAGTCCGATGCGGTCACCTCAAGGATGTTGCCTTTGAGGTCAAAGAGGAAATTTTCCAGAATCGGCAGCGCGGACT
Organism: Alistipes sp. CAG:514; assembly: GCA_000431015.1. GTDB lineage: Bacteria > Bacteroidota > Bacteroidia > Bacteroidales > UBA932 > Cryptobacteroides. The sequence continues at coordinate 219 of HF985984.1, read as the reverse complement.
TGGCGGGGATTGCCTTGGAGATGTCCATCAATCCTTTCAGCAGCTCAGTGCTTGATACGTTGAATTTCATATTCGTAGAGTTTTTAAATTCTTTGTTGTGGCGGACTCCGTAAGGGAGGCCTCTGTAAAAGGCAAATATACGAATATTCCCTTAATATTCCTTAATATTCCTTAATATTATCAGGGCAACCGCATCAAAATACCTCCTTCCTTTTCATA
>HF985983.1 GCA_000431015.1 Alistipes sp. CAG:514 | reverse complement strand
GCGGTTTATGAAATCAAATTCGTGCATAGCGCGTATGGTTTACAGGGCTAAGATAGTGTTTTTCTGCCTCAAAAACGAATTTTCTGCATCAAAACAAAGAAAAATGATGCAGAAAGCAATCGAAATGAGGTAGATTACTTGAAGTAATCGTATTTGTCGGTCAGTTTCTCGAGTTTATACTTTTCCACCATCTCTTTTTTAGGAGTACCGCCCTTAGCTGTTTCGAGTCGCGTAAGAATGATGCAGCGAGTCATGGACTGAAATTTAAGCCTCAGCCCAGCCGTCAATCGTCTTGGAGTGTATTGACTTGAATCTTCAATAATTGGTGTTTACAAATACTAAGCTATAAGCAGAGTGAAGCACTATGATCCAACCATGACAATATAGAATCCTGTTGTGAGTTGTAAAATTCTGTCTGAAATGGTCTGAGACTGGCGTTGAGAGAGTTGTGGTTTTCTTTATTAAAATTTTCAAAAATGGATTATTTGATTTGGATTATTCAAAACGGATAATTATTTTTGCTAAAAATGTAGCTCGTTATGAAAACAATTCATAATCCGTTTATAACCAGAGGGTATATCCCAGATGAATGTTTCTGTGGCAGAGTCAGCGAGACGCAGAGGTTGGCAAAATCATTGATGAACGGGAATGATGTGGTTCTGTTCTCGCCTCGCAGAATGGGCAAGACGGGGTTGATAACGCACGTGTTCGAGCGGGAGGAAATCAAACGTTCTTACTACACGTTTTTTGTTGATATTCTGCACACTACAAGTCTCAGGGAGTTCACTTTCTTTTTGGGCAAGGAAGTGTTCAGGGCGTTACAGCCTGCCGGAAAAAAAGTCCTTGATAAACTCGTAAGTGCGTTGAAGTCGCTTCAAGGCAAGATAACCTACGATTCCGTTACCGGACAGCCATCGTTCGGTGTGAGCCTTGGGGATATTCAGCGGCCGGAGTTCACATTGGAAGAGATATTCAATTACCTCGACAATGCGGGGAAGCCGTGCCTCGTCGCGATTGATGAGTTTCAGCAAATAATTGAATATGAGGATGGTAACATCGAGGCTCTCCTTCGCGGGCATATTCAGAAAATGAAGAACTGCCATTTCGTGTTTGCGGGAAGCAAGAGGAGCATTATGAGCGCGATGTTTCAGTCCCCGGCTCGTCCTTTCTATAAAAGTGCTGATCCATTGGAACTGAAGGCTCTCGATAAAGACATTTACTCAGATTTTGTCGGGAAGATGTTCAATGAATATGGCAAGAGGATAGCCAAAGCGGTGGTTGAGTACGTCTATGACTTGTTTGAAGGATATACTTATTACATGCAACGTGTCTTTAATGAGGCTTTCGCGTCGATAGATAGGGGAGAGGAGTGCTCTATTGACGTGATACGGATGTCAATAGACAACATATTGTTGATGAATGAGGTTCAGTTCGCCGAGCTGATGTCTAGCCTGACAGAAAACCAAAAACGAGTTCTGTCCGCCATCGCGAACGAGGCGCACGTGCGTAATGTCAACACGTCCGCTTTTATTAACCGCTATCAGCTATCCACCGCCAGCGTTGTCAATGCCGCCATCCGCAAACTCCTCAAGGAAGACATCATCACCGTTGATTTGAAGGATTATTCCATCCCAGACAAGTTCCTCTGGCTCTGGGTCAATCGGCAGTACAATAACGCTTGATGCTGGATCGATGGCAAGTGACGTGGCAAGTGGCGGTGCGCAAGTGACGGTGCGCAAGTGACGTGTTTCCGTCACGATGATTCTTGCGTGAAAATGTGTATATTTGCAGGTTCTTAGTGAGCGTTATGGAATATGCCGTTACGTGGTTGCCGGAATAGGGGGGAGTTGCCGAGGCATATTCAGATGACTTTGAGAATTTTTAAAGTACAACAATACTATGACACAGGACGAACTGTTCAAGGTGCTGGTGGCACATTGCAAGGAGTACGGGTTCATATTCCCGTCAAGTGAGATTTATGACGGACTGGCCGCGGTCTATGACTATGGCCAGATGGGCGTCGAGCTGAAGAACAACATCAAGCAGTACTGGTGGAACGCTATGACAAGGCTGAATGAGAACATCGTCGGCATTGATTCCTGCGTGTTCATGCACCCTAAGACTTGGGTGGCTTCAGGCCACGTGGCGGCGTTCAACGATCCGCTCATCGACAACAAGGACTCCAAGAAGAGGTATCGCGCCGACAATCTGATCGAGGACTATCTCGGCAAGATCGAGGAGAAGATGAACAAGGAGGTCGAGAAGGGCCGCAAGAGGTTCGGAGAGGCCTTCGACGAGGAGCAGTTCCGCGCCACTAACCCTAACATTCTGAGGGAGAAGGCGAAATATGACGAGGTTCATAACCGTTATGTTGCAGCCGAGCAGGCCAACGACCTCAAGGAGTACAAGCAGATCATCCTTGACTGTGACATTGTGGATCCGATTTCCGGCACGAAGAACTGGACTGATGTGCGTCAGTTCAACCTGATGTTCTCTACCCAGATCAGCAACACCGGCGAGGCGGACGACAAGATTTACCTGCGTCCGGAGACGGCACAGGGAATATTCGTTGAATATCTCAACGTCCAGAAGACGGGCCGCATGAAGATTCCGTTCGGTATCGCCCAGATCGGAAAGGCGTTCAGAAACGAGATCGTCGCAAGACAGTTCATATTCAGAATGAGAGAGTTCGAGCAGATGGAGATGGAATTCTTCTGCCGTCCTGGCACCGAGATGGAGTGGTTCAAAAAGTGGAAGGAGAACCGTATGAAATGGCACGTCAACCTCGGGATGGGTGCCGAGAACTACCGTTTCCACGATCACGAGAAACTGGCCCACTACGCCAACGCCGCGACCGACATCGAGTTCAACTTCCCGTTCGGTTTCAAGGAGTTGGAGGGAATCCACTCCCGTACCGACTTCGACCTCGGCAACCATCAGAGACTCTCCGGAAAGAAGATCCAGTACTTTGATCCGGAAACCAACGAGAGCTACGTTCCTTACTGCGTGGAGACCTCCATCGGTGTGGACCGTATGTTCCTCGCAGTGCTGAGCCATTCCTACAAGGTCGAGCAGCTTGAGAACGGCGAAACCCGCGTCGTGCTGGGCATCCCGGCGCCGCTTGCCCCTGTCAAGGTGGCCGTGCTGCCTTTGATTAACAAAGACGGCCTGCCGGAGAAGGCTCAGGAGGTGATGAACGATCTCAAGTACGATTTCAACTGCCAGTACGATCCTAAGGACTCCATCGGCAAGCGCTACCGCCGCCAGGACGCCATCGGCACGCCGTTCTGCGTGACCGTTGACCACGACTCGCTGAACGACAACTGCGTCACCATCCGCGAGCGCGACACCATGGAGCAGAAAAGGGTTCCGATCGCCGAGCTCCGCACCATCATCGACAAGGAAGTCAACATGAACAACCTCCTCAGGAAGTTGTAGTGTGTAATTGAATATGCCCGGTTCCGCGCCCGCCCGTCTCCCGATGACGCCGCCGCTCCGCCTTCGAAACCGGCATCCATTAGCGTTGGCAGACAACAGCCTGTCTGTCAACGAATAAAGCGAACTCGTGGTACCGAAATCCGTACCACGAGTTCGCTTTTTCCGCACGTAAACAGCTTCTTGGGTGCCATGTGTTTTTCCTTGGCATCAGAAGTCGGATAGGAGTGGTTTTGGGAGTCGTTTGCAAAGACGCCTGGAAAAATAACTATAGAGGAAACTCTTCTAGTAAGCCTCCCGTCATCTATGATTCCTGTTACCTCCCGTGCGCCATAGCGCCTGTTTCGCTCACGAGAGCGGCCTCTTGTTCTTCCTGTGCGCCGAAACGCCTGGGTGGTCATCACTGAAATCCGCTCTCAGCGATTGCCCGAAGCGGCTGGCCTTACTGCCCGTACGGGGTGTAGACTCCGAACTCGGCGAGGGAGAGGAGACCGGTCCATTTGGTGAAACGGACGCGGACGGCGTCGGCGTAGACTTTGTCGAAACGGTGTACCTTCACGCGGCTTTGAGTCGGTGCGGTCCCGTTGAAGACCGGATGCCAGGAACCTTTGTGGAGATATTCAATGACATATTCCTGCATCACGCAGGGCTTTGGTTCGGTCATCACGACCATATTGATGAGGGAGCCTGGGTCGAGCTCTACTTTCCAGAACGGTTCCTTGACTTCGGGGCTGGAGACCCAGCAGGTGCGGAAGTCGTCGTCGTTGGCGAAATCCATGATGTCCATGTCGTCGGACCATGAGGAGTCGCACGGTTTGCCGATGGCGATGTTGATGTCGGTGATCGGCTCCATTGTCTCGGCGACATCCACGATGTGGCCGGTGTTCTTCCAGATCTTGCCGATGCGTTTCAGGGCATCGATGCAGTTCTGATCCATCAGGCCGTCGCGGTTCGGGGCGGAGTTCAGGATGTAGGTGCAGTAGGCGTTGTTGTACGGGATGATGTTCTCGGCCACGATCTTGTCAACATCCTTCAGGGGCGAGCCCGGGAACTCGGTCTTCCAGAACCAGGTCTTCTGCAAAGGGTAGCAGGCCATCGCCGGGAGCTGGTTGGTCTCCGGGGAGATCTTCTGGCCGGCGCCCTGCTCGTAGCAGCGGATGTCGGAGTAGAACAGAGCCTCGGAAGGGTATTTCGCCCCGTTCAGATCCATCACCAGGCAGTTCGGCTGGATGCTCTTGATGAGGTGATAAAACTCTGGAAATGAGACATCTGAATATGAAATCCTGCCCCAAGGGGCATCCCACCCGTCGAACATTATGGTGTTGACGGGACCATATTCAGTCAGAAGCTCGCGGACCTGGCTTTTGAGAAGGTTGATCTTCTCCGGAGTGTACGGCAGGGTCGGGCGGATGCGGTGATGGGTGTCAAGGATCGAGAAGTGGAACATTATCTGCATTCCGGCCTTCCGGACGGAATTGACCAGTTCCCGCAGGACATCCCGGTGCAGAGGGGAACTCATCACGCTGTAGTCCGTGGTCTTGGTGTCCCACATGCAGAAGCCGCTGTGGTGCTTGACGGAGACGCAGATGAATTTCATCCCTGCGCTTTGGGCGGCCTTGACCCATTGGTCGGTGTCCAGTTTGATCGGATTGAACACTTCGGGGCTGAGGTCGGGATCGGTCCAGTCGGCTGTCTGGTAGGTCGGGAGGCCGAAGTGAACGAACATTCCGAGCCTCAGGTCCACGAACTCCTGCTGGAGTTGGTGGAGGCTTTTTTCCTGCGCCGCCATCATCATCGGGACGGCCAGCAGGGCCAATAGGGTTGAGATGTACTTTTTCATAGTCGCTAAGTTACGAAAGATTTTTTGTAACTTTATGCCGACAAAAGAGATTATCCTTTGCCGCGAATTATTTTAGAATTACTTAAAAGAACATTGATAATGGATTCAAAAGAAAGAATTGCCAAGGCCTTGACTGTCGCCACCGACACGAAGGTGTTTGAGATGGGCTGCGGAGTCAGCTCACAGGCTCCTGAGGAGTTCAAGAAATGGTTCCCTGAAAGCAAGGCCGCCGTTGTGGTGGCAGACCTTAACACTTGGAAGGTTCTTGGCCAGAAGGTGTACGAAATGTTTGTGACCGCCGGAGTCCACACAGAGAAATATGTCATCGAGAGGAAGGAATTCCACGCGGACTGGAGGTATGTAGACATGGTTGACCACATCATTGCGGGCGATTTCTCTGCCGCCAAGGCCATCGAGAATGACCCTGAATATGTGGAACCGGATGCGGAGAAGGCGTTCAGACCGTCTTCCGAGGCTGAATATGTCACCATCTCCGTGGGTTCAGGAGTCATCAACGACCTCTGCAAACTTGCCTCGCACCACTACGGCCAGTCTTATCTGACATTGCCGACGGCGGCTTCCGTGGACGGTTTCTCGTCGTTTGGCGCATCGATTTCCTATCACAACTCCAAGCAGACATTCTCCTGCCCGGCTCCCAAGGTCATCATCGCCGACGTCGACGTGATCGCCTCCGCCCCGAAGGCCATGACTGCCGCGGGGTACGCTGATCTGGCCGCCAAGGTTCCCGCCGGAGCCGAGTGGATGATCGCCGACCTTATGGGTACTGAGCCGATCAAGCCGGATGCCTGGCATGTTCTTCAGGATTGCCTGGATGATCTGCTGGCCGATCCAGATGGCGTGGCAAGAGGCGACAAGAAGGCTGTGGCGGATTTGTTCGAGGGCTTGACACTCAGCGGTATAGCCATGCAGGCCGCGCAGTCCAGCCGCCCGGCTTCCTGCTGCGACCACCTTTTCAGCCATATTCTTGACATGACCCACCACCGCTTCAACGGCAGGCTCCAGTCGCACGGAGCCCAGGTTGCGATCGGCACGCTGACAATGTGCGCCGTGTTCGACGAACTGTTCAAGATGGATCTGACGAAGATCGATGTGGACGCCTGCGTGAAGGCATGGCCTACGCTTGAGCAGGAGCAGAAGAGGGCGCTTGAAATCTTCAAGGATTTCCCTGCGCCGGAGCTTGGCTACACCGAGATCACCAAGAAATATGACGACGCCGAGACCGTCCGCGTCCAGCTGACGAGGATCAAGGAGAACTGGCCGGAGTTCAAGAAGAAGCTTCAGGGGCAGGTATATTCATTCTCCAGGATGCAGGATCTGCTGAGGAAGGCCGGAGCGCCGTACGATCCGTCGATGATCGGCGTGACCCGCGGGATGCTTAGGAATATGTTCCCGAAGGTACAGTTGATGCGTTTCCGCTTCAATGTGCTGGATCTCGCCAAGAGGGGAATGTTCTATGATCAGCTGGTTGATGCTGTTTTCGCTCCCGGAGCCGCATGGGATCTGACGAAGGAAGTAATGAGATAGGTTACTTATGACAGTACGTGGAACGGGTGTCCGAGGCTTTGCGAAAGGCCGTGCGTTCGTGGTCAGAGACTGCGGGCAGAGGAATCCGTTCGAGGACATACCGCCCGGCAGCGTCCTTGTCGCCGAGCGGTTGTCGCTGTCAGACTCCACACTGATAGATTTCCGAAATGTCGTCGGGCTTGCCGTCTGCGAGGAGGATGCCGACGGTCAGGTTTGTGTGTTGGCCAAGGGAATCGGTATCCCCGCCATCGTCGGTCTGGCCGGCTTCGTTCAGGAGGTCGTGACCGGTGACCGCCTCCTGATCTGGAACCTTGACGTGATGGTCAATCCTGATCTCGACACCGTCATCGCCTACGAGAAGGCCCGTTCCGAAGCCGATGCCCAGCTCAGCCTCAACCTTCCGTATTCGACGTATTTCTAAGGCCTTAGAGGTTGTTTTTTTTAGTAGAGGAATCTTATTCCAGACGCAAAAGCTCATCGGCGGAGGCCATCACGGCCTCGCGATGGGAGATGAAGACCACGGTGATGGCCTGCGGGTTGTCAGCGGAGGCTAGTGCGTTCCGGACATAGGAGCGAAGATTGGCGAGAAGCCTTGTCTCGGTCTCGGGATCCAGGGATGAGGTGGACTCGTCCAGAAGCAAGATCCCGCCACGGTGCAGCAGTGCTCTGGCGATGGCTATGCGCTGGCACTGTCCCTCGCTCAGGCCTCCACCGGCTTCCCCGCAGACAGTGTCCAGACCGTCCGGAAGATCAAACACAAAATCAGCCACGGCGGTGTGCAGGGCGGAACGCATCCCCTCCTCCGAAGCAGAGGCGTCAGCAAGCAGGAGGTTGTCCCGTATGGTGCCGCTCATCAAGGAGTTACCCTGAGGCACATAGCGGAAATTGCCGCGCGCCGGCTTTCCTGCCGCGCAGGAGGAACCGGCATCGTAGACTGTCACTGTCCCGCGGTCAGGCTTCAATAGTCCGAGCATGAGACGAATGAGTGTACTCTTCCCGACTCCTGTGGGACCTGCCACGACGGTAAGGGTTCCAGGCCGGAAATCATAGGAGAAAGCGTCCAGGACGCGGGTGCCGTGTGAGCCGGGATATTCAAAGCTCACTCCTTCAAATCTGACTCCCGCCGCTCCGCGCGCCATCCATTTCGGACCATCCGTTTCAGCCGGAAGGCTCTCCAGTTCCATCAGCCTCTCGATGGAAGTCAACGCATGGATGAACGCCGGCAATTCCCTGGCGAGATCGGCCACCGGTCTCTGAACCTGACCGACCAACTGGAGAAAGGCTGTCATCATACCGAAACTGACAGTCCCGTTCTTGATGCCCAAGGCTCCCCACAGGAACGCCGCCGCATAGCCTCCCATGAATCCAAGCGACATGAACCCGCGGGCCACGGCATTGTAGTTGAGCCGACGTACAGTCTTGTCTTTCAAGCGGTTCTGAAGAGTGTCCAAAGCGCCGACAACCCTTGTGACACCTATCAGGGTCAAAGCTATCACACGGTTCTGGAGATTCTCCTGAATCAATTGCTGCACATCACTGTCCAATGCTCGGATGTCGGATGTCAAAGACCTGAGTTTGAAGAAGAAAAGCCTTGAGCCTATTACGGCCAGCACCATCAGGAACACCAGTACCCACAGCAGGCCGGGTGCCATCATCAGCATGTAGACTGACGCGGCGGCAAGTTGGCACACCGTCACAATTGATCCGGGAATATGGCTGCACAGCAAGTCGGTCACAACCCTTATGTCTTCTTCCAGGCGGTTGACCGCATCTCCGCTGTTGAATCTTTCGCGACCTGTCCATTCACTTGAAATGACCTTTGAGAACAATTCGGCGCGCAGGGTGTTGTTGACTTTGAGCAGCCCCAATTTCTCACAATAGGAAGAGAAGACGTTGCAAAGCAGCTGAACGGCCATGATGCCCATCATCAAGGCTATCCTGCCGGTCAGAGCGGCTTCTGACGCGCCGGTGACGACATCCACGATCTCCTTGCAGATCCAGACAAACGACAGGGAGGCCGCGATGCGGATGATCCCGAGAAGCATGCGGATCAACATCCATCTCCTTGCCGGGATGGACATCCGCTTCAGAGCCCCAAGGCAGCTTCCCAAACTTTTCACTTTTGTCTGATCTGTTTGTCAACAAGAGGTTCCGCTATGACTTGCGGGATTGGATCGCATGGACAACATTGATAAGGACGCTGCCCAGGATGCCTGCGAACAGGGATCCCATCAGCACGGCGACCTTACCCATGTCACGCAGTCGGGCCATGACCTCAGGAGTCTGGTCACTGAATGAGAGGGTGTCCACGAAGATCGACATCGTGAAGCCGATACCACCGAGACAGGCCACGGCGATCAGCATCGTCCAAGTGGCTTTGGCAGGCATCTCGCCGAAGCGAAGCTTGACGGCGATGAAGCTGGCGAGAGAGATGCCGAGCGGCTTTCCGAGGACGAGGCCAAGGAATATTCCCATGCTCACGCTGCCAAGAGCCTGATCGAAATGGAACACGTTGAAGTAGGACACGTCAGGAATCTCAACACCGGCGTTGGCAAGTGCGAAGATCGGCATGATCAGGAAGTTTACCCAAGGGCCGAGGGCGTGCTCAAGGCGGTAGCTCATGCCCATTGAGTCCCTTGAGATGGCCGACAGGCGTCTCAGGCAATGCCTCTGCGGGCCATTAGGGAACTCGGAGGAGGTGGATTCTATGCTGTTATATTCATTGAGCCTTCGGATGTACTGGCGGCGCTTTCTGTTGAAGTAGGCCTCGCTGAATCTCGGGGTCATCGGCACAAGGAACGCCATCACGACACCGGACATCGTGGAATGGATGCCGGCATAGTAGAACAACGACCAGATCGCGATGGCCGGGACAAGGTAGAACCAGCCGCGCTTCTCGCCTAACTTGTTCATCAGCAGCACTCCTGCTATCAGTACAAATGCGATGCCCAGCAGTCCGAAGTTGATGGTGCCGCCGTAGAACAAGGCCACGACAAGAATGGCTATCAAGTCGTCGGCGATGGCGAGCGCCGTCAGGAACACTTTCAGCGACACCGGCACACGGTCGCCCAGAATGGACAGGATGCCGACCGCGAAGGCGATGTCCGTGGCGGTAGGGATTCCCCAACCTGAAGCGGCGGCGGAACCGTGGTTGACGGCTGCGAAGATCAAGGCCGGAGCCACGACGCCACCGAACGCGGCGATCACCGGCATCATCGCTTTCTTCACACTGGACAGTTCTCCGTTCTTCATCTCCCGCCTGATCTCAAGGCCGACAGTGAAGAAGAAGACCGTCATCAGGATGTCGTTGATGAACTTCTCGACGGTCATTCCGTTAGGGAACAGAATGCTCTCTCCGCCAGGGCTTTGGAACCTTAGGGAGATGTCGGTCTCCAGAACGTTGTGGTAGAACTCTTTGGTGAATGGAAGGTTGGCCAGAAGCATCGCCACCACCACGCAGCAGAGCAGAAGCACTCCCTGCGCCCAAGGCTGCTTGGAAAACTGTTTCCTTCTATGGTCAAAGTTCCGGATGCCTTTTGTCCAGGTGTAGATCGGAATAAGTCTCATGGTGTGTTACTCTAATTATTAAAGCATTAAGGATAATCAATGATTTTTCGGGAATAGTCCTCAGCGGTTATTCTCCGTAAAGGTACCTGTGCTGCTCCGGGGTCAGGGTGTCGATCGTTATGCCCCAGTCCTTCAGCTTTCTGAAGGCCACCTCGCGGTCGATTGACTCAGGGACGCTGTGAAGCATCTCACCCGGTACCCTCGCCAGTACCATCCTGTTGTCGGCCAAGTATTTGGCGCTGAGAGCCTGGATGGCGAACGACATGTCCATGATCTCGGCAGGATGGCCGTCTCCCGCGGCGAGGTTCACAAGCCTTCCTTCGGCGATGATGTAGATCCTGCGACCGCCAGGGAGGGTGTACTCCTGAATATTCTGCCTCGCAGGTTTCTCTCCCACAGCGAGTTCCTTAAGCTGGGCGACGTTCACCTCGCAGTCGAAATGCCCGGCGTTGCAGCAGATCGCTCCGTCCTTCATCGCGAGGAAATGCTCCTTGGTGATGACATCGTCGCAGCCGGTAACAGTCACGAATATGTCGCCTTCTGCGGCGGCCTGGGCCATGCCCATAACCTGGAATCCGTCCATCACGGCCTCCATCGCCTTGATAGGATCCACCTCTGTGACAATCACTTTCGCGCCGAGTCCCTTGGCTCTCATCGCCACGCCCTTGCCGCACCATCCGTAGCCTGCGACCACTACATATTTCCCGGCCACGATCAGGTTGGTTGTCCTGTTGATGCCGTCCCAGACAGACTGGCCCGTGCCGTAGCGGTTGTCGAAGAAATGTTTGCAGGCCGCGTTGTTGACAAGCATCATCGGGAATCTCAGCCTCTTTTCACGGTTCATCGTCTCAAGCCGGAGGATTCCGGTGGTGGTCTCCTCGCAGCCGCCGATGATGTTCGGAATGAGATGTGGGTAGTCCTCGTGGATCATTGTCACAAGGTCTCCGCCATCGTCGATGATGATGTTAGGGCCGCATTCGAGAACCCGTCTGATGCCGTGCTCATATTCCTCGGGAGTCGCTCCGTGGACCGCGAAGACGTTCAGACCTTCGTGCGCGAGCGCCGCCGCGACGTCATCCTGGGTGGATAGAGGGTTGCTTCCCGTGATGTACATCTCGGCGCCGCCTTCGGAGAGAACCTCGCAGAGATGGGCCGTCTTGGCCTCCAGGTGCACGGATAGGGCTACTTTCAGCCCTTTGAACGGCTTTGTCTCCTTAAATTCCTTCTCCAGACCTTCAAGCAGTGGCATGTGATGCCTTACCCATTCTATTTTCAGCTCTCCGCTTTCCCAGAGCTGAGGGTTGCGTATCTCACTCATCGGTGTCAAAAATCTATTGTTCCGCATCCATCTTTATGAGATGGACATACATTCTATTCAGTTTTAGGAACATTCATTGTTCCGTCCCGGCAAAGATAGCCATTTTATTCGTGGCTTTCGCCACTTCTTCCTTTCTTTCACCAAATTGCGGCCTAAAGATTTGCTCATCGTGGGAAGATAGCTTACTTTTGCGGTTGTTTGCCGGAAAATGAATATGACCGAGGCTTCGTCTGTGGTCTAAAGTTTGCGGCATACACCCTGCGCCAAAGCCATCTGAACATGGCGGAGCGCCGACTGGAGATTTTAATTTATTTAACTGAATATTATGGGACTTTTAGACGGAAAGGTAGCCCTCATCACGGGCGCCGCAAGAGGAATCGGTAAGGCAATCGCCATGAAGTTCGCTTCCGAGGGAGCTGACGTGGCTTTCACTGATCTTGTGATCAATGAAGCCGGAGAGCAGACCGTTAAGGACATCGAGGCTTTCGGCCACAAGGTAAAGGCCTACGCCTCCAACGCAGCCAATTTCGAGGAGACTCACAACGTCGTGAACCAGATTCTTGCTGACTTCGGAAGGATTGACATCCTTGTGAACAACGCCGGCATCACCAAGGACGGACTCATGCTCAGGATGACCGAGGCGCAGTGGGACGCTGTCCTCAACGTGAACCTTAAGTCAGCGTTCAACTTCATCCACGCCATCACTCCGATCATGGCCCGCCAGAGAGGAGGAAGCATCATCAACATGTCCTCTGTCGTGGGAGTCTCAGGCAATGCCGGCCAGTGCAACTACTCCGCATCCAAAGCCGGTCTCATCGGTCTGGCCAAATCCATTGCCAAGGAGATGGGGCCGCGCGGAATCAGAGCCAACTGCATCGCGCCGGGATTCATCGTCTCGGACATGACCAACGCCCTTTCAGAGGAAGTGCGCGACGCCTGGGTAAAGCAGATCCCGCTTCGCCGCGGAGGCACACCTGAGGACGTTGCCAATGTGGCGTTGTTCCTTGCCAGCGACCTTTCGGGCTATGTCTCCGGGCAGGTTATCCACTGCTGCGGCGCGATGAACTGCTAACTCAATCCTGACCGAGGGTCTTGACGGGGTTGCGGGTTGCGGCGGTGTAGGTCTGGCCGAGGACGGACAGCAGGGAGATCAGGAATGACACCGCAGACTTCATATTCTCCATTTGTGTAACTGCCGCCGGCAAAAGGATGCTCCGCCGTGATGTCAAGGTTTCTTTTTGATACCCAATCCGGCATCCTTCACTTGTGGCAAAGCTTTCAGCGTGACCTGGAGTGCCTCCTGCAGTCCAAATGATATTTAAACTTATATTTGAACTTATAAAGGGCCACTATTTTGCCTATTTGGTGATTATTTCATACCTTTACTCTGCAAAGGCAAGATAATCAACTTTATGGCAGACAATAAAAAGGAAGTGGAGCGTGCAGAACTCCACCGAACCATCTGGGCAATAGCAGATGAGATGAGAGGCTCCGTGGATGGATGGGATTTCAAATCCTACATCTTGGGGATGCTCTTTTACAGATATATCTCTGAAAACATCACAACATACATAAACAAGGGTGAATGGGAGACAGGCAACAAGGACTTCAATTATGCTGACCTTAATGATGCACAGGCAGAAGGCATAAGGGAAGAGATGGTGAATGTCAAGGGGTTCTTCATACTTCCTTCACAACTGTTTGAGAACATCTGCAAGACTTGTGATGCTGACCCCAACCTGAATATGACACTTGAAGGTATCTTCTCCGCCATTGAAAACTCCGCAAAGGGAACTGCAAGTGAAGATGACTTCAAGGGGCTGTTTGCGGATCTCGATGTGAACAGCAACAAACTGGGCGCTACCGTCATCAAGAGAAATGAAAAACTAGTCAAACTCCTGAGAGGCATCGAGTCGATGAAATTGGGTGATTATCAAGACAATACCATTGACGCATTCGGTGATGCATACGAATACCTGATGGGAATGTATGCTTCAAATGCAGGAAAAAGCGGTGGCGAATACTACACGCCGCAGGAAGTAAGTGAGCTTTTGACAAAACTTGCCACAGTGGGCAAGAGTGAGGTCAATAAAGTATATGACCCGGCCTGCGGTTCAGGCTCATTGCTGCTGAAAGCCGCAAAGATATTGGGAAAGGACAATGTCCGCCAGGGCTTCTTCGGACAGGAAATCAACCTCACCACATATAACCTGTGCAGGATCAATATGTTCCTTCACGATATTGACTATGACAAGTTTGACATAGCCTGTGAAGACACACTTCTTTCTCCACAGCATTGGGATGACGAGCCTTTTGAAGTAATTGTCTCAAACCCGCCTTATTCAACCAAGTGGAAAGGGGATGATGATATAACCCTTATCAATGACCCGAGATTTGCACCTGCTGGTGTGCTTGCACCAAAGTCCAAGGCTGACCTTGCATTCATTATGCACTCTCTTTCCTGGCTTGCAGGCAATGGCACAGCTGCCATAGTATGTTTCCCTGGTGTGATGTATAGAGGAGGATCAGAGAAGAAGATAAGACAATACTTGATTGACAACAACTATGTAGATTGCATTATCCAACTCCCTGACAACCTTTTCTTTGGGACCAGCATTGCCACATGCATCATGGTACTGAAGAAGGCCAAGAAGGATAACTGCACTCTGTTCATAGATGCTACAAAGGAATGTGTCAAGGTCACCAACTCCAACAAACTCACGGAGGAGAACATCCAGCATATTCTTGATATTTTCACTGACAGGAAAGACGTGCAGTATGTCAGCAAGCTTGTGGCCAATGATGAGATTGCGAAGAGCGACTACAACCTGTCGGTTTCTACATACGTCGAGCAGGAAGACACGCGCGAGAAAGTGGATATCGTGAAGCTCAATGCAGAACTTGCGGAGATAGTGGAGCGAGAGAATGTGCTGCGGGCTGAGATTGACAAGATAATAAAGGAAATTGAAATATGATGTCATTGTGCCATTTCGGAGAGGAAGGTAATGACGAAGCCGCTCGTTGGATGAGCGGCTTCGATACGGACGGGTATGCAGACAAGGCCTTGGGCCTACCGTTTACGGTAGTGGGCCTTCACGTAGACCTTCTTGCCTCTGACCATTCTGAAATGGCCTCTGACAAAAACAGGCTGGTGAGCGTCTTTGCACTCTGTGCAGGAGCGCTCGTCAAGCTTAATGATGATAGAGATTTTTTTCATATTTGTATAAATGGTTTTTAGCTTGAGAGCTGAGAGCGGGCCTTTGAGAGTACATCCGTCGGTATATCTCAAAACAAAAAGCACTTGCCCGAAGGCAAATGCTTTAAAAATTAAGCTTGACGAGCGCCTCAACCATTCAAATAAAAAATCTCCGATGCAAATGTAAGCAATTAAAAGGGAAAAGCAATACTTGACAGAAGAAAATATGAGCAGGTTAGACGAACTGATACAACAATACTGTCCTGATGGGGTGGAGTATGTGAGATTTGTGGATTATGCAAATGTCTTATATGGATGTCCATTTGATGCTGCACAATTCACAAATGATAGTTCATATATACCTCTCATAAGGATTAGAGATGTTCTGTCAGGAAAGGCAGGTACATACTATAAAGGAGAATACTCCCATGATTACATAATCAAAAAAGGAGATATTCTTGTGGGGATGGATGGCAATTTTAATCTTGGAATATGGGATGATATTGATGGCCTTTTGTGTCAAAGAGTATGCAAACTCTACACAAAAGATGAGACCAGATTACTTAATGGTTTCATAAGACACTATATGAAGCCTGTTTTTAGACAAATTGAGGAGAGCACACCAGGAGGTTCTGTTAAACATCTTTCTGCAAAAGCAATCAATTCTATTCATATTCCTCTTCCGCCGCTTCCTGTGCAGGAAGAGATCGTGAGAGTGTTAGATGCGTTTACAGAACTGCAAGCAGAACTGCAAGCAGAACTGCAAGCAGAACTGCAAAAA
>HF985982.1 GCA_000431015.1 Alistipes sp. CAG:514 | reverse complement strand
CGGCTCCTGGGCCGCACACGACCAGAGCCGCCGCTATGGCGATAATTGACAATAACACTCTTCTCATAAACCAAAAAAATCAGACTATCTGGTAATCTTCGCCACCCAACCCCCGCCGGGAGCCATGTGGATCCTCACGATTCCGTCCGCCGGAATCCGCGCGGAAGTCTTCTTGTAGTCTCTCGCGGCTCTGTCCGCGTTGATGCCATCCTGAAAGACGGTCATCTCGCCGCCTCCGATGAAGCCAAGGTCAAGGTCAAGATCACGCTCGTCCCAATTGGTGAGCGCTCCGACGTACCAGGTCTCCCCGTGGCGACGGGCCACGGCGACATATTCACCGATCTCTCCGCAGAGCGGAATGGTCTCGTCCCAGACGGTAGGAAACTCCGCTATGAATTCCGTGCATTCCGTTTCTGCCATGTAGTTGGACGGCGAGTCGCAGAGCATCGTCAGCGGCGCCTCGAAGACGGCATATTCGGCGAGCTGACGGCAGCGTGTACCCTGGCTCATCGCCTCCGATCCGACCGGACGGTAGTTCCTCCTGACCGCGTTGCGCATCGCTCCCTGCGTGTAGTCCATCGGTCCGGCGACCATCCTGACGAACGGTATCGTCACGTCGTAGGTCACCTCGTCGTAGTCCTCCGGACTCCATTTCAGCTGCTCCAGCCCGGCCACGCCCTCGAAATTGAGCACGTTAGGATAGGTTCTCTGGATGCCGGCAGGCTTGTAAACCCCATGGAAATCAATCAGAAGATGATTCTCGGCGGCGATCTTCGCCATCCTTTCGCAGAACTTCACGGCCTGCTGGTCGTCCCTGTTGATGAAATCGATCTTGAAGCCCTTGAAGCCCATCCGGGCGTAGTGGCTCATCGCCTTCTCCGGATTCTTCACAATGCTGTTGTAGCTTGCCCAGAGGATGATGCCGACATTCTTGCCGTCAGCGTAGGCGACAAGTTCCTCAAGGTTGATGTCGGGATTGATCAGGAACAGGTTGGCCTTCGCTCTCTGCGCCCATCCCTCGTCCATGATGATGTACTCGATACCGTGGGCGGCAGCAAAGTCGATGTAGTACTTGTAGGTCTCGGTGTTGATCCCGGCGCGGAAGTCCACCCCGTACAGATTCCAGTCGTTCCACCAGTCCCATGCCACCTTTCCCGGCTTCACCCAGCTCCAGTCGGCGTTCTTGTCCGCCGGGGTGGCAAGCTGCCATACAAGATCCAGATCCATCAGCGACTTGGCGTCCGGCGTGATCCCGACAACCTTCCACGGGAACTTCTGCCCGGCCTCGACCTTGGCGATGTAGTCGGCGTAGTCCATGTCCTGGTAGACATACACCCCGTTAGGGCGAAGTCCCACAGGATAAGGCGCACGGACACTTCTCAACTCCTTGCCGCCCTGTCCGTTAAGGAACATCCCCGGGTAGCCCAGCAGATCTGATTCGGTGACGACGATCTTCACTCCGCCGGCGGCGTCCACCGTCATCGGAAGGAACACCAGCCTCTCGGGATCCATCTGAGACAAATGAATATGCTCGTACGTGTTCTCGAACGAATTGACGAACTGTTGCTTGAAAGTCTTTTTCTCATTGCTCTTGACGTAAGGCACCCAAGCAGTCCAGTCCTCGGCGAAGTTGAATTCCGTAAGCTCGTCAGTAACAGTAAATTCTCCTGACTTGGCCGTGGAGACAAACCTGTAGGCGACTCCGTTGTCGAACGCCCTGAACTCCACGCTGTAGCCCTTGAACTCAAGTGTAAGGTGGTTGTAGACATTGTCCACCGAGGCCTTTTTGTAGTTCATCGCCCGAACGCCTCTCTCGTCGCAGGAGCCTTTTCTCACCTTGCGAACCCTGTCGCTTCCTCCGAAGACTGTCCCGTCCTCGAATGTCATCGAGATCTCGGACGGTGTAATAAGCGCCACCCCGTCACGGCTTATTGAATATCTCACCCCGTCCCCGGTAGAGATTTCCGCCACGATCCTCCCGTCCGGAGAGGAGACCGACCACGTTTTCTGCGCCCCGAAGGCAACCAAAGGCAGGCAAATGAACATCGCCGCCGCTGAAAAGAATTGTTTCAGTGTCATATTTCCCATAGAATGATCCTATTTTCAATAAAAATCAAAAATAGTCATTTTGTCGTATTTTTCCAAAGCGTGAGAATCGCAGGAGCGCTCTTCAGGCAGAACCAGCGCTTACTGTAGGCAAATGCTCTAAAAAAGGTGTGCTATAGGTATTCGAGATTGTCGGGCATGCTGGCTGTGGTGACTAAAGGGCAAGTGAAGGTCACATTCCACCGCCGTCGGGGCAGAGTGTAAAGTTTCTTTACAGCGGGTGTAAAATTTCTTTACACTTTGGAGGGAATGGCGGAAAGGATAAGATATTCATAAATAATTAGTTGGCTAATTTGGCATGACATTGGCTTGGCGGAAACGGTGGTTTTTAAGGACAAGGTTATGTCAAGCACTTATCTGAGGTTCCTGTCGAGAAACAAACTTTACACTTTCATCGAGGTTTTCGGGCTGTCGGTGGCGCTGGGATTTGTCATTCTGCTGGCTTCGTATGCCAGGACGGAATTCAGTGTCGGAGCGAAGCAACCGCTTTCAAGGCAGCTGTATGTCATCGGGGCTGGGAATTCTTTCGGAATGACGCTTGGAACATCCGAGGAGTTTTTCCCGTCCGTTCCGGAGATCAAGGCGTGGACTAGAATCAGCTATGGGGGAACTGCTGATGTTATGGTCGGCGATGACTATTATCAGGCGGCGGAGATTTCGGTTGACACGAATTTTTTCAAGTTCTTTGACTATCGCCTTACAGGTTGTCCTAAGGACAATGTTCTGGAGAATGAGGACGAGGTGATTCTGTCCGAGTCGTTCGCCAAGAAAGTGTTTGGAAATGAGGATCCTATTGGCCGGACATTAAGCGTCGATAAGAGTAAGTGGACAGTTGTCGGGGTCGTTGAAGATTTTGGGCCTGTCGATGTGTTCAATCATTGCGATATGTTCACAAGCATCAAACGTGCTCAGAGGCGGTTTGCGTGGATGGACAATTTCGGCAACACTATTCCGATTGTCCGGCTTGACGAAGGAACTGATGTGGAAAAGGTGCGTGATGATCTTCTTAAAAAGTATCTCGGGTACTGGAATTTCTATAAGGCTGACAATTCCGATAACGCCTTTTTGTGGGGAGCAAGCGTGACGAGACTTGACAAGGTCTATTTTTCGGATTTGGAGGAATATAGTTGCATAAGAACGGGTGACAAAAAACAGGTTGGGTTACTATTCATTGTGGCTCTGGTGCTGCTGATTTCCGCCATATTCAATTACATCAATCTGACTGTCGCGCAGACGGGAAAGCGCGCCAAGGAAATGGCCACCAGACGGTTGCTTGGCGAAAGCTCAAGGAATATATTGGCGAGGTACATCGCCGAGTCATTCGCCTTCACGGTCGGGTGTTTCGCCGTGGGCTGTCTGCTGGCATATTCATTCAAACCGCTCTTTGACAGGATTTTGAACGCCGACATTGTGCTGACTCCTGACTTGACCACAGTACTTTGGGCCGTTTTGGCGTTGGTTGTCATCTCTGTGATCTCGGCGCTGCTTCCAGCGCTGCTTGTCTCGCAGTTCAAGCCGATTGATGTCGTGAAAGGGGAGTTCCGTTTCAAGAACAAGATGATTTTCGGCAAGGTGTTTATCGTTCTTCAGACCGTGTTCAGCACCATCCTTATCGCTATGGCGATCACGATGTCGGCACAAGTCAGCTATCTGGTAAACCTGCCTGTAGGTTACGAGACAAAGGATGTCATTCAGGTCTCTTCCCAGGATGTGGGTTATAGGAGAGGACCTCAGGATGCGCTTCGCAACAGATTGAAGGCTCTGCCTCAGGTGGTTGACGCGGGACTTGGAATTACTTCTCCAATATCCTGCGGAGCGAACGGTCTTCACGACGAGAACAATCAGATAATCGGTTGGATGCGTATGGCCCAGTTGGATACGACTTCGCTCAGGATCTTGGGAATCAAGGTCTTGGAGAAGTACAGCGAAATTTCCTCGCCAAAAGTGCTTCTGACGGAGACCTCCAAGAGGAGTCTTGGCGTGACGGCGGAACATCCTTACGCTGGTGGAAGCTACACGAAAGGTGAATATGAAATCTGTGGCATCATCCCGGATTTCCGCGCCAACAATGCACTGTTCGAACCGATGGAGAATGAGCGAAACTCTATAAGGATCATTGACGAGAATTATGACTATGCTTTCATTCAGCTTCTTAAGATAACAGGTGACCGTGCCGAGGCTATGGCTGCGGTCAAGAATGTATGCAGAGAGTTCGCGAAGGAGACCACGGGCGTTCCTTTGGAGATGTATGCTTACTATCTGGACGAGAAATTGGTCGATGACTTGAATGGAATCAAGAACACTATGCTGCTTGTGATTTTTTTCATGGTCATGGCCATCCTGATCTCCGCTCTCGGATTGTTCGCGATGTCACTCTATTACACCGAGCAGCAAAGCCGCCAGATCGCTGTCCGCAAGGTTTTCGGCGCGGAAGTCAGCTCGGCCGTATGGACATTGTCCAAGTCGTTCATGATCATGAGCCTTGTCGCCGTCGTGCTTGCCGTTCCGTTCGTCGTGTGGGGCATCACAAATTACCTACAGGCGTTCTACACCAAGATCGCCTTCCCTTGGTGGGCAATTGTGCTTGCGGCCTTGATATCACTCCTGATTTCGTTCATCTCCGTCCTCGGCCAGACCTACACCGCCGCAACCGAGAATCCGGTCAAGACTCTTGGTCAGGAGTGATGAAGTTTCTTTGTAGGTAAAGTTCCCTTGGCCTCTTTCTCCTGAACTTCCAGCCCCATACCCACTGTTTCACCGAGGAGATTGATGTTGTGTCCTACAGCCCAAAGTACCTCTCGAAGAATGCCTGTATCTTATCGATAACGGACTTTTTCTTCTCTTGCCTGTTGCCACCACCAAACCTTGACATTGGAGGAAGAATCTTGTCAATGTCTGTTCCTGTGGTCCTCACCTGACCGTCCCGGAAACTGTTGTCAATGAATGACTTTGTCTCTTGTGGCTTAAGATGTTCACTCTCTATGATTTCTTTCAGGTCTTCATCTTTCCGCTGCTGGACAAAGTCTTTCCAACTCTTTTCCACATCAGTATTTGCATTTACACTACCAATGAAGTTTTCAATAAGTTCTTTCTTGCTCCTGAGCTGCATGCTTGAACCTATGGCTTTGGAAATATTCACAAGTATCTCCTTGTTTGTGCAGTTGCTGTCGTGATATTTCTGGACAAGAAGGAGAATATAGTCAATGTTTATCTCCACCTGCCTTATAAGCTCAGTCTCAAACACAAGATCATCATTAATGTTCTCTTTATCCCCGGGTCTGCGTCTTCTCCACTTTTCCTGAAGATCGAGATAATTGCTCTGGTAATCCTGCAACTGCCTGTCAGTGATTATTTTCTGTCCATCAAACTGGTCAAAAGTGGAAAGGATGTTGATGGATTTGAGCAGGCTTCCAAACAAAGCCACAAACCGTCTCTCCGCATCTTCACCCAAGATTGGCTGCCCATCAGGGAACTCATTTTGAAGCTGCTCCACAAGTTCCTTATAACCATAACAATGTTTTCCCTTTTCCGTGTCATATCCGTCATAATAAGACAGGAAGTCTTTCAACACCACAATACTGCTTGCATCCTTGTCTCCAAAGAGAGCGATGGCATCATCAGTAGCCTGTTGGAGATCCCTGAAACAGACTATATTTCCAAAGGTCTTGACAGAGTTCAGTATTCTGTTTGTCCTGGAAAATGCCTGTATCAGGCCGTGCTGTTTCAGGTTCTTGTCCACAAACAATGTGTTGAGGGTTGTAGCATCAAAGCCGGTGAGGAACATATTCACCACTATCAGCAGATCCACCTGCCTATTCTTCATCCTGAGTGACAGGTCCTTGTAGTAGTTCTGGAACTTGTCGGAAGAAGTGTCATAATTGGTGGAGAACATCTTATTATAGTCCTGGATAGCCCCTTCAAGGAAGTCCCTTGACTGCTGGTCAAGCTGAGTTGTGCTTTCAGGGTTCTCTTCCGCGAGTATTCCATCAATCTCTTCCTCATTTGCACCATAACTGTATATGGTAGCTATCTTCAATCTCTGTGCTTCCGGGAGATCAGCTTGCTGCCTTTTGAACTCATTGTAGTATGCTTTGGCCATAGGAATGGAAGCCACTGCGAACATGGCATTGAAGCCACCAAGTTTCTGTTCAGTCTTGTGTTCAAAAACCTTGACCCCTTTTCTGGCACTTGCCACCTTATGAATATCATCCAGCACACGGAAAGAATAGTACGAACTCCGCTTAGTCTTCTGGTCAAAGTGCTCAAGGATGTATTTCACCACCTGAGATATTCTTTCAGGAGAGGCCATAGCTTTCTCCCTGTCTATGGCTGAAATCTGTTCATCATTGATATTGTCTTTCTCCTTGATGGTATTCACATAGTCTATCCTGAAAGGAAGGACATTCTCATCATTGATGGCATCCACTATGGTATATGTATGGAGTTTGTCTCCAAATGCCTGCTGGGTAGTTTTCAGTCTCATATCTCCACCAGTCCCTGCATTCTGTGCAAAGATTGGAGTGCCTGTAAAACCAAACAGATTATATTTCTTGAAGTTCTTGGTAATGGCACTGTGCATCTCACCGAAGTTGCTCCTGTGGCACTCATCGAAGATTATCACCACCCTCTGCTGAAATACAGGATGGTTCTTGTTCTTCTGCACAAAGATGGAGAGCTTCTGGATGGTGGTGATTATAATCCGGTAATCATGATAGCCACCCTTCTTATCCTTATTTTCCAATTGTCTTTGAAGCACTGCAGTGGAAGTATTTCCATCAGCAGCCCCTTCCTCAAATCGGTTATACTCCTTCATGGTCTGGTAGTCAAGGTCTTTCCTGTCTACAACAAAAAGAACTTTTTCTATGTAAGGGAGCCTGGACGCCAGTTGGGCTGTCTTGAATGATGTCAATGTCTTTCCGGAACCTGTTGTGTGCCAGATGTATCCTCCACCCTTGATGCTGCCATAAAACTTGTAGTTGTTGGCAACATTTATCCGCTGGATTATCCTTTCCGTGGCTGCAATCTGGTATGGTCTCATCACCATAAGCATCTTCTCACTGGTGAAAACACAGTATTTGGTAAGGATACTCAGTAGGGTGTGCTTTGAGAAGAATGTCTTGGTGAAGTCCAGAAGGTCTGTGATGACCTTGTTGTTGCTGTCAGCCCAGAAAGAAGAGAACTCAAAGGAATTGCTTGTCTTCTTTGACTTGTTTCTGCCGCCTGTCTCCTGCTCTTTGAGGTGATTGGCGCGGGTGGTGTTCGAGTAGTATTTGGTATTTGTGCCATTTGAAATGACAAATATCTGCACATACTCATACAGGCCGCATCCTGCCCAGAAACTATCTCTCTGATAGCGGTTTATCTGGTTAAAGGCCTCTTTCAACTGTACGCCCCTGCGTTTCAGCTCAATGTGTACGAGGGGGAGTCCGTTGACAAGTACTGTCACGTCGTACCTCGTGTCGTAGTTTCCGCCTTCCTCGACATACTGGTTTATGACCTGGAGGGTGTTATTATGGATATTGTCCTTGTCAATGAGTTTGATGTTCTGGCTTTCGCCGGTGTCTCTTTTGAGGACCTGGATATAGTCATCCTGTATCTTGGCTGTCTTGGCTACAATATCATCGTTCTTGTTGGCTATGCAGGTGTTGAAGAACTGCTCCCACTCATTATCTGTGAAGTGGTAGTGGTTGAGTTTCTCCAACTGGGCTTTGAGGTTGGAGATAAGGTCAGTCTCTGTATGGATAGGAAGATATTCATACCCCTGCTCCTGAAGGAGCCTGATGAACTCTTTCTCCAGATCAGCCTCACTTTGGTACGCTTCTGCAGGAGTTGCCACGTGGTCATACTCTGCAACCACAGTGTATTCCTGGCTTTCAGCTATGATATTGTATTGGGACATTATTATGTTTCTCGTGTTTTGTTATGCTCCTTTTCTTTTGAAGGTCAGGAGTTTGTCTCTGTAATACTCGTATTGTTGTCTGCGCTTTTCTATCTCGGCAGGGAGACCCTGGGTGAGGTCGGTGGTGAGGGTGTCGAAGCGGTCGAGGATGGCTGCAATCCTCTCCTGTTCCT
>HF985981.1 GCA_000431015.1 Alistipes sp. CAG:514 | reverse complement strand
TATATCACATAGGTGCATCCATTAAGGACTTAGGCAAAAAGTGGTTTGGTTTCTCTAAGATGGAGATACTTACACCAGATGAATTGGTAGAACGAATCAATAGAGGATAATACATACGAAAATTTCAAGAAAAAGAACTTAGTAAATGTTAAAAAATAATTTGGATTTGTCGCTATTTCTATAGCAGTGGTGTCATATAGATCGGAAGGAACACATATCCGTTTTCTTCTTTATAATCCTGGGTATAAATTACGTAAGGAACATGAAGTTGTTTTTTGAACTTTTCACGGAATTTTGACAAGGATGAGAAGCAGGAATACTTGCCAGATTTCACCTCAACCGGGCAAATGTTATGGGCGTTTGTCAATGTCGGCTTTTCTACAAGGAAGTCAACCTCCATCCTGTCCTCAGAGACCGTTGAATAATTGCTATAGAAATACAAAGAGTGACCGCTTGCAACAAACATCTGGGCGACAATGTTTTCCATGAGCATCCCTTCATTGATTTCCAACTTGCCAAGAAGAAGTTTCTGATACAGCTCCTCGCCTTGGATAGTCTTCTCATCGAACGCGTGAGAAATCAGGAGCCCAGTGTCTCCCATATAACATTTGAAAGTCCGGTCATCTCGTTTCAGTCTCATGCCTACCTGAGGTTCCGTAACACCATTGCAGATATTCACAAAACGAGCGTCCTTCAGCCAAAGGAACGATGACTCATAGCTTCTGTATCTCGCGCCTTCACCCAAACTTGCAAGGCGGAACTTCTTCTCATGTTTCTGAAGCTCGCCCGGTATCTGATCCCACACCGCCTTAACCTTTTCCGTGTACCCATTGACGTGCTTGTCAATGCTACGACGGTACAATGCCAGAATATCCCGCTTCACCGTGTCTACTTTACGGAATATCCCCGTTTCAACAAATTCTTTAACCGCCTGCGGCATTCCTCCGACAATCAGATACTGCCGGAACAGGGTCATCGCCTTACGGTGCATCGGGCCAAGCTGACGTCGATTCTCAAAACACGTCTTGACGAACGGCATGGTCATCTCATCGCCCAACGCCCATAAAAACTCCTCAAAATCCATAGGGTACATTTGAAGAGGTCTCTCCTCGGAAGGCAAAAGAATATCCTCGGTGTTCTCATTGATGCTTACCAATGACCCGGTCTCTATGTAATCATACCTTCCGTCCGCTACAAGATGCTTGATTGCCTGACGCGCCATTGGATATTTCTGAACCTCATCGAAAATAATCAATGACTCTCTCTCGTACAGCTGGACACCAGCGACATTCTGCAAAAAGATAAGAAATGTGTCAGTTTCATTCAGATACTCATCAAAAACTTCCTTCATCGCTTTACCGATGTGCGCGAAGTCCACAAGAATATATGACTTGTACTCATTCTTGGCGAACTCCTCCACTATGAAGCTCTTTCCCACCCGCCTTGCTCCTTCCACGAGGAGGGCGACCTTGCCTTTCTCCTCGTTTTTCCATCTCAAAAGGGAATCATATATTTTCCTTTTCATAAATCACTGTTTTTCAAAGACAAATATAACACCTCTGCACCGAACAGACAAATTTAATCACCACATTATGCACCAAAACGAGATTTTTGACCTTCCCTGAGAATGGTTGACACTTTTGGGGGTGAACCGCGCGAGTGTGAGAGAAATGAAAGTGTGGCCGAAGGACAATCCGGTCACACTTTCATGCTTTGTTTCACGTCGCTTCGACAGACCCGGCGACAGGACGGGAACTACTTCTCCTGCTGCGGACGGAGATCCAAACTGAGCTCGTCCAGCTGGGACTGGTCGATCATGGACGGAGAGTCGATCATCACGTCGCGTCCCTGGTTGTTCTTCGGGAAGGCGATGAAATCACGGATGGACTCCTTGCCGGCGAATAGTGTGCAGACACGGTCGAAACCAAATGCCAGACCTCCGTGAGGCGGAGCGCCGAACTGGAATGCGTGGATGATGAAGCCGAACTTATATTCAGCCTCCTCCTGGCCGATGCCCAGAACCTCGAACATCCTCTTCTGCACCTCGGCGTCGTGGATTCGGATCGAGCCGCCACCGAGTTCGGTGCCGTTCAGCACAAAATCGTAGGCATTGGCACAGACCTTCTCCAGATCCTCTTTCCTATTGCTGTAGAACAGATCCATGTGCTCCGGCTTCGGCGCGGTGAACGGATGGTGCATCGCGTAGAATCGTCCGTCCTCCTCGCTCCACTCAAGAAGCGGGAAGTCCACGATCCAAAGCGGGGCGAAGACCTTAGGGTCACGGAGGCCGAGCCTGTTGCCCATCTCTATGCGCAGTACACCCAGCATCGTCTGGACCTTGCGGTTGTTGTCGCCGGACATCACAAGCACCATGTCGCCGGTCTTGGCCTCGACGGCCTCGGCGATGGCCTTCAGCTCATCAGGCGTGTAGAACTTGTCGATCGAGGACTTGACGGAACCGTCAGCGTTGAGCTTTATGTAAATCAAGCCCTTGGCACCGACCTGAGGCCTCTTGACCCACTCGGTCAGCTCGTCGATCTGCTTGCGGGTGTATTCAGCGCCGCCCGGAACCGCGATGGCTCCGACGTAGGCAGCGTCCTCAAGAACGGAGAAGCCTTTGCCTTTCACCTTGTCTGTAATCTCGTGAATGGTCATTCCGAAACGGACATCCGGCTTGTCAGAACCGTACTTGTCCATTGCGTCGTACCAGCTCATTCTCGGCATAGGGTTCGGGATGTCAACTCCGAGGACGTTTTTGAACATCGTCCTCATCATGCCTTCGAACATATTCAGGACATCCTCCTGCTCGACGAAGGACATCTCACAGTCGATCTGGGTGAACTCCGGCTGACGGTCGGCGCGCAGATCCTCGTCACGGAAGCAGCGCACGATCTGGAAGTAGCGGTCGTAGCCGGCGACCATCAGCAGCTGCTTGAAGGTCTGAGGAGACTGCGGAAGGGCGTAGAACTGTCCCGGATTCATCCTGGAAGGCACGACAAAGTCGCGGGCTCCCTCCGGAGTGGACTTGATCAGGTACGGAGTCTCGATCTCCATGAAGTTGTGGGCATCGAGGTAGTTGCGCACCTCGTGGGCAAGCCTGTGCCTCAGGGCCAGCGCCTTCTGGAGAGGATTCCTTCTCAGGTCAAGGTAACGGAACTTGGCGCGGAGATCCTCGCCGCCATCGCTCTCGTCCTCGATGGTGAACGGAGGCACCGCGGACTTGTTGAGGATGTTTATCGCCTCAAGCCGGATCTCGATGTCGCCTGTACCCATCTTAGGGTTCTTGCTCTGGCGCTCGACAACCTCGCCGATGGCCTGGATGACATATTCACGCCCCAAAGAGGTCGCCTTCTCGACCAAGGCGGCGTCGGCATCGGCCTCAAGCACGAGCTGCGTGATGCCATAGCGGTCACGCAAGTCGATGAAAGTCATTCCGCCGAGCTTCCTGGACCTCTGCACCCAACCGGCAAGGGTCACCTTCTGCCCGACATTCTCAATGCGGAGTTCCCCACATGTGTGTGATCTGTACATATCGTTATGTTTTGAATATTCATACTTACGCGGTCTGCATCTCACTCGCGGACCTGCAACTTGCAAAGTTAGCAAATTCTCCCCAAGAATGATTGAATATGCCTGATTTTCATTCCCGGTCATCGATAATCGAGGAATTGCGAAAGAGTATTATACCTCAAATCCCATTCGAATCTATAAACACTTTATCGAATGCTTACAATATGGGTTAATAATATGGTCGATCCGGATCGGCGATGAGCAGACATAATGACGGCGGGCAGCTAAAAGAATCTTCTAGCCGCCCGCCGCTGTTATGGACAACCATCCGTTTCCGATCAGACGGAAGGATGGAAGCACCCGCTTCTATTTCTTAGCAAGAGAGTATAACCATCTTACACTCGTAAGTTTATTGAGGAATCGCCATCCGGTGCTTGTGGCCGGAGCGCCAAGCCTATTCCCGTTAGGACCCCACATACAGAGATAGAATGAGTTGGACACACGGTTGCCACCCCAGAGATACTCAGGCTGGATGTAGTAGACCGGATTCTTCTCGTCCCCGTTCCACACTGTGGAACCCATCACCTTCTTATTCGGCCAGGTGAAACCTCCGGAAGCCCCGTCCATAGCGCAGAGACGCACCTCGTTACCATTAGGGAGATAACCCAAAGTGTGAATCTTCCATGTAAGCGTTCCCTCTGACCTGTCGTATTCCCAGGTAATGTCATAATTTGGATTCAGGCCTGACATCTTGTAAGTGGAATTCTTCACTCCCGGAGAAAGAACGACAGCGACCGAATCGTATTTCAGATCAGCCTCATTCTCACGATTGTAGTAGAGCCAGTACTCTCCCTCGTACTCCTCGTATCTTCTGAAGCCCTCCGGCACGGTACCCTGGATCACGTCTGAAGAGTTAACGATTTCCAGCTTGAAGGTGCTGGCGTCAAACTTAAGCTCATCGAACGTCACGCCACCTATCTCAATCGGCTCGTACAGGCGGATACCCTGCGGAGTGAACATATAGGCGAGTTCCTCTTCCTTGTCACCGAACTTGAAAGTTATCTGCTGGTAGCTCTGGTCGAGGGAGGCCTTGACTTCCTGCCCTCCTACAGACCCTTCCATTCCACTGATGATAAAACCCTCTGAGGCAGACCTTACCTTCTCAAGGAATGAAACGGCATCCTCTTCAAGAGGCTTCATCATAATGATGTTGCCTGAACGTCGGCCCATCATCTTCACGCAAGCGTCACTGACTTCAAGGAACATGAACTCAAAGTCTCCGCCAAAAGCCTGGTAATTAGTTGAGGACGGCGTGGAGAAGTAATGCATGAAATCGTTGTTCGTGTCGAATGAGAGGGTTGGGCCGGTGTCATTGCCAAGGCGGTAGAGGCTTGTGACCGTGTCGCTTAAATCCTCAGAAAGCTCGAAGCCAACCTCAGCGCTTTCCGCATCAAACTTAACGGTGTAGTTATAGCCACCGTAAGACTGGTACTTGTCCGGATAGTAGTACATCACCCATCCTTTTTCTGGTTTCATCAGAACCTTCTTAGCATTCGCGAGATAGGCGTTCATCCTCACGGTAGGCGAATCATCAAAGACATCCGCCTGATCCTTAAGACAGGACTGGAAGACGGTCCCGAACAAGACTGCCGCAAAAAGTATTTTGATTCTTGTCTTCATATTCATTAGTATTAATTAAGATCCAAACCGGTAAGATCAACATTACCGGAAACCACATCACCCTGGCGGCGAAGAACTGTCGCGCGGAGTACATCAATGTCAATCTTGAAGGAGTCCATCATGTAGGAACGGACAAAGTCAAGTTTGGTCTTGATCAATTCCGCGCCATTGGCACCGCCGGAAGCAGCCGTGGTAAGCTGTGACTCCCACCATTCCGGAGTGTTGACGACATAGAGAGAAAGCATCTCGGCGAAATCCTCACCTGAAGAGTGCTGGGCATAAGACGAGATGTAGCCTCTTTGGAGATAGCCGACATTGTAAGGAGAAGCGCTCCAGCTGTCTGCCACATAGGTAGTTCCAGTCACCTCACGGAAACCAGCAGGGTAATCTCTGGTCTGATTTAGGATGTGGGTGAATTCGTGATGGATCGTCTTGAAATAACGGCTGTTAAGTCCGGAAGCGGAATCCAGGTACTTCTTAAGGTAATTGACTCCGGCGAGAAGAATCTTCTTGCCGCTTTCCGCCGTTCCGAGAATGTAGGTACCATTGTTCTTGTACTGCCATTCACCGATGAGGAAAAATTCCTTAGGGAAATACTGACGTGTGAAGTCCACTCCACCGACCTCATCATAAGTCTCCACACAAAGATACTTCACCAGATGGGCGAGGATAACAGAACACTCATAATCCGCCGGGATCGTGTAATAGTTCAGATCGGACTCGATGTTCTCGTAGCGGTACTTGAACTCGATGTTGTAAGGGGTGACAAACTTGGCGTCAAGCCACTTGTCAAACTCATTCTTAGTGTATTGATCCACCGATATGATGCTGACCGGATCCAGTTCGTCCTCCGAGCAGGAGACGCTGGCGGAAAGGGCAGCAACGGCCATCAAGAAATATGTTATTGTTTTTTTCATTTTCATAATTTTTACTGAAAAATAAGTTTAGCGAGGGTTAGGTGTGATGCCGGCGGCAATGACACGCACAGGAAGCTGCATCGCCCTGCGAGGGTCATCAATAGGCATCGAATCAGTAAGGGTTTCCGGCTTGCCGGCCATGTTCATGCTTCTGCGATGGATCTCGATTCCGAAACGCTTCACGTCGAACCAACGCTGGCCAAGACCAAGAGACTCGATCCTCTTGGCGGCGACGATGCACTGGTACATAGCCTCTTCCTGAGAGCCTTCCTCTACGGCGCCGAAAACAGGATTGATGTGCTTCTTGACAGTGGCCTTGTTCCACTCCCAGTAGTCCACCTTGTCGTAGAACGCCTTGATGGATTCCGGAGTCATGACATCCTTGGTCTTGTTGCAATTGTGTACCCAAAGGTTGAGGTCGTCGCAGGCCTTGTTGTAGTCACCAAGATGAACGTAGGCCTCAGCCCTGTTCAACAGGCACTCATCCGTACTCAAAGCCGGATAGACAGTTCTTACATAGCCGATTCCGGCAACAGGATCGGTGTACTGGAATATTCTTGGGCATCTCCAGAAGATCACTCTGTCCATACTTCCCGTGTACACGGACGGGGCGTCCTTGTAGGCGGATGTCCCCCAAGGCTGGGCGGCCTGGCAGTCCTCATAAGTGGCAAGATAAGAGCCGTGCGAGTACATCGAGGCTGTGCTGTACGCTCCGAAAGCCTGTCCCATCACCGAGAAGGCAGTGAAGAGGAGAAGGTTAGCGTTGACAGACGGATCAACATAGTGGAGGGTGGTAGGCTGCTGCTGAGGGCTTCCGTTCGGCATTGTGGCCAGCACGTCATAATCCCTGAGCATTGTGGCAGGAGAAGACCCCAGACACATATCCGCATACTTGATCACCAGATCATACTTCTCGTAGAAAAGGTAGAAACGGGCCGCAAAAGCATAGGCCGCGAGCTTGTTGAAATGGTACTTAGGCACCGTGTAGTTGTCATCACCCACAAGAGCCAGTCCTTTCTCAAGATCCTCCTCGATCTGCGCGTAGACAGCCGCGACATTCCCTCTTTCGTACTGAGGGGCGAGAGTGGTCTCCGGCTTTGTCATGTACGGGATTCCGAGATCAGTGGTGCTGGTCTTCTTGTTGTACTGCAGACAGAACATATTCACGAGGATGAAATGCGAGTAGGCACGGC
This sequence comes from Alistipes sp. CAG:514, assembly GCA_000431015.1. Lineage (GTDB taxonomy): Bacteria > Bacteroidota > Bacteroidia > Bacteroidales > UBA932 > Cryptobacteroides. The sequence continues at coordinate 17,456 of HF985981.1, read as the reverse complement.
AGAGATAGGCCTCGCCTAGAGCCTGACTCATCGCTGTGGAGCGCTCTGGCCCGCCGAGTTCGTCGATGGCGATGATGGCCTGGTTGGCGGCGGCGATGGCCGAATAATAGGATCCCCAGATTCTCTCGGTAGACTCGTTGTTGGATTCCTGCAGCTCACTCCATTGATAGATGGAATCGAAGAAGCGGCTGGTACCCGTGTACTGGACACCATAGTTGTCCACATTGTCAGAGTAGAACTCCGCGATGAGGATGTGGTCATTCTCTGAATAGGCGGAACCCACCAAAGAGATCACTTTCTCCTCGGAATCGACAGTGGCTCTGTTGTCCGGAGTCGTGTCGAGGAATTTGTTGCAGGCTGAAAGGCCAAAGATGACGGTTGCAGCCAGAATGTATGATATTTTGAATGTTTTCATGTCTTTTCTTGTGTTTAGAGTCCGAGTTTAAGTGTCAAAGTGAACTGCTTAGGCACCGGAACAGCCACACCTCCGGTGTTGAAGAACTCCGGATCCTGTCCGTTCAGCTTCTTGTCAGCATAGACGAGGAAAAGGTTCGTAGCCTGCAGCTTGAGAGACATAGAGTTCATCTTCATCGCCTTTACGATCTTGGACGGCAACTCATAGGAAAGAGAGATCTCCTTCATTCTGATGAAGTCTCCGCTCGCGATGCGCTCCGTGGAGTAGTTGTAGGCATTATAGGCATAACTCAATGATGTGTACTTCTTGTTCTGCCAACGGCTGGCGATGACAGGAACAGTAGTGGTGTTCTCGTCTCCCGGAACAACCCAACGGTTCTTGAACTCCTTAGGCATCGAGGAGAGATCAGAGTAAGAATTCTTGAAGACCGGATCAAGCCTGATGACGTTGCCGAATGAGTAGGTCATGAACACATTCAAAGTGAATCTCTTGAATTTAAAGGTGTTGCCGAACGAGCCGACATCAGTAGGTTCAGAAGTTCCGGAATATTCAAGGAATCCGAGCTTGTCCGGATCACTGTTCTGGAAGTTGATGTCCGTCACAGTGACATCACCGCTCTCGTTGAGGAAAGTCGGAAGACCCTCGGAATTCAGACCCTTGAACGGAATGGAGAAGATACTATGGTTCGGATAGCCTTCTTGGGCGAATCCGGTACCGGAGATCAGGTCAATGACTCTCTGTGAGGTAAGAAGATCCGTAACCTCGTTCTTCGTGTGCGAGTAGATGAAGTTCGTTGACCAAGAGAAGTCCTTTGTCTTGATGTTGGTCGTGGTGAGACTGAGTTCCACACCGTTGGATTTCATGGAAGCGATGTTACCGTACTTCCTGACCTCACCGCCGACACCCGGAGTGTTGGTAAGACCAATCAGGTCAAAGTTGTTTCTCTTGTACCAGTCAAAGGCGAAATTGATCCTGTTGTCAAAGAAGCCAGACTCGAAACCGATGTTCAGCTCATGCTTCTTTTCAAATGTAAGATCCTCGTTCGCTAGGCTGGCGATGTAGAGATGAGACTCCCTGAGACCTGAAGAAGGTCTCCAAGGTATCTCGCTGCTGATCTTCACCTCGGAGTTATTGACCCAAGAAGGGCCGCTCTCTCCCGTCAATGAATATGAAGCCTTGAGCGCGAAGTGGGAAACATAAGGGTAGAGGCTCTTCATGAACGGCTCGTCATGGGCGTTCCATCTTCCGGACACGTTCCATGTAGGGAGCCATCTTGCCGTGCGGGACTTGCCAAGACGGTTTGAACCCTCGTAGCGGACGGTGCCGTTGACAATGTAGCGGCCTTTGAATGAATATGTTCCCGTACCGAAGAAGGCGGCTCTGCGCTCACGGGAGTTGCCCATGGTGTAGTAGTCCGCTCCGTCCTCGGAACTCTTCTTGAACACGAGGTAGTTGTAGTTGGCGATCTCGCCCATGTCATACTGCATGCCCCAGCCTCTGAACCAGACAGCGTGACGATCCACACTGTTGACCTCCATACCACCGTAGAGGTTCAGCATGTGATCCTCACCGAACTGGTCGTTGTAGCTTGCGGTCGCGCGGAAGTCCCAACCATACATCTTGTTGTCAGTACGTTGGAATATACCACCATGCGGCAGCACAGTCTCTGGAAGAGAATAAGGATTGTCCGGATCCGTGTAGAGGAACGGGTTGCTGTTCCTGATGGTCGAAGTACTCATCTCCCTGTAGGCAAGAGCCTGGTTGGAGTTGTCGAGCACATTGTGCTCACGTGTCGTCTGCGAGTACTTAACCGAGGCCAAAGCACTGAGTTCCACCTTCTTGATCGGGGTGTACTTCAGTTCTGCCTGATTTCTGAAATTGAAAACATCAAGATCGAGATAATTGTTGTCCAGCTCGTACATGATGTTGAAAGGAGCGTAATTCCTGGTGTAGAACTCATCCGGATCAAGAGTCCTGGAGGTGTTCAGTGCATAGGAGTACGGGTTGATGTCGAAGTCTCTCTTTACCTCACCTGTAACGGCGTTGATCGAGGAGCTCAAGGTTCCAGGAGCCTTCTGCTTTCTGTAGGAGGCGTTGCTGATAAGATTGAGGGAAAGATTGTTGAAAATCTTATAGGTTAGGTTCATGTTGGCCGTGTAGCGCTGAACCTTGCTCTGGTTTGTCCACCCTGGGTCGTCCATGATACTCATTGACGCATAGTAGTTTGTCTTGTCTGAGCCGCCAGAGATGCTGACAGAGTGCGTGTGCTGGATGGCGGTGGAGAAAAGACGGTCGAACCAGTCCGTGTTACGGTACTCTGCCGCGCGGAGGTACTCCGCCTTAGCTTCAGGAGTGTTGGCGAGAGCGAACTTACCGGTACTTGGATCGTACTGGCTGAGAAGCTGATACATCTTTCCATAGACACCACTGTCAGAGGCCGTGGAGGTGTGGGCATAGTTAAGCCAGCCCTTCTGCTGAAGCTCCTGATAGATGCCCATCTGATCCTGTGAGTTCATGATGTTGAATGTGCTGTACATCGGCTTCAGACGCATGGTATACTCACCGTTGTAGGTGATGTGGTTCTGCCCCGCGCGACCTTTCTTGGTGGTCACGACGATGACTCCAGCCATGGCACGTGCGCCGTAGATGGAAGTGGCGGAACCGTCCTTAAGGATATCAAAACTCTCAATATCATCGGAGTTGAGGCCGGCGATCGCTGAGGAGATCAGGGTGTTGGCGTCACCAGAGGAAAGATCCTCGGCGCTGACCTCGACCACGTCCTCCATGATCACACCGTCAACTACCCACAGCGGCTTTGACGAGCCATAGATGGAGGTCGAACCACGGACACGGATCTTCGGAGCGGTTCCGAAGGTACCCGACACGTTCTGGACGGACACACCAGCCACCTTTCCTTCAAGGGAACGGCTGATGTCGGCCATACCATCCAACTTGGCGTCATTGGCGCTGATCTTCGTAGCAGATCCGGTGAACATTCGCTTGTCCATTTTCTGCATACCGGTAACCACAACTCCTTCAAGGACTTCGGAATCCGGCTCAACGATGATTTTCATCACGTCGGCGATCGCGACCTTCTTTTCCTTGGCTCCAAGATAAGTCACAACAACGAATTTCGCACTTGCTGGAACTCCAGTAATCTGGAAATTTCCGTCGACATCGGTGATTCCACCGATTTTGGTTCCTTCCACCGAGACATAGGCTCCGATCGCCGGCTGTCCGTCCTCTGAGAAGACGACATTTCCCTTGACGGTTCTTGTCTGGGCCGACAGCATTCCTGCCATCGTCAGCAGAAAGACCAAGACCATACAGATTTTTTTACTCATAGTACCTGGTTTTGTTAAACTTATTTATTAGTTAAAGTGTATTCAGTCTCCTCAAAATCAACAGCGAAGCCTTTCTGCAAGAAATGAAATCCAAGGGGAAATCCCCAAAAATCGTCTTCCTACAACGTTTAAATGAAGGCGCAAGATAGGAAAAAGAATCTATAAAACAACAGGGAGGGCATAAAAAATCCCAAATTTATGTGTTCGGGATTCCAAATAGGCAACAAAAACCGACGGAAGTGACACAATGTCGGAATGCCCCTTAATAATTAGAGACTAATACGTGTGCAGGCTGAAGCCTTGGGCTGAGGGGAGGTAGTTTACGCCCCACCAGCACATCTGGAGGAGGATGAAGGAGAAGATCAGGAGGGCGAGGGTGCGGCGCAGGGTCTTGTCCGGTTCCTGGCCTTGTCCTTGACGGAGATGCATGTACAGAAGATAGCTGAGCCAGGTGGCGGCGGCCCAGGTTTCCTTAGGATCCCATGTCCAGTAGTCACCCCAGGCCTGTTTGGCCCAAAGGGCGCCCATCACTATGCCCATTGTGATGAATCCCCAGCCCATGCGCACCAGGGTGTCGCAGAGGCGCAGGTCGCCTTGAAGGGACGGTGACAGGGGACTTGCGGCCGCATCGACAGTGGCAGGAGTTGTTGACCCAGTGGCCGGAGCGGATCCCGCGGCTGAACGGCGGGTCAGCCAGAGAATACGGATGGCCAGGATGGTGGCGATGCCCATCACGGCGTAGGAAAACATATAGACGATGACGTGCGGGACGAACCACGGGCTGCGGAGAGCCGGCATAAGTTCTTCAGTGTGAATCTCTGGCTTGAATATGTTGATGCTGGCGAACATCACGGCCATCAGGCATCCGAACGGAAGTACCCAGCGGTAACGCCAACGAAGATACACCACGAGCCCGATCAGCGAAAGGAACAGGCTGAACCAAAGGCGGGTCTCCCCCATAGTGCGGAGAGGCGGACGCCCAAGCGAAATCCAGACCCCGACAATGAATGTCATGAATATGGCAGAGCCGCATCCGGTCAGAACGGCGGCCGGGAGCCTACGTTTGGAAATCACGGAGACAATCGCTCCTGAAATCCAGAACAGTGACGCTGCCAAGGCGAACCAGACAAACGAATCCCAACTCATAACCGTTCCTCCTTTTCATTGAAAGTTCCACATCCTAAGGGAGCGGCGCCATCTTGTAGTTTTACAGACAATGGTCCTTTCTTTCCAAAAGACGGTTTGAAGCCAGCAAAGAACACCATCGCCGCGGCTGAGACAAGCAGCAGCCACAATGCAATGCGGAAAACCTCCGACAAAGGCGAACAGACACACTTGAATATGCTTGCGAACTCTCCCCGTTCCGTGTCCGACAGGTAGTCCGACTGGTAAATCCACCACGAACCGACCTTTGCAGGGTGGTTCACAGCGATTTTGATCTCTGATGAGCGGCCGTCAGGAAGGGTCAAGGTGACCTCGGAAGAATATTCATAAACAGAGAAATCCCTGAGTGTCAACTCGAAAGGGAGTTTGACATATTCATAAGTGACTTCGTTCCGCGCTTGATGGTCCGGGACATTCGGCATCGCGATCATAACCGTCCGGACGGTGCCGCCGGAGCCGAAAAGTCCGGCGATCAGAATCACCGACAGGCCCAGATGGGCGCAGGTCACCCCGAGGCGATGCTTGCTGAATCTATGAATATCCCCTATCGCGTTCAGTGTGACGCTTGTCGCCAAAAGAAGCAACGCGAGGATGAAGATCGGCGACCGGCTCATATTCCTGAAACCGAGAACGCCGAAAAAACCATCCCTGCCCCCGTCCTGCGGTACAAGCCCGAAGACGAGCAGCAGGAACAGCACGATTGAGATCGAGGTCAGGCAGGCTTTCCGTCCGGCCAGATGCCTGAACAGCGGCCAGCGGTCACGCAAAACATAGATGACCACCAGAAGACAGACATAGAGCAGGGCCGCCAACAGCCCGAACGTATGACCTGCGACAACCATTACAGACTATACCATTGATCCGACAGGAGTCTGACGGCTTCCCTCACGGTCTTGGCACGGTCTCCGGCAGTGCCGCACTCGAAACTGACATAGTTCTTGTAGTCCATGTGCTGGAGCGCCCGGAATCCGGACTTGTAGTCGTCCTTCGCGCCGTCCTCTCCAGGCATCAGTCTGCGGCCACGGCTGGCGATGTGGACGTGCTGGAGGTACTCGATGCCGGCTGATGTCAGCGCGCCGTAGTCGGAGGTCTCCTCGGACATGTGCCAGAAATCACCCATCACCTTCACGCCCTTGCTGTCGGAATCGCGTGCGATCGCGGCGGCGTCGGCAACCTGACGGAGATAGAAGGCCTCCCTTCTGTTCAATGGCTCAAGAATCACGGTCGTGCTGTGCTCAAGGGCGAACTCTCCGAGGTCGTGGAGCTGCTCGCAGAGGTAGTTGCGGGTGTCCAGGGTGTGGGGTCTGCACGGAGTCTGGCCGTTGAAAGCCGGGACCATTATGACTCCCACCGAGCCGAGTTCACCTGCAGCGGCCACGATCTCGCGCATCGATTTGTCGAACGACGCCTTGACCGCCGGGTCTTCGGCCAGGATGAAGCCGTCGAATCCGGCGCAGATGGCAGAGACCTCGATGTCACGTCCGCTGAGGGCGTTACGAATCTCATTGACGCGGGCAGGAAGGTTCCGTCCGTTCGGCTCGAAACCACGCACCTCCAGGTCTTCCATGAAATCCAGCTGCTCGCCCAGATTCTTTCCCGGGGCAATTCCTTCCTGAAACGAGAGCTTCAGCTCAAGACGTGGCACGCACTTCTTCTTGTCCAATGCAGTGGCACATCCCGGCAGCATAGAGGCCGCGGCCAAGGCAGCTGATCCGATCGCCGCTGACGAAAGAAAATGTCTTCTGTTCATAATCAATTACTTTTCAGTTCCAGGAACCGGGACAGTGTACTTGCTCATGTCCATCTTGCCGAGCTCAAGCTTCTCCGGAAGGTAATCCAGAGCGGCGGCGCTGATCTCGTCCCAGGTGATGGTGTTGCCGGTGTAGGCCGACTCACGACCCATAACGCCGCAGAGAGAAGATATGCCACACTCGCCAGCCTCCACATGAGCCTCACCCTTACGGATGTGGTTCACCCAATCCACATGCTCAAGCACGTACGGATTGGTCTGCTTGTACTGAGCCTTCTCAGCCTCGAAGTCAAACTGCCAGAGGACATTGCCCTGAAGATCACGGATGGCGAAATCCGCCGAGCTCCAGTAGCCCTTCGTTCCGTGGACACATTCGCCGATGTTGGTCGAGCAACCGTCGATCTGACGCGACATACTGTGCAGATGGACGCCGTTCTCATATTCAAAGTCAATGCTGAAGTTGTCGTACTGGTCGCCGGTGACGCGGCGCTGGCGGCTGCCGAAACCGGTCGCCTTGATAGGGTGCTTACCGATCATCCAGTTGAACACGTCGATGTTGTGGACATGCTGCTCGACGATGTGGTCGCCTGAGAGCCACTTCCAGTTGACCCAGTCACGGATCATCCACTCCATGTCGCTCCAGCCCTGCTGACGCTCCTTGTACCAAAGCATTCCCTGATTCCAGTAGACGTTGCCGCCGGTGATCTCACCGATCATTCCCTCCTGGATCCTCTTGAAAGACTCCACGTAAGGTCTCTGATGGTGGCGCTGGGTTCCGGTCACCACGCTAAGCCCCTTGGCCTCAGCCTGTTTCGCCGTCGCCATGATCAGACGATAGCCCTTGGCGTCCACAGCGATAGGCTTCTCAAGGAAGGAGTGAACCCCCTTCTCGGTAGCGTACTGGAAATGCGTCGGACGGAAGACTGGCGGAGTGGCGACAATCACCATATCCACGCCGGAGTCTATCACCTGCTTGTAGGCCTCGAAGCCGACAAAACAATGATCCTGCGGAACTTCCTGGCTCCACTTGTCCTTCAGGCTGTCACGGAGGCTGCCGAGGCGGTCAGCGAACACATCGCCCAAAGCCGTCACCTTGATCCCGTCGGCGGCATTCAGCAGATCCTCAACGGCACCGCTTCCACGACCGCCGCATCCGATCACTCCGACCTTAAGTTCCTTTCCGTCGATGGCCTTGTCAGGAAGCTCGGGTACATAGTACTCGCCCGGCTGCCTGAGGGGAGTCATCTTACCGGATTTGTCACCACCTGCGCAGGCGGAAAGCAGAACGCTTCCACCCACCAGACCCACTCCGATCCTGGCACTCCTGCCAAGAAAGGATCTTCTGTCCATTTTGTTGCTCATTTTATTGATAGTCTTTAAGTTATTTAATTATAAAATTCCATCGGGAACATCGCACACAACTCTGAAACCGATACCCTTGATGTCAGAATACCACCAGATGCTCTTCGGATTCTGCGGGTCAGTGCGGAGCCAGTCATCAGTCTTGGTGTGGGCTCTGGCGGCGCAGCGGACAAGCGAGGCGTCATCTGAATATGCCCCGCCGCGGACCACGAACTCATCGCCGCTCTCCGGACCCTTCGGATCAAGCGCGCCGTCGGCGATCCTTGAATATGCATCCGCGGCATAACGGTCGGAGCAATACTCCATGACGTTGCCCAGCATATTCTTAAGCCCGAACGGATTGGCCTTCACCTCGGAAGGTTCCTGAGTCTTGCCGAAACTGTCTTCTGAATATACCACATAACTTGCGATCGAGGTGGTGTCAGCCCCGAACAGCCTGTTCCAGAATGTTTCTTTTGAATATTTTTTCGGACTTCCTTCGAAGAAGTACGGGGTCTGGGTGCCGCCACGGGCCGCATATTCCCATTCCGCCTCGGTCGGAAGGCGGTAGTTGCGTCCCGTCTTGAGCGAAAGCCACTGGCAGAAGGTCTCCGCCGCGTAGTGGGTCATCGTGATCGCCGGCCTCTCGCCCATTCCCCAGCCTTGGTCCGGGAATCCGAACGGTGGGGTCGGACCGCTGACCGCGTCCACATCCGGACGGTTGTTGTTGGCGAAGATTTTCTCCGGCGGGGTTCTGCCCTCTGACATTGTTTCGTTGTAAAAAGCCCAGAACTGATGCCAGGTCACCTCGACCTCGCCCATGAAGAACGGAGATATTCTTACTTTTTTCCGAGGCCCTTCGTCCGCCGAGCGGAACGGCTCGTTGTCCGGACTCCCGATCGTGAACTCGCCTCCCGGAACAGCGACCATCCTGATCGCGGCTGTCGTACCGGGAACCGTTTCCGTGAAGTTCGCGAATGAAGCCACCACAGCCACGCTGTCGTACTTTTCACCGCCTCCCGTGTCCATCACCTTGCCTTCCAGCCTCTTATGTTCGTAGCCCGGCATGTCGTGGCCAGTGTTCAGATGGCAGCTGATGCACTGGAGATTCAGTTTCCTGGCGTTCTCCTCATAGTAGAGATGAGCAGTGATGCCGTCATCCGTGATTCCGGTCGGGAAAAGATTGACGTGACATTTCTCGCAGGATTCGTTGTAAACGATTTTTGATCCGTGCTCAAGGGTTCTTTTTGAGTCCCAATTGATTTCGTCCTTATCCTTGGTCATCTTGGCCCACAGATCCTTGGCTCCCATCCTGGCCTTGATCATGTAGTACCGAAGGTAGCCGTTCTCTTTCGGAGGAAGATGGCAGGAGGCGCAATCCGTCACCACACCGCTCTCGCTGTTGTAGTGCTCGGACTTCTTCCAGTCCGCGTCAGCCTGCTCGTGGTAGTGGCAACTCATGCAATACTCATTGGTGGAAGTGCGGCTCATCGCCCCTCCGACCGCCAGCATGGCGCACACACCGATCGCCAGCCCACCAAGGCCAGCGAATATGATCACTTTTTTCCTGCCTCCCATAGTCGTGTTGAAAATTCGTTTTAAACAATCCTGTAAATTTACATAAATCCTTTCAGACTGCAAATTTTTTGTCGACGAACGGGAACGGGATTTTCAAAGCGGCCTGCACGACAGGTACCTCAGAAGGAATAGGCTCCAGGGCCGATGCTGTGGATCTCGTAGCTGGAGTCGTCCTGCGGGTCAAGGATGGCGGCATCCGTGTTTTTCGGGACATAGACCGTGGCGTGGGTTCCAAAAGGGATCCGGCCTTCCATGCGTACCTTGTCACCGTCCACCGTGACTTTGGAGACCAACGTTCCGTAAGGAGTCGCCGTCGTGTAGGAGACTTCGCCCAGCTCACGGACTGGAACCGGACGGATGATGATGTGCTTGTAGCCAGGCTCTTCCGGATCAGTGCGCACTCCCGCAAGCATCCTGTAGAACCAGACGAGACCGCCACCGAACATCGGATGGTTGCGCGAATCGTTGCCGTTCCACTGCTCCCACGTGGTTGTCGCACCCTGCTCAAGCCACCATCCGAAGCTCGGGAAGTCCTTTTGGTTGAGGAGCGTCCAAGCGACATCGTTCATTCCGTTCAGGGCAAGCGTCTCATAAAGGAAGCGGTGAGCGACGAATCCCACATTGACATGGCCGTTGTACTTGACCATCAGCTCGTCGCGGAGTGTGGCGCGCACATCCTCAAGTCTCTCGCGGGGAACACCCATGTACAAGGCATAGACATTGGAGCCGAAATCCCCGTAGCTTTTTGTCTCTGGATCGTAGAACCGTTTGTTGAAGGCGTCACGGATTCCTTCGGCCTTGGCGGAATAGGCGGCGGCTCCCGCCTCGTCTCCAAGCACCTTGGCCGCTTTCGATGTGATGTCGGCGCACAACCAATAGAAGAATGTGTGGACGAGTTCGTCCTGAGGCAGGCCGAATGCCGGAGCCCAGTCGCCGAGGTTGTACCAGTAGAGAGGCGCGCCCTGAGGCGTAGGCTTGTGGAAGGACGAGGTGCCGTCCTCTGCCCGCCAGGTGTCGTAGTAGCGCACGAAATCCTTCATCGGCTGGAGGCAGTCGGCGAGAAGCGTCTTGTCACCGTAGCTGTTGTAGAACTCCCAAGGCATGACACAGATGGCGGCTCCCCAGGCCGGGCCTCCTCCACAGCATGGCTCCCACGGAGCGCCGTTCGGAACATAGCCTGACTCCGGATTCTGACTGCCCTTGACATCGCCGATCCATTTGTTGTAGAAGGAGGCGGCATCGAAGTTGGCGAGAACCATCGGCATGGCTACCTCGCCGTCGCCGGTGTAAGGAAGTCTCTCCCGGTGAGGGCAGTCGGAAGCCACTCCAGCATGCATGTTGTCCACCTGCGACTGTCTCCAGATCTTTTCGATCTGACAGAACAACGGATTCGAGCAGTCAAACTCGGCGTCAGGCTTCACATTGCTGCCGACCGACTCTGCCACGACCTGCGAGACGTCAAGGTTCTCCATCCCGGAGACTATCGCCTCCCGGAACACGTACCAGGTGAACCGAGGGCTTGTCGTGACCTTGCCGTCGGAAGCGCTGACATATTCACACCTGCCGGCCGGATACTCGGACAGGTGGTTAACCCTCAGTGTGTCTCCTTTCCTGACATTCACGCCGTCCAGCTTGACCCATCCTGAGATGACCTTGCCGAAATCAATCTTGAACGTGCCGTCCTCCAGACGCTCGAAACTGACAGGCTTAAGGGTTTCCAGCACCTTGTCTGTCGGTCCCATGTTGGCGGTCAGCCTGCCCTGCGGAGCTTCCTTCAGGACGGCGTGGCTCAATGAGGAGTCATCCAATCCTGGCTTGTTCCATCCCGGAATCTCAAAGTTGGCATCATAGACTTCTCCCTGGTAGAGGTTGCTGAACACGACCGGAGAGTGAGCCTCCTTCCATGTGGTGTCCGAGCAGACATATTCAATGCCTCCGTCTGAATATTCAAGCGCCATCTGCAGGATGAACCTCGGGTAGCCGTAGTTCGCTATGGTGTTGTTGTTGAACAACCCTTCATGGAAATAGCCGCTCCCAAGGAGCATCGAGACGGCGTTCGCCCCCTTGCCGAGCATGTCGGTGATGTCATAGGCGAGATACAGGGTTCTGTAAGCGGTGACTTCCGGCTCCAGAGGGATCCGCGGATTGGTGAGAAGCGCCGGTCTGGCCGTGTAGTCAGTCAGGCCAGGAACGAAATAATCGTCTCCGACCTTGCCGCCGTTGATGGACATCTCGAACCAGCCAAGTCCGCAGACAAATGCCTTCGCACGGACAAGTCCCTCTCTGACAGTAAATTCCTTTCTGAATATGGGTGCGGAGTTGTCCGCCTCCGGAACGCTGTCATCCTGCCATGAGGCACCTATCCACTTCGCCCGCCAGTCACTTTCGCTGAACATTCCGGTCGTCCAGCGGGCAGGTCTCGCCCAGGCGGAGACTTTGTCCTTGCCGTCCCAGATCCTGACCGTCCACCAATAGTCCTTCATGGACTCCATAGCCGGGCCTGAATATGCCATCAGATGCGACTCGGCACCAACCGTCTTACCCGAGTCCCAGATGTCGGCCTTGCCTTCCTTGAGGGCATTCCTGTCCGTCGCCACCAGCACCTGCCACGCCGTCTGGGTCGTGTTGTTTATCCAGGAGAGCCTTGGGGCCTGGGTGTCAATCACGATGTCGTCGCCTTCCTGGTACTCGCACCGGAGGGATTCCGGTGCCGTGGCCGCGCCACATCCGCATAAACCCAATGTAAGACCAATAAACATTGCCGCCAGAATGGCCGGCCGGATTCCTGTTGTCTTCATATTTCAGTGTTTTGGTAATCCGTTACTTGATCTGAGGCAGTCCAAGATCCACGAAGGTACGTGGAGCCGGGGTCTTCGGAAGTGGCTTGCGGTCCTTGATCTGCTGAAGGGCAACCTCAATGGCCTTGTCAAGCTGCTGATCCTCACCGGCATATTCCTTAACAGGGTCATTGTCCAGCAGGATGTCCGGATCGACACCGTGGTTCTCGACGATCCACTGGCCCGTCGCAGCGTCGTAGTTGGTGAAGAACGGCACGCGCACGTCGGTTCCGTCCATGTACGGCAGGGAGCCGCTGATGCCCACGATACCTCCCCATGTCCTTGTGCCGATCACCGTTCCAAGGTTGTTGGCCTTGAAGCTCCACGGGAAGAGGTCACCGTCCGATGCTGAATATTTATTGATCAGCAGCACCTTAGGACCGGTGTGGGTCCCTTCCGGGATGGTTCCGTTCTGGTTGGAGTTCCTGTACATCGTCATCCTGTAAACCTTGCGGAGAAGCCTCTCGATGACCATCGGAGAGATGTTTCCACCACCGTTGGCGCGGTCATCGATGATGAGAGCCTCCTTGTCGAGCTGAGGATAGTACCAGCGTGCGAACTCGTTCAGTCCCTCAGGTCCCATGTCAGGGATATAGATGTAGCCTACCTTGCCACCGGACTTCTCCTCAACGGTACGGATGTTCTTCATAACCCATTCGTAATGCTCAAGAGGATATTCATCGGAAATAGGCTTGACAACGACCTTGCGCCCGCCCTCGGCTGCTGACTTGCTGACCGTCAGTTCGACAAGTTTGTCAGCTTTTCCGACAAGGAGCCTGTAGATGTTGTCAACGTCCTTAAGAGACTGTCCGTCAATGGCTGTGATGAAATCGCCCTCGGAGATATTCATTCCCGGTTCGGTCAACGGTGAGCGGAGTTCGTTCCTATAGACAGCGCCGGAGTAAATGTGATTGATCTTGAAGTAACCGCTCTTGTCCTTGCTCATCTTAGCACCGAGAAGGCCCATCGGGATGCGCTCAGGCTTAGGGTAGTCGCCCGGATTGACGTAGGCGTGACCGCTGGCGACCTCGCCGATCATTCCGCCGATCACGTAATTGAGGTCAAGACGGGTCTTGACATAAGGCAGGAGAGCTGCATACTTCTCCTTGACGGCCTTCCAGTCGCGTCCGTGCATATTCTCAAGATAGTAGCCGTCGCGGAACGCTCTCCAGACCTCGTCGAAGATCTGAGGCCACTCCTGGGCGTAATCCACTGTCGTGTACATATTGTCAAGGTCGATTGCCTCGCCTCCGCCGACTTTCGCAGACGGGAAGCTGACGGCTGTCCATTTGCCCTTGGCAGTCGAAAGTGCCTTCTTGTCTCCCGGACGGTAGATGACCATCCCTTCAGAACACTGCTCAGACTTACCGGTCTCGAAATCAAGCACCTGAGTGCCGCGACCATCCCTGTACCAGAGCTTCTTGCCGTCAGAGAAATATGAGCGTGAGCCTCCTACAGGAAGTTTTATGGTTCTGTCTAGCAGGCCATTGATGTCGATCTTCACGTCCACAGTCTTCTTGCCGGAAGCAGCATTGCCGGCGTCTTTAGAAGCCTTGGCGGCCTTTTTGTCTTTGGCGGCTTCCGCCGGAGCCGCTTCATCCTTCTTATCTTCGGTAATATTCACAGACTCGCTGTCAGTCGGCAGCAGCGGTGAAGGTGTGCCGGCTGCGAGCATCGTCATGTAGACTCCGCTTCTGTCCGTGTAGGCGAAGTTCCACTCGATCCAGCTGTAGATCGGACGGAAATCCCTGTCAGATGTGAATATCAAGTATTTGCCATCAGACGAGAACTTCGGCGAGCTTGAATCGTACCATTTCTCCGTGACAGGATATTCCTTGGCGGAAGCGAGGTTATAGACATAGACCACGCTCATCTTGTTCGGGGCAGGGCGGCTGTAGGTAAGCCACTTGCTGTCAGGGGAATATTCAACATCCCTTATTTCCTGTTCAGGGCATTGAAGGACAGTCCGTTTGGTTTTGGCGAACGGATCGACCTCAACGATGCGGTTCTTTCTGTCGGTGTAAAGAATATGCTTGCTGTCAGGACTCCATTGGAGGTCACGGATGTAGGTGTCGTTGTCCTTGGTGACCTGGACAGGCTCGCCACCGGCGGCGACATCGTAGAGGTAGACTTCGGTCTCCCCTGTTCCGTCACCTATGAAGGCGATGTACTTTCCGTCAGGACTCCAGTCGGCGCTGCGCTCGTTCGAGCCAGGGGTCTTGGTGATGTTCCTCGTGATGCCCTTTCCGACAGGCACGTCGAAGAGTTCTCCGCGGGCTGTGATGGCCATTCTCTTGCCATCTGGGGAAAGACTGAACGAAGAGCGGCCTTTCTTGCCGACATTCATCCTTTCGGCACGGGCATAGACAAGGTCGGAGCCAAGGGTGATGTGGATCCGCTCGGTCGCCTTTGTGGCCGGATCCAGCTTATAGAGGTAGCCTCCTTTCTCGAACACAACGAGTCTGCCGTTCGTGCTCGGGAACTTCACGTCATAGTCATCGAATGATGTCACCTTGGCCGTGGCTTTGGTCTTCGTGTTGTAAACGAAAAGGTTCATCGTCATGTCACGGTCGGACGCGAAATAGATCTCATCGCCTACCCACATCGGGAATATGTCCTGTGCCGGGTTGTCGGTGATCTTCTCGACCTTCCTGCCGTCGTAGATCCAGATCTCGTCGGCCATTCCGCCGCGATAGTATTTCCAAGTCCTGAACTCCCTCATCACCCGGTTGTAGGCAAGTTTCTTTCCGTCAGGCGAATAGGAGCAGAAACCTCCTTCCGGAAGCGGAATCTCCTGAGGCATCCCGCCGTTCACGGAAACCGTCCAAAGCCTGCCGGTGAAGCCGTCGCCGGTGCGGTTTCTGAATATGATGTTCTTTCCGTCAGGTGTCCATCCCATTACGATGTTGTTAGGTCCCATCCTGTCACCGAGATCGTCACGTCCGTTGGTGGCCGTGTAGGTCAGACGGACAGGCTCGCCGCCTTTCGCCGGGATGATGTAAACCTCACGGTTGCCGTCATATTCCCCGGTAAAGGCGATCGTCTTGCCATCCGGTGAGTAGTGCGCGAACATCTCGTAGCCGATGTGGGAGGTCAGTCGGCGTGCCTCGCCACCGCTGAGCGGAGCCGTGAACAGGTCGCCGGCGTAAGAGAACACAACTTCCGTCCCGTTCGTCGCCGGGAACCTCAAAAGCCTCGCCTCGTCGGTCACTTCAGCAGGCCCACCAACCGCCGAAAGCGTCATTCCTCCAAGAAGGAGGGTCAAAAACATTCTTTTCATAATATTAATGAATTATTGGATTTCACGTGTAAGCCAAAGTTTCAGCAATGGATCCGAGAGAGTATATTCATTGCCCTCTTTTGTAATAAGATCCATCTCAAGGAGCTGTTTGGTCGCAGACTGGACAGAGCTTGCGGACTTCAGTCTGTGTCTTTTCACAAACGCCGAAGCCGTCAGACCTTTAGCAATACCCTCTGAATGAATCGCATACAGCAATTCTTTCTGCTGCTCCGTTATTACCGAAAGTTGCTCGCGAATACGTCTGGAACTCTCCTCGATAAAGCGGTCTATCATATTGTCCACAAGATTAACATCCGCAGTACCACCTGTAGCCGTCTCCGTGAACACATCGTGCATTATCCTCTGCACGTAGGCGGTTATTCCCTCAAACATATCGTACGCTTTGTGGATTCCCTCTTCCGTAACTGTCTTTCCATACCTTGCGAACAGACCCTGCGCAAACCGAGCATAAACGCCCCTGTCAATCGGATCCATACTCAAATTGGTCGCACTCTGGTAAAACGGCCTTTTTGAGTCCAGAAACATCTGATCCATTATCCTCCTCTCACTGCCGGAAAAGATAAAATTAGAGTTGGAAGAGCGCTGAATATTCGCCCTCAGCAATGCCTCCACACCTTTCTCGCGGTATTTCACAACCTGCTGGAGCTCATCGATGACAACAATGCAGCGCCTGTCCGCCTTCTCCAAATATTCGAATATCTCCTCGATGGTATATTCAGGAGCGGTAATGTCCCCCAGACGGACGTTGAATGTCGGCATTCCACTCACCGGATCAAATCCAAAACTCCCTTGAAGCGACCTTAGAGTCGAAGCGAAAGACTTCATAAGCTTGTCACTATGCCTCGCGACCTTCTTGAAAACCCCATTTCCGAACTCCATTATAAGTTCCCTCAGACTGGAGGTGTGAAGAATATCCACGAATATCACGAAAAACTTGTCTTTCAGCCTCTCTTCATCAAAGCAATGATAAATAAGCTCCGTCTTCCCGACCCTCCTCGGAGAGGTCAGAACGACATTTTCCCCATTTAATATGCAGCCCGTCAACCGCTTGGTTTCTGTGTCCCTGTCACAGAAAAATTCTGGAGGAATCCTTCCCGCGACAAAGAACGGATTGATATAATTGTCCATAGTTAATTCCATCTACGGCAAATATAACAAAAAATTATTCTGCCAAAATTATTTTAGCAGAATAATTTTAATAGAATAAATTCAGTTTGTTCCCCAGAAAGCCCTCTCGTGTACCAAAGACCTTATTATAGAGGTTTGGTACACCAGAAGGCAGTTATACGTACCAAAGGCATTATTTAGAGCACTTGGTACCGCAGAGAGGCCTCTCGTGTACCAACGACATTATTTAGAGCACTTGGTACCGCAGAGAGGCTTCTCGTGTACCAATCCCTTTAGACATTCACAGATCGACACCCTCAGGGCAGAAAAATCAAATGGCAAATTTTGGTAACGTGCAAAATTTGCCATTTGCCTTTTTTCTGCCCCCACTGTCAGCAGTTATTTATGCAGTTTTGGCTTACGTCAGCGACCGACGGAAAAGTATTCAATCATCGGGACATAAGAAGGACATCCCCTTTTTGAAAATTTTGGTAACGTGCAAAATTTCAAAAAGGGGATGTCCTTCTTATACTTATAAATATGTCTTTCCTCTTAGTAAGCGTTAAAAAATAAGTTGAACTAAATTTGTGTCAGATTTATGAGGATAGATTTCTTTTGG
>HF985980.1 GCA_000431015.1 Alistipes sp. CAG:514 | reverse complement strand
CACGTACTTCCTCGAATGCTTACGAAAGGCCGTCGCTTTCCCCAAAGCTCCGGCCTGTTGTATATAAAACGAACTTAACAAATAGACAACAAAAAGAACTTTTGTCTGTCCAAGGGCAAAGGTATTAAGATTTATTGAATATGCAAAACTTTTTCGTAATATTTTAAAACGATTTTTGCATCAAACCGTCACATTCGCCAGTTGTTTACTTACGAATTGAAGCAAAACAGCCTTCTGATGCAGCGGGGAGCCTTGTCTTGTCGGCATCCTATCCGTTCCGGTACTCGCTTGGAGTCATTCCGGTGTGCGCCTTGAAAAACTTGTAGAACACGGACGGGTTCGGGAAATGAAGCTTGAAGACGATTTCCTTGATGCTGTCGTCGGTGTACTTCAGCATATTCTTCGCCTCAAGGATGACGAACGAGTCGATCCAGTCAGGAGCCGAGCGGCCGCTGACCTGCTTGATGAGTTTAGAAAGGTATTTCGGGGTCAGTCCAAGCCGGTTGGCGTAGAAGGCCATGTTGCGCTCCGATGTGTGATGCTCGGTCACGAGTGTCATGAAATGCTCGAAGATCAGTTTCACTCTGGTGTTGACCGTCGCTCCTGATGCCTCCGGAGTCTTTACGGCGCTTTTTTCCATCAGTCCGCCCAGTAGGTAA
The DNA here is from genome assembly GCA_000431015.1 of Alistipes sp. CAG:514. Lineage (GTDB taxonomy): Bacteria > Bacteroidota > Bacteroidia > Bacteroidales > UBA932 > Cryptobacteroides. The sequence goes on along the minus strand of HF985980.1, from coordinate 37,891 downwards.
AAGAGTGACGCGATCAGCGAGCCGACAGCCTCCCTCTTGTTCGGCACGTCCGAGGACAGAATCTCGCCGATAAGGTCCAAGTACTTGGTGCAGAAGGCGATGTTCCTGTCTTCAAGCTGGACGCATGGCTCTGTCAGCAGTTTGAGCCGATCGTCAAAAATTTTCTTAAAGTCGAAACTAATGCTGGAAAGATACTCCTTGGAAATCGCCACGACGATGAACTCGAATCCGCTGTCGCCTTCATTGCCCAGCCTGTTTATCTTTATGATGTTTCCCGGAGTACCGATGAACAGCGTACCCTTGACCACCGTGTACGACCGAAGGTTGATTTCCACGTTGAGGCTGCCGGACTTGCAGAAAATCGCGATGTAGGCGTCGCTGCGGCAGGGATATTTCAAAAACTGAAGGTTTTCTCTGTACTTCACCTCCATGATGAAGAAGTCGTCTCCGAGCTGGACTTCATTCTGGACGGGTACGAGTTTTCTGATTTGCTTCAGCCCTATGTTCAATAGTGAATCTGGCATGTCAAAAAATGTTTTAATGTCTTGCGGCAAAATTAGGGAATATTTGTCATATTGCAAAATTTCGCAATATTCGACCTTTTGATACTTATAGAATCCGAAAAGTCATATTAATGGAGAAATTTGGCAATCAATTTGTAGTGTACCCTTACCGCTTGACAAAAAAATCGAAAACAAGAATTGATGAATATGAACAAGTACATTGTCAAAATCTCAACATTGGTCGCGGTGGCCATGATGCCGCTGGCGACGAATGCCCAGCAGACGCTGACGCTGGAGCAATGCCGTGAAATGGCGATCGAAAACAACAAGACCTTGAGGCAGGCCGAGACCAAGATCGAGATGGCCGGCTACGACCGCAAGATAGCGTTCGCCAACTATCTGCCGAACATTTCCGCCACTGGCGCCTACATCTACAACGCCAATGACATCGCCCTTGTCAGCGATGCCACTTCCCAGAAACTTCAGAACATGGGAACCCTGATCCATACGCAGACCCAGACTCTCAGCCAGAATCTGATGGCTGCCATCAAGTCCAACCCTGCGGCTGCGATGGAGTACATGAAAAGCCCGATGTGGCAGACAGTCCTCGGTGCGTTGTCTCAGACGGACATGTCTCAGACAATCAATGCGTTGGGAAAGGAGATTGACGATGCTTTCCATCCTGACATGCAGAACATTTTCGCCGGGGCGGTGACCGTCCAGCAGCCTGTTTTCATGGGCGGCAAGATTGTGGCTGCCAACCGAATTGCCAAATTGGCAGAGGAACTGTCAGAAACTCAGTACGATCAGCAGTACCAGCAGGTGATTGTGGATGTTGACCAGGCATATTGGCAGATCATCTCCATCGCCAACAAGAAAAAACTCGCCGACGCCTATGCCGATCTTCTCCACAAGATGGAGCATGACGTGGATCTTTCAGTCAAGGAAGGCGTGGCCACGGAGTCCGACGCCCTTCAGATAAAGGTGAAGGCAAACGAGGCGGACATGCTCAAGACGAAGTCCGACAATGGCCTTACACTCGCAAAGATGCTTCTTTGCAAGCAGATCGGCCTTGACCTCAATTCAGACATCGTGCTTGCCGACGAGGCGCTGGCTGACATCCCTGTCCCTCAGATCGGAGCGGGAAAGGATCTGGAGCAGATCTACGCAGACAGGCCGGAGACCAGGAGCCTTGAGCTTGCGTCGAAGATCTATGACGGCAAGGTGAGGGTCGCAAGGGCCGACATGATGCCGAAGGTGGCCTTGATGGCGGCATATTCAGTGACTAATCCTAACATCAAGAACGGCTTCCAGAAGGACTGGGGCGGTTTCTTCAACGCCGGCGTGATGGTGAACATCCCTATCTTCCACGGCTTCGAGGCCATGAGCAAGACCCGCAAGGCAAAGGCTGAGGCCACCCTTTACAGAACACAGCTTGAGGATGCCCGGAACCTTATCAACCTTCAGGTCACCCAGCTCAGGAAGCAGGAGGGAGAGGCGCTTGAGAAGCTGACGATGGCGCAGAACAACCTGTCCAGCGCTGAGGAGAATCTCCGCACCGCGACTGTCGGCTTCGAGGAGGGCGTGATCGACACCAACACCGCGCTCGCCGCCCAGACCGCATGGCTTAAGGCTCATTCTGAATATATTGACGCGGGGATCGAGCTTCAGATGCTCGCCGCCAACCTGAACAAGGCGGAAGGCAACAACCACGCTCAGGCAAGATAATCAACGGATAATGATAAAAATTTAAGAATATTATGGAAAAGGAAAAGAAAAGCTACAATCTTGTGATTGGCATTGTGGCGCTGATCGTAATCATCCTTCTGATCGCCATCATCGGCTATTTCGTCTCTAAACCAAAGCCTCTGATGATTCAGGGCGAGGCAGAGGCCAGTGAGTATCGTGTGTCCGGCAAGGTTCCGGGCAGGATCGAGGAACTTTACGTCAAGGAAGGCCAGATGGTCCACAAGGGAGACACCGTCGCCCTCATCGACTCTCCTGAGGTACGTGCCAAACTGGCGCAGGCCAACGCCATCAAGGCGGCTGCCAGCTCACAGAGCAGAAAGGCTCAGAACGGAGCCCGCAAGGAGCAGATCGCCGGAGCCTATGAGCTTTATCAGCAGGCTCTTGTGCAGGAAGACGTGATGAAGAAGTCTTTCGACAGGATCCAGAAGCTCTATGACCAGAAAGTCATCGCGGCTCAGAAATACGACGAGGTGAAGGCTAAGTACGATGCCTCCGTCGCTCAGACAAAGGCTGCCAAGAGTCAGTATGACATGGCTGTCAACGGAGCGCGCGAGGAGGACAAGGCTGCGGCCAAGGCTCTCGTCGATCAGGCTGACGGCGCGTTGATGGAGGTGGAGTCTTATCTGAGCGAGCTGTACCTTACGGCTCCTGCTGACGGAATCATCTCGGCTCTTTTCCCTAAGGTCGGCGAGCTTGTCGGCCAGGGAGCGCCTGTCGCCAGCGTTACTGACCTGAATGATGTATGGTTCACTTTCAATGTGCGTGAGGACTACCTCCACGGCATGAAGCAGGGCGACAAGATCACGGTGATCATCCCGGCTCTTGACGGCAAGGAGGTTCCGGCCACCATCAACTATGTGGCTGTCCGTGAGTCCTACGCCACGTGGAAGGCCACCAAGGAAACAGGTATGTACGATGCCAAGACCTTCGAAGTCAGGGCCGTTCCGGATGTGACGGTGGACGGCATTCGTCCTGGTATGTCCGCAATCGTTAAGTAAGGACTATCATCATGACTAATTGGCAGAGAATAATTGCGGTGGCCCGCCGCGAGCTCAGGATCATCAGGCAGCGCCCGATCTATCTTCTGGGTTCGGTAGGCGTGATAGCCTTCTGCGCCATATTCTTCCTGACATTTCTGAAGGACGGTCTGCCGAGTGATGTTCCGATCGGTCTTGTGGACTACGACTACTCGTCCACCTCAAGGAATTTCTGCCAGCAGCTGGACGCCACCCAGTTGGGAAAGGTTGTCCACTACGATTCGTTCGCGGCTGCCAGAGAAGACATGAACAGAGGCAAGATCGCGGCTGTCTGTGTCGTTCCTGTGGGGATGAACGATGACATCCAGGCGAACCGTCAGCCGAAGATCACGTTCTACGTCAACGGCTTGTACTTCGTAAGCGGGGCGCTTGCGTGGAAGGATCTGCTCCAGATGGTCAATCTGACCAACGGAGCCGTGCAGAGGCAGGCCTTCAGGGCAAGAGGTTACAACGACAGCCAGATCATGGGCATGATCCGTCCTGTGGACGTGGATGTCCATCAGATCGGCAACGTCGGCACCAACTACAACTACTACCTCAGCAGCGTCCTGCTGCCGGGTGTGCTGGAGATGATCGTGATAATCGTCCTGATATATTCATTGGGAGCGGAGCTTAAGTATGGTACCTCCAGGCATCTGCTGCAGACCTCCGGCAACTCGATTGTGACCGCCCTTGCCGGCAAGCTTCTGGTGTGGACGCTGACATTCTCGGCGATCGGGCTGATACTGATCCTGCTGCTCTTCCATAGGCTGCATTTTCCGTTGGCGGGATCCATCTGGAACATGTTTTTGGGCATATTCCTTATGATCTTCGCCAGTGAGGCGATCGCCATATTCATCCTTGAGATGCTTCCTGTGCCGAGGTTGGCGTTGAGTATCGGCGCTCTTTACAGCGTGCTTGGATTCTCCCTCTCGGGCTTCACGCTTCCGATAGAGGCCATGCCGCCTTACATCCAGGGACTTGCGGCGGCGTTCCCGTTGCGTCATTATTATCTGTTCTATGTCCAGGAGGCCATATTCGGAGCCGGATTCGCCGGATGGTGGAAGCAGGTGATCTACTTGCTGATCTTCATTCTGTTGCCGCTCATAGGTCTTGTGCGACTCAAGAAGGCCTACATTCATCAGAACTTCCCTAAAGACTAAGTGACATGAAAAATACATACGCAAAAACATGGATCAAGGACTTCTGGGGCATATTCTGTCATGAACTTCGACAGATTTTCTCAGACAGCGGCGTGCTGCTGATCTTCCTTGTCGCCGGACTTGCCTATCCGCTGCTTTACAATCTCGTCTACCTGAACGGTATTCTTTCTGAGACTCCCGTTGCCATTGTTGACAATTGCGACAGCCCGGACAGCCACCGCTTCATCAGGGAGATCGACGCCACCCGAGAGGTCGAGGTCGCGGCGAAATGTATGAATATGGCCGAGGCGGAAAAGATGATGCAGGAACGCAAGGTCAACGGTATCATCTATTTCCCTTCCGACTTCACGGAGAAACTGGCTCGAAACGAAACCTCCACATTCTCCGTCTATGCGGACATGAGCAGCTTCCTCTACTACAAGAACGCTCTCATGGCCACCAACTTCGTGATGCTTCATGAGATCGGTCAGATCCAGATGCAGAGGTTCTCGTCCCTCGGGATGACGGAACAGGCTGCGTCCCAGACTGTCAAGCCGCTCGGCTACGAGGACAATAATCCCTACAACAGGGCCTTCAACTACAGTTTCTTCCTGATCTCAGCCATCCTGATGATCATCATCCAGCAGACGCTTTTCTACGGAATGTCACTGCTGGTAGGAACCGCAAGGGAGAGGAACCGCAGTTTCGCATCGCTTCCTGACAGACTTGAAGGTCACGGTGTCGGGCGTGTGGTCATGGGACGTGGAGGCGCCTACTGGCTGCTGTACCTTGCTGTGGGCATGTACATCGCCTTCATCGTCCCGGCAATATTCGGGATCCCTCAAAGAGGAGAGTTCAAGGATGTCCTTGCGATGCTGGTCTTCTTCATCACTGACTGTGTGTTCTTCAGCATGGTCTGGAGCACGCTGATCACGAGGAGGGAATCCGTGTTCATCCTCTTTCTGGCGATGTCGCCTGTGGCTTTGTTCCTGACCGGTTGCTCATGGCCGACATTCGCGTTCCCGGGCTTCTGGAAGGTGTTCTCCTACATATTCCCGTCCACTTTCGGCGCGCAGGGTTTCATCAACCTCAGCACTGCCGGTGGCGAGATGGGAGCGGCAGACGTGCAGATGAAGGCCATGATCATCCAGACGGTCATCTATTTCTTCCTTGCATGCGTGGCTGTCTATGCCGAGAACTGGGTACTGCGTCACAAGGAGCAGATCCGTCAGAGAAGTGAGCGGCTCGCCAAGCGTGTGGGCATCGACAGCGCCGAGGACGCTAAGATCATCGCCGGAGAATAAGGTGTGATCCGGTAAAGAGAAAACTCCCTCCCGAATTTTGCACGTTACCAAAATTCGGGAGGGAGTTTTCTCTTTACCGGTTGCTGAACCTACCGAAGTGGCAGTCGTTCTGCAGTATATGTCTGCTCTAATTATTCTCCTACGTGGAACGCCACGCGGAGTTCCTCGATCTCCTCGTCGGTGATCGGGTTCAGTTTGCCAAGCGGAGCGGCGAGGATCAGCGAGCGGGCGCTGAAATCCGCCACCTCAAGACGGTCGAACGTGTTGATGAGCTGGTCTCCTGTCACCACGACAGAATCGTTCTCCAGCATCACGCACGGCCTGTTCTTGAACTCGTCGGCGAGTTCGGTCAGATGCTCGTTGTACTGGCTGCCGAACGGGAAGATCGGAATGTCCTGCAGGAATATCCAGCTCTCCGGAATCGTGCGCACATCGAATTTCGCACCTGTGGTGCAGAATCCCATAAGGGCAGGGGACTGGGTCAGGATGATGGAGTTCACCTTAGGGTTGCGGCGGTAGATCTCGTAGTGGAGAGCCACCGAGCGGCTTGCCCTCTTGCCTGCCTCGATCATGCCGTCCTTGACCTGCACGATGTCCTCAGGATCAAGATCCCAGCGCTGCATGCTGGAAGGGGTGATGAGGAAATCATTGTCTCTCCAACGAACGGAGGCCGTTCCGTAGGAGCTGCACATAAGTCCCTGCGAGCAGGCTCTGCGGACGATCTTGCAAATTTCGGCGCGGATAGCCCTCTCGTCGGAAGGATGGGTGACGTTCATGAAGTGCTGGAACGGAACGTTCACGGCCTTTTCGTGCTGGAGGATCTGTTCCTCGCTGAGGTACTTAGGCTCACCCAAGGTCTTGGCGTTCAGGATTGTGCGCGCGCAGAGCTCCAGGGTCTCGAATCTCTGGTAGGCGTCCGCGATGTCGTCGCCGGCCACCACCACACCGTGGTTCTCCATGATCACGGCCTTGTAGTCAGGATTCTTCTTGAACTCCGCCACGATCTTCTTTCCGAGAAGCTCGCTGCCAGGAAGGGCATACTCAGCGAAGCCTACAGGGCCGCACGTCGCGCGGGCCTGCGGAATGATGCTCGTGTCCGGAACCTGGTGTACCATGCTGAAAGTCACCAGTCCAGGAGGGTGGGCGTGTATCACTGAGTGAATATGCGGATTCATCTTGTAGATTGCCTTGTGGAACGGGTACTCGGAAGACGGCCTGTGAGGGCCTACGATGGTTCCGTCGGCCTTTACGCACATGATGTCAGCCGGTGTGAGGGAACCCTTGTCGATCGCCGCAGGGGTGATCCACATGTCTCCGTTTTCGTCCATGATGGACAGATTGCCACCGGAGGTGGTGGTCATCTCGCTGCGATAGATCCTGCCGATGATGATAGCGATCTGCTCGGCGGGATGCATGAGATTAACGTCAAGTTGTTTCATGATATTAATGATTTACATTAGATTTGTCATATTCCTAAGCCAGCATGACCTGACCTCCCGTCACAGGGATGGCCTGTCCGGTCTCTCCGGTCTGGTCGATGGCGTAGAGGATGGCCTTGCAGACATCCACAGGGTTGCATCCCTTGCGCATAGGCACCTGGGCGAGATAGTAGTCCTTGACATCCTGCACGGTCTTGGCTCCCGGAACCTTGCCGGCGTTGAGGTACTGGATGAACAGTCCGTTCTCCGGGTTGCTCCACAGCGGGCCGTCGTAGTAGTTGCCAGGGCAGATGCTGTTGACTTTCACCCTGTCCGGGGCGAGCTCAAGGGCGAAGGACTGGGTGAGTCCTATTCCTCCGAACTTGCCGCCGGCGTAGGCGAAATTGGCCTTGCTGCCGCGCAGTCCGCTCTTGCTGTTGACCTGTATGATGTCGGCGAAATAGTCAGGATCATGCCTCGTCTCGATCTTCATGATGTGCGAGGCCGCCTTGGCGCAGAAGAAGTAGGCTTCGTAGTTGATCTTGGTGACAAACTCGAAATTCTCCGGGGTCATCACGTCCAGGCCTCCGGCGCGGACAACTCCTGCGTTGCTGACGAACGCGTCCAGCGCCCCGAAGTTCAGGATGGTCTGCCTCATCAGGTTCTGAAGGCTCGTCATGTCGGCGACATTGGTCTTTACGAAGATCGCCTTGTTCGAGCCGGCCATCTCATTGAAGTTGGCCGCGGCCTTCTCGCCGGTGGCCTCGTTGAGGTCGGCCACCACGATGTTGGCTCCCTGCGCCATCAGCTCACGGGCGATGCCCTCTCCGAATCCCTGGGCTGCGCCGGTCACGATGATGGTCTTTCCTTCCACACGGCCTTTCGACGAGCCTGCGGCGACCTTGCGGCGGTAGTTCTCCACCTCCCAGTTGTCGATGAAATCAATCCATGCCTTCTCCATCGGATGCTCTCCTCCGAAACTCTGCGCATAGAAAGCGACCTTCATCGCATCGGTGAACACGTCAGTGATGATCTGCGCGTTCTTGAAGTTGTCTCCAACGGCCACGAGACCGACACCCTTGATTAGCAGCACTTTAGGCGTGTAGCCCTTCTCGGCGGCGAAAGCCTCGATCTTCTCCTCCGCCTGCTTCAGAATCTCTTCATCCGACTCTGCGCCAATGAATATGTAGGCGCTCTTGCAGTACACGATGATGTCCGGTGTGAACGGTGCGGCGATCTTCTCGCGGGATCCGTCAAGGAAGTAGTCCACAAGGGCGTTCTTCGTGACTTTAAGTGTCTTAAGTCCTCTGCCGGAGCGGGAGAGCATCTGCCTGATGGCCGGGATGACATCCGTTACGGTCGGGGAGACCTCGCTCCCGCCCTCTGGCAGAGCGGCCACCTTGGCCTCAAGTTTCCCGAGGATTTCCGAATATATTCCCTCGATCTCGGCGGTCGTGTCTCCGCCCACGAATATTCCGTGGTTCTGAAGGAAGATCACCTGAGGCTCCTTTCCGTTCGCGGCCTTGTAGGCGTTGATACGGTCGTAGACCTTCTTGAAAAGGGTGTAGCCCGGATCGGTATATTCAATGTAAAGCGCCTCCGGGAAGATCTCCCCGCAGACGGCCTCGGCGTTCGCCGAGCACATCAGGCCGTTGACCAGGGTAGGGTGGAGGTGCACCACGAACGCGAATCCCATGCAGTTGTGCAGGGAAGTCTCCACCGACGGCCTTCTGTCCTTTGTGACGCAGGCTACGGCGAGGTCGTTCTTGACCTGCTCCTCGCGGATCGCCGTGTCCTCATTGTAGGCCTTCTCTCCCATCTCGTTCAGAAGGGTTCTGTCGAGGACGGCGAATCCGTCCTCTGTTATTGTGGCAAGGGCGTGGCCGCTGGCCTTCACCCAAAGTCTGTTCTCATCCTTGTAGGAGGTGTTGCCGCCTCCGGCGATCACAAAGCGGGAGTCCTGCCCGAATTTCCGTGAAATCGCGATAAGATCTTCAATTTGTCTCATGTTCGTGTTATTTATGTTGATTATGTTCCAAGTATATTCTTTCTAAATCCCGAAAACCGTCTTCTGGAGCAGTTCGTCTCCGGCCTCGACGGAGTCAAGGCCCGCCTGGTGGGCGGCCACGGCGCAGGCTCCGCGGTAGTTGGTCAGGCGCAGCTTCTCGCTCAGGCCTTCGGCGTTGTCGCGGGTGCGCAGGCGGATCGGCTCCAGCGCAGGAGTGTTGTGCTCCGAACCGAATGTGACGATGAACCCCTCGTCCTGAAGGTAGTCCGTGTACTTCTCAAGGACAGCCGTGGTGTTGCGGGTCGTGATGAACTCCACCGACTTGAACCCTCTCTTTTTCAGTGTGTCAGCCGCCTTCTGGAGGTCGCCCTCGAAGTCGGTGAAATTGCCCTTGGCGTCATCCGCAAGGAACGGATAGGTCGGGATTCCGCCCGCCGCCTCGATGATCCGGCAGACAGTCTCCATAGGCAGGAACGCCTTTGGATCCTCCGGCACGAAGGCCGCGCCTCCGGATTTGAGGAGCTTGCTTCTGATCTCGTTCTCGACAGCCGCATCGTTCTCAATGGCGGATTTAAGAGGCTGGCCTCCGAATATCCTTTCATAGAGGGCTAGCCTGTCCCCGGCGTTTCCGGCAGCCGCGTCCACCGCCATCCTCAGCGCCTTCGCGAGGTGACGCTCCCTGACGGAGCCTCTGGTCAGATCCTTGACAACCTGTTTGAAATCTATGCTGAATCCGGCCTTTACCGCGTCCAGATGGGCGTTCAGCTTGGCGCACATCCTTTCGACCTGCGCGTTGGACTCGGCCCTGACATCGGCGAGCATCTGAGCCTCTTTCCCGCTGAGGATCACCGGGTAGGCCAGTCCCTTGCCGCTGAGGTAGGTGCGTCCCGGGTTGTTCGGGTCGTTGACCCTGAGTCCCGCCGCCTGATCCTCGCTGTTGAGGGAGATGAACTCGATGTTGAACATCGGGTAAAGGTGCCTTGTAGCGCATTCATCGTTCCACTCCCTGTAGCCGTCCATGCTGTAGAAGTCATTGATTCCCACGATGCGGACATCTTCCGCCGCGGCCATGTCGAGAGCCTGTCTCACGTCAGTGAAGGCGCTGAACGAGTAAGGAGTGTGCAGATGAGCGTTAACGTCGATTATCTTTTTCATATTCATGAGTTTTCATTTCTCAAAGTTAATAATATTCCTACAAAGGATGTCTTCTGCGGTTGAATTTTAAAGCCATTCGGTCAAAATTGAAATTAATTTGCTAATTTTGTGCGATATGCCACGAAATTATTTTTGGTAACATAAAACATCTTACAAATGGAAAAGAAACAACAAGGTAACATTCTCGCTATTGTGATAATGTTCTTCCTGTTTGCGATGATCTCATTCGTGACGGGATTCCAGAATCCGTTCGGAGTCATTGTAAAGCAGCAGTTCGCCGCCTCGAACTTCATGTCCCAGCTGGGTAACGCGGCCAATTTCATCGCCTATGCGTTCATGGGTCTGCCGGCCGGTATGATCCTGTCCAAGAAGGGTTACAAGTTCACAGCCCTCGCCGCCGTGACGGTGGGATTCGTCGGAGTAGGTGTGACATTCCTTTCAGGAATTGTCGGCAGCTTCGCGGTCTACATCCTCGGCGCGTTCATCTCCGGATTCTCGATGTGTATGCTCAACACGGTTGTGAACCCTATGCTCAACACCCTCGGTGGCGGCGGCAACAAGGGTAACCAGCTCATCCAGTGGGGCGGTTCCTGCAACTCCTTGAGCGCGACCATCGTGCCTGTGCTCGTGGGCTATCTCATCGGTGACGTTACGAAGGACACGCAGATCGCCGACGCCAATCCGGCGCTTTTCATCGCGATGGGCATCTTCGCTCTGGCGTTCATCATCATCGCGGCCTCGCATATTCCTGAGCCTGAGCTTGAGGCGGCGGCAGCTTCCGGAAAGACGCAGCAGCTCACCATCGGCGAGAGCGTCAAGGGAGCCCTCTCCTTCAAGCATTTCGTGCTTGGTATCATCGCCATATTCGTCTATGTGGGTGTCGAGGTGGGTATTCCTAACTTCGTGAACCTCTACATGACATCCGCCGAGATCGGCATCAGCGCCGCTGTCGCCGGAACGATTGTCGGCATGTACTGGTTCCTTATGCTCTGTGGCCGTCTGGTAGGCGCTTCCGTCGGCGGAAAGGTCTCCAGCCGCGCTATGGTCAGCTTTGTCGGCACGGTAGCCATCATATTCCTCGTACTGGGTATGATCCTTGGTGACACCGCGACCGTGAAGTTCCCGGCCATCACCTCGAACCTCTCATTCTCCCTCGCCGAGATTCCGATCGGAGTGATGTTCTTCATCCTCTGCGGACTCTGCACCTCGGTGATGTGGGGAGCGATCTTCAACCTTGCCGTCGAGGGACTTGGCAAGTACACTTCAATCGCTTCCGGCCTCTTCATGGTGATGGTTTGCGGTGGAGGTATCCTCCCTCTCATCCAGGGTGCCGTCGCTGACGCAACCAACTACCTGATGAGCTACATCGTTGTCATCATCGGTGTCGCCTACATCCTCTGGTACGCCCTGTTCGGATCCAAGGTAAAGAAAACAGCTTAATTTGAAATCCCGTTCCGGCGGGGTTCTCCGCCGGAACTTCTCATAGCCAAACATTATGGAACAGAATCTTGTAATAGGAATAGACGTTGGTGGACAGACCACCAAATGCGGAGTAGTGGACGCGCGCGGTACCGTGCTGGCACAGACAGTCATCCGCTCGGACTCCTACACGGATGTAGAACCTTACATCGGGGAACTTTCAGCCGCGTTGAAGAAGATCATCGCTGATGCCAACGCCGAGGGGCAGATCCGGGGGATCGGTGTCGGCGCTCCTAACGCCAACTACTACACCGGCGAGGTGGAGAACGCCGTGAACCTTTCCTGGGGACGCTCAGGTGCGATTCCTTTCGCCAAGATGCTTTCAGAGGCGATGGGCGGAATCCCTGTCACCCTCACCAACGACGCCAACGCGGCAGCGATGGGCGAGATGACCTACGGAGTGGCGAGGGGAATGAAGAATTTCATCATGATCACCCTCGGGACCGGTGTCGGCAGCGGAATCGTCATCAATGGCGAGGTGGTCTATGGCCACGACGGGTTTGCCGGCGAGCTGGGCCACACCACCATCGTCCGCCACAACGGCCGCCGCTGCAACTGCGGCAGGACCGGTTGCCTTGAGACCTACTGCTCGGCGATCGGAGTCGCCAGAACCGCCCGCGAGTGGCTCGACATGAGCGATCAGCCGTCGTCCCTCCGCAGCCTTGACACCATCACCTCGAAGGATGTCTACGAGGCCGCCAAGGAAGGCGATGCCCTTGCCATCAGGATCTTTGAATATACCGGCACACTCCTCGGAGAGGCCTTCGCCGACTTCATCGCGTTCTCCGCTCCCGAGGCCATCGTCCTCTTCGGCGGACTGGCCAGAAGCAAGGAGTTCCTCACCGAGCCGATCTTCCGTTCGATGAACGACAACGTCCTCTCTCTCTGGAAGAACAAGGTCAAGCTGGTCTACTCCCAGCTCAAGGAGTCCGACGCCGCCATCCTCGGCGCCTCCGCCCTCGCCTGGGAACGATAGCTGCCGTGGAGCGCAAGCTCTTGTAAATGAATATGCTGAAGCACCCTCCTGCTGCTTGTTTCGGATAGTAGGAGAGTGCTTCTTGTTTTTGTAACCGCCGTTACAGTAACCACGGTTGCATTAAAAGTAGATCTCACTTTCATCAACCTGATCGGCATTGATGAACATAATGTAATAGACGGGCATATATGTTATCTTTCCGGAAGTACGTATCTCCCGGGAGTTTGACAGGATGAGGCCTGATTTGATGTTGTAGTCAGATATACTTAGCAGGTTGTCGATGGCGCTGTGGATGGTGTAATTCTTACCGGATTTGACCTCGATCGGCAGAACGCTTGTGCTTTTATAGTCATCAATCAAGAAATCGACCTCTCCTTTCTGCTTGTTGTCATAATAGAAAAGATTGTGTCCGTGCGCCTTCAGTTCCTGGGCGATGACACTTTCATAGACGGAACCAAGGTTCACCCCCTCCTCATCCGAAAGAACCGGGCGGACATTGTTTCTGTATAGTTGTGCCGTAAGTAATCCGACATCGTTCAGATAGAGTTTGAGAAGATTCTTGTGGACGGACTCGGACAGAGGGTACTTGGGGTTCGAGATGGAGTTGACGTTAAGTGCGATTCCTGAATATGTCAAGTACTCGAATTCCTCCCGGTAGTTGTCGAACCTGTCTCCAACCTTGTTCCGTATGTCTTTTGCCACAATCCTTTTTTTCTTGTTCTCCATCTGGGACGGAATCATATTATAAACACGCCTTATAAGAAGTGATTTATTGTTGTCTTCCTCGTATTTTGTCGCATCGACTTCGTAGAGAGACTTTATGCTTTCCTGTACTTCTCTGACTTTTACGATGTTGTGTGAGGCGAGATATTCATTCACGGCGTCCGGCATACCTCCGACAAGAAGATAGCGCCGGAATTGGCCAATGATGTAATTATGCATAGCCACGTCTATGCTTTCACCTTTCTCCATCTTTTGCCTGAGTGTCTCCAACGTGTCAAAACCAAAGTTGTTCGCGAGTAAAAACTCTTCGAAATCAAGTTGATACATTGATTTTCTGATGATGCTGCCGACGGGAATGGAAGTTGTTTCCCGTAAAGTAAGCCCTAATAGGCTGCCACTCGCTATGAAACGGAACCGGTGATCTTCCCGGAAAAATTTCAGCAGGGTAAGATACTGTGGATAGTGCTGGATTTCATCAAGAAAGACAAGCGTATTCTTATAGGAGTCAAGATTCTTGCCGTGGACAGAACTCAAAATAAAGTAGAATTCCTCAGTGGTTCTGATCTCCTTGAACAACTGAGTACCCTCGTCATCTTTCACGAAATTGATCTCGATGAAGTTCTTGTACAATCGTTCTCCTACTTTGCGTATTATGAACGATTTGCCCACTTGTCTGGCACCTTCCAGAATCAGAATCCGGTCGGTCTCGGACTTTAGATGCCCCTCCAAGTAACCCTCTATCTTTCTGTGTAGCATGGTTTTGACACTTTTCTATTAAATATTGCCATACAAATCTACACTTTTTCTATGAATTTCGCAATGCGAATCTACACTTTTTCTATCCGAGGAAGGGGCCGGTGACGGAGGAGGCGTTCCGGGCGAGGGCTTCGGGAGTGCCTTGGGCGACGATCAGGCCTCCGCGGCGGCCTCCGTCGGGGCCTAGGTCGAAGAGGTAGTCCACGCTTTTGAGGACATCGAGGTTATGCTCGATGATGATCACCGTGTTGCCTTGATCCACAAGTTGCTGCAGGACGTTGAGGAGTACCTTGATGTCCTCGAAATGAAGGCCGGTCGTCGGCTCGTCGAGGATGTAGAGGGTGTTGCCGGTGGCTTTTCTGAACAGCTCCGCAGCCAGTTTCATCCTTTGGCTCTCGCCGCCGGAAAGCGTCACGGCGGATTGGCCGAGATGGACATAACCAAGACCCACATCCACCAATGCCTTCAGTTTCTGGGCGATGGCGGGAATCGGCCTGAAGAACTCGTAGGCCTCGCTGATCGGCATCTCCAGCACATCATTGATGTTCTTGCCCTTGTAGTGCACGGCCAGGGTGTCCTCCTTGTACCTCTTGCCCCTGCATTCGTCGCAGACCACGTTCACGGACGGCAGGAAGTTCATCTCTATGACCTTGATTCCGGCTCCCTTGCATGCCTCGCAGCGGCCACCGGCCACATTGAAGGAGAACCTGCCGGCCTTGAATCCCCGCACCTTGGCGTCCGGAGTGTCGGCGAACAGGTTGCGGATGTCGTTGAACACACCCGTGAATGTGGCCGGATTCGATCTCGGCGAACGTCCGATCGGGCTTTGGTCGATCTCGATGAGCTTGTCGATGTTCTCCACGCCCTCGATCGAGTCGTAGGCAAGAGGGCGGAGTTTCGCCCTGTAGAGCTTGTTCTTCAGAATCGGCATCAGGGTTTCGTTGATTAGTGTGGACTTGCCGCTGCCGCTCACTCCGCTGATCCCGATGAAGCATCCCAGCGGGAAATCCACGGAGACGTTCTTCAGATTGTTGCCGCGGGCACCCTTGATGCTGAGGAACTTACCATTTCCGGCGCGGCGGGTGTGCGGAACCGGGATGGCATCCTTCCCCTGAAGGTAATCCAGTGTCTTTGACTTTCCGAATATGCAGTGGCCGGCGGTCTCCTTGTCCAGCGAGGCCGGAACCCTGCCGCTGTCCGATGAATATTCCAGCAGAGCTTTCAGAGGGGCGTTCAGGCATATTCTTCCACCTTTCTCGCCCGCGCCCGGGCCGACATCCACCAGCCAGTCGGCGTTCATCATGGTCTCGTAGTCGTGTTCCACGACCATCACCGAGTTACCCTCGTCGCGCAACTCTTTCAGCGAGTCTATCAGCTTCCGGTTGTCCCTCTGGTGCAGCCCGATGGACGGCTCGTCGAGGATGTACAGCACGTTGACGAGCTTCGAGCCGATCTGCGTGGCGAGCCGGATCCGCTGCCCCTCGCCTCCGGAAAGCGAGGCCGTGGGACGGTCAAGTGACAGATAGTCAAGGCCTACGTCCAGCATGAACTGGACTCTCTCGCCCAACTCCTTGAGGATGTCCCGGGCGATGTTGTTCTCCCTGGTGTTCAGTTTGCCAGGCAGCGACAGGAACCATTCCTTCAGCTCGGTCATCTCCATCGCGGCCACCTCGGCGATGGTCTTCCCGTCAATCCTGAAGCACAGGGCATTCTCGTTGAGGCGGGTTCCGTGGCAGACCGGGCAGACGATCTTCTCGTCGATGTCGTCCACGATTCCGTCGAACGTCACCATCTCGGACAGCCCTCCTTCGCCGACGCGGAACAGCTCGTCGCTCCCGAAGATGATGTGTGAAATGGCCTCGTCGGGGATCGTGTCGATCGGATCGTAGAGGGAAAAGTTGTACTTGCGCGCTATCGAGCGGATCACATCGTATTTCTTGGTCTCCCGCATCTTTCCAAGCGGAACGATTCCGCCGTCCGCTATCGAGACGGAACGGTCCGGGATGATCGTGTCCATGTTTACGTCCACAATCATTCCAAGTCCTTTGCAGTGAGGGCAGTAGCCTTCCGGGGAGTTAAAAGAGAAAGAGTGTGGCGCGGGTTCCTGGAGGGATATTCCCGAATCTGGATCGACCAGATGCTTGGAGAAATGCCTCGGCTTGTCCGCTCCGGACTCCAGCAGGGCCACCGAGCCTTTGCCGATGCCAAGGGCTGCGGCCACGGAGTCCCGCACGCGCTTCCCGTCGCCTTCCGACGGCTTCAGCTTATCGACGACCAGCTCGATGAAATGGCTTTTGTAGCGGTCCAGGGCATCGACCTCGTTCAGCGGAAGGATCTTCCCGTCCACCCTGATGTCGGTGTAGCCACGCTTGCGCATCTGGTCGAACAGCTCGCGGTAGTGTCCCTTGCGACCCACCACCAGCGGGGCGAGAAGGTAGCACTTCTTCCCCCTGTACTCATTCATTATCAAGTCGATGATCTGAGCGTCGGTGTAGCGGGTCATCTCCTTCCCGGTGACCGGTGAATATGCCCTCGAAGCCCTCGCGTAGAGGAGCCGGAGGAAATCGAATATCTCCGTGATGGTCCCCACGGTCGAGCGGGGGTTGTTTCCGGTGGTCTTCTGCTCGATCGCGATGATCGGACTCAGCCCCGTGATGCTCTCGACCTCAGGTTTTTCCAGCACTCCCATAAAGTGTTTGGCGTAGGTGGAGAGTGTGTCCATGTACCGTCTCTGCCCCTCGGCGTAGATTGTGTCGAACGCCAGCGAGGACTTCCCGCTTCCGCTAAGCCCCGTCACCACCACAAACTCCCCCCTCGGGATGTCCACATTCACCCCCCTGAGGTTATGTGCCTCCGCCCCCCTGATCTCGATATATTCTTTCTTGCTCATCATTTCCTCTTTATTCCGCAAATTTAACGAATATTCAGTAAATTTGTAGTCAAGAGTAAACAAGACATTCAATGAGTCAGGATCATCAACTAAACATCAAGACATTTATATTCAATTCTTTCCGTGAGAATTGCTACTTGCTTTGGGATGCGGTTGGGAATTGTGTGATTGTGGATCCGGGGTGCTACTGGCCGGAGGAGTTCGCCAGGCTTCGGGAATTTATCGCGGCAGAGGGGTTGACTCCTAAGGCGGTGTGGCTGACACACGGGCATTTTGACCATGTTCACGGAGTGCTGAAGGTTGTGGGGGAATATTCAGTGCCGGTTCTGATGTCGCCGGATGACAAGATCGTGCTGGACAACAACCAGGCCGCGGTGAGGGATTTCGGGCTGCTGGCTCCGGACTCATCTCAGATCCAGACAGTTGACATCAGTGACGGCGAGGTGCTGGACACGCTTCAGGGCGCGCCGTTCAAGGTGATCACCACGCCGGGTCACACGCCGGGATGCGTCTGCTACTATGGTGAGGCGGACAAGGTTCTGCTCAGCGGTGACACTCTCTTTGCCGGAGCGATAGGCCGTACAGACCATCTTGGAGGGGATTATGACAGGGAGATCATCAGCGTCATGGACAAGTTGATGGGCTTGCCGGGAGATGTGGATGTGCTTCCGGGACACGGGCATCGCACCACCATCGCCAATGAGAGGACGCAGAACCCGTTTCTCCAGCCGTTCAACGAGCCGGAGGAGGACATTGACTGGGACGGAGACGGTATAGAGATAGACTCCATCGGTCGCTGAGCCTGTCGAAGCGACTGAAAAAACATAAAAGAACATATTACGATGCACATAGGAATAGCAGGCAACATAGGCAGCGGCAAGACCACCCTGACGAGGATGCTCTCCGCCCATTACGGATGGACACCGAAGTACGAGTCGGTGACCTATAACCCTTATCTTGAGGACTACTACAAGGACATCCCCCGCTGGTCGTACAATCTTGAGACTTACTTCCTTGCCCAGAGATTCAAGGACGTGCTGGAGATCGCGCGGAGCCGGGAGGTCATCATCCAGGACAGGACGCTCTTCGAGGGAGTCCACATCTTCGTGGCCAACAACTATGCGATGGGCAACCTCAGCAAACGTGACTACGAGACCTATATGGATCTCTTCAATGTGATGGCCGCCACCGTCCGAAAGCCCGACCTGCTGATCTACCTCAAATCATCGGTGCCTCACCTCGTGGCGCAGATCCAGAAACGTGGCCGCGACTACGAGCAGACCATGAGCCTTGAATATCTCAGCGGCCTGAACGACCGTTACGACAAGTGGATCAATGAATATGACGGCAAGGTTCTGACCATCGAAACCGATGATCTCGACTTCGAGAACCGCCCTGAGGACTTCGCCTCCATCACCGACAGGATAGATGCCGAGCTCTACGGCCTTTTCCCGTTGGAGAAGTAGTCAGACACATTGCCCCCCTCCTTGGTCACTTTGGTCACTTTGGTCACTTTGGTCACAAACCCTTTTCCCGGTCACTGAGCTTGCCTAAGTGACCGGACTCACCTTCACACCTCATTCTCCGAAAGCTGATAGAATGGCGGTCGGAGTGATAGCGGAGCCGTCGGAGGAGAAGGCTCCCATATTATAGGCTCCCCAGTCGCGGTCCGGCCTCTCATAGATGGATGGTCTCCATTTGCCGTCAACCTGAGGCTCCCAGTAGAACACTCCGGCACAGACGGACAAGGATTTCACGGAATTCATAAACTCGGTCATGCACAGTGTAGAGGCAGCAAGGTCAGATGCTGTGTTTTTCACACCTACCTCGCAGACCATCACCCGGCAGCCGTACTTGGCGGCCAATGACTTGATGTTCAGGATGGCGGAGGAATTCATCGCCTTCCAAGTCATGCTAGGATTGGTCATAGGGTAGTGCGAAAGGCCGATCATGTCGAACTTGCCGCCAGCGGCTTTGAGCTTGTCAAAGAACCAGGTGTTGTTCTGGTAGGCGTTGTCGATGTGGATGATCACCTTGGCGGCAGGAAAAACCGACTTGACGGCATCGTAGCCTGCGTTTGACAGGGCGGCATAGTTGGACCATCCTCCGGAGATCTCGCCTTTGTCGTTGTAAAGCCGTCCGGTTTCCCAAAGCATACCCGGTCGGGTCTCGTTGCCGACCTGTACCCAGAGCGGAGTCACACCCGCGGACTTCAACGCAGTCAGAACATTCCTGGTGTGCTCAGCGACCTTGGCGCAAAGACCATTCAGATCCAGACCGGACCACTCGGAAGGAGTATTCTGACGGCTCGGATCAGCGAAGAAATCACTATAGTGGAAGTCAATCATGACCGCCATCCCTGCCTCGGCGGCCCGTTTCGCCATCCTGACGACATCTTCCTTGCCGCTCCATCCGTTCGGATCCTCCGGCCTCACCCAGACGCGAAGACGTATGGCGTTGATCCCGGAGGCCTTAAGCACCGGATAAAGCCCGGCATTGCCCTTGGAGTCCTTGAAAGCCGTTCCGCCTATCCGGGAAGGATTGTGGGTCATGTCATACTCCATTTCCGAAGCCCAGCTGACATCAGCACCACGTGCGAACGCCACTTCGTCCACAGAAGGCTCATCCGGTTCGTCTTTCTGATCGCCTCCGGAGCCACCGCAGCCGACAAACAAGGAGGAAACCGCAAATGCCAATGCGGCCAATGTAGCAAAACGTGAATATAATGTACTCATACAGCGTAACGTCTTTCAAAAGATCCGGTGACCGGCTTCATCCTTGTAATGCCGCTGGAAATAAGCCTCAGCAGTCTCCTGAAGTCCCGAAAGGTTGACTTCAAGGTCGCTCTGGAGCGCAATCGGATAGCGGTCGTCGCGGTTACTACGGTCACTGAGCTTGTAGAAGCGACACTATGCGGGTTCGGGTCGGCGGTCACTCCGGCAGGCTTAGTGACCGATACTGACCCAAAGACTGCTGCCGACTCGGCGGCCGGTGACGGGATCCGTTTGCTGAACGGGTAATAGTCGCTGGCCTCGATGACGGTGCCGGTGTCGCCGTCGACGACGGCGCGGACGCTGCCGTGAGTGAAAGTCAATATTATATATTTCATTAATCTGGGCTAATAATCTAACGTTAACGTCAAATTGTCCTGACGTTTTTTATTTTGAGAGATATGAGTCGGCCAGCCAGCCGGGACTTCCTTCAAGGTCGGGATGGTCATCGATTCTGAGCAGCTTGCCCTGCTCGTCAAAATAGAACCAGCGTCCGGAAAGCATCCCCTTGCAGTACCATCCGATCGAGAGGAGCGTGCCTGTCTTTCGAGAGTATGAGCGGAATATTCCGTCCACGACACCGTCCTTGTAGTAGACCTCCCTGTAGCCGTCATCCTCCAGCCACAGCCCCTGACGGCGGCCGCAGGAGTCCAGATTGTTTAAGTCCCGACCTCTCCTTTTTTTATAATCATATAAATCGACATCTGATTCAGTGCCGTCTTCTTTGAAGTAACGCATCCAGAGATCTTCTCCGTCGCACATCGGACTCTCATAATATTCCATATCGCCTATTGAAGAAACCGCCCCGTTAGAGAAAAAGCCTATTATTATGCAACGGTACTTATAGCGATTACGGTTAGGCATCCTTCCAATAAACTCACGATTATTTAGCCGGAAATTCGAGCATTGCACTACTATAGACTTAAAATCAAAAGAATAATAGATGTCGCCAAAATTATCTTCAATGTCGTGGACAAATATCTCTAATGAACCAGTCTTTCGAGAATATATTTTTTGAATCGTCTCTTTTCCTCCTTTAAAGTACTCGAGTTCTGTATAAGTTGAATTATCCGTTTCTTTCCACACTCCCACTCTTGACCCTTGTCGGTTGATCAGGTTGAAGCCCGGCCAGACGGTCGTGTCCTTTATGATGGAGATTATGGAAAGAGAGTCCAGCTCTGTCATTCTTTTAGATGATCCATCGTTAAGCGTCGCCGGGTCGCCTTTCTTATTATCTGCGCATCCCAGCGCGGCAAGCAGAATGCCAAGAATTATCGTCAATCGTTTCATTGTATAATATGTTAATACTTTCTTTGTCATCTTTTTATGGATATGTGAATGGGTGGCGGGAGAAGGTATCTTACTGGGGTACTGACGCTTCTGGACACCGAGACACTGACAATGTTGTTGCGCTGGGACTTGTTGGCGAAGTGTCCGATGAATGAGTTCCATTCCGTACGTGAGATTAGCAGGCATCCTTGAGAAATGTAACTTCCATTTTTTGCCTGTCCTGTTAGGTCTTTCGATCCCGCTTTGTGAATGTTGATTCCTTGGGCGTATGTCCGCCCGTCACTAAAGGCTGGATTCTCATTGTCCAAGTCGATCCTGTTGGCATAGAAATTCTCGGTCCCGATTTCAGAGAGCCTAAGTGCATCATAAGATCCCTTGTGTTTCCCGACCTTTGCCTCATAAAGGCCCTCCGGTACAGTCGGGAACTTGTCGAGGTCTGCGGGATAGGTGCTTGCGTTGTATGCCATAATGGAGCCGTCGGCAAGATATACAAAGGCTGTTGATGTTCCGATATTATATTTGGAATCCTTGTCGAACGATCCTTGCGTTCCTGTAGCCGTGAAGAATATCGCCTGCTCGTAGTATCCGTCTTTCAGATGTCCGTTCTCATAAGCGTCGTCATTGCTGATCCATTCATATCCTACGTACTCGCCGTTATAATAGAGCGGCTTCCACGCCAATCCGTCAGGATCCACTATGTTGACCGGATTTGCCGAACAGTAGGCATACGGACTGACGGCGTAGTACTTCTCCGCGAGTGGGTCCTGCGCGGTCCAGCGAGCGGTGATCGGGTCGTACATCCTTGCTCCGAAGTCGAGGAGCGGGATGGAGGCGGAGAGGAAGGACTGGGACTCCTTGCCGGAGAAGTGCCAGCGGTTTTGGGAGGTCGCTGAGCCTGTCGAAGCGGCACTATGCGGGTTCGGATTGGAGGTCACTTCGACAGGCTCAGTGACTGCGGATTCCGTTACAGGTGTCGGAATCCGCTTGCCGAACGGGTAGTAGTCGTTGGCCTCGAGGACGGTGCCGGTGTCGCCGTCGATGACGGCGCGGACGCTGCCGAGGTGGTCGCGGAGGTGGATCAGGGGTCTGTAGGAGACAGATCCGTCGTCGGTGGTCTCGCGGACTATTCTGCCGGCGGAGGTCAGGGCGCAGTCGAGGGTCAGGGTCGGAGAACCGGACTGACCCGCGGTCTGGGTGTAGACCAGGGAGCCTCTGTACTGGAGGCCGTCCCCGGAACCGTCTGCCGAGCTGATCTTCGTGCCGTCGGCGAGATGTCCGTACTCCGCGAGGGTGGTGTCTCCGGAGGAGATGCGGCTTGTCAGGTTGAGGTCATCGTACCCGATGTCGAGGCCGGACAGGCCGTCCCGTGTCAGATTGCCGTTGGCGTCGTGGGCGTATGTACCCCCTCCGCCGGACGAGCCGGAGTTGCTGACGCCGACAAGCATATTGCCGTCGTAGGAATATGCCAGAGAGTCCTCAGGGACGGCCGTGTCCGCCCCGTACCGGGTGAGCGACAGGATGTTGCCGTTCAGGTCATAGGTGACGTTCCTCTCGCTGAGGGCGTTTGTGGGAGCGCCTCCCGCGAATCTCCTTGCGTTTTTTAGGCGGCCGGTGCCGTCGTAGGACAGCGACCAGGCCGCCGCCTCCGATCCCGCCCCGCGGCTCCACTCCCACTCCGAGATGTTCCCGTTATACCTCGGTGTCGCTCCGAGTACCGGCTCCTGCCGCCTCAGCGACATACTGAACACATTCGAGGAAAGTCCGGTCAGTTGGTCTCGGATGTCGTAGGTCAATGACTCCGACAATGAGTGTGAGCCGTCACCGGAACTGTATGAGCGGCCTGTCAGTCTGCCGATGCCGTCGTAGCTGTAGGCCACCGTCTGGGACTTGCCGTTCAGGGACGAGGTCTCCGAGACAAGCCTCTCCTGGGAGTCGTAGAGCCGGGAGGTGACGAGGGAGTCCGCGCGTCCGTCAGGAAGTTCTACCGTCTCCCTCGTCCTCAGCGGTTTGCCGGTGAACGTGAGGGACTGGTGGACGTGCCGCCGCCCGCTGAGCGCCTCCAGATGGTGGCTCTGGATCTGGCGGCCTCTGCGGTCATAGTAGAAGGCGGAGACCGTCACGGATTCAGGATCGGTGACGGAGCGGACGGCCGAGCCGGTATGTAGTCCCTTGAGCCGGTTGCTTCCGGTGACGGGGACGCCGTAGGCTGACAGCGTGTCCGGAGACAACGCGAGCCTGTCGGTGTCGGACAGCCGGAGGTTCTCCAGAAATGAGTGGCCGTCGTAGTAATTGACGGACAGGGGAACGCCGATGGCCGGAGTCTGGACATTGACCGAGTACCCGCCCAGTGATGCGGTTCCGGTGTATGTGGCGATGACGGTCGCCCCGTCCGTGTCTGGCGTCCGGGATGACGGCCAGATCCCGCTCACGGCCTCCCTGCCGAGGGCGTCCCTGAAGGAGAACATCCACTCGCCCCTCTCCCTCATTCTTCCGTCCTGGGAAAACACGGGCTCGTCTCCTTTGTCATACTTGTAAATGACGGGCGAGCGCCCCGGCAGTCTCTTGGAGGAGCACCTCCCCTTGCCGTCATACTTGTAGACGTAGGACAGTCCGGCTACCGGAGCGGACGAGTCGCCGAACGTCCCGTCGGAGGACATCGCTGCGGAGGCCTCAGGGGTCAGGACATAGCGTGTCAGGCCGAGGTCATCATAGACATAATGGGTGTCGAGGCGGATGTCTCCGTCGAGCCGCCTTTCCAGAACCTTGCGCCCGAGCCTGTCGGTGAATGACAGCGTGACATCCCCGTCCTCGTCGGTGGTCTTCACGACCGACAGACTTCCGGACGGAAATACTCCGGAGCGGGTCAGTGAGGTGTCGGAGGACACAAGGTAGAGGCCGCAGGAGAGGACACCGGTTGCCTCGTTGACAAGGTACTCGGTACGGACGGACTTGCCCCTCGTGTGCCAAAGTGAGCCGGGACCGTACTTCTCCACGGGGCGGTCAAGCGGGGAGTCCTCGTAGAGCGTCTTGGAGAAGGTGTAGACTTCCCAGTTGTAGAACTTGAGGAGTTCGGGGTTGATGGACGCGAAGGAGGCGTACGCCCCCGAGGATGTCTGCGTCGGAACGGGACGGTAGACGCTGTACGGCCTTCCGAAGGAGTCATATTCATTCAGGGTGACTATGTCCTTCCCGTCCGGCGAGGCGGCTGTCTGGACCGTCTCGATCGGCCTGCCGAGTCTGTCGTGGTAGGTGTTGGTCTCGATGTAGGCCGTCCCGTCGCCGCTCAGGTAGTCCCTCGCCCGGATGCGGTTGCCACCGGCGGCCGCGCCGTAGCTGTAGGAATATGTCGACACGGTGTCTCTGCCGGAGGCGCCCCTGACGCTGGTGAGCGAGAGCCTGCCGAGTCCGTCGTAGTCATAGTAGGTGATCCTGTCTGATGGGTCTTTCACGTAGGTGAGCCCTGCGAGAGGCTTGTACAGATAGGAGGAGATGAGTGTCTCAGGAATATGCCGACATTTAAGCCTGAACTTGAATAACTGTTTCCGAATCTCTCGTTCGTCCACACCGTTCAGGACGGCGGTGTCGACCTTGTCCTTGACGCCGTCCCATCCGATGCCCGTGACCTCCGCCACCGGGTAATACCCGTTGTAGCCCCACAGGTAGGCCGTCTTCCTGCCGTCGGCATCCACGACCTCCAGCGGGTTTCCCCTGCGGTCATATTCATTGAGAAGGATCCTGCGTTCGCTGGAGGCGTCGCCGCGGATCGTGAGGGACCGGGCCGAGGGCGCGATGAACGAGCCAGAGGCGCAGGGGTGAGAGGAGTATGACGTGGTGAGTGTCGTAAGGAGGTTCGCGGGATCGGCGGAGTTTCTGTAGACCCTCGTCTCGACGGGGATCCCCGTCATTCCGGATGACACCATCTCCGGATAGGTTCCGCCGGTCTTGTCCTGTGGGTACGAGTAGACGGTCACTCTCCTGTCCAGACCCGGAAGTCCGACGTCCTCGGTCTTTGTGGCCACGTTGCCGCGCGCGTCGTGGGTGAACGATGTGGTCTTGGTCAGCGTGCCGTTGGTCTCAACGGCTTTCTCCGTCACGGACGACAGCAGCCGCCGTCCCTGGCTCAGGGTGGTGGTGAGGCTCCGTATCTCCTTGTATTGCTCCTGGACGCGGGACTCCTCTATACCATAGACCCTGCCGCTCTTGTAGACGTACGTCTGCTTTATCGCCGTGTTCTCCGTGCCGTAGTCCAGTTCGGTCATGTAGCCGTTGGACTTCCTTCTGACCATCCGTGCCGATCCGTCGCCTTCTGTCGCATAATCGGTTTCGGAGGTCTTCGCACCGTACATCCACTCGTTCTGTGTGTCGTGCACCAGATTTGTCCCCGGCGCTTTGATGGGGTGTGACGTGGAGACGTCGAAGGAATGTACCGTCTCGCCGATGGTGTGCCTCCCGGCGGCGTCGCTCGACCTGCTCTCGAAGACGTAGGGGTAGCTCACGCTCGATCCCTCGCTTGACAGCAGGTTGACCATAGAGTTGTCGGTCCACACTCTTTCTTTGTATGTACCCCAAGGGCTGGGGAGAGAACCACTAAATTCAGTACACGTTGTCTCTCTGTAATAGATTTCATTGGTGTCGGCGGGATAAGACGATGCCGCTGGAACGACGTTGAGTATGCCTCCGCCGTTGACCGTGGAGGTGTATGTGCTGTAGCGAAAATTGCGGTATAACGCCTTGCCGTCGCTCTCGATGTCGCGGATTTGCTTGATCCTGAGGCCTCCGGCCATTCTGGAGACGCCGTTGTCGTCAATGTAGCGGTGGGCCTCGTAGGTGAACTCCGTCCGTCCGCCTGTCGGATAGGTCACCGAGGAGAGGATGCCGGTCTGCATCGCCTCCTCGTTCGGTGTGCGGTCTCCTCCGGGGATGGTCAGCGTCACACTTTCACTGATTCGTGGAAAATTGTTGACGGTCGCCTCGGTTGTCACCGTCGGGACAAGGGTGTGGTTTTCCCTGCCGTTGTAGAAGCCCCATCTGTCGATGGACCGGGTGTTCCGCGGCATAAGGCCGCCCTTGTAGGAGAATGAATATGTCTCCGAATCCTTCCCGTCTGGAGACTCTATCCTGACGGACTCAAGCCTGAGCGAGAAGAAATCCCTCATATATGTCTGGTTGAACACTATCCTTCTGACCAGGGTTCCGGACACATCGCGGATCTCGATGGACTCAAGACCCTTGTTCGTGTCGGCGTTCATATTGAAAAGGACGCTTCCTCCGCTGAAGGTTATACTCCTGACGTGGGAGTTGTTCTGGATGATGTCCGTCTTTGAGGGCATCGGGAACGAGTAGCCCTGAGGGGATTTGACCACCGCCATATCCGCCTCGACGAGGCCGCCGCTTGCTTGGTCATAGCGGTACACCTTGCTGTCGTTGCTCTGGCAGGTGGACACATTGACAAGGGGGAATGTGTAGGTATTCTGGCCGGAAAAGTCATCGAGGATTATCAGGGCGTCGGCGTATCTGGAGCAGAACACCTCCGTCATATTCGAGCCGTACTCGAACGCCACCGTCTTGCCTGTCGCGGCGGAGCGGATCTCCCGGATCTTCCACGAGGTGGGGACCTCGAGGGCGGAGATTCCGAACTTATGCATCACATAATCGTGGTTGGATCTTCCTCCGCCTCCGAAACTATAGGTCATTCCGGAATTGTCCGTTATGCGGAATCCGGTCATCGACTTGTTTCCTCCCAAGGGGATGACGGTGATGTCGTCACGGGGTATCGTGACGGGGGTTGTTGACCCATCGGTGTTCCGTCGGAGGTACAGTCTGCCTTGGCTTCCCGGAAGCGAGTAATGGAACTCGTCAAGCGCCACGTCCACACTCTGGGAGTAGATGGCGTCAAGCTGTTCGTATGACAGGGTGCCGCCGAGAGCCATATTCGGATTGTAGTTTATCTCGTCGGCTACCCCGTTGATCGTCCTGGACAGGGACGGCCCCGTGGAGAGGCTCCATCCGTCGCCGAGCCAGTGGCCTGACCTCATATTCGGCTTCAGGCCGGAGGCGTGATAGTTCAGGGTTATCGGAATCCGGATGTCTCCGTCCACTATCTCGTAGAGCGGGATGCTCGTCTGTACCAGGCCGTTGCTCAGGTTCACTGGGTAGGTGATGTATTTCGTGAGTTCCGCGGCTTCCGGGGAAGGTGGGGTCACCTGAGGTCGCTCCAGCTCAGGGATCTGGGCGAAAGCCGGCGCTCCGGCGAAAAGCAGGAGGGTGATAACGGTCAGAATGCTTAGCTTCATGTTCACATGTTTTTGGGTGCTTCTTGGCGGCGATGGCGCTTACGGCTTCAATATACGAATTGTTTTGCTAATAATACACTCGAAGTGTCAAATATCTGCAATTGGAATGATGTGGCTTGGAAACTTGTGGTTTTGCAGACGATTGCATTTTCGATCCGGTTACATTTCACGGCTTTTCACGCTGGTGCTAAGGCTATAAGGCGAAGCCTCCCTCTCGACCCAAGAATTTTTGTAACGTGAAAAATTCTGGTTGAGAGGGAGGCTTCGCCTGTGCTGGCGTCATTGTGTCTTGTGATGCTCCCTTCAGACTCAGTCACTTCGACAGGCTCAGTGACCGGGAACTCGGCGACCGGCAATGGGGCTACAGGCTTTCGATGTTCTTCTCGTTGAGGAGGTTCTTGCCCTCGGCGGTGTAGGCGTACTCGATGCGGTCAGCGTAGTGCTTCTCGACCTTGCCACGGACAATCTTCATCGTGCTGTTGACCAATCCGTTCTGCTCGGTGAACGGCTCAGGCAGCACAGCCACGGCGGCAGGAAGCCACCTCTCCGGGAACATTCCGCCGTGAGATCCGCCCTTCTTGTAAGAGTCGATCTCCTCCTGAATCTTCCTCAGCATCTCCTCCTTGCCCTCGCGTGAGGCTGGATCCAGACCCTTCGAGGAGACATATTCCTTGAGGGCATCCTTCGCCGGAACGATCAGGACGATCGTGTAAGGATCCTGGTTGTTGTGCAGGATGACCTGCTCGATGTACTTCGAGCCGTCGGTGAGCGAGTCCTCGAAACCTTCCGGGCTGTATTTCTCTCCGTCGGATGAGATCAGCAGAGACTTGAAGCGGCCGACCACGTAAAGATATTCAGAATCATACATGTAGCCCATGTCACCGGTGTGCAGCCACCCGTCGCGCAGAGCCTCCGCCGTCCCTTGAGGGTTCTTCCAGTAGCCAGCCATCACATTCTCGCCGCGCACCACAATCTCGCCCTTCGTGCGGAGCGGAACCTCCTTGCCGTTGTCGTCGCAGATCTTGATGTCAAGCGGCTTCACGACACGGCCCGAAGAGCCGAACATCGCATGGCCGGTCGAGTTGGCGGAGATGATAGGGGTCGCCTCGGACACGCCGTAGCCTTGGAACATAGGAATGCCGATGGCGCAGAAATATCTCTGAAGCTCGATGTCCAGAAGCGCGCCGCCGCCCACGAAGAACTCCATCCTGCCGCCGAATCCCTCTCTGACTTTCTTGAATATGATCTTGTCGAACAAGGCCATCAGAGGCTTCTTCCACAGCTGGAGGAAACCGCCGCGGTTGTAGTACTCCTTGTTGTAGGAGATCGCGAGGTTGAGGGCGTAGTTGTAGAGCTTCTCGACCTTCGGCCCCTGCTTGTGGATCGTGGTCTCGACGTTCTTCTTGAAGTTGCGCGCCAGAGCGGGAACCGACAGCATCACGTGCGGACGGATCTCCTTGATCGCTATAGGAATATTCCTGAGCGTCGCCAGCGGATTGGCTCCGACAGGAACTGTGGCGATGCTGCTGCAGTAGGACATCATCGTGTAGAAGCCGGCCACGTGGGCGAAGCAGTGGTCCAGAGGCAGGATGATAAGCATCGTGGAGTCGGGTTTCACTCCGATCACCGAATGAGCCTGCTCCACGTTCGCCGTGTAGTTGCGGTGGGTCAGAAGAACACCCTTCGGGTCGGCTGTGGTGCCGGAAGTGTAGCTGATCGTGGCGTAGTCATCCGGCTGTACGGATTTGTAGCGTTCCTCGAACTCGGCCTTGTGGCCGAACAGGTAGCTGTCGCCGAGGGCCTGTACCCATTCCATCGAGACCTCCTTGGCGTTCGCCGCAGGGACATCGTCCAGCACGATGACCTTCTCCACGCAGTCCAGCTGGGAGATTATCCTGCGGATCTTAGGGAGTTGCTGGCCGGAAACGATCACGAACCTGGACTCGGAATGCTGGATCCTGAAAGTCAGGTCGTTGCTTTCCTCAAGCTTGATGGAGAGCGGGACGCTCACGCCGCCGGCGTAGAGGATTCCCAACTCGGAAAGGATCCACATGTTCCTTCCCTCTGAAAGGAGAGAGACCCTCTCGCCCTTGTTGAGTCCCATGGCCATCAGGCCGGCCGCGATGCGGTAGCCTTCCTTGCGGGTCTGCTCGAATGATGTTTCGGTCCACTTTTCATCCACCTTCTCGCGGAGGAACACGTGTGATGAGAATTCGTGAGTGTACTTCTCCACGAACTCGATGATTGTCGGTCTTGTAGCTGACATATTTATTTGGATTTATTATTCGTTGATCTGTCTGACCTCCGGGAACAGTCCGAAAAGTTCCGCGTCGATCTTGTCGGTGACTGTCTGGAAATCCTCCGGACGGTTCTCGAATTTGATGTTGTCCACATCGATGACCAGAAGATGCCCGTCGTATTTGGAGATCCACTCGTCATAGCGCTTGTTGAGGCCCGTGAGATAGTCGATGCGGATGCTGCTCTCATATTCCCGACCTCTTTTCTGGATCTGCGCGACCAGGTTTGGAATCGTTGATTTCAGGTAGATCAGCAGATCCGGCTTGCTGACCAGCGACATCATGAGGTCGAAAAGATCCGAGTAGTTCTCGAAGTCCCTCGTGCTCATAAGCCCCATGTCGTGAAGGTTCGGGGCGAAAATGCGGGCATCCTCGTAGATCGTCCTGTCCTGGATGATGACATCCTCGCATCTTGAGATGTCCACGACATCCTTGAACCTTTTGTTCAGGAAATAGACCTGAAGGTTGAACGACCAGCGCTCCATGTCCGCGTAAAAATCTGAAAGGTAAGGGTTGAAGTCAACCGATTCGAACTTCGGAGTCCAGCCGTAGTGGGCTGCCAGCATCTTTGTCAGCGTGGTCTTGCCACTGCCTATGTTGCCTGCGATCGCGATGTGCATATCCTTGATGTTTATTGTGTTCAGTCTTCACGCGGTACCTTTCACCGAATAAGTCTGCCACCAAAATACGGTCGACTTGTTTTTTTGCCGCCGGCAAAGGAGCCGCAATGCAAAATTAATAAATATTCCGTATAAACTTAAGGATGTGCGACAAAAACTCCCTTGGCGGCCCTGATGCTCAAGGCGCGGACACTTCCTTGGCCGCCCTCCAGCCCGAGGCAGGCCTTGTCAGAGCCTGAGGGAATAATCATCAAGCCGGCTGCCTTTGTTGTCGAAGGTTGTCATCCTGAATATTCCAGAGTAGGCATTCCCGCCGAAATATTCAATGATCCCGTCAGATACGAACTCGGCGCTGTAGCCGTTTGTGTCCCCGCTCCTGCTGGTCAATTTCCCTTTGATGGTAATGTCGGCCTTGTGCTTGTCTGAGGCCGCTTTCCTGTAGGTAGCGAAGTAGTTGATGCCCTCGTCGAAGTCGAAGATCGAATTCCCGTTTCGAGATCTGATCTCCCATTCGTCCTTTTCGACGCAAGTGACTGTCAATGAACCCTTGTTGATGTCCATGACCATAATTCCTTCCTTGGCTTTCATTGACAATCCGTTTGTGCTGAACTTTCCGTACAGCCCCCCGTAACCTGACACTTCGTAGGCATTATCGCCGACCTTAGAGACGGTTTTCCTTATATCCTTGTACTTATCCAGGATCTTATCATCACCAGGAGCGTCGAGATAGTCCTGGAATGCCTCGCAGAACTCAACAGCGTTCACGGCTTCGGAGACGGTCTTGCGGAAAAGCTCCTTCGCTCCGTTATTCAGCCTCTCCTCAGCCGTCGGCCAATTGTCATCCTTCCTGCAGCCGTTGAATATGATTGTGCCAAGCAGGATGGGGATTATGTACCTTTTCATTGCTTTCTGAATTTAATTTGTAGTCAAATAATTACATCTTAGCCAATTCCGAGGCGGCTTATTCTTTACCTCCGGCTGGTTCCGATGATGAGCTTTCAGTCATCGCGCGCCGCCTAAAACCTGTAGCCAATTCCTCCGTGAACCGAGAAGTACTCTGTTCCACCTCCGGTCTCCACGAAGCCGAAGACCTTCTTTCCGAAGGAGACTCCGAAGAACGTGAACTGTATCGCCGGGATTAAAGACCCGTAAAGCGTGCTGATGCCCAGTCCTACGCCTGAGTACAGCCTGACTTTCTCTTTCCTCATGTAGGTGAATTGTGCCACCTCCATGATGTTGATTACCGGATTGATCTCAAGATGGTCCACATGAGAGTCTGCTCCGGTGTAGATGTAGTTGTACCGGCCTGAGTAAGAAAGTCTGGTGTTCAGCGAGAACCAGTTTTTGAGATAGTGGTTGTAGGAAATGCTGAGCAGCGGGAATACGCGCGATTTGCCTTCCTTGTCGCCGTAGATCTCCTCCAGAACACCTTTCCTTTCCCGGTCTTCGAATCCTCCCAAAGTGGCCCAGAAAGGAACAGGGGAGATTCCCACACGAATCTCGTGAGTCTTGAAATCATGGCTTTTCTGTGCAGACGCCGACGCGCAGAAGGCCAACAGTCCGGCCAGAACCAGCGTCGCCTTGTTAATGGTTTTCATAAGTCACCCGTATTGTTGTCAAACCAAAGCCCGAGTGTTTGCCACATTCAGGCAATTTACCTTTACAAAATCCCTCTATACCGGATTCTTGCATCTGTCTCCTTATTTTTTAAGGATTACTAAGTTCTTGTTCAAAGACAAAATGGACAATTAGGAACTTCAGGCATGGTTAGAAATACACGGTAGCCTTGGCAACCGGAGTTTTACAAAACACGTTCAGGTAAAAACGCGACTGAATGCCGCCAATCAATGAATATGTTGAATAACTCTCATCTTTTCTCTCTACTTTTTCAACACACTCATGCTTCCACTGGCCCCCAAAGCCCTTTGGGCTGAACGTGTTTCGTAAAAAGTGCTATTCGGGGTGCTGCCTCTTAGGCGCTCTTCTTAATGATTACTCAACTACCGGATAACATCCGAGGCTTGTCTGCATTGCCACCGGAAGTCTACTGATCGTATTCCGATGGGAGGCGCTCTGTCGGGGGCGGTAAAACAATTATCCTTCCGTCGGTCGGGCGGAAGGATAACGCTGATTTTGAATTCATAATTAGTCGACCTTCTGGCGTGACCGCCTCAGTCCTTGTGTCGGTGCGTTTCTGTACTGGCTTGAAGGTCACTACGAAAGACTCGGCGACCGGGCCGCAAGGCTGACCTGGTGGCCAGGCCGTGTAAGGTCGTGATGATTCTAGTCGAGAGTGTGGATGGCGAGGCCGGAACGGAGTTTCGGCTCGAACCACGTCGTCTTCGGAGGCATTATGTTGCCGGTGTCGGCGATGTCGATGAGCTGCTGCATAGAGACAGGGTAAAGCGCGAAGGCGACCTTCATCTCACCGCTGTCAACCCTGCGGCTCAGCTCGCCAAGGCCTCTGATACCACCTACGAAATCAATTCTCTTGTCCGTGCGCAGATCCTTGATTCCAAGCACTTTGTCAAGTACGAGGTTCGAGAGGATCGTGACATCCAGGACTCCAATCGGATCCTTGTCGTCGTACCGGCCAGGAAGAGCCTCCATAGAGTACCACTTCCCGTCAAGGTACATCGAGAAGTTGTGCAGATGGTCAGGGTGGTAGATTTCCTTACCCATCTCGCGGACCGTGAAGTTCTCCTCAAGAGCGGCGATGAACTGTTCCTTGGAAAGACCGTTCAGATCCTTTACGACACGGTTGTAGTCCAGGATCTTCAGCTGGCTCTCCGGGAAGCACACTGCCATAAAGAAGTTGTACTCCTCGTCTCCGGTGTGGTTCGGGTTCTGAGCCCTCTTCTCGGCTCCGACGCGAGCGGCTGCTGCTGTACGGTGGTGACCGTCAGCAACATAGAAAGCGTCAACATCGTTCTGGAACAGCCTTGTGATCTGGTCGATGGTCTTGTCGTCATCAATCACCCAGAACTTGTGGCCGAACTTGTTCTCGTCGATGAAATCGTACTCCGGAGCCTTCTTGACGGTCTGGGCGACAATCTCGTTCAGAACGTGGTTGTCCTTGTAGGCGAAGAACACCGGCTCGATGTTGGCGTTCTGGATGCGTACGTGAACCATTCTGTCATCCTCCTTGTCCTTGCGGGTGAGCTCGTGCTTCTTGATCTTGCCGGAAGCGTAGTCATCCGTGTGGGCGCAGAGTACGAGTCCGTACTGTGTGCGGCCTTCCATGGTCTGGGCATAGACGTAGTAGCACTCCTTAGGGTCGCGCCTGAGCCAGCCCTTCTTCTGCCACTCCTTGAAATTCTTCACGGCCTCGTCATAGACCTTAGGGTCGTGATCCTCAAGGATAGGGTTGAAGTCGATCTCCGGCTTGGTGATGTGGAGGAGGGATTTCTCTCCGGCCATCTCCTTGGCCTCTTCGGAGTTAAGCACGTCATAAGGCGGGGCTGCCACCTCTGTCACAATATCTTTCGGCGGCCTGATCGCCGCGAACGGTTTTACTCTTACCATAATATTCTTGGAAAAATGTTGAATGAATGTTCCAATGTGCCTGGAAGAATCTCTTTCAGGCAGCCTGAACGGCTTTTGGAATAGATGGCACCAGAGCAAAGGCAGTGGCGCCATCTGAATATTCATAAATTACTTGTTGACCTGGAAACGGGTGTTGCCTGTAGCGAAGAAGTCCACAATCTGGCGAGCGGCAGCAAGGCCTGCGTTCATGTTGGCCTCGGCGGTCTGCGCGCCCATCTTCTTAGGAGTGGCGAAGATGCGTACGCCGAACTTCTCCTTCAGTGCGGCGTAGTTGTCAGGGGCTACGTCGGTAATGTACTTAAGGTCAGTCCTTTCCTCAAGAGCCTTCTCCAGTCCGGCCTCGTCGATGACCTCCTTGCGGGCGGTGTTCACCAGACAGGCTCCCTTAGGCATCTTGGTGATCAGGTCGTAGCCGATCGAACCGATGGTCTGAGGGGTGGCAGGAATATGCACGGAGATGAAGTCGCAGGATGCGTACATATGCTCAAGCGAATCGGCTGGCTCCGCTCCGGCCTCACGAATCTTCTCCGCAGGAATGAACGGGTCGATGGCCATAACACTCATTCCCAGAGCCTCGGCCTTCTTGCCGACCAGACGACCCACGTTGCCGAAGGCCTGGATGCCGACCTTCTTGCCCTGGATCTCGGATCCCGTGGCAGGAGTGAACTGGTTGCGGGACATATAGATCATCATGGCGATGGCAAGTTCGGCGACAGCGTTGGAGTTCTGTCCCGGAGTGTTCATGACGACCACGTTGTGCGCGGTCGCCGCGGCGAGGTCAACGTTGTCATAACCGGCTCCGGCACGGACAACGATCTTCAACTGTTTCGCGGCGTCAAGCACTTCGGCTGTGACTTTGTCGGAACGGATGATAAGAGCGTCCACGTCAGCGACGGCTGCGATGAGCTCCGAAGCGTCAGCGTACTTCTCAAGAGCGGCGAACTCGTGCCCTGCTCCGGTGACGATTTCCTTGATCCCGGCGACGGCTGCCGCTGAGAAAGGCTTCTGTGTTGCGACCAATACTTTCATGATGTCTATTTCTTAAGTTCCTCAAATTCTTTCATGCAGTCAACAAGAGCCTGAACGTCCTCGACTGTGCAGGCGTTGTAGAGGGAAGCCCTGAAGCCTCCGACCGAGCGGTGACCCTTGATGCCGATCATGCCGCGCTCCTTGGCGAACGCAAGGAACTCATCCTGAAGAGCCTCGTAGCCAGGAGCCATCACGAAGCAGACGTTCATCAGCGAGCGGTCCTCCTTCGCGGCGGTGCCGACAAACAGAGGGTTGCGGTCGATCTCTGAATATAGCAGGTCAGCCTTCCGCTGGTTGATCTTCTGGATGGCAGGAACTCCACCGA
This sequence comes from Alistipes sp. CAG:514, assembly GCA_000431015.1. Classification (GTDB taxonomy): domain Bacteria; phylum Bacteroidota; class Bacteroidia; order Bacteroidales; family UBA932; genus Cryptobacteroides. Next base: position 2,601 of record HF985980.1, on the reverse strand, counting down.
TGCTCTTGAGCCACTTCAAGGTCTCGTTCATCATGAATATGGAGAATACCGGCGGTGTGTTGTACATTGAGAGTTTCTCGATGTGGTTGCGGTAGTCAAGCATCGCAGGGAGGTACCTTGAAACCCTTCCGAGGGAGTCCTTCCTGATGATGGCGAAGATCACGCCGGCAGGACCGACGTTCTTCTGGGCGCCACCGTAGATGAGATCGTACTTGCTCACGTCCACAGGACGGCTCATAATGTCGGATGACATATCGGCGATGAGCGGAACAGGGCAGTCGATGTCCTCCTTGATCTCGGTGCCGTAGATGGTGTTGTTCGTGGTGATGTGGAAGTAGTCGATGTCCGTAGGAATCTCGTATCCCTTAGGAATGTAAGAGTAGTTCTTGTCAGCCGAGCTTGCGAGAGCGTAAGCCTCGCCGATTCCCTTGGCCTCCTTGAGGGCTTTCTTCGCCCAGACACCTGTCTCAAGATAGGCCGCCTTCTTCTCAAGGTAGTTCATAGCCACATAGAGGAACTGCAAAGACGCACCGCCTCCGAGGAACACGATCTCGTGTGTCTCGGGAATATTCAGAAGCTCTCTCCAGAGTGCGCGGCACTCGTCCATGGTCGCGTCCCACTCCTTTGTGCGGTGGGAGATGCTGAGAACAGAGACACCTGTGCCTTTGAAATCCTTGAGGGCCTCAATGGCATTGTCGATGGCCACCTGCGGAAGCAGGCATGGGCCGGCGTTGAAAACGTGTACTTTTTTCATGTCCATTATGGTTTCAAAGTATTATTAAAACAAGCGGTTTAAAATCAAAACTGATTTCGCGGTAAAGATAGACAAATTAAAAGGATTTACCCAATTTTTGGCACAAAATCGGGCGAAATGCCGGAAATCAGTGCTACCGGTACCCGAGAAGGTAGGAGATTATCGCCATCCGGACGTACATCCCTCCTCCTGCCTGCTGGAAGTAGTAGGCGTACGGGGTGTCGTCAACGTCAGTAGAGATCTCGTTGACCCTCGGGAGCGGATGCATGATCTTCATGTTAGGCTTCACTCCGCCGAGCATGGAGGCCGTGAGCCTGTAGACATCCTTCACCTTGTCATATTCCTCCTGGTCAGGGAACCTCTCCTGCTGGACTCTGGTCATGTAGAGGATGTCGCACTCGTCGAGTCCGTCCTCGATCCTGTCCGTCTGCCTGTAGTCAATTCCTTCATGGTCAAGCATCTCAAGATACTTCTTCGGCATGTTCAGCTCCTCAGGGGATGTGAATATGAAGCGCGGGTCGAACCAGCGCAGCGCCTCCACGAGGGAATGGACGGCGCGGCCATACTTGAGGTCTCCGACCATATTCACTGTCAGTCCGTCGAGTCTGCCTTGGGTCTTCTGGACCGCATAGAGGTCGAGCAGGGTCTGGGAAGGATGCTGGTTGGCTCCGTCGCCGGCGTTGATGACCGGCACAGATGCCACGGAGGCGGCGATGTCGGCGGCTCCGGCCTGCGGATGCCTCATCACTATCATGTCCACATAGTTAGACACAATCTTTATCGTGTCCTCCAGGGTCTCTCCCTTCCTTTGGCTGGTGTTGCGGTTGTCCGGGAAGCCGATCACTCTGGCGCCGAGTCTGTTGACAGCGGCCTCAAAGGACAGCCTCGTCCTTGTCGATGGCTCGAAGAACAGGCAGGCGATGACCTTGCCGGCAAGGAAATTCTGCTCTCTGTCGGCCTCGAACTCCTTGGCGACCTCAAGGATGTGAAGGACTTCTTCCTTGGAGAAATCCTGGATAGAAATTAGACTCTTAGGCATAATCTTATGTTTTAAAGTTCGTTTATGTGACAATTCTCAACTTTCTCCATTCTTGACCGGAAATCATTCTCCGCGGACAGGCGCACCCATGTCCGGAGCGAGCATTCGGAGCCGAAATTCTGGCCTTGCTGCCGCAGATCCATGTCTTTCAGGATCTTCATCACGCTGTTCATCGCCTCGTAGCCGAAGGAGACCTGGAACCATTTCCCGGCGACCTTCTCCACGCTTCCCGCTTTTTCGAGTGCCTCCGCCGTGGATGTCTTGTAGGCCCTGATAAGCCCGGGGACGCCGAGCTTGATCCCGCCGAAGTAGCGTACCACGACCACCAGTACGTCGCTGAGTCCCTTGGATTCGATCTGTCCGAGAATGGGTCTGCCGGCGGAGGAGGAAGGCTCCCCGTCGTCGTTGGCCCTGAACCTGTCCCCGAGATAGCCCAGGCGGTAGGCGTAGCAATGATGTCGCGCGTCGTGGTATTTTTTCTTGAGGTCGCCTACGATACTCTTGACCTCATCTTCCGTCTCGACAGGAAAAGCGAATGAGATGAAGCGGCTGCCGTTGTCTTTGAACAGCCCCTCAGCCGGTCCGGAGATGCTCCTGTAGGAGTCTCGGATGATGTTTTCTGGTGTCTCCATAATAAGTAATCCTCAAAGACTACCAACTTGTTCTGTAACGCTTGCTGAATCCGGCCACCGGGCTTGTCGAAGCGTCGGAGCCGCTCGTTCCTGAGACACGAAATTAGCGTTTTTCACATAATTTTGCAACGGAACGGGAAATTTTGCAGGGCAACCGCATCAAAATACCTCCTTCC
>HF985979.1 GCA_000431015.1 Alistipes sp. CAG:514 | reverse complement strand
CACGCTATTTGTCATATAAATACCAGTGAATCCTGCGTCAAAAGCTGTGCTCTTGCGGATATGCGTCCTTATTCTGTAAGAAGATCTCTTGGCCAAGTGTTCTATAATAATTTATGTGAAAGAGGTCGTCTCTTCTTCTTATTATCATACAAATAGAGTACAGATACAGATCGTCAGTGAATACCGTCCCGAAATTATTTTTATTTAACAATTCTGAGCTGTCTTTCAAAGCAAGATTGATTATACAACTAAATCTGTCAAAGCTATTGATATCTTTATTTATAATAGTATCTTTTCTCGCAGTATTGATTATTAAGAATCGATACTGCCGTTGATTCGGCAGACATTTTACCGCAAAGAATGCCTTGTCTTCCCCTATATATAGGTACTCTTGGGACTTTCTTACGACAATGATTGTGTCACTTGATATGAAATCAGACTGGCACATATTGGCAAATATCATGTTGAATTGCTTACAAATCTTTTCCCTATTCCATCAAACAACTTTTCTCGGTATTCTTGACGATTTTGATCCTATCTTTAGTATTCTTGATGATTTGGAGTCTTTTTTCAGTATGCTTGACAATTCATTCTCAAGGTCAGCAAAACAATCCTTGTCTTGCGCGTTAGCAGGAAGAATCATCGCACAAAACAGAACTGCTATTAATGTTCTGAGATAGTTCATTTTCGTTTCTTTATTGGAGTATAATGAACGTTAGGTAATACAACGCTCTTGCCTTTCCTATTTATCAACCTTGAAGGCTCAAATGGCATCTTATTATCACCGACCACAATAGTGGCATAGTGTGTTCTTAATGGAAGTTTAGCTTCTTCACGCATCAAATTTTCATAATGAGTGGCTTGGATTTCAGTATCCTTAATCTTTACGTTTTCCGTCTCTATCCAGTTCTTTGATGCGTCATTTCCGCGTTCCAAATAATCTATCCTATGGGATAACTCATGACCAACAACAAGCCAAAAAGGCATTTGTTGCATTCCGGTTTCGGTTGGTACCACCTCGCCTATAAAATCTTTATTCAAATATATAGTTGAGGATATACCTGAAAGATTGATGACATTATTTCCCTCATCAAATTTAATATAAGCATTGTTCTCATCATTGGAAAAGTAATCAATTAAAGACTTGCCAGTTTTGACTTTTGATAATTCTATGAACACTTCCCCAAGAGATTGTACATGCACATCAGATGTAGGAATATATGACCCTGCGTTATCACCTTCTGTCTGATATTGTAGGAATTTTCCGTCTTGATATCGATATTCGTGGCCGTTATAATATAATGTGATCCACTGACCATTAGGGTCAATGATACTTGTTGGATTTCCTATGCAATAGACATACGGACTAATGTCGTAGTAACTTTCGGACAACGGATCGGCGGTGATCCAGCTGGCTATTGTCGGGTCGTACATTCTGGCACCGAAGTCGAGGAGAGAGATGCCCGCGCTCAGGAAGGACTGGTCTTCCTTGCCGGAGAAGAGCCAGCGGTTCGGGGAAGTCGCTTCGACAGGCTCTGCGACCGGCCCCGTAGCTTGAATCCGCTTTCCGAACGGATAGTAATCATTCGTCTCGATCACAGAGCCGGTGTCGCCATCGACGACGGCGCGGACGCTGCCTAAGTGGTCGGTCAGGTGGTGGAGGGCGTGATAGGCCGTGACGGTTCCGGAAGCGTCCCTCGCGGCGGCGATCCGTCCTCCGTCAGTGAGGACGCAGTCAAGGCTGAGGTTTCCGTTCCCGTCCTTTGAATAGACAAGCGATCCTCTATACACGGTTCCTGAGCCGTCTGGCTTTTCGGCGGAGATCTTTGTGCCGTCAGAGATGTACGTGTAGTAGGCTAGGGTTCCGGAAGCGTCACCGACTTCACTTACAAGGTTCAGATGATTGTAACTGAGATTCAAGCCAAGCCTGCCGTCCGCTGTCATATTGCCGTTGGAGTCGTAGCCGAAAGATGGTGATCCCGACACCGAGTTAATCCTGTTGCCGGAGTATGAGAAAGTCAGTGCGTCCTCCGGCAGCAAGCTGGATTCTCCGAAGCGGTTCAAGGTCAGTATGTTCCCATTGAGGTCATAGGAGAGATCCCGCTCTGAGAAAGAGTCTGTGGGGGAGCCCGATGTCCCAATGAATCTTCTGGAGTCCGTCAGGCGGCCCAACGCATCGTAGGAGAATGAATATGCCTGCGGTGCCTCGGTGCCGAACCCCCATTCCCACTCGGAAACCCCGCCGTTCCAACAAGGCGCGGAGCCAAGGGCTGGGGTGTTGTACCGCAACCTCATTCCGAACACGTCGCTCCGCTTTTCTGTCAGCCAGCTCCTAACGTTGTAGGCCAAGGACTCGTTGACAGCATTGGCTCCAGTGCCGTAAGTGACTCCAACCAGCCTTCCGACATTGTCATACGTATAGCCGACTGTGCTGGATGCGTTAAGCCCGCTGCCATCCGAAAGACTCGTTGTCGTTCTTTTGATCCGGCCCCACAGATCGTATGTGTCGATCCTTTCCACAGTGTCGCACGCGTCTGACATAGAGACAACTTCCCTTGAGAGGGTTTGGTTCCCGGCGAAGTCAAACGCCGATGCCGTTCTGATCCGTCCTCCATCCTCGTACCGGGAGATGGTCTGGACGACACGTCCATACTCATCATAAAATAAAGCCGTGTGCCTGAATTTTCCGGTGGACACACCTTCAGAGGTGATCACGGCAGACATTGAGCCGGTCAGCAGATTATGTGCGGATGACCATCTGTTGCCGTAACCATTATCCACAAGAGCCTCGTCAAACAAAAGATCCTGAGGAAAACCATACATCCCGACAAACGAGTGGTCATCGTAATAGTTCACGGTGAGGAATGTGGTGGTGGAGTCAATGACCATACCGTCAATGGAATAGCCGTAGAAAGCGCTCGTGGCGGCCAGAGACCCCTGTGAACGGAAGGCTCTTACCGCGACATTCTGGAATGGCCCGGAGAAGACATCGATGCCGGTGTCGTTCCCGAAAAGTGAAGATTCTTCGCACAGACCCTGAAGACAAACCCTGCCCAGAGCGTCGGGAATGTTGAACGCCCATTCATTCTGTTCACGCTGTCTGGCGTCCTGTGTCAGAATGGCGTTCCCGGCCTTGTCGTAAAGTGTGAGATTCCAGCCTGCTCCCGGCATCTTCTTGGCCACGCATCGGTGTCTTGAGTCATAGACATAAAGGAACGCCCACCGGCCGAACGGTTCCGAGTCGCTTGTCCAATGTGTTGATGTGGAAGTGCTGACCTCTTTGGAAAGCATAGGCGGAATCACAGCCCTCAGGTCGCCGAAGTCGTCATATACATAGTACGTGTCAGCCGTCTCGTCCGAGCTTAAGACCCGACGTTCCAGAAGTGTCTTTCCGGAAAAGTCTGTGAATGAATATGCTGTGTTCCCATCCTCGTCCATGCTCTTTGTCACAAGCAGTGAGCTGGCTGGATAGAATCCTGCCTTTTTGACTGTAAACGAGGTGTCGGAATACTCCTCCACTTTGAGATTTAGACATTTAAGGGTTGAAACATCCGTAGAGTTTGTAAGAAACTCCGTTTCGGCGCATTTCCCGGCGCTGAACCAGTCCTGTCCAACACCGTAAACTGCTTTGACGCGGTCAAGTGGCGAACCATCATAGACATTCTCGCTGAAAGGACGTGACTCCGCAGAGGTAGTGTTCCCGTAGAATGAGGATGCATTCTCTTTAAAGACATCAGGATTAACACAACCATCTCCATTATTGTACACCGGAGAGTTCAGCCAGGATCTGAGCAACCGTCCGTTCCGGTCATATTCAAAGAGATTGGAGATGTCTCCGCCATTGGTTCCTACGCCCTTCATGATTGTCTGGATAGACCTCCCTAGGCCATCGAAATAGTCTGTGCTGACTCTCGGTGCCGCAGCGTTCTTCTCGGTATAGACTGTTTTCCTTATATGGTTCGTGGAATCAGAATCATTGCGGAAGTGGTAGGCGTACCCTGTAGTCGGTGATTGATCGTTGTCCATACACAGGATCAATCTACCCAGTCCGTCATACTCATAGGATGTAGTCATCCCTCTTGTGTCGGAGACACCGCGCGGTCCGACATTAGGAGACCAAGTCGCGGTGATAACCGATCCGTCAACCGGATAGACACGGATCTCATCTATTGGCGAAGAGCCTTCATTGATTGTTTGGCATGGCCCATAATATCTGTATTTTTTATACTTCCACTGACCTCCAATCAGGACTCTATAATCAACGTAATATACTCTTTCCGGTGAAACCTCAAGGTTGACTGTATATTCCCCGACATATCCCTTTTCGCTGTGAAAGCCATTCTGGCGATTCCCACGCCAACCTTCAAAGTTCTCGTGGTAATAGTCTCCAATGAATCCATTCACCTCTCTTTCTTGCTTACCTCTATAGGCAATCGAAAGCCATCCTGCAGCGGAGTGGGCATCTTCTGGAATTTCAATAGATGTCTGAGGGCGCACCAAATAGTTATACTCCAGATTTGCCTCTGATTCAAGTTCCGCATCTTCTTCTGGTATTGGATAAATGGTGGGATCCAACGTCGTGACAGCAAGTCTATGCTTCCCTGCCGCTAGCCACACCGTTTTTGTGAATTCCACATAGACCTCGGAATCATGTCCCCCTCCAGATCCGTCATCCACCCATTCTCTGGTTCTGGGTCTATAATAAGTAGAACTGTCGAGAACAACCCAAAAATCAAAATCAGGGACGTTCTCCGGAATATCGAAATGTACCTCGCAGTCACCGCCTTCCAAAGTCTCGAAACTGTAAGAGAACCAGTGCTCTGTGTTCGTGCGGTGATCTTCATTGTCGCTGACAAGTCCCGGTTCTTCAACCATTATCGTCCCCGCGCGTCTGGTGGCGTTGTTGAAAAGAGCGACAGGATGCATCCCTTCATATCCCCATAGTATGGATGTCCTGCCTGTCCCGTTCTTGACTACTTCCAAAGGGTTGCACATCCCGTCATACTCCACATATTCGATAATCGGATCACCGTATTGGCTCTCGACATTGCGACCGTCATAAGTGTCGAAAGATGATGCCGGCTCGTCAAGCTTTGCCGCATACTCAGCCTCAGGTACGTAATTCTCAATTCCGGCTTTGGCGATTTTCCTGTAGGTGGTCAATTCGGCTCCAATCACCTTACCGTTTTTGTACCGTATCCTTTCGATCGGGATTCCGGACATATTCACAGAGACATCCGTCATCTCTGCATACACCCCTGAGTCCCGTATGCCATCGGAACCAGTGTACCTTACAGAATCTGTCAGTTCACCCCCTGCGGATTCCGTTGTGGTAGTCCGCACAAGTCTGCGGTGATTGTCGTAACCATAGTTGACAAGAACGATTGCGGTTTGGGAAGATGTCCCTGATCCGTAATGGAATGTCTTGACCTCCTTGCTTTTCAAGTAAGGGAAATAAGTGTATATCCTGGATCCCGCTGTCCAGCAGTATGTGAAATTCTTAGAGAGTGAGAGACCGTCACCACGTCCGTTAATAAGGTTGGGGAACGACTCCGCGCCTATCTGGCAGACGGAGACATTCTCCGTAAACCGATTCGGGGAATTGTTATTATTCATAGTGCTCTTCCTCGACAACTCTTCCGTAATGGTCAAACGAGCCCTTGCTGAGCAGCAGCCCTCTGTCCAAAGAGTGGGATGCATATAACCTTCTCAGGATGTAGTCGGGGTTCTCCGGCGAATAGCAGGAGATATCCCCTTCGAAGGACGCGTCAAGGGCTTCCCTGTGATTTGAATATTCATACTCAATCCTTCCTCCATCGGAGAACACCTCGGTTACATTGCTGTAGGTGACGTGATTGCCATCCGTCGTAGAGAGCTGGTTCAGATAGCTTTCGCTTCCTATCCAGTAGGATAACTCCAGCGTGGACTCCGTGCCTTTGTCTTTCCAGAAAAGTGGGCCGATCCAACCTCTTCCATTACCGCCTATCGCAACTTTGCCGTTGTAGTCTCGTTTTATGAAAAACACCGGAGTGCCGGACAAAATTCCGCTGGAGCGGCCGTTTTTAGTATAGAAAAAGTTGCGTGTTTCAGTCTTGTCACCGTTCCGGTCAATGATCGTCTTGATTCTCAACCCGCCAGCAATGCTGTCATTGGCATTGTCAACAACAGAGAATCCGATCTGTGGAGAGTCTGTTCTTTGGACGGATGCGCAGTAGGTGTGCGGTTCGAAGATATATTCAGTGGAGCCTCCGGTTGGGTAGGTGATTTTCTGGAGGATCTCTGCCTTCATCAGCGTTGTGTCGGGTGCGCGGCGGTCGTGAAGGGTCTGGTATGATCCCGGTGGCACGCTGAAGGATTTCCCGTTGAACCCCCACCTGTCACTGCTCTCCGAGCAATAATGATCGGGAAGCTTAAGACTGTTGTATTCAAATGAGTACTTGCCACCATCATCTGTTCCGGCCACAGTTCTGACGGAGGAGAGGGACAGGCGCTCATCGGCGTTGTTGCCGTAAGTGAACAGTATTCTCTTCTGGTCTTGGGAGATGCTGTCCAAACACATATAGTAGTTATAGGAGAGGATGTTCTCAATGTCGATGTACGCATCGTTGTCACGGAAACCGGGTTTTGTCTGGAACAACTCCGCAGTATCCTCGTATGTGGGGTCTGTGTCTGTGCCAAGATCCTTTAGCTCTATTGATCTGGAGATATGAAATACGACCGAATCCCCACTTGCTTTTGACCTTACGGAGCTAAGATAAGACGGTGAGAGGTACATCAGTTTGATGTAGGGAGAGTCGTCTCTTTGTGAGTATAGGTCGTTGTTGATGTAATAGTTGTACCACGATCCGGTGCTGCTTGGAGGTAACGATGAGTCGAGCAGGTAGTTCCCATAGTTGTCTCCATCGATCTTGTAGTTGAGCCCTCGTCCCTCTCTCAGGATTGTCCTGACAATCGGGCGCCCGTCTTTCCGATAGCGGAACGTGATCGTCTCGTTGTTCGGGTATTCGATTCTGGTGAGATTCCATGTGGATGCGGATGCCATCCCGTAACGGTAGGTGGAGCAAGGCTTTATGGAAAACTCTATGGATGAGAGATCATTGCCGTCACCGCCGAAGATGTAGCGGACACCATCGGAATCAGTCACGATTATCTTACTGATGTACTGAAACAATAACGCATGGATTTGATCATTGATGTGATTTCCTCCTGTATTGGAAAGAAATACCTTGACAGAGAAATCATATGGTTGGCGGGACTTGATCCTGACGGTACACTGTCCCGTCCTGCTGTCATAGCCAGTTATGTAGAAAGATGCCTGGATTCCGTCAAGGTTGATCTGGAATTCGTCCGGTTCCATGTCGCACCATATTCCGTATTTGAGGTTGTGTCGGAAATGGGCTTTGGCGGCATTCTCATTTTCTACCCATCCTGCTCCTTTTTCCAGATAGTCAAAATAGCTCAGGGTGTCAAGATCTGAATTCTGGTAAGTCAATGGTTTTGTCCTTTCTTGCCAGATCTCGTCGTGAGACACCTCGTCCTGTCGGTTGTTGATTATCCTGTTAATGCACCCTCCGGCCCGCAGGGTCCAACCCAAACCAACCCATCCGGGGTGCTGCTCCGGCTTGTGCCCTCCGGCATGGTATGTCAGATAGATCGGCAGGTCTGCCCCCTTCGCCTTGAGTGTTGTCAAAGGAACCTGAATATTTGGCAGACCATTGAAATAGTTCACCGGTATCTTTCCGTATTTGCCAAGTTCCGCGGCATTAGGCGAAAACATCTGGGTGATTTCATCGGAGATCGTCTGGGCTGGCAAGGCAAATGCCCCTGCCAGCAATACTGATAATATGAGGAGCAGTCTTTTCATCTTTGATAAAGTGCTTGGTTGTTAGTTTGGAGCAAGATACGAAATAATAATCGGATTATCAATAGATAAACCATAAAGAAATAATGATGATGCCACTCCGTGTTTGTGTCAACAAAAAAGAATCGGTATATTAGCGGAACGATAACATTAAGTCATCATCGATGAAAACCATAAGGACAGTCATCTTTGCCGCACTTGGAATTTTGGCGGCATGTTCTCCTGCGGCGACGAGCCAGGAGGACTTCACCAGTTATGTCAATGTAAGAATAGGCTCGGGCGGGCACGGACATGTGTTTGTCGGGGCGAGCGTGCCATTCGGTGCGGTGCAGCTGGGACCAACGAGCATTCCACAGTCGTGGGACTGGTGCTCGGGGTACCATTCCAGCGACTCCACGGTCATCGGATTCTCGCACACGCATCTGAGCGGAACGGGAATCGGCGACCTCTTCGACATCACGTTGATGCCGGTGGTGGGCGCGGTGAGATATTCAAGAGGGGAGGAGCCGAAGGATTCAACTCCGGAAGCGATCGCCGCTGCGCAGGCCACGGGGATGTGGTCCTACGCCGACAGAACCAGGGAGGTGGCGAGACCCGGCTACTACAGTGTTCCGCTGACCCGCTACGGCATCTCCGCCGAAATGACCGCCACCACCAGAGTCGGCCTCAGCCGCTACACCTTCCCGGCCTCGGACAGCTCCGCGGTGGTGATCGACCTTGAGAACGGCGGCTGCTGGGACAAGGCCTATGACACAAAGTTTACCGTCGTGGACAGTTGTACCATAGATGGTTACCGATTCTCGACCGGCTGGGCAAAAGACCAGAAAATCTACTTCCGCGCCCAATTCTCGAAGCCTTTCGACTCCTTCGACGAGGTGGCTGTCAAGGAATATGCCGTTGACGGGCAGGAATATTCAGTCAACTATTTCCGCGCCGGCTTCCGCACCGCCGAAGGGGAGCAGGTGATGGTGAAGGTCGCGGTCTCTCCGGTCAGCGAGGAGAAGGCGGCTTTGAATATGTCCGCGGAACTTCCGGGCTGGGACTTCGACGCGACTGCCGTGGCTGCCCGCGAGGCCTGGAACGCCGAACTCTCCAAGGCAAAGGTCTCGACTGCTGATACCGATGCCAGAACCATCTTCTACACAGCGCTTTACCACACGATGATCATGCCTTCGACCTTCAGCGATGTGGATGCTCCGAGAACGGAATATACCTCCTTCTCCCTTTGGGACACCTATCGCGCGCAGATGCCGCTGATGACGATTCTGCATCCCGACAGGGAGAACGACATGATCGCCACGATGCTGGAGATCTACAAAAGGCAAGGGCGGCTTCCTGTCTGGCACCTGGTCGGCAACGAGACCGACTGCATGGTCGGCAATCCGGGCGTGATCGCCGTCGCCGACGCTGTAGTGAAAGGCTTCGACGGCTTCGACCGTGACTTGGCCTGGGAGGCTCTCAAGACAACGATGATGGGCAACACCCGCGGTCTTGACTACCGTCAGAAGTACGGGTATATTCCTTCAGACAAGATGCTTGAGTCGATTGCCTATGACATGGAATATGCCATAGCGGACGCCGCCGTGGCCGCCGCCGCTGACCGCCTTGGCAGGAGCGAGGATGCTGAATATTTCCGCAACCGCAGTCATTCCTATCGCAACTACATGGATTCCACGACATTATTCGCCAGGGGCCGTTTCTCCGACGGCAGTTGGAGGACTCCGTTCAATCCATATTCCTCGGAGCATCGCGCCAATGATTATTGCGAGGGCAATGCCTGGCAATATTCTTGGCTCGCCCCTCATGACTATTCAGGCCTTGTCGATTTCTACGGCTCCCGCGAGGGATTCGTCGCGAGACTGGATTCGCTTTTCTCGGCGGATTCCCGGATCGACGGTGAGGATGCCTCTCCTGACATCTCCGGCCTGATCGGCCAGTACGCCCACGGCAACGAGCCAAGCCACCACGTCATTTACTTCTATACTATGGCAGAAGAGCCGTACAAGACCGCTGACCTGGCTCGCCGGATCTATTCAGGATTCTACAAGAACGCCGATGACGGCCTTTGCGGCAATGAGGACGCCGGCCAGATGTCCGCCTGGTATGTCCTCTCCGCTTTAGGTTTCTACGAGATAGAGCCTGCCTCCACGAGGTACTGGTTCGGCGCTCCGGCCTTTGACGAGGTGGATCTGAAGGTCGCCGGCGGCACCTTTAAGATAAAGGCCTCCGGTCTGAGCGATGAGAACCGCTACATCCAGAGCGTCATCTTGAACGGGAGTCCTCTCGTCAGCCCTTACATTGACTACTCCGAGATCATCAAAGGCGGCGAGCTAGTCTTCAGGATGGGGCCGGAACGGACGGTCTGGTACTGATGCCTAAGAAACTGTTTTGATTTGCTTGTCTGAAGGGGTGAGTCTAGATGTCTTTTCCACGTCAGTCATGTGCCATCGGCACACTCATCCCTCCAAAAGAAATCTATCCTCATAAATCTGACACAAAGTTTAGTTCAACTTATTCTTTAATGCTTTCTCAACCGATTTTTGTGGAAATTTGAAAAAAAATCAAAAAAAGTTTGGCAAGTAAGAAAAAGTCGCTATCTTTGCAGCCCGTTTCGGAAAGAACGGTAAGTTCATTGACAATATTGAAAGATTAGTACAACAAGTACCGAGAACGAAAAATGAAGA
>HF985978.1 GCA_000431015.1 Alistipes sp. CAG:514 | reverse complement strand
CGTGATAATCCGGATGCATATTTGAATATGGTTTACCTTTTGGAGGTGATTTTAGTGGAGGAGCGGTCGTTGGGAACTATTGACTGTGAACCGATGTTCTACGATGAATGTGAGGCTCTTGCTGTTGAAACTTTTCAAGCAGGATGTGCAAAATTTAAGAATGATCCATCATATATGTTCTTTATGGGTTTTATTACGACTTGGTGTGAGTGGTTGTATGGTATGGATGAAACGGCGGCGGATAATATGATGCAGTATGCTCATAGGCTGGATCCTCTAAATAAGATTTATCTATGGTCTAGTATAGGTGGTCGTCATTATTCGAACGAAAACGATCAAGAGAAGGATATTTATGATTATACAAAGATGCTGTTGTCGGATGCGGAATTGGTGAAGGAAGTTTGCGATAGAGGTCCTATTGGAGATTATTATATTGAAGGAATGGATAGCGCGATGAAAAATGCTCAACTTTATTTTGATTTAAATGGAAGAGTCGAGAAATGACTTCAATGGATTCCTGTCAAGGAGCGATAACCTTTTACAAAACGCCTTCACGTTACTATGCCATAGAGGTGGGTGAGAACACGCCACGGCTGAAAAAGACGATGCATAAAGCAATGGCTTTTCAGCCGATGTGCCACCAGAGAAGGTTGTAATGGCGATGTGGCTGAAAGCGTTTTGCAAGAAATATCGCACCACTGCATTCGGCTGATTTTATTGTTATTCGTTTGTATTTTGATAATGATAATTAAGGTATGGAATGGTCGGCTCCATATCCGAATCCAGGGTTCAACGACAATAGAAGATTATTATCCTTTATAATTACAAGAAATGAAGAGGTCTCGTTTATTTTTTATTATCCTGCTCGTTCCAATACTTGCTTCAAAATGTATTGAGTTTGAAGGAGATTCTTGGGTGACGTTAAAAAACAATGCTGATTATGGTGTTGTTGCTCTTTTTGCAGACCTTTTTACAGGATTTTGTTATCCGGATACTCTGCTGCCAGAAATACCCGTGTTCTATACTATTGTTGATTCTGTTAAATCTAACCCTAAAGAGGATCAGATAGTTCTGTATGGTGGAAGTTCTTTTTCAAAGGCGTTGAAAACTAACACAACTTCTGATACTTTGTCAGTGTTTGTTTTCCATATTGACACCTTGTTGAGTCACTCCTGGAAAGAAATCCGTAATGGCTATAAAATTCTGGTCAGATACGATTTGAGTGCGGAGGACCTTGAGTCGTTAAAAGGGAAAATATATTATCCTCCAACAACGGCAATGAGGAACATTCATATGTTTCCGCCATATGAAAAAGTCAAAACTCATTAGAATGTTTTTATGGTAAAAACGAGTGAATTATGGACGCCTTGAATCGTAACGCTTTTAGTGATAGGACTTTGAGGGCTTTCTCGTTGACTGAGTTGCTGGTTGTCCTTGTGATCATTGGGATTCTGGTGTTGGTGACGATGTTGTTGTAGGGTATGGTATTTGGGGGGCGGCACCCTTTTTGAATAATTTTGAAGGATTGTGGACGAAATGCAAGTTCTTGTGCCAAAAGTTCATTAACTTTGTAGAATAAAACATAAACTCATTAATTTTATTATATGATTTACACAAAAGAAGTGCAGCAGATGTGCTGCGTTGCAAAAGGCGCTAACCACGCCAATGCGCCTATCCCTGAAGAGGGCAAGTGGGTGCATGCAAAGGAAATCAAAGACATCTCCGGCCTTACCCACGGTATTGGTTGGTGCGCTCCTCAGCAGGGTGCCTGCAAGCTTACCCTCAATGTTAAGGACGGCATCATCGAGGAGGCTCTTGTCGAGACTATCGGTTGCTCAGGCATGACTCACTCTGCCGCCATGGCTTCTGAGATTCTCCCTGGAAAGACCCTTCTTGAGGCTCTTAACACTGACCTTGTGTGCGATGCGATCAACACCGCCATGCGTGAGCTTTTCCTTCAGATTGTCTATGGACGTACCCAGTCTGCCTTCTCAGAGGACGGTCTTCCTGTGGGTGCCTCACTTGAGGATCTCGGAAAGAACCTCCGCAGCCAGGTAGGTACCATGTTCGGCACGAAGTCAAAGGGAAGCCGTTATCTTGAGATGACCGAGGGCTATTGCACGCAGATGGCTCTTGATGAGAACGACGAGGTTATCGGTTACGAGTTCGTAAACCTCGGCAAGCTTATGGACGCTCTCAAGGGTGGCGCTACAGGCCCGGAGGCTATCGAGAAGGCCAAGGGAACCTACGGCCGCTTCAAGGACGCAGTTAAGTATATTGACCCACGTAAAGAGTAAGAAAACATGGCACTTTTTGAAAGCTACGAGCGTCGTATTGATCAGATCAATGCCACTCTCAACAAATATGGAATCAAAGACATCGACGAGGCCAAGGCTATCTGCGATGCGAAGGGTATCGACCCGTACAAGATGTGCGAGGACACCCAGAAAATCTGTTTCGAGAACGCGAAATGGGCTTATGTCGTAGGTGCGGCTATCGCTATCAAGAAAGGCGTGAAGACAGCTGCCGAGGCCGCCGAGGCTATTGGTGAAGGTCTTCAGGCATTCTGCATCAAAGGTTCAGTCGCTGATGACCGTAAGGTAGGTCTCGGACACGGCAACCTCGCAGCCCGTCTTCTCAGCGAGACCACGGAGTGCTTCGCGTTCCTCGCCGGTCACGAGTCCTATGCCGCCGCCGAGGGCGCTATCAAGATCGCCGAGATGGCCAACAAGGTTCGTCAGAAACCTCTCCGCGTCATCCTTAACGGTCTCGGAAAGGACGCTGCCAAGATTATCTCCCGTATCAACGGCTTCACCTACGTACAGACTCAGTTCGACTACTACACCGGTGAGGTGAAGGTCATCTCTGAGACCAAGTACTCCGATGGTGTCCGCGGCGGCGTTCGCTGCTACGGCGCTGACGATGTCCGTGAGGGCGTTGCCATCATGTGGAAGGAGAACGTGGATGTTTCCATCACCGGTAACTCTACGAACCCTACACGTTTCCAGCACCCGGTTGCCGGTACCTACAAGAAGGAGCGCGTGCTCGCCGGCAAGCCTTACTTCTCAGTAGCATCAGGTGGCGGTACCGGACGTACACTTCACCCGGACAACATGGCCGCAGGTCCTGCCTCCTATGGTATGACCGACACCATGGGCCGTATGCACTCGGATGCCCAGTTCGCCGGTTCGTCTTCCGTTCCTGCGCACGTTGAGATGATGGGCTTCCTCGGAATGGGTAACAACCCGATGGTCGGAGCCACGGTGGCTGTCGCCGTCGCGGTCTCTCAGGTGATGTAATGATGATGTGGCGTTAGGTAAGCGGCAATTAATTTAACGATTACCAATCGCGCAAAATAGAAAGGGCGGCTAAGAATCACTTTTAGCCGCCCTCTCTGTATTTTTTCAAGTGACTTTCCAAGCATATTCAACACTCCTCATCTTTCACTTGCTCCGACCTCCTCGATGGAGCGGATGCCGTCGCGGGAGAGGTCGATGCGGAAACGCTTGAGTTCGGTGGTGTCGTCGTAGCGGTACTGGAGGACCAGGTTCAGGTAGTAGTCACGGTCACATTCCACAGTCTGGATGGCGCCGTCGTCGCCGAGGGCGCGCAAGTGGATCGTGGGGTCGTCCATCTTCTTGATGAAGTTGGTGACATTCAGGCGGATGATGTCATTGATGCCGCTGAAGGAATATTCAGAGTTCTCCCGGAGCTTCTCCCCGTCGATGTGGACGGACTTGCGGTAGAGGATGACCTTCTCGGCGGCTACGATGCCGGACTCGACTTCGGTGAGGTGCGAGCTGTCGCGAAGGGCCATCACGTCTGACGGAACCTTTTCCGGCTCGATGAAGTCTACCCCTTCCTTCAGCCATCCCAGCTCGGTCTCCTTGTGGATGATCTTCGCCTTGTTGTCGAAGTACTTGCTGCCGACACGATGGGCGAAATAGTAGCGCATCAGCTCCTTGATGCGGTCTTTCAGCATGTAACTGACGATGAGGGCGATGAACAGCGGAAGCGTCAGCGAGCCGAACTTCCTCTGGAAGGCGAAGCTCACGACGGTGGCGAAGAGCATCGCGATCCCGGCGGCGATGCTGAGGTAGAGCTGTTCCACGACCACGCCGTCCCGCCGCTTCGGGGCGCGGAGGTAGAGGTCGCTCTCGATGTATTTCTTCAGGGTGCTGAAGCGATGAATGAATATGCGGTTGTGCGGACGGTCCCCTTCCCGGATCGTCGGGTAGCCCATTCTCGCCATGTGCTTCCCGATCCTGCGGTAGAGCGCGACCGCCTTGCCGGCCAGCTCATCCAACTCCCTGACCCTCAACCACTCGATGAGTTCAAGAATATGCCTGCACGTGATGTCGCAGAGAAATTCGTCACCGCAAAGGTACATCCTCATCACACCGTCTGGGACTGTCGGAGCGTTGATGATCGGACGCAGCCTGACATATTCCTCGCAAATCTTCCCCGCGTTGGTGATGAAGCCTTCGCACAGGGCTTCCGTGTCCGAGCCGATGCGGTTCTGCTTGATGTGGGCCAGCTCGTCACGCAGGGCGCTTTTGACGATGGCCGTGAACATCTTGATCTGGTACTCATAGTCGGAGACCAGGGTGCGGGTCGGGTTCGAGGCCATCCGGGTGAAGGCCTCGCGGATGCTGGCAAGAGGCACAGCCGGGCCTTCGGCGATCTCCCTGAGCAGGAAGACCGGAGTTATCAGACGGATGTTCGACTTGACATCCTGGTAGAACATGTCCTTGGGATAGGTGGCCCTGTTGATGTCGAGGCTTCCAGGTAGGAAGAACCACATCGCCAGAGAGAAGTCGTTCATCCGCAACTTCTTACGGGTGACAAAGCTGACTTTCAACTCTATCGAGTAACGGTCGTGTATTCTTGGGTCTATCTCGATCATATTCAATTGTTATTTAGGTCATCATTCCGTCTTGCGCCAGGTTCTGTAGGGATGCCCGGACAGAAAAGAGTTGTAGTAGCGCTTGTCTCCGGTGACCTCCTCGCCGAGCCAGGAAGGCTTCCCGAAGGCTTCGTTTGGGTCGGAGAGCTCCACCTCGGCGACCGTAAGTCCCTCGTTGTCACCGTAGAACTCATCCACCTCGAAGGTGTGGGTCCCGACTTCCACAAGGTAGCGGGTCTTGTCGATGACTCCCGGCTCGCAGATCCTGAGAAGTTCCCTTGCGTCATCGACAGGAATCTCCTTCTCCCACTCAAAACGGCTCACACCGCTCTCGTCGCCGACACCCTTGACGGTGATGTAGCCCTTGTCATCCTTCACCCTCACGCGGACAGTTCTTTCCGGAACGCTGCTGAGATAGCCCTGAGTGATCCTGACAGCCTTGAACGCTTCCGACCGGAAGTCGCCATCCACTAAAAATTTTCTTTCAATTTCCTGTGCCATAACATATTCACCGATCAGCGTCAAACATTCCGAGCCGCTCCTTTTGCGGCTTCCAACGGCTAAGATAGGACATATTCCTAAATAATGTAACTATTCTATGCCGGATTTGATGTATATTTGACTCAAGTTTCGCATT